>DATIZX010000132.1:0-25730 GCA_035516795.1 Verrucomicrobiia bacterium
TGGTGTGCGGCTTGGAACTCTTGCTCAGACTGCGCCTCTTGGGATCAGGCTTTTGGGCGGTCGAAGCAACGCGAAAGGCCGGCTGAGTGCTGGCTTGCAGTGAGAAAGACGGGGCGATCTCGTCAAGTCGCCCCTTGCACCAAGCACCGAACCCGGTCTCGCCCCTCGTGAAACGGCCAGGCTCTTATCCAGCAAACAGCAGCTTCTTTAAGAGTATCTTCAAGGTGTAACTCTGAAGCACCGGATGCCTCGGAATCAAACTTGTGGACACGGGTTAGATTAACCGCAAATAAAGTGTGAGGAGAAGCCCACGAATCCGGCTTGGACGTCCTTTGATCGCAATAGTCGCGGGCGTAGTTGTCATCGAGTCAAGGGCGTTTGACTTATCAGTGTACGCAGGCTCACTTTTGGTCAAATGAGGTGTTAGAGCCGGGGGTAGGTTGCGAGCATCCAACATCCGCTGGTCGTCCTCTTTGGCGAGAACGAACTGTCCATTCGGACCAACAAACATATACGCATCAAGTCCTTTGGGTACATCGGAGCGGCTCGCCAGTTCGTCAATTAACGCTTTCTTTCCCAGACAATGCTCGAACGTGGAGCGGACCCCACTGAGAACCCAGCCCAAGGTTGCGGAGTCGGTGGAGTGAACAGCCTTTTGCCAAAAATACAAACCAACCGGATTCTCCGAAACCTCAGCCCCGAGGGGAAGGCGCAAGACTCCCAGCAACAGCAACACGCCGCCGCAAACCCGCCACCGAGGAATCGGATGGCTCAAGAGAGTAACTCCTCCAACTGCTGCACAAATGAAGACGCCAGGACCCAAGATCCTGGCAGTATAGGCGTGGACAAAAGAGTGTTGGCGAAACACGAGCTGCCACAGCAAACCGGCGATCAAAATGACGATCGGCCACGGCGTAGCTTGCTTCCAGCACTGCCGAATGCCGATGACCGCAAGTACCAGGACTGACGACCCGTAATACCAAAGAACGGCAAACAAGAACTTTGCTGCATGTCCCGAAAATGTATACGCAGCACCTGCCAATCCCATCCGCACAGCGGCTGCATCGGTTAGATCATGTACCGCGCCCGCCACGTTTCCGAAATAACCCGTGTTCATCAGCAACATCAAGCCTACGGCACACACCGGGGCGAGTACAAACACGGCAAACCAAGCGCTCAAATGCCAAAGCGCTTGCGGATGTGTTCGGTATTCTTGGTAGAGCCGAAAGGCACCCAAGACAGAGAAAAAGATAATCAATTCCCAATCGAAGAAGGCCGCCAAGAAGACGCATATACCGTACTGCCACTTGCGGCCCGACAAGATCAGCCACAACCCCAGGGCCGCAAAGAAATCCGAATACGTCCAAGTGTGCAAGTTGCCCGCCCAATAGATCAGCCAGGGGCTGGCCAGGATCAGCGCGACTGCAATCTTTGGCATTGCATGCTCGGCTGTTATCCCTCCTTCTGCCGCAAGCAGTTGGCAGCTCTTCCACCAGAAAATGACAGAGAAAACCGACAAGATGTAGAGTACAAGTCGTTGCGAGGTGAACTGGTGAATGCCGAGCCGCTGTAGGACCCCACTAATAACTTGCGAGCCGATCAGTAAATGTGTGTAGGGCTTGGACGCAAAAAGACAATCCGCCCGATACTCATGGTGATAAGGAAGGAAATGAAGCTTGAGAAAACCACAATGAGCGAAATTCAGCCCCGCGGTAAAAGCATTCAGTTGATCCTGAAGGTTGCCGCGATAATACCCATTTGCTGAAGCCGACAACCGAAAGCACTTCCATGAGTAGCCAACGAACACGAGAAGCGCCACGCCGAGAAGGGCCGGCAAAAACTTCTGCTGCCACCTTCTCGCTGCCGCAGAACTCATGGGAGTCTCGTCTATCACAGACGCGCTGGATCTGTCAACGCGAAGCACGAAGATCCCGGAGCTACGGCAAGGTAAGCTTGCCAACTTCCGCGCAACATAATATAAAAAGAAGGGCTATCAGTCTTCGACAATTAAGATAGGACGAAGCTCGGTTCAGGTACTCGATCGTTTTATCTAACTTGCCGTTGCGGGCAATCAACCCCCGTTTATTCGATAGCCAGAGAACCTGTTAATGCTGCGAGAAATGGACCGCCTTTGCCCTTCTTCAGGGACAACGATTTGGTCTTTTCCCATCAACGCTTGTCCATTCAGAGTTCAGCTTGAGGGGCAGTCGTTGGGAGAGCGATTCCGGGGCAGATTCCTCATACGCCGGTTCGCACAGGAGACGGATGGAATCCGAGCAATGCCACGAAACGGTTCAGCGGAGATAAGGAAAGAGAAACATGGATGAGAATTCGACGCGGCCTGTGGACCGGGGGAGACCGGATATCTCGATTGTGATCCCCGTGTATAACGAAGACCAAACAATTGAAGCGGTTCTTCGGGTGATCCTGGCAGTGCCATTTGGCGGTTACAGGCAAGAAGTGGTAATTGTCGATGACGGCTCAAGCGACAAAACGGCAGAGGTGCTAGAGAGGTTTCACAATACTCAAAACTTGAGAATCCTTCGTCGCAAGGTCAATCGCGGCAAAGGATCCGCCGTTAGAGACGGGATCGCCGTCGCCACTGGTAGGGCAATCATTATACAGGACGCGGACCTCGAGTATGACCCGAGTCAAATTCCCATGCTGGCAAAACCGATTCTGGAAGGTGAGGCCAAAGTGGTTTATGGTTCCCGATTCAGGGGCGTAATTCGGAACATGTCGCCAGTCCGTCGTTTCGCCAACTGGTTTCTAACTTCCTACATCAACCTCCTCTTCGGGGCGAGCATTACGGACGCCTGTACATGCTACAAGACTCTCGATAGCGAGGTAATCCAAAGCTTCGACCTGAAAAGTGACGGGTTCGAGGTGTGTCATGAGATTACTGCACAGGTGCTGCGCCGAGGGCTCGCAATCAAAGAACTGCCGATTTCGTACTCTGCCCGGAGTGCGGATCAGGGAGTAAAATCTTCCTGGAGGGATTTGGTGAAGCAGATCGGGTATATTTTAAGGTTTAGGTTTTGCCAATTCAATAGCGCGGACAAACCCAAGTCCGTCGGGGCTTGACCGGGCAGCGGCTCTGTGTTTCTGGAGTGATGTGTGGTTGGAATGCGCAGGGCTGTGTTAAAACTGCCAGCCTTGTGATTGGCATGGCTAAAGCGCCAGCGGCTGTCTGCCGATCGTTGCGCGCGTCGGGAGAGACGATGGTAGCGCAAAATCGCCATTGGATCGGCATGGCTACCCTGCTTTCGGTCAAAAGACTGCCGAATTCGCACTGGACAGTGTTTCGCGGGGCGCCTACTTTAGTTACCTAAAGCCAGCAGACGTTTACGAACTCCATGCAACTAACCGAAGCTCAAGCGGCTCTCTTCCTCAGACGGCTTATCACTTTTGCCATCTGCTGCGCGGTGGCGATCGTCACGGGGTGGTGGACAACGCGGACGCATTACCTGATTGTCCTCGCGAGTGTACTTGCTTTGACATTCACGTTTGCCACGTTAGCCAACATCGAATGGGGTATCTTCGGCCTCCTGATGTTTTCGCAACTCGCCGGCATCACGTCTCTGGTTTTCCCTCTGCCGCTCGGGGTAAACGAGTTCAACATCATCTTTGCCATGTTGATCGGCGTTGTCATCGCGCGTTTCGCCATCACGCACAAATGGGACTTGAAACTACGTGACAAGAACATTGGGAACTTCCTTTACCTGTATTTTCTGTTGATCTTCGTTGCCACAATGCGTGCCTATTTGCATCCTCCACTCTATGCGGACATCACGAGCCGGACGGAGATCCTGACTTCGAATTTCATCAAGCCCGTGATGTATATGGGGACGTTTTTCATTGCGCTGGCGTTTTCATCCGACTGGTCGCGGAGACGTAGATTCGCAGCGGCGATGGGTTGCTGGTTGATGCTCTATTGCTCCACGATGTTTCTGCAACTGCTCGGGGCCTTCCCTATCCTGTCGGAACAAGTGGGTAAGCAGGAAGGTGGCTTGCTCGGTAGTTCGAATGCCCTGGGTAGCGCGATCGCACTGTATTTCGTGTTCTATCTGACTCGTAAACCTTACTTCGGGCGAGGTTGGCAGGCAGCGTTTCCGATCACGGTAGTGTTAGTGAGTCTCATGGCGATGGTTCTCGCGATCGCGCGCACGTCTTGGGTGGTCGCCGCTTGTGGTGGCATGATGCTGGCCCTAACACAAACGCGCTGGTCGTCCCGCGCTTGGTCCCTGATTGGTTTTGCTCTGCTACTGACGGGTGCCGCGCTTTTCTCGCCGGCAAGCGTGAAGGAATATTTCATGGAAACCACAGCCTATCAAGTGGGAGAAGCCGGCAACGCAAACGCACTCCTGTCAGGCCGCCTGAATATCTGGAACACGGCGCTTCAGTATCTCAAAGATGATCCGAAACGCATTGCCGTGGGAGGCGGCAAACTGGATTTTCGCAGCAAAGGACCGGACTACGGTCTGCCTCAAGAGTATTCGACGCATCACCAACTGATACAGACTTTGGTGGACGAGGGTATTCTGGGAATTCTCGTCGAGGCGGTCCTTTTCGGACGTGTTTTGTGGGTGCTCGGGCAGGCTTGGCGTCGAAGCCAATCTGCAGAGGTCAAACAACTGGCGCGGCTTCTGGCGATTTGTACGGTACAGCTCGTCATCTCGGGTTATGACATCGACGGACGGACAGCATCTTGGTACTGGTTTTTATTGGGCATGTTTGTAGCCGCCAAGACTTCCGCAGAAGCCGTGGCTCCGACGCTGGCTTCCACTCCTGAGCAGGTCGCCGTCCAGTCAGCCGGATTTGCCACCACTTCACTTTTTCCCCAGCGCTGATGATCCGCATCCTTTACCTGACACAAGGAATGGGCGTCGGTGGGACCGAAAAACAGTTGCTCCATCTATTGCGATCACTGGACCGGACGAGATTTGCACCTACGCTGGCGGTGTTTTCGGCTGACGGGGTCCTGCGTGCTGCCTTCGAGGAGGCCGCCGTTCCGATTATTAACCTCGGGTTCCGGCAACCGCTTCTGCAATATCGCAATCGGACTGGTCTATTGGAGTTTTTGAAGTTGCTCCATGCGGGCCAATTTTCCATTGTACATTCCCTGTTGTACCACCCCAACGTCTTGGCTGCGGTTTGCGGAAGGTGCGCGGGTATCCGACACATCGTTCTCAGCGAGCGCAACCTTGGCTATTTTCACAAGGGCTTCCACCGGCTGGTTGCGCGGGTGGTCTATCGGCTTGCCGACAGCGTGACGACAAACTCCAACCCGGCGGGCAAGTTCCTGTTAGAATGCAAAATGGCTACGCCACGCAAATTGGTGGTGATCCCTAATGGGATTCCGCTGCCGCCGATTTCTGGGTGTCCCAGCGCTATGGCCGCCGCGCGCCAAACATTCGGCCTGCCTCCCACCGGTCCCGTGGTCGCTACCCTGGGTCGATTCGCGCCGATCAAAGGTCATGCGCACTTTGTGGCTGCTTGTGCGATCGTCGCGCAACGATTTCCGAATGTAACCTTCGCCCTTGCCGGTGAGGGCGCCAGCCGCGAAACGCTGCTGAAGCAGACAACTGCCCTGGGTCTGACTTCGCGCATCAGATTTGTAGGGCAAGTGGACGATCCTGCCGCATTTCTGGTGGGCCTCGACGCTTTTGTTCTACCATCGCTCTCCGAAGCCATGTCCAACGCTCTGATGGAGGCCATGGCCGCCGCCCGTCCCATTGTGGCTACCGCCGTCGGCGGGAACGTCGAATTGATCGAGCATGAACGGACCGGTTTGCTGGTGCCTCCAGCCGACCCGAGTGCGTTGGCTGAGGCCATCTGTACGCTCCTTGGCGACCCAGAACGGGGACGATGTCTGGGACAGGCGGCCCGCGCAAAAATCGAATCTTACTCCATCGAACGGATGGTCACACGCACCACCGAACTTTATGAACGACTGTTGCACTCACCGGTTTGACGCGAGCCTGATCGTGGTGTCACGCGCCTGCTTTGTGGACGATGGCGCGCGAAGGCGTTTTCAAAATCTGGACGGTCCCTACCTCGAAGAACTCGCCTCTGCTTTTGAAAACGTGCTGCTGCTGGCCCCGATCTATCGTAAAGGATGTGATCCGCAATACGAGATGTTGCAGAATTATACGTTCGAATTTCACGCTCCAAACATCGAGGTCATGGAAATGCCCGAGGCGCGCGGGTCGCGGCGTCTGGCAGTGCTCCTGGCAACGTTCTGGCAACAAATTCGCGTCCTTCGGCAGGCGTTCCGTCGGCACCCTGGCGCTTTGACGTATATCTTCTTCCCGACGTATCGCGCCGCAGCGGCAGCGTTGTACTGCCGGCTGGCCCGCCGTCCTTATATCGCTTACAGCGGCATCCTCTGGTTGGAAAGCGTTGGTCTTTTTGCCCGCTGGGGCGGACGCCGGCCGTGGTATCTCGGCTTGTATGTGGCGGCGAGCCGGGCGCTGGAGCGAATCGCTCTCGGCGGAGCAAAAGTGCGGCTGCTCACCGTCGCTTCGCAGATTCGCGCGTACGAGCAACGCGGCCCAACGTATCGAACCCGCCCGCTAGTGCGTGTCCAACCACTCGCTAACCTTCCCAAGCGACCTCTGGCACAACCTGCGCGGTTGTTGTGCGTCGGGGCCGTGATCCCGAGAAAGGGCCATGACACCCTGTACGAAACGGTGGCTTCTCTTGGGAAGAAAGGCTTGCCAGTCACCGTCACAATGGCCGGGGCCGCCGATAGCGACTGGCAAAAGCACCTGGATCAACTGGCCGACCGCCTCGGCATCTCTTCCCAGATTTCGTATCTCGGCTGGTTACCAGAGCAACGCGTCGAACAGTTGTACAACGAATCGGATCTCTTTGTATTGCCGACGCGTTCCGAGGGTTTTCCGCGCGTCGTGTATGAGGCGATGGGACGTGGATTGCCCGTGGTAACGACCAGCATTCCGAACATCGCGGAGGTGATTGAAGATCAGCGACAAGCGCTGCTCGTACCGCCGGATGATCCGGTGGCACTGGCGACAGCTATCGAGCGCCTGCTGCAGGATGAGCGGCTGCGCGCTCGTCTGACAGCCACAGCGTGGCGCTGGGTGCGCGAACAATTCAGCGAGACGGCTGCTGAGCAGTTCGTTTCCCTTGTGAAAGCACACGGGCCTTGGTAAAAGATGTGCTCGCTATGTGTGTAGCTACACGCAAATGATTTTTACGCCCGCCACAACCGGTTTGGCTTGTATGCCACCTTTCCGACATCGTTCGCGCTTGGATCGCTTCACCCATGCTATATCTGATCTCGCGATTCGTTCCACCTCCAGGGCCAGGTGGCTGCTAAGTAAGGGGATGGAGAGCCATGCGAGAATTGATTGATTTGCTCAGTGGTTTCGTAAGCTGGGCGCGTCGCAAGCGAAGAATTCGAGTCCCTCCAGGCGTAGTTAAGGTGAATGTGGGCAGCGGGATGAAAGTGGTCCCTGGATGGATTCACGTCGATGGCAGCCTCAATGCTCTATGCTCCAACTGGCCGGCGGCTGTGTTGAAGCTGCTCTATCGACTAACCAACGTTAAGCAATGGTATACTGAAGAGGAGTACCTGCAGATTCTCAAGCACCATAGATTCATTCACCACGATGTAAGTTATGGCCTCCCTTTCGTGGATGAATCGGTCGATTATCTGTACTCCTCGCACCTGCTGGAGCACTTGTCTGCAGCCAAGGCGCAACATCTTTTAGGCGACGCTTTCCGTGTCTTGAAACCGGGGGGGCAAGTTCGCATTTGCGTACCCGATTTGGAATATGCCATTGACCTCTATCAGAAAGGAGAGAAACACAACGCATTGGATATTCTCTATCCATCGCACGCGGGCCGTCAATCGCTACATCAGTTCATGTACGACTTCGAACTCCTGCGTGCGGCGCTCACCAAGGCAGGCTTTCACTCGATTGAGCGTTGCGGTTACCGTCAGGGACGAACTCCAGACATCGACAAGCTCGATAACCGTCCCGAACAAACCTTGTATGTGGAGGCTGTGAAATAACCTGGATTAGGGATTGATGCTTTCCCGCCCACGCATTGTGGTTATAACCAACGTTCTGGCGCCGTATCGCGTCGAGTTCTATCGGCGGCTCTGCGCTGATCCAGCCTTCGATGTCTCCTTTCTCTTCGGCGGGCATCCTCGCTTGGAGACGAATTGGGCATTGAAGCCAAACATGCAAATTCGCGGCGAAATGCTGTCCCGAGTCTCTTTTCGAGGCAAGCCAGTCTGGAATCCGTCTCTCAGTCGGCGATTGCGAGCGCTGGCCCCTGACCTGGTAGTTTGTGTAGGTGCCTCATCGCAATTGGCCATCGCGCTCCGCTACGCCCGACCACGGCACGTACCGGTGCTGGTTTGGTGGGGCGGCACAATCGAATCCGAAGCGCACGTCACCGGCTTCAAATCACACTGGCGTCGCTGGCTCTTTCAACGGGTGGATGGGTTCTTCCTCTACAGTTCGTTCACAGGAGATTACGTTCGTTCTGTTATCGGAGAAACCAAGCCCATGTTCATCCTGGGAAACAATACCATGGACGCCGACGCTTGGCGTCAACGCGTCAGCCAAGCGCGTGCCGCGCAGCAGCCGAAATCCGAGCCGGTCATCCTCGGCCTGGGTCAACTGATACCACGCAAGAATTACGCGTTGGCGGTCAAGCTGGTGGCACGGCTCCGCGATCCGGTGCGGCTGCTATTGGCCGGCACCGGGGAACTAGCGGCGGCTTTGCAGGAGCAAGCGCGTGAACTGGGCGTCGAATCACGTGTGGAACTGGTCGGCGACGTGGCACACGATCAGTTGCCGTGCTTGTTGGCCCAGACCCGGGTTTTTCTGCATCCCGCGACGATGGACCAATGGCCACAGGTCATCAACGAAGCCATGTCTGCCGGCTTGCCCGTCATTCTTTCGCGCCGTTCCGGCGTCCCGGCGGATTTCGCTCGCGATGGGGAGAACTGTTTCGTCCGTGATCCGGCGGATGAAGACGGTTGGCTGAATGCTCTGGAAAAACTGCTGCACGACGACGCGCTGACGCAACGGCTGGGCCGGGCCGCAGCCGAAACCGCCGCGTCGCGCGACATTGGCTACGCCTTGGAGGAATTCAAGCGCGGTGTACGAAAAGTGCTGGCGCAATGAACGCACCCGCGCGAAAAACGTTACTCGTATTTGGCTACCTGCCGCCGCCGTACTTCGGCCCGAGCGTCGCCTGTCGCACGTTGATGCGCACGGAGTTCGGAACGCATTTTGACATACACTTCATCGACTTGACCGTTGCCAGGGACCTGAGTGGCATCGAGAAATTCCGCTGGAGCAAGATCTGCAAATTGTCAGGGCTTTTCTTCAAGGAATTCCGTCTTCTTCTCGGCCAGCGGTTTGCCGCATGCTTGTATCCAGTGTCATTTAACCGAAATGCGTTTTTGAAGGACGCATTGCTGTTGTGGATGGCGCGGCTCTTTGGTGTGCCGACGGTTTTGTGGGCCCATGGCAATAACTTGCCCGATTTCCGTGCCAAATCCCCCCGGTGGCTCCAGTGGGTGATCGACTGGACCGTCAAGAATGCCACGGCAGCGATTGTCTTGGGCGAACGGTTGCGCTTCAATTTCCAGCAGTATCTTCCCGAGGGTCAGATTTATGTGTCGCCGCTGGGGATAGAACCGACTCCTGCGGCGTCGCGCCCAACGGCAGCAGTTCAGAGCCCCACCATCCTGTTTCTCAGCAATCTGATTCGGGAAAAGGGGTTGTTCGTGCTTCTGCAAGCCATTCCCGATGTGCTCAACGTTCGTCCGGACACCCGCTTGGTTTTTGCGGGTGCCTGGTGGAATGAGACGGACCGGCGCGAAGCCGAGGAATTGATCCAAAGTCTCAAGATTGCGGCGAGCGTACAGTTTGTCGGGGTCGTATCCGGCGAGGCAAAACAGCGAATTCTCGGCCAAGCCGATGTGTTGGTCTTGCCAACTTTTTATTATTATGAGGCGCATCCGAACGTTTTACTCGAGGCCTTGCAGGCCGGTCTCCCCGTCGTGAGCACCCGGCGCGGCTCCATTCCCGAAATCATCGAAGACGGAGTGAATGGGCTGCTGGTCGAGGAACAAAATCCCCGGGATTTGGCCGATAAGTTGTTGCAGTTGATTAACGATCCGTCCTTGCGCGAACAGATGGCCCGTGCGAACCGGGAGAAATTTGTGAAGTTCTACACTAGTGAACGTTTTGGAGAGAGAATGATCCACGTGCTCGAGTTGTTGACCGCCACTACGACGTAATGATAACCTTGTGCGTTTGGAGAAGCTGCGCGGCGCCGTGCAAACGTGTGCTGGAACACAGCCCAAAGTCCAGATGAAAATCCTGCTCATCCACAACAGGTATCAGATCGCTGGCGGCGAGGAAACTGTTGTCCATGCCGAGCAAGCCCTGCTGTCCTCCCGCGGCCACGAAGTGCGATTATGGGAGGCTGACAACCGACTCATCACTGGCACTGTTGGACCCGCTTTGCACGCTGTGTACTCGCCCGCCGCGCGCCGCCAAACCGCGCAACTTCTCGACGAATTCAAGCCCGATGTTGTACATGTCCACAATTTCTTTCCTTTGCTTTCTCCTGCAATCTACTACGCCTGCGGGGCGGCCCATGTGCCGGTCGTGCAAACGTTGCATAATTACCGCCTGATCTGCCCCAACGCGTTGTTGTTTCGCGACGGCCATGTTTGCGAAGATTGTGTGGGACGCGCGCTGCCGTGGCCCGGCGTTTGGCACGCTTGCTATCGAGACAGTCATGCGGCCTCACTCGCAGTGGCGACCATGTTGACGACGCACCGTTTGTTGCGGACTTGGAGCAAAGAAGTCGGGCGCTATATTGTGCTGAGCGAGTTTGCCCGCGAGAAATTTGTTAGCCGCGGTGGCCTCCCCGCGGCCAAAATTGAGGTCAAACCCAATTTCGTTCATCCTGCACCCTCGGCGGGAGACGGAAGCGGCGGGTTTGCGCTCTATGTCGGGCGGCTTTCTGAAGAAAAGGGGCTCAAAGTGCTGGTTCCTACCTGGCAACAACTGGGCGCATCGTTGCCCTTGAAAATCGTCGGTGACGGACCGTTGCGCCCCTGGCTGAAGAACTGGGCTGACGAACAACCTGGCGTGGAATACGTGGGCCTCTTGAAGCGGGATTCGGTGATTCAATTGATGCGACAGGCGCGGCTTTTGGTCTTCCCGTCACTCTGGTACGAAGGCTTTCCCATGACCATTATCGAAGCGTTCGCCACCGCTCTGCCAGTCATCGCCAGCGACCTGGGTAGTGCGGCCACCCTCATCGAACATCGACGCACTGGCCTGCACTTTCGGCCCGGAGACTCGCACCACTTGGCCGAGCAAATCCATTGGGCGCTCGCCCATCCAGCAGAGTGGGAGCGCATGCGCCAGGAAGCCCGCAAAGAATTTGAAACCCATTACACCGCCGACCGCAATTACGAACTGCTGTCGGCGATTTACAGCCACGTATGCCAATGACGACTCGTCCACTCCAAAACTCTCGCATTCTCGGCACACGCGTCGACGCAACCAGTTATAGCGACGCGGCAGCGCGCATCATTGACTGGACCCGGACCGGCGAAGGCCGTTACGTGTGCTGCTGCAACGTGCACATGGTTATGGAAGGATATGACGATCCTGCTTTCCGGCAGGTCGTGAATGCGGCCGATCTGGTGACGCCTGACGGCATGCCACTGGTGTGGGGACTGCGCCTGAGCGGCCTGCGCAACGCCACGCGCGTGGATGGGTCGTCGTTGACACTGGCTGTCTGCGAAACGGCCGCGAGGGAAGGCGTGTCCATCGGCCTGTACGGCGGCACGGAGGAGACCATCGCGGCGTTCACGGTATTCATCAAACGACGCTTCCCAGATCTGCGCATTGCGACGGCGATCTCGCCGGCTTACGGCCAACTCAGCGCTCAGGAGGATGCGGCGCACATCGAGAAATTGACCGCTGCCGGCGCCCGCATTGTGTTTGTTGCGCTCGGTTGTCCCAAGCAGGAGAAATGGATGCACGCCCACCGGGATCACTTGCCGGCGGTCACCCTCGGCGTCGGTGCGGCGCTCGATTTTCATGCCGGCCGCATCCCTCGCGCGCCGCACTGGATGCAGAAGAGCGGTCTGGAGTGGTTCTTCCGCCTCATGCTCGAACCGCGCCGGCTCTGGCGCCGCTACTTCATCCACAACCCGCGTTTCATTGGGCTGCTGCTGCTGCAGCTTCTCCGCCTCCGTCGCTTCGATGAATCATGACTATCGGCTCGTCCAACGTTGCCGTCGCTCGCAATCGTTGCGGTGTCAACCGGACCGGGTCCATCAATCCAGTGCCCCAACAAGCCGCCGGGCTTCAAGACGGGTGAAATGACATGCCGGTCGAGTTCGATCTGTTTGATTCCGCTTACAACAACGTGTTGGCGGCAACGAGTTACGCGGAGTTTCACGAACGGCTGACGGCCTACAACTGTCAGAAATGTCCGCGCGGCAAGGCGCGCAATCACATCGTTCTCGACCGCGGGAATCCCAACGCGAAAATCCTTATCGTCAGCGAACGTCCTGGCGACAACGAGGACGCGCGCGGCGAGGCATTCGTCGGCCGCTCCGGCGAATTGCTCGACAAGATCATGGCCAGCATCGGCCTCGACACCAACCGCGATCTGCTCATCGCCAACGTTGTCAAATGCAAGGCTGAGATCGACCGGGCCCCGACGTCCCAAGAGGTCGAGGCCTGCTTTCCATATTTGCGCCGGCAGATCGAACTCATGAAGCCGAAAGTGATCCTCCTCCTTGGCGCCGTCGCGTTGAAGTATCTGGTCAAGGGCCGCGGCGACGAATTTTCCATGGAAAAGGAAGCCGGTCATTTGTTCGCGGCACCAGATTATCCCGAGATTCATTTCATGGTGCTCTATCATCCCGCGTTTCTCCTTCGTGATCCGACCAAGAAGATGGTCATGTGGGAACACGTCAAAAAGCTTCGCGCGTTTCTGGACGAGCACGGCTGGATGCCAACGGCTTGACCGCGGATGACGCGATATCTGTGTGATTCGCGGAATCGGCAGCAACTCTTGGCTTCCAAATTGCCTTGCGCCGCCCTGCCGTCACAGCTAAAACGCCAGCATGTTGGAAACTGCCATTGAAGCCGCGAACGAAGCCGGCAAACTGCTGAGGAAGAATTTCGGTTCCGCCCTGAACGTCAATCAGGCCACTCATCACGACATCAAGTTGGAAATCGACGAACAGTCGCAGAAGCTCATTACCCGTGTGATTCTGGCCGATTTTCCCGATCACTGCATTCTCGGCGAGGAAGCGGTCACGGGGAACCCGGACACGGATGTGCGGTGGGTGGTCGATCCGTTGGACGGCACGGTGAATTACTTCTACGGCATCCCCCATTACGCCGTGAGCATTGCGGCACAGATTCGCAAGCGGGACGCTCGCGCCACTGAACCACAATGGGAGACGGTTGTGGGCGTGGTGCTGGATCCGGAGCTCGACGAACTATTCATCTCCGAAAAAGGGGAACCGGCAATGTTGCACGGATACCCGATTCGGGTGAGCGAGCGAACGGAGCTGTCGGAAGCCATTGTAGCCGTCGGCTTTTTCAAGAGCGTCGAGACCATCAATCGCAGTCTGCGGGATTTCGGGCAGATGATTCACAAGGTGCGCAAATTGAGGTTGATGGGGGCCGCGGCCCTAGACGTCGTCTATGTGGCGTGCGGTCGGTACGATGCGTACATCGAGTATGGAATCAAATTGTGGGACATTGCCGCGGGCCAGCTCATTCTGCAAAATGCGGGCGGACGGACGGAGTCAAAACCCAGCGGCGAAGGGGTCCATGCGTATGACGTGCGGATGTGGAATGGCCGGTTGCCCGTCAACGCCCTGGCGGACTGACGGCTAGTGCAGCAGTTTCAACAGCAGGCTCTCCAAAGAAACCAGCGCGGTCAGCACCACCACAATTGTGATGATCACGGGTGTCATTTCCTTGATCCATTGCAACGGGGTGTAATGTTCGTCCACGTCCCGGCGAATGAAGGCGAAGGCGACCACCGATTGCGCCGAGCCGATGTGCGTCCAGCAACCGCCGATGGCGTAACCGGCAATCTGTGCGGTCGCAAACAGGTGCAGCACCGCCACATCCAGCCCGTGCAGCGCGCGCGCCGCAAAGTCGGCCACGACGTTGTTGTCGAGAATTGCCGATAAAAATGTGCAGCCAAAAAGCTGCGTGATCGCCATCGCGGCGGTGCCGGCCTGTTCTATACCGTGATGGAGCAGGCTTTGCAGTTGCGCGAAAAAGCCGGCCTGGGTCAGCAGCGTGATCGACAGGAAGAGCGGAAACAGAAAATAGTACTCGGCATATTCGTGGTGGGCTTCATGCAATGCCAATTTCCGCACATTGGGCAGCCAGGCCACGCCCAAAAACGCCACACCAAAACCGGCAGAGGAAGCCAGAAACAACGGCACATGGTGATTGATTGCATGGCAGATCAGCAACCCGACGAACGGCGCCAGGGCCACCGCTCCGATGCGTGCCGCGTGGACCCGTTTTTTGCGGAGCTGATTGATCGCTTGATCGATTGCTGCATCGGCGCGTTCGGCTTCTTCCGCGTTGCCGGCTGCCAATAGCAAGTAGTGGCGATCGAGCGGTTCCGCCAATTCTTCGGCGACGAACCTGCCGAGCAACTTCCGGCGCATCGGTTCTGGCACATTTTCTCTTACCAGCGCCTCGCCCATGGGTTCGCCCTTATGCATTCGGGCGAGCACGGGCTGTAGCTGGTTGCTGAGATCGGCCGCGTGATCTTCAATAAATTCAGTGGGCGTCAGGACCTCGCCGTGGCGCTCGGCTTGCATGAAGCGCACCGTGGCGACGTGCGCATCGAGCACATCCAATTTGTCCAGTTCAACCTTCTTGTGAGCCAGTCGCCGCCGCAAGCTGAGCGCGACACAGACGTAGGAGGCCACGGCCATCGGGAGGCAATAACGCAGAAAGAAAGCGTCGGTCAGATAGGTTTGCCCGGTGGCCGGATTGACGAGGTTGGCTTTCATGATCAGGTTCGGCGGCTCGCCGTAGGCCAGCCACATGCCACAGACCGTGGTCACCGCCGTGCAGACCATGACGGCGTAGCGCACGGCCGACGTCGACGCCGATGCCAGGAACAGAACGATCACCAGCGTGCGAATGGTCAGCCCGATCATGGATACGCCGTCGAAAATGCCGGAGGCGAACGCGACGACGGCCGTCACGGCGACGGTGGTGGCCAGCACGTTGCCGCCATTGCGTCGCAACAGGAAAAAGGTGACCTGTTCAAGCAAGCGCGTCTGCGCAATCACCGAAACGAAAAACGTCAACCCCAGAATGAACAACATCGTGTCGGCGTGCACGAGGTTGTCCAGACCGTGGAACGAGAGCAGATGATGTTGGGTCCAGTGCCACCAGCCGTGCTCGGCGACTTCCGCGTGCCACGCGGAAGTGGGCAAGCCGCAAAACGTGGCAATGATGATGAGCACCATGCCATAGGTGAGCGCATTCTTGTGGATTTGATATTTAAAGGAGCCGAAAAGGAACAACCCGACTATGGTGGCAAAGACTTCGGCGGCCAGCAGGCCGACCGGTAGCGTCAGGTATCGGCCCGAGATCAGTACGCCCAAAGCCACCACCGCGCACCCCAAAAGGACGTTGCGCGACGATAACATCACCACCGAAGGCTCATTCACCGTCGATGCATGTTCGACCCCAGACATGAGCGCGGAATCTAACAGCCAAAGCGAAAGAATCAAGCCCGCATTACAGGGCGTGGCTCAAAAAGAGAACGCCGGATGGAGGCGTTTAGCGGCTCGCCATCTCGAGCACATCAAGGTCGTTGCTGCGGATCGAGGCGGACGGCGGAGGAGTCGCAGCAGGCGAAGACTGTTTGCTGGTTTCGTTGCTCAGACCGTTTTCCGCCGCCAGGACCAATTCGTCCTCGGTCCAAGCCGAGCCTTTCGGCGACCGGCAGTTCGGCAGCACGGCCATGCGCTTGAGAAGTTCGTCTTTAGAAATGGCCTTTTGATAGGCCTCGGCAGGTTCGATGACGTTTCGGGCCAAAAGATCCAGCAACGAATCGTTGAGCGAACACATGCCTTCTTTGCGACCCATTTGAATGAAGCTCGGGATTTGCTGCAGTTTGCCTTCGCGGATATTAGCGCTGAGCGCGTAACTGCCCATCAGAATCTCCAACGCCAAGACGCGACCGCCCGCCTTCTTCTTGCACAAGGTTTGCGAAACTACGCCTTTCAATGTTTCCGCAAGACTACAACGCACCTGGGCTTGTTCGTCAGCCGGAAATTGATTGATGAGCCGGTCCACCGTGGTGTGGGCGCTGTTGGTGTGCAAGGTGCCAAATACCAGGTGACCTGTTTCCGCGGTTTCCAGCGCGATGCGGACCGTTTCCAAATCGCGCATTTCGCCGACGAGCACGATGTCCGGGTCCTCGCGGAAGGCGGCCCGCAATGCGCTCTTAAAACTGTCCGTGTGGGAGTACACCTCGCGCTGGTTGACGAGGCACTTCTTGTTCTCGTGCACGAACTCGATTGGGTCCTCGATCGTAATGATATGGTCAGTACGATGTTCGTTGATGAAGTTAACGATGGTCGCCAACGTGGTGGATTTGCCGCTGCCGGTCGGACCGGTCACCAGCACGAGGCCTTTTTGCAGGAAGCAGAGCTTCTTGACCGAATCCGGCAAGCCGAGTTCCTGGAACGAAAGAATCTTTGAGGGAATCAGACGGAATACCGCGCTGATGCCAAGGCGATCGGAAAAAACGTTGCAGCGGAAACGGGCTACGTCCTTCAGATCATACGCGAAATCGGTGTCGTGACATTGCTCCCATTCCAGGCGATTGCGTTCCGGCGCAATTTCGAAAACGAGCGATTGAACCTCGTCAGATGTGAGAATCTCCTTCCCAACCGTGACGATGCTCCCAGCAATGCGAAACACCGGACAACGTCCGCTGGAGAGGTGAAAATCCGAGGCGCCTTGCGCCACCATCGCATGAAAATATCGATCAAGTGCAGGCATGGGGCGAGAAAGAGCAAGGCCGATGCCATCCCGCCAGCCAGTTCCGTGAGTCGCTGACAAAATGTCGAACGAAAGTGCAACGCATCAGACCGCTTGTCATCAGGCATGCCCGGTGTTAGCATCCCGCCATCAGGAGCACTGGCGATGTATAAAGAATTCTACGGGTTGCGCGAATATCCCTTCAGCATGACGCCGGATCCGCAGTTCCTTTTTCTCAGCCGTCATCACCGCGTCGCGCTGGACATCCTGCTCTATGGAATCCGGGAACGCAAAGGCTTCATTGCCATTACCGGCGAAGTGGGTGCTGGCAAAACGACGTTGTGCCGCGCTCTCTTGAATGCGCTCGATCCGGGAACCAAGACCGCCCTGCTCCTGAATCCGTGTTTGTCAGACTCGCAGGTATTGCGCGCCATCACGGATGAATTCCGATTGCAGCCCGCCAAAACCACGAAGAAAGATTTGTACGACGCCATCAACGCCTTTCTGCTGCGCGAACTCGCGGCCAACCACAACGTCGCCCTGATCATTGACGAAGCGCAGAACCTCCGCCCCAGTGTGATGGAGCAAGTTCGCCTGCTGTCGAACCTGGAAACCGAAAAAGAGAAGCTGCTCCAGATCGTGTTGGTCGGCCAGCCGGAATTGGCGGAATTGCTCGACCGCCAAAATCTGCGTCAACTCAAGCAGCGTATCGCTTTGCGGTATCACGTGGCGCCGCTCGCCCGCGAGGAGATCGGCGAATACATCGATCATCGGCTGCGGGTGGCCGGCGGTGACAGCCGCATTCAATGGGCCCCCGAAGCGCTCACGTTCATTTATTCATATTCCCGCGGCATTCCGCGCCTGGTTAATGTGCTTTGCGACAAGGCGCTGATGGCCGCCTATATCGCCGAGACGTTTGTCATCGATGCGACCAATATCCGACGCGCAATTGTTGATACGGAGTGCCGGGTAAATTCCAATGCCACAGCGTCCGCGATGGAGGCCGTCGCTGAATGAGCCTGGTTCATGAAGCATTGCAGAAGGCCGAGCGCGAAAAGCAGCGCAAAGCCGCCGCCGCACCGAGCACGCCGGTTGTCGCTCCGGCAACGCCGCTGGGAAGGCATGAGCCGATTTCGGAGCCGCGGGTTGTCCAGCCGCTGCCCTCGGGCCCGCATGAACTTGCGCCCAACAGTCCAGCGCCTGAAATTGAAAAGGCATCTCGTGCCAATCAATTTGTGCTGCCGGTACTGATCGGCTGCGTGGCAATGGTCGCCATGATTGCCATCGTCTTCCTCGTGATCAGCGCCACGTCCGCGCTGCAGCAGTCCAAAGAAACGGCGCCGGCAAGAGCCGTTTTGACGCCGACTGCGAGAGCGACCACGACGCCCAAGCCCGTGCCGGCCTCGGTTGCATCCGCCGCCGAAACGCCGAAAACTGTATCGTCCAATCCCACCCCGGCTGGAAACGAAACAAAGTATACGCTCAGCGGGATTATGCAGGATCCCGATGGCAAGTACGTCGCCGTTCTCAATGGCCGGATCGCCTACGAGGGGGATTACATCGACGGCGCCACGGTAAAAAAGATCGACCACGACCATGCGACCATCGAGGTGAGCGGCCGCGAGCGCGAATTGCGGTTGAATTAGATTCCTCGACCGTCCGCGACGAGGAAGTCGTTGTTAACAGGTTTGGAATCACTAACAAAACCATCCCGCACCATTGTAGCCGCGGCGCTCTGTCGCCGCGTCTGCCTGTCTGGCTAGACTTTTCGCCCACACGCCGACAGAGCGGCGTGGCTACAAAACGCATTTTTAGGCGCTCTAATTCCACTGTCGCGGTTCCAAAGCTTAACAGGCAGTGAACCTTTTGCGCTCGCCGAGCGACGTATTGGGTGATAGGAGAACCCAACGACCGGCATGTTCAGAAAGCCGCCGCCAGCGACCGACGTCGAACAACTCTACCGGGAAAGCCGGCAGGCGTTGACGTCGTATTTTGCCCGCCGGCATGGATCCACGCAGTCCACCGAGGATCTGCTACAGGAAACGTTTCTGCGATTGATGCGGCGCGTGGATCGGTGTCTTCTCGCCGCTTCACCCAAGGGTTATCTTTTTGGGATCGCCCGTCACGTCAGCGCCGATACCTGGCGACGCACGCGACCCATGCTTTCGGAAGCGACAGCGCTGGAATCCATCGAGGCACCCCGGTCAGACCAACGCCTGGAGGAAGCGCGTGAGATCATCGCGGTGCTTCCGGCACTCCAGCGGGAGATCCTCGATCTGCGTTTTCAACACGATTTGTCTTATGCAGAAATCGCCGAAGCTCTCAACATTCCCATCGGAACCGTTCGTTCCCGATTGCACGGTGCGTTGGAGATTCTGCGGGAGAAAATGGAACAGGATTGAACAGTCTCAAGGAGCTTCGTCAAAATGAAACCTGAAATTCTCAAATCGCTGTTGGTCGACCGGGAACTGGGTGAACTCACTCCCGAGGTCGTGGAATTATTGAACGCTTACCTCGACCACGTGCCAGAAGCACGGGCCGAGGCGCAGGCCACGGCGCGCACTGTCGAGACCGCGCGGGAGACAATCCGCCGGTTTCCAGAGTTGGCGGTGACTCCTGCGACAACCCCCTCCTCGCGCTCCGAGCCGATCCGCTCCTGGTTCGTGCCGTCGCTGGCTTATGCCGCCGCCGCGATGGCAGTCGCCGCGGTCGCCGGCTGGATCGGTTTCCGCACCGGGATTTCCGAGACCCACAGAGACAAAACAGCAATCGTCGCCCGCGCCACCGATCATCGCTTCGAAGGACTCTGGACGCAGTACCGTGTTGTTTACGATTCGGGACATTCCTTCGTTGTCGCTCAACAACGGTGAAACAGGAGATTCAGATCATGCGAGCTTTCTATGTTTTCGCAATGGCGGCCGCGGCACTGTTATTCGCGACCGGATGCAATGAAGTCGAGGAACGGATGGCGTGGTCCCCCGACGGCACTCGCGCCTATTTCCGATCTGGCAACGTACTGCGGCTGGTGGACACTGATGGCCACCTCTCCGCGCCGGTGGCGAGCAACGTTGAAGCCGCCGTCTGGTTGCCCGACAGCCAGGGGCTCGTCTTGCTTCGCCGACTCACCGTCACGAATTGGAACGAGGCTGCGCAATTGATTCCGCCGGCAGAAATGGCGACGGTAACGTCCCTCGCCAAGGGATTTCCCGGTTTGATAAGAGCCGCCTTGACCGCTTCCGACGAAGATCCAGAAGCCATCGAGAAGAAATTCCTTAATCCTCTCAAAATCCAGTTCTCTGAATTCATTTCGTCCACCATTCTCTACTTGCACGACACTCAGCCAATGGCGTTGCGCCAAGCGGTCGAAGGTTGCAAAAACGCTGACATGTTCGAGAAGGATTTATCGAACCTTAGCACAACCCAGGTTGCGGAAGTGTCGCTGCTGCTGCTTTCCAGCAATCAACCGTCGGGCTCGCTCCGCGCTATTGAACGCACACTGGGTGACCTTGAGCAACCACGTCCATCGTCCTCCGCTCCGCTCGTATCGTTTGTACGCGACGGCGCACTCATGGTCGCCCCGCTGGACGGAGACACCAATCGCGTTCTTGTTGCGGAAAGCGTGCAAGGCGTTTACGGCTGGACGGGAGACGGCAAATCTCTGGTGTACGCGGTTCGGCTCGCCGGGAAAGGCGAGTCCGATTCTGTTCAACTGGCGCGCATCGAACGGCGGACGGTCGTCGACGCAGCCGGCGCGCTGATCGAGAACAAGTCTCAGGCGTTGGCCTTGAGTTTCTCCGGCTTCGACCCGCGCGTGGAAAGCCTGCCGGATGGACGCGTGCTTTTTGCCAGTCTCGCCCAGCAATTCCCTGCTTCTGCTCAAACCACTCAGGCAGCACACTTGTATTGGATCGATCCAAAACTGGGCACCAATGCGGTGCCGGTGATGATCGCAAGTCCTCCCGGCGCGCTGCCGCAAGACCTCTCTTCGTTTGTGCCGAGTCCCGACGGACGACAGATCGCAGTAGTGGAAAACGGCTCGGATGTCGTGGCGGTTCTGAATGTGGCGACCGGTGTTCTGGAAGTGGTTTCTCCCAATCACGGAGCAAAATCCCGCACGCTACCGGCGTGGCGTGGGAACGATGAACTGTACCTGGCGGCCTTGCCGCAACCCGGTGCCAGGCGGCCAGAAATCCTGCGCTGGCATCGAGGTTCCCCACTCCAGGTCTTTAGCGGCTCCTGGCCAGACGAAGTCGTCACAGGGCTCGTCCAGAAAAGTCAGTGAACGGGACAATCTGAGACGGGCGTTCACGGCTTTTGGTTGGCGAAATCCTTCTTAAAATTCTCTGGTAATTGGGACTGGGCCACCCAGGCTTTGGCGGCGGACTCATTGACGCCCAGCCAGATCGAGGCACTTCTCTTCGCAGCATCCTGCCAGATCTTGTCATCTTGAATTCCGTCGAGCCAAGCAGCGGCCGCAGCCGGGTCGTTGCCAGCGCAGATGTTAATGGTTTGACTGAGAAGACGGTCGCGACCATTGTTCGCGGGCAATTGACTGATCCAAGCGACAGCCGCTTGGGGATCTTGATTAGCCCAATTGCTTACGAGCACTGCCGCTGCTTGATTCTTCTCGGAACCATCTGGCAACTGTCCGACAAACGCAGCTGACGCTCCGGCATCACTGAGGGTCCATCTGCCTACGACACTGTTAAGCGCGCTGCTGCGAGCGGAGCCCGCGGGGAGGCTGAGCGCCCAACTGCGGGCGGCCTCAAGGTCGTTCGCCGCCCATCCGGAAGCGACGTTCGACATCCAGACCATCTGCTGCACGTCGCCTTCTGGCAGGCTGAGCGCATAGGCGGCAGCTTTGGCAGGATCATTGCGTCCCCATATCGCACTGAGGTAGAAAGCCGCGGACACCTCTTTGCCCGCGTTCGAGACCAAAGTTAGAAGCTTGGCTGCGGCTTCCGGCTCCCGGTCTGCAAGTTGGCGAATGGACATCTCAAGAGACGTGTCCTTGATTATGCCTCCCGGCAGAGACTGAACCCACGCGACCAAGGCAGAAGCGTCCGATTTTGCCCAACTTGCCGCCAAGCCTGAAATTGCCTCGTCCAAGGCGGGGCCAAGGGGCATTTGAATTGCCCAAGCAGCCGCCGCTTGCGGGTCTTGTTCAGCCAACGAGTAGGCAACAATGTTGAGAGCTTCATTTCGGATCTCTCCGGTTGGAAGTTGCATAACCCAATCGGCAGCAACTTGCGGCTCGCTCTTAACCCACTCCATCAGAATAGAGATAATGGCGACATTACGTTGGACGGGGCTTGTCAAAGCTTGAGCAAAGGCGATGGCGCCGCGCGGGTCGGACCTTCCCCGTCGACAATAAAGCGCTGAAAGAACGTTGCCCCCGTTAGCCGAGGAGGATTTCAAGCACGCAAGGACGGCTTCACCAAATTGATTGGTATCCAACATGTCCGCCGCGCGAAAGACGTCACCCAAACCACAGAGCGCTTCGCTGGTGTTCAATACAGATTCAAAATCAGCCAAAGCGGTGCGTTTCGTCGCTTCTGCCTCCTCTGACGAGTTGGATGTGGACGAACCAGCAGCGGAGGCCTTTAACAAGTCCAAAGACGGAACGGGCGATTTGCTAAATGACCTGACTGACCCAGGCGACTGATCTTCGTGTATTCTTGAGCTAAGTTGGAAAAGCATCAGGCCGGTCAGAAGGCCAGCCCCAAAACAAACAATCGCAAGAATTGCGGCTTTCCACTTCATGTTCAGCCCCCTCGTTTGGTCCGGTCCCGCAGCGCGCGATCCACCTCGCGTTCGGCTGTCTTGCGCTTGAGCGTCTCGCGTTTGTCGTACTGCGCCTTGCCTTTGCCGAGGCCGAGTTGGACTTTCGCGAAACTCTTCGTGAAATAAATCTTCAACGGCACCAACGCCATGCCTTTGGCATTGAGTTGACCGGCAAGACGGTCAATTTCTTTCTTATGAAGGAGGAGCCGCCGCGGACGAAGCGGATCGACGTTGTAGCGATTGCCGAATTCGTAAGGACTAATGTGCGCGTTGTACAACCAGCTCTCGCCGCGCTCGATGCGGGCAAAGGCGTCGTCGATGGAAGCGCGAGCGTTGCGAAGACTCTTTACTTCCGTACCCTTTAACTCGATGCCGGCCTCGATGGTTTCGGTGATGAAATAATCGCGGCGGGCTTTGTGGTTGAGAATTGTCGGGGCCATCACGGCCAGTATATTGGCCGCGCGGGTTCAAGCCCACTCAAAAACGGTCGCTACTCGGGAAGGCCAGGAATCGGTTCGGATTCCGCTTCGAGCTCGCCGGTAAGTTCGTAACCGACTTTGCCTTCGCTGATTTCTTTGAGGGCGATTTCCGCAAAGTCCATGCGCGCATCGGTCTGCGTGAGGGGGCGATGGCCTTGTGCGAGTTGCCTCACTCGTCGCGAAACGAGGTTGATGAGCAACTCAGGATTCGGAATGCGTTGTTGGGCCGGCTCCAAGTATTTACTCTTCATCCGTAAAGGGTGCTGGACTCTAGGGGAAACCGCTTCCATCCACAAGCCTTATTTTGAGGTTAGTATTGTTTCTTCGAATTCCAATCATTTCAACGAAAACCGATTGGCCTGCTACGAACCATAACTTTCCGTTGGCCAAGTCAATTCTTCTTTGGCGAAGAAGGTGGACTCTGTGGCTTTGGAGGTTGTGGTCGAGGCACGGCAGGCGGTGCAACCTTAACGGTATTAGTGCGCGGTCCCGGACGATTAACAGGCTTATTGGTACTCACATCAACCTCACTAGGGTTTCTTAGATTGTGTCGGCGCAGGCACGGGTGTTTGAGCCTGTACCGGCTTCTGAGCTTGGGGAGCCGGCGGACGGGGTGTCGCCGGTGGCCCGGATTTCATCGAGAAGTTTTGCGCGTCTTCCTGAACAGACGACAGTCTCTCCAATTCCTTAGGAGTATTCGGCGGATTCGGTTTCGATTCTTCTTTATCCATTGGCTCACCTCACTTCTTCGGCTCTCCCGGCTGTGGCGGTTGCGACTGTTGAACTGGTGCAGGTTTCTGCGCCTGCGGCGCTGGTGGTCGTGGTGTTGTCGGTGGCTGTTGATTGACTCCCCCCTTCCTCACCATTCCCTCGCGCAATGCCTTCA
Source organism: Verrucomicrobiia bacterium (assembly GCA_035516795.1). GTDB lineage: Bacteria > Verrucomicrobiota > Verrucomicrobiia > Palsa-1439 > Palsa-1439 > DATJBF01. The sequence continues at coordinate 24,222 of DATIZX010000132.1, forward strand.
CTGTCTTTAGTGCGTCTCCTAATCTCGGGGGTGGTTTCTCCATGTTGCTCCTCTTTGTTTCTTGTATCGTTTGCCTGCTGAATTGCACGAAACTCAATCGATATACACTCTTTGTTGAGCGCTAAGTAAATCGCACCGGTCTTGTAAAGCAACTCGCCGGTCGAATTCCTGAACACATCGACTTCTCTCAGGTAAAGTTCTGCATGTTCCGAGTCGTCCGAAAACGCCTGAACCCATCCATCGTACACTAAGTCATTGGCAAGATCACGAACAGTAGCCCATTGAGCTTCCGGCGCTGGGATATTGAACGCGTATCCCCAAATATCTAACTCGCCGATTTTCTTAGAGATCCAGCATTTCCTGACAATACGATACGGAATTTTGTACGTTGAGAACAAAGTCGATACGAGCCCCAACCCGATTGCGACAAAGCAGGTCCAAACAATTTCTCGGTAAGCGATCCGAATGTTTGGGCTACGTAGAGCATCAAGGAAAACAACTCTTGCCGGCACCAAAGGCCCAGCATTTGGAAACCAATATGCAACGACCCCATGTAGGTAAGAGTGGAAGCCGGTATTCACAAACCAATTCTGATACAGGCCATGAAGCAACCAATAGATAAGGTATGCAGACAAGCCTGACACAAACGCTTGCAAGATGAAGAAGAGGGGCTGGCGAGGCTTATGAACAGTTAGTGCGTCAACAATGTAGGTACAAAGCAATCCGGGAAAGAATAAGAGAAACAATCGCACCGAAAAGTCTGATATCGTTGGCATCATTACCCCATTGTATGCAGTTGCAAGAAAACGCCGGGGCAAGTCTTGGACTCGCCCCGGCGATTCGTGTCCTAACTCATCGGTTTAGTAATCCATGCCGCCGCCGTAACCGCCGCCCGGAGGGCCGGCTGGCGCCTTTTCCTTCTCCGGCACTTCCGTAACGCAGGCCTCGGTCGTCAACAATAAACCCGCGATGCTGGAGGCGTTTTGGAGGGCGGTCCGGGTGACCTTGGTGGGGTCGATAATGCCCGCCTTACCCATGTCAACATATTCGAGTTTATCGCAATCGAAGCCTTCCCAGCCTTTGCGGTTCTTGACTTCCTGGACGACCAGCGAACCTTCTTCGCCGGCATTGTCGGCCAACTGGCGCAACGGCTCTTCCAAGGAGCGTTTGACGATGTCCACGCCGATGGCCTCGTCGCCCTTGAGCCGCAGGTCTTGGAGCGTCGGAATCGCCCGAATCAACGCCGTCCCGCCACCCGGCACGATGCCTTCCTCGACCGCCGCGCGGGTCGCATGCAAGGCGTCCTCGACACGGGCCTTCTTTTCTTTCATTTCCGTTTCGGTCGCCGCGCCGACGTGAACGACAGCCACGCCGCCGGCCAACTTGGCCAACCGTTCCTGCAACTTCTCGCGGTCGTAGTCGCTGGTGGTTTCTTCGATGGCTTTGCGAATCTGGTTGATGCGGCCCTGTACATCGCTCTGTTTGCCATTGCCTTCAACGATCGTCGTG
>DATIZX010000133.1:0-18270 GCA_035516795.1 Verrucomicrobiia bacterium
GTTTTCGCACTGCTATAAGTCCGTATCGTCAATCGCCGGCAGATTTGGTTTTGTTGGTGCTTGTGCGCCCGTAGCTCAACTGGATAGAGCGTTGGCCTCCGGAGCCAAAGGTTGTGGGTTCAACTCCCGCCGGGCGTACCAGCTTTCGCTTCCAGCACAGCGAGAATTCAACTCTGGCGCAACCTGCTGCTCAAACTCGTCTGCAAATGGTCACTCCTGCATTTTGGACGCACAGTTGCGAAACCTTCGGGCTACTCTTAGCATCTCTTAACCTACTGAAATAGCCATGACCGATAAGCTCAAACTTCTCGAACCGATTACCATTGGCAATTTGCGCCTCGCCAATCGCGTCTTCATGTCGCCACTCACGCGCTGTCGCGCCAGCGTGGGACGCGTGCCGAACACCCTGATGCGCGAGTATTACGTACAACGTGCTTCGGCGGGACTGATTATCAGCGAAGCCACATCGGTCACGCCGATGGGCGTGGGCTATCCCAACACCCCCGGCATCTGGTCGCCCGAACAAATAAAAGGTTGGAAACAAATCACTGCTGCCGTCCACGCCGCCGGCGGAAAGATGTTCCTGCAACTCTGGCACGTCGGACGCATCTCCGATCCCAGTTACCTCGACGGCGCGCTGCCGGTCGCTCCCAGCGCGATCGCCGCCAAAGGCCACGTCAGCCTCATCCGTCCCCAACGCCCGTTCGTCACGCCCCGCGCGCTGGAAACGAACGAGATCCCCAGCATCATCGAAGCCTACCGGCAGGGCGCGGCCAACGCGTTGGCGGCCGGCTTTGACGGCGTGGAGATTCACGGGGCCAACGGCTACCTGCTCGATCAATTCCTCCAAGACAGCACCAACCACCGCACCGACGAATATGGCGGCCCCATTGAAAACCGCGCGCGTCTCATGCTTGCTGTCACCGACGCTGTGATTTCGGTCTGGGGCGCCCAGCGCGTTGCCATGCACCTCGCGCCGCGCGGCGACGCCCACGACATGGGCGATTCCAATCCCGCGGCCACGTTCGGCTACGTTGCTCGCGGACTCGGCCGTCGCAAGATTGCATTCATCTGCGTCCGGGAATCTGTTGGCCCGAATCGCCTCGGTCCGGAACTGAAGAAACAATTTGGCGGAATCTACGTGGCCAACGAATCCCACACCCGCGATAGCGCGGAACAGCTTCTGCGGGCTGTTGAAGCTGACGCCATCGCTTTCGGCAAACTTTTCATCGCCAACCCAGACCTCCCGAAGCGTTTCGCCCGCAACGCCCCGCTCAACACACCCGACCAGCAAACGTTCTATGCCGACGGCCCGAAAGGCTACACCGATTACCCCGCCCTACCGGATTGACGATCAGTCTCACGCAAAGCCGCCAAGTCCGCGAAGTTTTGTAGGGCACGATGCCTGTCGTTTAGGTATCGCGCCGTCCCTTGCGTCATTGCGCCCTGGCGTGAACTGTCGCGGCGGTCAACTCTTCGGTGGCCACACCTTGCCGTCGAGTTCCTTGGGCAATTGCGTCGGGTCAACCGGGTAAATGAGCGAGAGGTCCATTTTCGATTTTGAGCCTTGCAGAAACTCCAATTCCTCGGGCGCGCCGATGATGAGCCAGAGCACCTCGGCGTCGGTGTCGTTGAACACCTGCCGCAACTGGTCCGGCCCGACCAGCACGCTCCCGTATTTCGGCACAGTCAACGTTTCGTCGCCCACGCGCAAACGGCCCGTGCCTTCCAGCACGAAATAAAACTCTTCCTGCCGAATGTGTTTGTGCAGCGTGGTGGCGCTTTGGGGCGGAAACCGCCAGAGCCGCGCGGCGAGGTTCTCGCTGCCGGTGCACTCCAGATAATCGGCATTCGGGATTTTCATCAGGTTCGACGGCCGCCAGAAGAGGTCTTCCGGCTTGATGAGATGCTAACCTTGGATCGGTTTCATGGATTTCCTGCAAACTTTAGACCCTTAGCGAGCCGCGGAACCCCCTGCCGCTGTAGTAAGACTCCGCACCGTTGTGATAAAAGAAGACGCGTCCGAAGCGGCGATCACCAAAAAGGGCGCCGCCGAGTTTTCTCATGTCAGCAGGTGTTTTCACCCAGCTCGACGACTTTGAATCGAACTCTCCGAGCTTTTGCAGCTCTTGATATTGTTCTTCCGTTAAAAGCTCAATGCCCATGGCGGCTGCCATATCCATGGCGTTATTTTTCGGTTTAAATTCTTTCCTCGAATCCAGCGCTTTCCGGTCGTAACACAGGCTGGTGCGGCCTTTGGGGCTTTGCGCTGAACAATCATAAAAAACATATTCCCCCGTCTTTTTGTCATGACCCACAACATCCGGTTCGCCGCCGGTCTTCTCCATTTCATTGAGCGACCACAGTTTTTCAGTATTTGCTTCCAGCCTTGCTTGTACTTTAGCCCATTCAAGACCTTCATGGCGGTTCATATGCTTTTCAAAACGGGCTTTCAACGCTCTGAGCAATTTTTCACGTGGTTTTGGTGACAACTGCTTTTTATTGCTTCTGATGCTGTTCATGCTTTCACTTCAAGCGTCGGCCAACTTGAATCCTTTCGGTTTTGCCTCGTTCAGCCACGATATTGTTCGTTGCTGACCTTTTCCATCCAGTCAACCACTTTGCCGTCGAGCGATTCTTGAATGGCGATATGCATCATGGCGGTGGTGGGCGCGGCGCCGTGCCAATGCTTTTCGCCCGGCGGAAACCAGACCACGTCGCCCGGCCGAATTTCTTCGATTGGGCCGCCCCACCGCTGCACGCGTCCGCAGCCAGCCGTGACGATCAGCGTCTGGCCCAGCGGGTGGGTGTGCCATGCTGTTCGAGCGCCGGGTTCGAACGTGACGCTGGCGCCAGCCACGCGTGCCGGCGCGTCGGCTTTGAACAGGGGATCAATGCGCACCGTGCCGGTAAACCAGTCGGCTGGTCCTTTGCCGGAAGGTTGTGAGCCAATTCGCTCGATTTCCATATTTTGAATTCCTCCAAATTGATTGCTTTCTTATTTGGTCATCCTATTGCCAGCGGGAGCCTACAACTCCTGCCGCGTGGGCCGGAATAGAATCTCGTTCACGTCCACGTCTTCCGGCTGGCTCATGGCGAACGCGACGGCCCGCGCGAAAGAATCGGCAGGAATCGCGACGTCCTTGTAGAACTTATGCATGCGCTCGGCGACATCCGGCTCGGTGACGCTATCCGGCAGTTCCGTGGCCACGGCGCCCGGTGAGATGATCGTCGTGCGGATGTTGTAGGGCTTCACTTCCACGCGCAGCCCTTCGGAAAGCGCCCGCACGGCATGCTTGGTCGCGCAGTAGACCGCTCCATTCGGGGTGACCTTGTGGCCGGCCACAGAGGAGACATTGATGATGTGCCCGGCTTTCTGTTGCTTCATATACGGCAGTGCGGCGGCGATGCCATACAGCACGCCTTTGATGTTCACGTCAATCGTCCGGTTCCAGTCTTCAATCTTGAGGCGCTCAAGCGGCGAATGCGGCATCAACCCGGCGTTGTTGATCATGACATCAATCCGCCCGTATTTCTGCACGGCTGCATCAACCAATTTCTTGACCTGGTCGTAGTGCGTAACGTCCGTGGCGATGGCGAGCGCCTTGCCGCCCTTGGCGGTCAGTTCGTCCGCTAACGACTTGAGGCGATCAACGCGCCGGGCACCCAGCACAACGGTTGCGCCTTCTGCGGAGAGAAGCCGGGCTGTCGCCTCGCCCAGCCCACTGCTCGCACCCGTGATGACGACGACTTTTCCTTTGATGTTATTGCTCATACCCTTGTTTCCTGTTTTCCGATCACTCAGCGACCAGTCATTTGCTCCAGCTTTTCGGGATACCGGGCCCCTTGCACAGTAATCTTTGATGCGGCGTTTTCAATCTCGCGCAGGTCGTCCGTCGTCAGTTCGACCGCAACTGCCTCGATATTCTCGTCGAGACGATTCAACTTCGTGGTGCCGGGAATGGGAACAATCCACGGCTTCTGCGCCAGCAACCAGGCGAGAGCGACCTGCGCGATGGTTGCTTTCTTCCGCTGACCGATTTTGCCAAGCAAATTAATCAGAGCCTGATTCGCCTTGAGCGCCTCCGGCGTGAATCGCGGGAGCGTGCTGCGGAAGTCGGAGCTGTCGAACTTGGCGTTTTCGTCAATCTTGCCCGTGAGGAACCCCTTGCCCAACGGACTGTATGTAACGAAGCCGATGCCGAGTTCTTCGAGCGTGGGTATCACTTCCTTCTCGGGGGTTCTCGTCCACAGCGAATATTCGCTCTGAAGAGCCGTCAGCGGCTGGACTTTGTGCGCGCGACGGATCGTCTGCACTCCGGCTTCGGAAAGGCCGAAGTGTTTCACCTTGCCCTGCTGAATCAGTTGCTTCACTGCTCCGGCGACGTCTTCGATTGGTACGTTCGGATCAACCCGATGCTGATAGAGCAAATCGATGGTCTCGATCTTGAGGCGTTTGAGCGAACCTTCAACGGCCTGCTTGATGTGCTCCGGCTGGCTGTTCAAGCCCGCCGCACCGGGCCGCGTATCGCTGCCACTGAGGTCGAACCCGAATTTGGTGGCGATCACCACCTGCTTGCGGAACGGAGCAAGGGCTTCACCGACGAGTTTTTCGTTTGTGTATGGCCCGTAAACTTCAGCGGTGTCAAAGAATGTGACGCCACGATCCACGGCTGCGTGAAGAAGTGCGGTCATCTCCTTTTTGTCTTTGGGCGGACCGTAGGAAAAGCTCATTCCCATGCAGCCGAGCCCGATGGCCGAAACCTCTAGGTTACGTTTTCCAAGTTTGCGCTTTTGCATTTTGTGAACCCCTTTTTTGAGTTTAACGCCGAGGCGAATCTACTTCACATCGGCGTGTCTGTCGCATGGAGTTTTGCTCGACCTGTTGCGAGATTGCTGGAAAAGCGCAAGTGCGAGCACAGGAGCCGGCGGTGTATGTGCACGGTTTTGGTGATCTGGTAGTGTCCTAATTTGCCGGCTGGAGGGACGCGCTCCGTCGCGCCTTTGCGGCGACGAAGCCGCTACGGCGGCGCAGGCGCATCCGTTCGGGAAATGCGGCCATGACAGAGCATGGCCCTCCAAAACAGGTCACCAGCCACGGTCTTGGTTCCTTGCCAGCGGAAACACCCGGCGTTACGGTACGCTGAAGAGAAAGGCGTCAACATGGACATCACGTTTGCTTGCGAGAAATGCGGGCAGCAGGTCGCGATCGACGAGGCCGGCGCGGGCATTCAGGTACAGTGCCCAGGGTGTGGTCAGCTTCTCATCGTCCCATCGCCGGAGCCCCGACAGCGTGAGCCCGTCGCTACGGGGCGCTGCTCCTTCTGCGGCGAAACAATCAAGGAGGGAGCCAACGTGTGCCGGTTCTGCGGGCGTCCGCTCACCGAGTCAGCCCCAGCCTCGCCGGTTCTCGAGCCGATTGCAGCGCGGCCAAGGAGTAGGCTCATTGAGGCGGTGAAGATCGGGATCGGCATCTTGCTGCTCCTGGCTCTTGTTGCCGTGTTCGCGGCCAGTCGCACGTCATGGTGGCAAAAACGCAGGGTCGTTGCTCAGGCGCGCGCAGGGCTGGTCGCGGCCTTGGGTGGTCATCGGGATACGGTCTCCGGATGCGATCAGATCGCTGCCATCTGGGCTCGAAAGGGAACTCTCACAAAGGTCGAAGTCTATCGGATGGCGACGACCATGGCCGCGGCCAAGGACAAGCTTTTCCGCAAGCGCCTCTCCGATTTCATGTTGTATGGAAGCCCCAGTCCTGAGGAGTTGATGAAGGAGGAAGACAAAGCTTTGGGACCGGTACAATTCTGCGATGAACTGCAATGGAGATGCGAGTCGGCGAGTAACAAGCAACACGGATTGCCTCCTCCGCCAAGGCGCAAGTCGCTCGTCCCGCCACCGGCGACTGCTGTGGACAGCGACTAAACCGCTCCGGGCCGAGTCCGACCGCCGAAACTTCCACATTACTCTTTCCAAGTCTGCACTTTTGCATTTTCTGAACTCCTTCTTCGAGTTAACCGCTGCGGTGAATCTACTTCACATAAGTTTGACCGTCGCACTCGGTCTACCTCAACCTGTTGCGATGTTGCTCGAAAAGGGTGGATGACGGCGCAGGCGTAATCTGTCACGTGGCAGCGTCAACCCTTGGGTCGAGCGAATCGATCCAAACGTGCCACAGTATAGGTTCGCAGCTGCCAGTTTGAGCGCCTGAGCTTGTGAGCTTTACGTGAAAGGGTAAAGCTGCTAAACGTAAGCGTATGCAGAACCATCCGTTGCCAAGGCTTGACCAAGCACCCGAAGTGACTGCGGTGCTTCAAAAGTATTGCCGTCTTCAACCCGGTCAAATATGGAAAGATCCTCTTGGCAAACATCAGGTTGGATGTTTGGACGCGACGCAGGGGGAGCACGTGCAGACGCTGGCCGAAGGCCACTTGGCTCGACTCGCATTGCATGATCCGCCCTACAACCTCGTCGCCTTTGAGAAGCGGACTGCGAAGGAGTTCGTGGATTGGTGTAAGCGCTGGATTGCAAATAGCGACCGGGTTCTGGCCGATGATGCATCGCTTTACGTTTGGATTGGCGCTGACCAAAACGAAGGTTTTCAACCGCTCCCGGATTTCATGCTGATGATGCGGGGAACAAGTTTTCGTCCGCGCTCGTTCATAACGATGCGTAATCAGCGTGGCTATGGAACGCTGAAGAACTGGATGGCTGTTCGCCAGGAACTACTTTACTACGTCAAAGGCTCACCTACATTCAACATCGAAGCCGAATACACGGACATTCCTAAGATTCTTCGCGGCTATTACAAGGAAGTGAATGGCGTTGTGACCGAGAACTTGGAACGAAGTAAGTCCGACAATATCAGGGCCGGAAACGTTTGGGTGGACATTCAACAGGTGTTTTACCGTATGGAAGAAAACGTGAACGGCTGCTACGCTCAAAAGCCGCTCAAGAGTTGCGAGCGCATCATTCGAGCAAGTTCAAATCCCGGTGACTTGGTGTTCGACTTCTTTGCGCATTCCGGCTCAACGCTTCTTGCGTCCGAGATTCTTGGACGACAGTGCTACACGATGGATGTTGACCCGGTGTTCTGCGAGATCGCGATTCGGCGCTTGGAGCGTTTCCGCACGACCGGAAAAACGGGGTGGCAGAACAGTAATCCTTTTGCCGCTGAAATCGAGGAGGACAGCGAATTGAGGCGGCTGGTTCCGTCCGAAAGTAACAAAAACGAGAATTCATCACTCGTCTCCGACCCAGAATCTCCCGCTCGTCAGCCAATGCTTTTCCGCTAACTTCCAGATGTCAGGGGTTGAAGAAGTTGTTCGTAAGTCAGCGTCTTGTGGAGGTGGTGATCCAAATGAGCCTGAAATGTTCGCGTGTTAATGTGGAATTGCCCTTCACCAACGTTGCCCTTGTGCTGGAAGTCGGAGTAGTAAATCAAACCGCCACGGCTGTTCTCTTTGATGTCTTGGCTCTCGATTCGGAAAATCTTGATGCAGTCTGAGAAGAAGAGGCCGTAATAGAGCACGTCGAACTCACGGCGCTTCACCTGCTGGATGTTGCAGTCGAATTCGTGTTGTTGCCACTCTGAGAATGCAACCATTCGCTTCTCGGCGATCGCTTCCTCGACGCAACGGACAACCGTTTCTTTGGTGATCGTTCTCTCCGCTTTCTTCTGCACGACGGAGAACTTGACCTCGATGCGGTGACGCTGCGAGTCGTCGTAGAGATCGTGGAACAGGTTGCGGCCCTGCGAGAACTTCAAGAGTCGCTTGACCATGCATTCCGCCACCGAGCCAAAGCGGCGCGTTCTTAACGCGAAGATTCCGTCGCGCAATTGTTCAGCGTTAATTGTGACCTCCTTTCGCTCGGCGGAAGGTTGACCGTGGCGGAAATAACCTCCCAACCCCAACCTCCAACGCGTCAGCAATTCTCATGAGATTAAGCGCGGCAACATTGCGCTCCCCGCGTTCAATTCCGCCGTAATAGGCGCGATCAATGCCGGCCAGACCAGCGAACTCCTCCTGCGAGAGATTCTTAGCCTCGCGTAAACGACGGATTTGCTGGCCAAGAGCGACGAGTTTTGGATTCTTCATTCGGTGAGTAGCCTATCGGCACACTGGTTTTTGCTCCACGGCCTATGAGGAGCATTCGTACAGACTGCTGATTGGGCTGCGTTGCGATTCCATCCGCGCTTCCTTCTCACGATCGCTCGCGAGTCTGCCAGCAGGGGCAGCGTCACCGCTGGCGGCGGTAGTCGCTTGGCGAGCGGACGGTTTCGCGGCGGAAGAGTTGCGCGAAATGGCTGGGAATGGCGTAGCCGACCTCACGGGCAACGTCCATCCGCAAATTCATGTGGTGGCGACAGCGCATTTTCCGCAACTGCGGCTTGTGAGTTGTGCTCGTTTAATCCGCAAAGAAATGAACTTTGCCGGTGGCGAGGTCATACATGCCGCCGACCAATCTGATCTGACCTTTGTCGAGCATCTCGTGCAGGATCGGACTGCGGTCATGAATCTGTTGCATGACCAGGCGGACGTTCGCCGCAGCCACTTGATTCATGTAATCCAGATTTTCTGACGTGCGCGGCTGGACGTTGGCGGGAACCGAGTCCAACGCGGGCTTGATCTTGTCGAGCAGGCCGGTGAGGTTGCCGAGTTGCACGTCGTCCACAACGCCCTTGATGGCGCCGCAATTGGTGTGGCCGATCACGGCAATCAGTTTCGCCCCGCAGACTCTGCAGGCGAACTCCATGCTGCCGAGGATATCGTCGTTCAGCACATTGCCGGCGACGCGGGCGCTGAAAATATCGCCGAGGCCCTGGTCGAGGACGATTTCCACGGGTTGGCGCGAGTCGATGCAGTTCAGGACCACGGCAAAGGGATACTGGGCTTGGGCAGAGGCTTTGACATCTGCCGGCAGATTGCGGCTCAGCGGGCGACCGGCCACGAATCGCTCGTTCCCAGCCTTCAATTCCGTCAACGCCTGCTGGGGTGTCATGGTCGCCTGCGACGCCTTGGTGGGCGGCGTTTTCATAAGTTTTGCTCTTCAGAAGAAAGTTTTGCCGTTAGGGTCGGTCCCCCAAACACGCCGCTCATCGTTTCGTCCATCGGGCCGCTCGTGGATTGGCCATGTCCGAGAACCATACGCATGACACGAGAGATTTCAAATACTTCGAGGTCACAGGGCGTGAGGCACATCGAATCGCGATAGATTTCCTACTGCTCAACGCTGCCGTCGGTAATCGCTCGGAGATTGGCCGGTTTCGCGGGGCAGGCGTTTCGTTTCATCCATCCGCAGATTGATGTGGTAGCGCGAAGGCGATACGCCCGTGGCGCTCTTGAACGAGCGATCAAAGTGAAACTTGCTCAGCCCAACTTGAGCCGCCAACCGATCAAGGTTGAACTTTTCGGCGACGTGTTCCGCCATCCAGTCCGTTATTTGTCGAAGATTGTAGCCGGGGGAACGGCGGACTGCCGGTGGCGTGCCTCTCTGGCCGTTTGATGTATTGGCTCGATCTGGTATGCGTGGACGCTGTCCTCACGATGAAAGAATCTGCGAACCCATCCGGAAGTGGCGGCAGGCGACTCGCCGCCACCAGCGTGATTGTTCTTTCCTTCATCGTCGCGTTGGAATTCGTCATCATGATCAGCCCGTTCGCGTTCGTGTTTTATGCGGCCCTGAATCCGTTTCTCCTCGCGCTCAACCAATCGATCCTGACGCGCTGGCTCACGGCGTTTTTTCTGCCGCACATGGTCGTGCCGCCGAATCAGCCGTTGAAGATCCTCCGCATTCTCGGCTCGTGGTTTTTCCTGGGCGGAATGGCGATGTTTCTTGTCTGCGCGGCGCAGATTTATCTGGGCCGCTTCTTCAGGAAAGGGCCGGCCGTCAAAGGTCTTTACACCGTCATTCGCCATCCCCAATATGTCGCGTTGGCCTTCGCGGCATGGGGACTGACGGTGATGTGGCCCCGGTTTCTCACGCTGACATTGTTCGCGGTCATGCTCTTTCTCTATTACCTGTTGGCGCGCGACGAAGAACGGCGGATGCTGAATCGATTCGGAGACCGCTACCGCGCGCACCTGGAGCGGACCGGAATGTTCCTGCCGCGCTTGGTCAAACGCGAACGGAGCCGGCAACCGCTGACGGTGCCGAAAACCACCGGCATCTTGCTGGCGCTACTGGTTGTGTGCATCGGCAGCGGGTTCATGCTGCGAGCTTATACCGTGCGTCACCTGCCGGTGGCGCAGATTGCCGGCGTCGATGTCATCACGATTACCCGAGATGACCTGGCGGCGGCGAACCAACTATTGCCGGCGGTGCTGGAAGATGCCCGTGTGGCCGCGAAACTTCAGGCCGAGCGCGGACGCGCTGGCCACCGCGTGCTCGCCTATTTCATTCCCATTGACTACGTCATGCAAGGGATGATCGCCGATACCGGTGACCAATGGAAATTATTCCACCATCACAAAACCGTCCGCATGATCGTCGACTACATTCTCCATCCGTTTACGCATCTGACGGGTGGCCACATGCACCACATGGCGGGTCAGACCCACGACATGACGATGTACAACAGCCCGATGATGCAACGCCGCGTCATCTTCCTCGACATTGCCGGCAACGATGATTTCGGCATCAACGTCGAGCGGACTCCGCTGTTCTTCGTGGATGTTCACCTGCACACCGACGAAATCCTGCGGGTGCAAGACCTGCCCGCCGGCAGTGGTTGGGGCAGCGTGCCGACTCCGATGTTCTGAATCAGCAATCTGCTTCGGCGAGACGCCGAATCTACTGCTTAAATGCCGCTTGCTGTTGTAGCTGCGCTTCTGCGAAGCGCGGGTCGTTCATTTCCCGAAGGAATTCGGCGTTTCATTCACCCCGAAAGGCTTCAATGGCAACCGCCTAATCTCAACTCGAATTTCGACTTAGTGCGCCCAACGAAACCAGTTCTTGTAGCCACGCCGCTCTGTCGGCGTGGGGCACGCGGGCTTGCCGACCCAGTAGGCGCGGCGACAGAGCGCCGCGGCTACAACAGGGCTAGCTGGCTTTGGTAGGCGCACTTAAGATCGGCAGAGTTAGCAAATCAGTGACTTTCTTCACAACGAGGTCGGCAGACGTGAGGTACTCTTTTCCCAAAGTGGTCTCGATGGCCACGCAGTACATCCCCGCAGCGCGTGCCGCCTCAATGCCGAGCGGCGCATTTTCCACGACGACGCATTCTTGAGGACTCAATCCCAGTTGGCGGGCCGCCGTCAGGTACGGATCGGGAAACGGTTTGGCGCGGGGAACCTCATCGCCGGTGATGATAAATTCAAAATGGGCCTGCTGCTCGTCATTGAGGCAATGCCGCATGTTCTTCAAGGCGCAGGCCGTGACGAGCCCCACTTTGAATCCGCGTTTTCGTAGCTCGTCGATGGTCTCAAAAGCTCCGGGATAGGCGGTGACCTTCACGATGCTCCGATAATAGGCGCGTTTCTCCTCGATAAAGGCCGGCCGTTCGGCCTCGGGAATTTCCACTCCGGCTTCCTTCATCAGCATCGGCAGAATCTCGCGAGAGTTCCTCCCCTCGTGCAGAAGCGTCGACAGCTCGGTAACAGGAGAGCGGGCGCCGTATTTCTCGAACATGTGCTTCCAGGCAAGATAATGGTAGTGAAGGGTATCGACGATCACGCCGTCGAGGTCGAATAACACACCGCGAATCATATGGTCTCCTGACATTTGTTCTGTACTTTGACACGTCACGACACGCTTCCGCAAGTTTTGGGTTATCGGAATCGGCGCTCGGCCAGTTGGTCAGGAACAACTCGAATTCGCGCCGTGACGCGTGTCACCTTGTAGCCAACCGTCTCCAGCAGCGAGACGGCTATTTGGCAGGGAAACTCAATCCGGTGTTTCGTGATGGGCCCAGAACAGGTAATCGTAGCACTTCACGAGCGAGTCGCCTGCAAAGACCAGGAGAAAAGGGATCACGACGACAGTGAATCGTGGGGTTCCGTAGAACAGGAGGACCATCAACACATAGCTCAGCAAGACAACGTAGAGTAGCGAGCACGTGCGCCAACGGCGACGCGAGGTGAACAGGCCCCCCAAAGCGAAAGGCGCAATCAAGCCGTAGGAGAGCAGGTAGACGAGTCGAGCTCGCGAATCTTGCGCGAACACCTTCGCGCGAGGAAACAGCCCGAAGGCGTTGTTGAGTTTCTTGAGGCATAACACCATATACTTCCCTGGGTTTTCTCGAATCCAAAGTAGGCCCAGCGTGCGATAGAGACGATCCTTCTCAAAGTAGGAAGCCGTTTCGAATCGCTCGCTCAAGCCATTACGTTCGATGAACGCTTTCCCTTCAGGCCGATCCTCGGCATGGATGAAATATCCGTCGGCCAAGGGATTGTTGGCAGTCCAGAACGTGCGACCAGCGTTGCCGGGCAGCGGTGCGGTTTGGCGGCCGGGTGAAACGAGATTGGTAATCGGAGTAAGCATCATCACAAGCACGAGCCCGCTGATCAACAGAGCAAGACACTGCAAACGCCTCTTCCATCTCCCGTGCACTGCGAAAATGAACCAAACCACCAGCATGGGCGGGAAGATGTAGAGATTCGACTTTACCAACTGGGCGCATCCAACGGTCACCCCAAGGAGCAAAGATTGCATGGGCCGAGGGTTCTCGGCGATCTCCAAAGCCAGCAACACACTCAGCACAAGCAACAACATGTACAATGTCTCAGCCATGATCCGCCAAGACATGAACAAATGGCCCGGATATATCGCCAGCAGAAACCCCGCGACGATGCCCTCGCGTTCTGTGAACAGCTTTGTCCCGAGGCGGTAAGTCAGCACACACGTCTCCGCGCCGATCGCTGCCTGTAAGAAGCGAACGACGAGCCAAGATCTGCCGACCAACGCATAGATCAACGCGAGAAATATGGGGTATCCGGGTGGATACGAAATGTTGACGTACTGGTGCTGCGTAACCCAGAGATAGGCGATCCTGTCATAAGAAGCGTCGTCACCCCACGGAACGGGCGGGGACGTTGGACCAAACACGAGGACGAACGCAACTCTTGCAGAGAATGCGCAAAGGAACAAAATCAGAACGGTGTTTGTTCGCCAAGGGGCGAGAACGCGCGAAAAGAGCGTCCGCCATAACACTGGGAGTTGGGACTCTGTCATGTCCGCGTGCTGGTTGTGCGCTGGCGATCCCGACCGGATTCTCGACGGCACCGGGCTCTACAACTGTGCGTAGCTGCCTGACAGGGCATCGGTCTCCGTGAAGCGATGAAATGCCGCCGCCAACAAGACGGATGTGGAGCACGATCTGCTGTCAGACCATTCGCCAAGCGTATGCCCAATGGCGGCCCGTGACCAACGCCGAACGACGCCTGCTGGGGGTGACCGACTAGGCACGAAAGCCAGAGAGTAGTGTCAAATCTAGGCATCAGACATTCGGGCTTCCCGTTTGTTAACCACGGCTTGCAGTTTCCAGTCCTGTATCAAGCGTTGCGTCAGGGATGCTCCGCCTTCTTCACACTGGTGTATTCAACCCCACCACGGGCTCCCTCGAAACGCCGGGATGCGCCATTTTTTGCAGCGTATTCCCTCTAGCTGTGAGTGTCAAGGAGATCGTCCCGTACCCATCGATCCCCATTTCAAGTTCCAACAGTTGAGCCCATCCACGAGCGTGAAGCCGAAAAATATCGAGCACGGAGAATCGTATCATTTCGCCGCGTCCGGTTTCAGGTAACCGGCCAGCGGACAATTTTCCAACCGTTTCAAACCTTCGATGACGGATCGGGCGTTCAGTTCGGCGCCGGAGAGGCTGGTGTGCGTGTTGTCGGCAGACGTGAAATACTTCTCCTTAATTTCCTGGGGCTTCAGACTGGCATAATGGCTCATCACGATCTGGTTCAGGTTGATGAAGGGAACTTTCTCCGCTTCCGCCACGGCGGCGGACAGCCGGACGTAATCGTTTTTCTCCACGTCACCGTCATTGGCTTCGGTCTTCGGACAACGCGGGACTGGCGAACAGAGGATGAGTGTCATGCCCTTGGCGTGCGCGTCGGTGATGTATTTGCGCAGATACCAGCCGTACGTGTGAACGGTCTCCGGCTGCTTCGTGACGGGATTGAAAATGTCTTTCGTCTCGTCGCCGAGACCGCGAATCGTGCCGCGGGCACGCTTGGTATCGTCGAGTGGACCGGCATCGTTGTGGCCCATTTGGAGCAACACGAAATCGCCGGGCTTCGCCCCGGCGAGGACCTTGTCCCACCAACCTTGCGTGATGAACGTGCGGCTGCTGCGCCCGCCGAGCGCGCGGTTCTCCACGCGGATTTTGTTGGTCTCGAAGTATTGCCCGATAACATCGCCCCAGCCGCGCTTGGTGTCTTGCCGATTGTGCACCGTGGAATCGCCCACGATGAACAACATGGGGAAACTGCGGTTCGCGTCCGTGAGAAATCCGGACTGGGACGCGACATCGTGCTTGGCGTCCATGTTGGGTGAATCCTGCGGTGAAACGGGCTCTGCGGCGCGCACGGACAACGCGGCGGCGACGAACAAGATGAGAATGAATCTGGTCACCATTGGGGTCAACTCTTGAAACTTGAAATCACTTGCTTCAAGTGAGTCAATTTCTGCTGCTCGCGAGGATTGCTCGCGACGTTTTGCTCCAGCTTCTTTAGCAGGTGCGTCACGCCGCTGCCGTCGCGATAGCCGAATTCCCTGGCCACCACTACACGTCGCTCTCGGCCCAAGTGGATCCGGGCCCAGATCTTGATCTCATCGGACTCGTCTTTCACCGACTCCCGCACCCGGTCCCGCATAGCTGACGCCTGTTCCACCACAGTCCAACGCGCTTCGTCCTGCCCTTTCTTTTTCCCGATCAATTCATGGGCCTTTCCCAGCAACGCTTCGCCACCCAGTACCAGCCCGCTCCGCAACTCCGTCCACGGACTTGGCACTGCTTCGCTGAACCATCGTCCCATCGCTCGCCGATACTCTCGTTGGGCGTCCGCCACGTTCTCATCCCAGTAGCGCAACCAGTCCAAACACAACCACCCCGCCGGTTTCTTCCGCAGCCCCGCGTAATCCCGGTGACTGCTCCACTCGTAGCGCGCCAACTCCGCCGCCTGCTCCACCGGAATCGGTCCGACCCTCTGCCGCGTCCGCACCGGATTCAGATGCACGTACTCCACCAACCAGCGGGCATATTCGTCCGCCTCCACCAACTGTGCCTTGAACCGTCCCTGAAACAAATGCCCACTGCGCCGATGCCGCCGGTTGAACCGCACCGTGTACGTCACCTGCAACCATCCCAGCGCCTGGCTCAAGTTGCCCAACGGTGTGCTGACAACCAGGTGATAATGATTCGGCATCAGACAATAAGCCAGCACCCGCACCCCGAATTCCTCGACCATCTCCCCCACCGTCTGCAAGAACCGCCGCCGATCCTGATCATCGCGAAAAATCGCACGCCGCTCATTGCCCCGAGCCGTGACGTGATATACCGCCCCCGCAAACTCTACGCGAATTGGTCGTGCCATGCCCCGCTTGATAACAGCTTCAACAACCGGTGTCGAGCCGATTTTCAAGTTTCAAGAGTTGACCCCTTTGACTATTGTAGCCGCGCTTCCCTGCCCCGAAAGCTTTCGGGGTGAACGAAGCGCGGGTTGTTCATTTCGCAAATGAATTCGGCGCCACGAACGCTTTCGGAGGGCCATTGTAGTGCAGCGCTCGGCCATCAGCAATCTGCTTTCGGAAAAAAGATGGCCGCTGCGGGAATCACTGTCGTTGCTTCATCCGCGAATGTCACGAGTGGAGATCTGACCGCGATGAAACTAGAGATTCCGCTCTGGCGCTTTCGGCAGAACTTGGATTTTGTTCTCAGGAATTGTGTGATGAAGCCGTACAACACAAAAGATGTTTGGGGATGGAAGTAGGCTGATGAAAATAAGAATGGCGCGTCTTTGTACTCGTCGCCTAATATGTGCTCGTGTACTTTGTGGACAGACACAACGAGGAGGCGAGCAAAAGATGCGAGAAGAAAGAGTCCTTTGTTTCAGGCGGTCACTGTTCGAAGAGTTAGGGGCATTCCAAGGGTTGAGTCTTAATGTAGAGAGATATTTGCCCGTGGTGACGGCTCCGGAAAACCTTGTTTATCTGAACAGGAGCGACGCAGAACGTGATCCGTCGTATAAGCAACTCATCCCTTACGTTCTCATCTTTTGCACCGGAAAGATTTTGCGTTATCGACGCGGCAAGGGCGGCCAGGAAACTAGGTTACACGGATTGTTCTCTGTGGGCATTGGAGGTCACATCTCCGAAGAAGACCATGGATTGTTTTCCGTGGATCGAGGATACCAAGATGGTATGCGACGTGAGCTGCTCGAAGAAGTTGATATGGATGAGGCAAAGGACATTCCTGTTGCCGTAATCAATGATGAAAGCACCGAAGTTGGATCCGTGCATTTTGGCGTTGTGCATGTTGCGCACGTTTACAGGGAGAATGTGGCGGGACGTCGAAGCGGTATCTTAGCGCCTGAGTTCATTCCAATTCATAAAGCAGTCGACGATACGGCGAGTTATGAATCGTGGTCTCGACTCTGTCTGGAGAACCTGCTTTTGCTGCGAGCTAAGGCTGCGGCATTAGGTGTTCCGCTGCCTGAGAAAGTCACAACTTAAGCTGCTGAGGCAAATATGAGCACATTTCAAGAATACCAGAGTATTGCGACTTCAGTGCCTCTCGCCCTGAGAAACAATCGCAGCAAAATAGAACTTCCTATCTTGGGATTGCAGCAAGAGGCGGGCAAAATAGGATCTATGCTACAGTTGGCCTCCGCTTCAGGTGAATTGACCTTGACGCGTCAACAGCGCATTGAACTTCGCGACAGATTATCCGACATGCTTTGGTACACCGCTCTTGTTTGTGACGTATCGAAGATATCTCTGCAGGACGTAGCAGATTACGGTGTTCTGCAGCTTCGCGAAAAGCGCCAGCACCTTGATCCAGATAGGCGTTAGGCGAAATTCGGGTTCGGTTTCTAATGCTTAAGAGCGCTCTTCCTGTCCCCAATACGACATTTCGTCGTCAATGGCCTGCGTGTAAAACTGTGGTCGGCCTGCTTCAGTGGGACAATCATAACGCCCTTTATACACAGGATCACCGAGGCGTAAACCAGCGATATCGTAAAAGACTAATTGCCCCACCAAAAGCCCCGGGTACAGCGTAACTGGACTATTGCTTAAATTGGCCAATTCCAAAGTTAAGGAACCTTTGAAACCTGGTTGCACGATGGAAGCAGTAGCCACAACTAAACCCAATCTTCCCCAAGATGAGCGGCTCGTTACTGAACAAAAGGTATCGTGTGGTAGACAAATGTACTCGAACGTAACACCAAGGATTAGCTCATCCGGATGAAGGATAAATTTCGAATGATACCTTAGACGAACTCGGTCGTAAAGCTTTCGTTCTACTTGCCGCACACTTTTGCGGCGCGTCATGTCGTGGCTCTCAACATATGTTTTCTTTGGAACAATGATGGAGGATCCAAGACGAATGTCTATTGACGCCGTACCAATTTGTTTTTCAGACAACAATGGCGTTACTATAAGCTTATCCTTATAGTTCGGTCGGCCAATTCTATTGCGAATCTCGACATTACTCAGAACTGACATGCCCTTCTCTCTTCTTGTTGAAATCCCGTTGGATGTATGAAACTTCTAGCGCCTTTGCAGTGAGTCTTTCAATCTTCTGTAAGTCCTCAAATGTTTCCTTGCACCCTTCTTTTAGTCCGTGCTGAAGCAGAACATACTGCCGATAAAATGCTGACGCATTCAATATCGCCCTCAGATGCGCTGGGACACCAAGCAAGCTGTTATCGGGAATCATATTGGGTAAAATGTCCGCCTCTAATCGTCTGAGAAGCTCCGCCACTTCCCTTGCATTGATAGAGGGGAAATCAGCTTCGAATTTTTGTAGTATCTCGCGACGGCACCTGTCTAAGAACCGAACAAACGCTTCCTTGATAATTGCAAGCCTTGCTGTAAATGCATCGCGGATTATGATGCGGTCGCTGTCTGTTTCCGGCAACACCACGACATTATCCGTTCCGTGTTCGGTGGGTATCTGATGTACGTATATACTGCTCCCCTTGAAAGATGGCGGTGAATTTGAGAGTCCTAAAGGCAGGAAAGGACTCGATGAAACGCAGGAAATGGACAGGCAGGGAGAAGCTGCAGATTGTGCTGGAAGGCCTGCGAGGGACAGTTCCCCTGGGG
>DATIZX010000134.1:0-22787 GCA_035516795.1 Verrucomicrobiia bacterium
CCGTGGGTTGTCTCCCTTAAAAACCGCGAGGTTTTGTTTCGCCGTCTTGAGGCGACGGCGCCAGTACGAACGACGTGAATCGCCCTTTGCGCAGAGGGGCTACAGGGATGTTGACAGCGGTTGCACAACCGCCGTGCGCCAAAGTTATCGCTCCATACCGCCTCCTGACCTTCGGCAGAAGATTTTATCCCTTTAACCAAGTTCTCGCCGCTACCTCTTTAGAGTTTGCGATCAATTCCTTGGCGATTGCTGAAAACTCTTATGAGCCTGCAAATATCGCCGGCACTGCTGCCTTGAAAACGTTTCCCGCTGCCTCGCTTCCTAGCCGACCGCCGCGAAATCCTGAGAGCCTGCCGCGGAGTCCGCAGAGACTGCCGCAAAGTCTTAGAGGACTGCCGCGGATTCCCAGGTCACCGCCGCAGGTTCTCGCCCGACTGCAGCAAAATCTTGAGGAACTGCCATCAAATCTGGCAGGCCGTGAAATACACCTAAGCTGTTAAAAACACGAATGTTAGGTAAAGAACAAACAAATACAACCAAGGAGGTAGGTAATGACTGATGGACGAGCGTTTCACTTCCCCATCCCCATGCTTCTGCAGGAGGGGGATTCTATCTGTACGGCTGCCGAGACCCATCAATCCGAGTTGGGAACCCGTTTGCCGGCAAATTATCTCATTGAAACTCGCAAGCTGATCAACAAGGTCAGCGCCAGCGATGCCGAGCAAAAGGTCGGCGGTGCCGCCGTAGGCGCGCTCACGAAAGATCAGAACGCCAAAATGCAAGAAGTGCAAAACTTGCTGGGCAAAGTGCGTGAAAGCGCTAAGCGCGCCTTCAAGGGACAAGACGTCAAACTGCACGACGAATTCCAAGTTGGCGCCAACAAGCCCGGCGACCTCGCTTCACTGCTTCAACGGGCAAGGATTGTTCTCGTGGCCTGCGGAAACGCCAGCAATGCAGAAGCCTTGACAGCGGTCGGCTGGCTGGCGGCAGACACCACCAAGTTGTCTGAGGCAGTCAATGCGCTGGATGCGGTGGACAACACACAGGAGGCTGCGAAAAGTAGCAAGGCTGGTGCGACTGCCCAACGCAATGAGTACGCGAACGACCTGTATGAGCGCTTGCTCACGATTCAGAACGCGGCGGATATTCAATGGCCGGCGAACCTCGCTGCCAATACAACTGTTCGCGGGGAATTCCGTATCGGAATGTTCCCGCCGCGCCCCGGTGCTGGCGCAACAAAACAGACAGTGCAGGGCGCCTCTACGTCATCCTCACCGTCTGCTCCGGCGGCCAACGCGTAAGATTGGGAGCGGAACATTGTTGTTGTGAAGAACGGCATCGCCAAGAAGCGATGTTGCTGCACAGGTACGGGCGCGGTAGGGTCGCCTCCCCCGCGCCCGGCCTCGTGACGTACAAACGGAACGCTGACGCACTCCGCTCCGGCGAAGCGGAACCGGTCACGGTTCCATCTGATGGTAGGGCAGGCTGTTGCATTCGAGAATGTAGCCGCAGGCTTTACGCCTGCGGAGCGCATGGGGCGACCGCATGGCCGGGAACGCACCCGTAAAGGGTGCGGCTACGTACGGCACCACATGTATTGATAAAGGAGGCACGCAGATATTAAGCATGAATTCTCAGGTTCAGAATGACGCCGAGACCATTCGCCACATGATTCAACATGAGTCCGAGCAGGTCAACAGGCGGCTCACTTGGATGTGCACGATCCATGGGTTCCTCTCCGCTGCCGTGGCATTCATCTGGGGACAAAACGGCGCCTATTATGTGATACGAGGCTTATGCGTCGCGTCCTTGGCCGTGTCACTCGTGGTCTTTGTTGGTCTCGTTATTGGCTCGTGCGCACTTTACGAACTGATCGACTGGTGGCGCATTCGAAAGGCCGAGACTGGCTACAAGGGCCCACCTGTCACGAGCCTATGGCGGGAAGAAAAACCGTGGGCAGTCTTCATGTCGTTCGACACCATGCTGGCGCTGGTGTTCGTCCTCGGCTGGGCGATCCTGCTGCAATGGCTCATCCGCTTCCCCGAAATCATGGGACCAATAAGTAAATAGAATGGACAAGATTCTGAATCAAATGGAACTGGTCTTGGCGACGCGCTTGGCGTGGTGTTGTTGTGAGACAAGTGCATCACACGCCACTCTGGTAATCGCCTTTACTCATTGCGGACACTCCTGTTCCCTCCAATGAGCGACCAGTTCCGAAAATTCGACGGGATTGAATCCGATACTGTGAAGCGAAACAAGCGAGGTCAGCGTTACTTGGTCGGAGCGTTTCTTCTCGCGTTATTGCTCTGCGGTTGCGCGATCAAATTCGTGGCCGACTATGATTCAAAGACCGAGGACGCGATTTTCGACGATGCCAAACGCGTTGACCTGTTTTATGGCAAGCTGCTGGACACGCCGGAGCGAGATCGCCAGTACAAAGCGTTCGCGGACCAGTATGAATCGATTGAAGCAGATCTGAATTCGCTGGTTCTTCGGAACAAGGTTCGGCCATACAACGAAGATTCGACCGAAATCGCGGAAAAGATTCTTGGATTCTGGCAGAAGTACCGGGGATTGCACAAGCAACGCGATGGTTACTCGACCGGCAACGCAGAACTGGACCGGGACCGGTTCAGACGATTATTTGCGTATTTAGCACGCGCGGAAGGAGCGAAGAAGCCTTAAATCATGGGTTTTGATATCACCAAAGTGACGGAAGATATGCTGCACGCCGCTGAAGGCGTCTTTCAATCCGAATGGTCGAAAGCACAGGGCGCCCTGAAAGACGTTTTAGAAGAAGAATCGGCTGCATTTAAAGCGATCGCCGAAGCGCGCATCGACGGCAAGATCACCGACGATGATTTCCAGCGTCAGATGGAAGACGAAAAGGAAACCCTACGGGCTGGCTTGGCGATGGTCCGGGTTATCAACAAGAAGATCGCACAGGACGCCATCAACGCCGCGCTCACAGTTTTCACCGAAGCTGTAAAAGCGGGGATTGGTGCAGGATTATGAAATTCCAGAATTACGACATCCGACCTAGATTATGTCCCTCACATGTACTATACGCTTTGTCTAACTTAGTCAGGCTACCGCTGCCCTCTTCCAGCACAAAAAGTGATGTCCGAATGCGAATACGTGAAATAATAGGATAGTAACTAACACTAGTACTGTCTGCCATCCCAAGGTGAGATGGGGTCCGTAATATCCCATGGCGCCAAATAGGAAGACGCCAAAGCCGAAGTAACTACTAACACCAACGAAATAGGTTCTCAGTCTCCTAAAAATCTCTGCATTTTCCGGTTCGTTCCGGCTTACGTCTATACACATCTCAATATTGGCCGCGAGCGCCAAGGCTACGAATACCGCAAGCCAATAAAACCACCAGCGGATGTTTCCTTCCTTAATGCACGCAATCATTGCGTACTCAGGGATAGCGAATAAGAATGGAACGTATGAATCAATCCAATCATACACGCGCGCAAAAATAGCGACATTTTGTGCGGTGACGTGCCAGTTCATCACGATGATCTGGAAGACTGCCCACGCTTCAAGCCAGATGATGATTGAGCTGTTATCAAGTTGAAAAAGCTTATCTTTCCTATCACCGATAACCGTAAACAGGTATCCCAGTGCGAACGATTGGATGATACTGACCACGGTCATGTAGAACGAGGGTGTCAATTCTTTCGCAATCTCACGGGGATGTCTCAATATGCAGCGCTCCGGAGTTATCTCATATCAGCTTAAGTGTGTTGGGTCTTGCGTTGGCCTAAATGAGCTCTTCAAGCTGGAGTTTTCCTTTTAGATGCCTGAACCAGTACTGCAACGATGACGGCAATTAACAGTATGAGAACAAACTGCAGAAAGGGATAAATGAGAAGATTGAACCAAGGCCAATGCCACGTTGGTATGATCATCGCAACTGCGGCAAAAACGAGAGATACGGTTATCCCCCCCAGGAGGGCGCTTGGGAACGTTACCTCGTTTTTTGGCCTCAGCACGCACCATCGGCGCGATTACTAGCGCCCACGGGATCAAGGCGGCCAAGAATTTCCACCATCCCGACGGTTTGATAATCTGATTTGGCTGGGATTCCGTACCGGCCGGTTGCAATTTAACCAATTCGTGCATTTGAGACTCAAGTACACTGCCCATGCGAATAAGTTCCTGTTCATTCGTATCACCCGTCTCTGCCTTTAGGGCGTGCAACTTTCGAAGCACATCAACCGATCTTTCCAATCTCGCCAGCTCGAACGTTCTAGTATACCTCTCGAAAATCAGGAACGCTCCCAACAATACGCCTACCGAAAGCACGAGATGGAAAAACCTTTTCCACGTCGGTTCATAAACTAGCTTCTCGACAGAGGAAAATAAAGTACCGATAGGATCAAGCTTATCGCTCACACTCCCTCCACAATCTCGATCTCACTATCCGTCAGTCCATACAAATCATAGACGAGCTTGTCGATCTTGGTATCGAGATCGGCGCACTTCTGCTCCCAGAAGTCCTTGTCGGCGTCCATCAACGCCGCCGCCTGTTGCTGCTTTGCCGCCAGCATCTCGTCCACCAGCCGCACCACCTCGTCGTGCCCAGTCTTGTCGGCGGGCTTTGAAAAGTCAGGCAGACGAATCGGAAGTTTCTCCAAATAAGACTGGTTCATGTCATCCGCCAAATAATTGATGCACCAGAAATTCGTAAGTGGTGATGCGAGAATCGCCAAAAGATATTTCAGGTCGGCGGTATTGTCAGTTCTTGAGACGATGACCTGAAGGGTCTTCATGCCAGCGGAATTGGTGCGCGAATCAAATCCGCAGACAAGCCTTTGCTTCCAACGCAGTTTCTGAATCCGAATGATCCAAATCTTGGGATGCTGATATAGAGCTTTAACTTTCGTCCGCGTTAACGTCCGTCGGGAAAGCCTCATGCCGTCTGCAACTGAGTACCGCTCAATATTCTCCGGTATGACAATAAAGAAATCCCCATTTGCACTGGGCTTTAAAGCAAACTTGCTTCCCTCTTCCCCTCTGGATATTTGGAATCTCTCAGAGAGCTCTCCAAGTTTGGGATGAGCTTCAATCTTCGCGATCAGGTCCTGTGCCGGAATGCTGGCGAGGTAGCCAATGATCATTTTCGGATGCTTCATCCATAGTGATTGTGGGACTGTAGACTCCTGATCCCAGTGTCCCTTTTCAAAATGCTCAAGTCGCTCCTCGGTTGATACGATGAAGCGGCTTATCTTCCGATGCCTTATCATGTGTTTTGCCGACGGTTTTTCATTTTCGACAGAAAAAACCAAACACCAAGTGTCACGTACCTGAGAGAATACCGGTCCGGTTTCAATCAGCTCACGAATCCTAGTCCGCGTTAAGAATAGTTTGCGGAGCGCAAGGTAATCATCCTTTCGGAGAAACGTATCGGGTATAATGTATCCCAAGCGTCCCTCCGCTTTCAGGCCGGCAAGCGCTCGTTCTACGAACAGGGCGTAGGAGTCTATTGTGCCTGCGCGCCCGGTGTCGTAGTTGTCCCGAATATAAGGTTGTTCGGTCTTCGAAAACTCTATTCCCCACGGAGGGTTGCCAACGATGGCGTCGAAGCCCCCGCGTTTCATGATGTCCGGGAAACGGCTCTCGAAATCCATCGGACAAAGTTTCATTTCCTCGTCAGGGGTGAGTTTATGGGTCTTGGTGATGTCGCGCCCGATGAGCGAGTTGCCGCGCACGATGTTTTTGCTGAGGTCCGGCAGGAGTTGCTTGATCTGGGTCCGATGCTCGAAATCCAGAAACTTCTGGGCGCTCTCCGTCGTTTCTTCTTCGAGCAGTTTCAAGTAGAGCGAGAGTTGGCAGACTTCGACGGCTTGGGCGTCGAGGTCCACACCGTAGATGTTGTTGACAAGGATTTCGCGCTTCTTGGCAAGCGTGAGATGCCACGCGCCGTCGTCTTTGCGGACACAATCGCCGGGGCGCATGGTGGCCGGTTTGTCGCTGTAATACTTCGTGTGATACCGGAGCAGGGTGTCATAGACGCCGAGCAGGAACGAGCCGCTGCCGCAGGCGATGTCGGCGAATTTCATGGCGGCGATTTGTTTGGGCGTCTTATCCATGATGAGCTTGCCGACCGTATTTTCGACAATGTAGCGAACGATGTACTCTGGCGTGTAATAGACGCCGCCGGCCTTTCGGACCTCGGGCTTTTCGGTCAGTCGTCCGGCATCGCTGATGACGTTGCCGAGGAAGCGTTCGTAGATCGAGCCGAGGATGGGGATCGGGATGTGGTTGAAGTTGTACGGCGAAGTCGGGTCCCCCAAGCCTTCGCAGATTTTTTGGAAGACATGGTCGTCGGTGAGGAATCGCTCGTTGTCGAGAAGCTCATGCGGTTTATAGACGATGCCGTTGTAAGTGCGGTTGAGGAGGACGGAACGCTCGATGAAATCCTTCCACGGCGTGTCGCTCTTGGCGAATTTCTCGACGTGGGCGGCAGGCTCGATGAGTTTGTCTTCAAGGAACCGGGTGAAGACCAGCCGGTCGAGCGTGCGTTGCGTCATCTCGGTGAGGGCGGCGCTGGTCAACTGCGGGTGCTGCTGCTTGAAAACTTTCGCGAGCTTGCCCCGGTAGTCGTCGAGTTCTTCGAGAAACGTGTCGTCCATCTCGCCGCCTCGGCTGGTGAACAGACCGCGCCGGTAGATCTTCGGTTTGGCGCGTGGCAGGCTGTCGGCAAATTTGAGCAGAGAACGTTTGGCGATTTCCTCGTGTGCGAAAAGATAATAGAGTTCGGCAAACCTTCCCTTGTCGGTGTAGTCGTCCCGGTTGAACCGTTTTGCAATGCGGCTGAGGGTGTCGCCAATATTCGGCTCGCGACGGCAATCGAGGACGTAGAACCGGTCAAAGTTGGTCAGCGCGGCGATGGGTGTGCGGCTGCTCCAACCGTACCGGACTGTTTGGAAGATATTGTCGGCGTTGCCGAGGTCACCGCTGGGTTTCTTCGCTTCGACGAAGAAGTTCACATCGTGAAAATTGGGGGCGAGAAAGAAAGCGTAGTCGGCGCGTTTGCGGGCTGAACCTTCGGCGATACTCGGCTCGACTTTGACTTCCTGCTCGTAGGGATTGCGCTGCTTGTTATGGTTCACATCCCAGCCAAGCGCCATGAAAAGTTTATCAATGAAATCCTTCCGAGCTTCGGCTTCTTGATACTCGTTTGAGAGATAAAATCCTTCGTTGGCCTTGAAGGTGCCAGCAAGCTCGCTGACCTCTTCGAAGGCCTTGTCGAAATCGGCTGTCGGCACGTGGGGCAGTGTAGCAAGACACAGCAAAGCGGGCAAGCACACGTAACCGCCGCTCCCTAGCCGAATCAACCGGTTGACTCCTTCAATTAGGGTTGCCTATTATCTGGACATGGGGAAAATCGATGAGCCTCCTACCCTCTCTTCTGCAGGGAAAAGAACCGGCAAATGGCTCCGATGTATCGAACGCTGGAAATCGGTTTGCGAACTCCTGGGCATTGTTGCTGCACTTTATATCTCTTATAGAGCGAACCGCGTCGCCATTGATGCACTTAGAGAGACGCACGCCAGCACTCAGACTCAAATCACTGATTTTCGTCTCAGAAGCCGTCCCTACATCACTCTCGGTGGTCGCCCCGAGTTCGGCGGCCCGGAAAAATCCTCTGATGGCGTTCTTCACAATCATGTACTCTATATTAGGCTGCGTAATCACTCCGAGGTTCCAGCGACCAAAGTTCGTACCACTACGGTACTCTTCATCGATGGTAAGGGAAGTAACACGAATTCCATTCCTTGGGACGATGCTCAATCTATTGCCATCCTGCGTGACGACGAACGCAAATATCCTGTAGCCTTTCCCGATGACATTTATGCTCACCTCATTCAAGCGGACCAAAGGATCTGTGTAACTATCAGCGTGACTTACTTTGGAATGCTGAACGAAAGATCACCTTACAAGACGGAGATTCAGTTGAACTGCGTTTCGACCAACAGCTTCGTCTTATCAAGACTAGACTTTCCGGCGGCAGCCCGGATTCCTTAGCCGTTTTTCTGATGGAACTACACTATAACGCTTCTACTGGACAAGCGTCATAATTGTGCTATTGAGTCACCATGCGAACAAAGAGTGCCATTTTTACAGCTGTCTGCGTCTCTGTGCTCCTTGTTCCGATCAGTCAAGCCGGCATTTCTGCGCCATCCAACGTTGCGGTTGTTATAACGCCAAGCGCTTCGAGGGCGGACACAGCGAAAGCCTCCACATCGCCAAAACCGTCAGTTCCGCCGGATAAAACTCCAACGTCGCCAACGCCTTCGGTATCGCCATTGTCACAGACGATTCCGTGGGACGGTCCGTATCTTCCGGACCTCCAAGTACCCGAAGTTCAGCCTGTCGGGCCGATATTGCTTTCCAGTAAAGTTCCCGCACCGATGCCTGTCCGTTCCTTGCCGGAAGCATCGACATTCTTCGCCATTGTCTCCGTCACGATAATAGCGATCAGATTTTTCCGCGCCGGTGGATTGCCGAGTTGCATTCACCTTAGATCGCTTCAGGTGGGGAGTCCCGCCTAATCACGGGCTCAGTGTGCCCTAAAGCAGGCGCAACCGCCGCTCCCTACCCCACGCCGCCGTTGACGCGGATGTTTTGGCCGGTCACCCATCGAGCCGCGTCGCTCGCCAAAAACGCCACCACCTCGGCAATCTCGGCCGGGGATCCCAGTCGCCCAAATGCCGATGCCTGCGCCAGTCGTTGACGTTGCTCGGGCGTCTTGTCCGCGTTGAACAATTCCGTGTCGGTCGGCCCCGGCGAAATGGCGTTGACGGTGATTCCGCGCCCTGCCAGTTCGCCAGCCAGCGAACGCGTCAATTGTTCCACCGCGCCCTTGGTGGCCACGTAGGCTCCATACGTCGGCATGATCCGCACCGTGGTCGAACTCGACAAATTGATGATGCGTCCGCCGTCGGCCAAGCGCTTGGCTGCCTGTTGACAGGCGAAGAACGTGCCCTTCACGTTGACGTCAAAAATCCGGTCGTACTCTTCCTCGGTCACGGCGCTGACCGGTTTCTGAAAGATCATCCCGGCATTGTTCACCAGAATGTCGATCTTCCCGAAATGAGCAATCGTCTCGTCGAACATTCGGACGACTTCGGAGACGCGCGCGACGTCCGCTTGCACGGCGAAGGCTTTCCTGCCCGCCGATTCGATTTCGCGCACGAATTGGCGGGCCGTATCGGCGCTGCGGGCATAATTCACCGCCACGGCGGCACCGTCCCGGCTGAGGCATTCAGCAATGGCGCGTCCGATGCCGCGCGAGGCTCCAGTGATCAAGGCAACTTTTCCTGACAACGAGTTTTTCATAGAAGCACCGGTGCGCACCATCGCCCAAGCGAACGCATTTCTCAATGAGGACTTTTATCGAGCCGCACGGGGACTCTGGTAATGTCCTAATTTGTCAGATGGAGGGACGCGCTCCGTCGCGTCCATTAGATAAACGCGGCCACGACAGAGCGTGGCCCTCCAAATTGAGACCACCGGGACTCTTGCCCGCTTGCAAGCCGGGTCGCTTGCCGTCAGAATACGGGCATGTCCACCAATGCCAATGAGACTAACGTGAGCCGCTTCGACCAGAAGGCGAAAACCTGGGACGAAGAACCGCGCCGGGTTGCCATGGGTGCCGCCATTGCACGAGCGGTGAAAGCCAAATTCGGCGACCGACAACGTCCGCGGTTGATGGAGTACGGTTGCGGGACCGGTTTGTGTTCCGTGCCGCTAGCCGATGTTTGCGCCTCCGTGCTCGGCGTGGATTCTTCCACTGAAATGTTGGCGCAATTGGAAACCAAAGCCCACGTCGCAGGTCTTTCACAGGTCACAACCCGGCGCCATGATCTCACGGCAGAACCACTGTCGGGGCTGGAATTCGACGTGGTTCTTTGCGCGATGACTTTGCATCACGTACAGAACGTCGGGCTGCTGTTGCGGCGATTTCATTCCCTTTTGTCAGCGGGCGGACTGTTGGCCATTGCGGATCTCGACAAGGAAGACGGGTCGTTTCATCACGACCACCGCGGCGTCGAGCATCATGGATTTAGCCGCGAGTGGGTTCGCGAACAGTTTCAGGCCGCCGGCTTCCCGCAGGTCGAATTCGAGACGGTTTACGAGATCGAAAGGGCGGACGCGGATGGAACGTCTCGGCACTATCCGGTGTTTCTGGCCACGGCAAGAAAACTGTAGCGTCGACTGTTCCGTCGGTGCGAGATTGGCGAATAAGTCGCCAACATGTAGTCGCAGGCTTCAGCCTGCGCAGGGAAGGCGCACCCGTAAGCCGACGAGACGCTGCCGTCGTGTGCGGCAACGGTGCGACTAGAGGGAGATCGGTTTTGTTGGGAGCTCTAACGCCGTTTGGGCAGCGCTCGGCTTGGCCCGGATGACCAGCCGGATCATGTAGCCCACGACGGCCAGCATCGCCACGAAACAAACGAGGAACAAAGCGAACACCGACCATTGCGGTGCGACCCGCCACGACGACGGATCGAACTGACCGGCCAATTTCAACAGGCGAACCACGTGCCGGGCGTAAACCATCGTCAACATCGACACGAACAACATCGTGCCAGACGCGCAGAAGCTCCGTTTGAAATAGAAGTGCAGCGATCCGAGCGAAAGCAACACGCCGACAGTGAGCGCCCAAATGGCTGGGGTGTGCATGAACGCCGAAAGGTACGGCAACAGCGACAACATGTAGGCAAAGCCAGCCAGCATGGCGAGCGCCATGCCGCCAACAAAAAACTGTTTGCCCAGCAGATATGTTTCCGGTTGGTCGCGTCCAATCATGCCGATGATGAAGCCGCCGACCGTGACCGCTCCGAGCACCATGTGCAACCAGCGCAGCACCCAGTCGCCCGTGGCCGGATTCCAGGTCCACCCCGACTGGCTGGCGGCATAAAGCTTGTGAATCTGGGCGGGGCGTTCGGCCATGGAGAAGACGGAACTGTACGCCAGGGAAACGTAAAGCAACCCGGCCAGCGCGAGCACCATCGCCACCAGGCTGATTTTTCCCGTGCGCTCGGCCTTCAACGCATTCCGGTACAATGCATAATACGCGACGATCACCACCGCGATGATCAACAGCCAGAACCAACCGCTGACAATCGCCGCTGCGTAAGTCTGCTTCGGATAAACCATTTGCAGAAACAGCAACGGTGCGACCCCGAGCGTAACCGTGGCCGCCATTGCCACGGGAAACATCCGCGCGAACTTCCTCAGCGTCGGATCATCCCAACGTCGCCGGACTGCGGCATAGATGGTAATGATGACGCCACCGAGCAGAAAATTCATGGCGACGAAGTGCAGCGTCAACGTCAGGATGTGCAGGATGTCGACGAGCCAGAGCGGCGCGGAAAGAAATTCGTAGTTGGGAAGGTTCATGGTTGCACCTTTTTGCCGAGTTCCTGAAGGTAGGAAATCAACGCGGTGCGTTCTGCGCCGCTGCCCGTGTACGGTGGCATATCTTTCGAGAGATCGGGCAGCATGTCGAGCATTGAGCCAATGCCATCGGCGTCCTGACCGGCGAACGATTTCGACTTGTCGGTTGCGCTGCCGAGGACATGGCACTTGCCGCAACGCACCTCGTAGGCTTTTCGTCCCAAGGCCTCGCCTTGCAGGCCATAAATCTCACCGAGCGGGCGGTGGTCGATGAATTTGTCGAGATAGGCGGCGATCTTGTCCGCTTCCGCCGGCGTCCCCAGAAATGGCGGCATGTTGCCTCTCAAGAAGCGGGTTGAGCGAACGATGCCGGCAATGAACGCGCGGTCCGTGCCGTCGAACGCAGGCTTGAGTGCTTTGTAGCCGGTCAGCGTGTGGCACGTTCGGCATGAGTGCATAAACAGGTCGGCGCCGTCGTCACCCGTCTTGTACTGGATTTGGGAGAGGAACCCGGCCTTCTGGTATTCCGCGGCGAGGGCGACTTGCGCTCCGTTGCCGTACATATACCCGGTGATGATGAAAGGTTTGCGAATCGATTCGCGGAACATCTCGAACGCGCCGAACCACGCCAGGCCGAGCGCCATCAGCAACACCGACACCACCACCGGCAAGCGCCGGGGAAAGAGAAGACCGAAAACAACGAGTAACGCGCCGATGGTCACCGCGAGCCAGATGTTTTCGTAAAAAGCGTTTATCGGCGTCGGCATGACGCGCACGGCTGTGGTGGTGATTGCGGCGGGAATCGCCTTCCAGTACCACAATTCGGAAGCGGCCGTAACGATCAGGCCGATGACGCCCCAACGCACCGTGTAACGGACGATGTTGGCTTTGAAGTCACTGGCTTTATATCGGGACGCGACGAGCAGGGCGTACAAGCCCGCCAGCATCAAGCACACGCCGGTCCGCAACACGAGCGACGGCCAGTAGGTCGGGTTAAAGAAGCCGTCCCAGAAATTGCCGGTTTGGAGCCAGCGGCCGGGTGTGAGCATGAACGTGATGATGCCGTTGATAATGACCAGGGACAACCACGCTGCGGCGAAGTAAATCCAACCAATGAGCATGTGTTCGCGAGCCGCGAGCCGTTTCCACGTGTAGTAATAGATGATGGCGGCAGTGATCTCGACGACGAAGAACGTCCACTCGATGGCCCAGCCCCAAACGAAATTATGGATGAGCGCTTCCGTGGCCGAGGGGTTCAACAAACCGATGATGAACCAAATGCCCACACCGCTGAGCGCGCCGAACACCAGCGTGATCAGGACGAAGAATTTGCTCAGGCGTTCCAGGAATTCAAGCGTTGCTTTGTCGCCGGTACGCACGGCGCGGCGTTCGGTGATGACCAGATAAAGTCCGCCACCAATGGCAAAGTGTGACACAAAGACGTGCAACACGGCAATGATTGCCATCAGAATCCCGTAGCCGAAAGGTTCATCCCAAAATGGATAGATCATGCCGGATGCTCTCCTTGAATCCGGCGGCATTCTAGGAAAACCATCCACTCAAGGAAAGAAAATGTTACGGTGATGAGCGGACGGTTTGGAAGACGCCGTCGGATTGAACGACAAGGGCAGCAGACCAACTCCTCTGTAACTTCAGTCACTTTTGTGGTTCTATATCGTCATGACTGCAAAACGTCTCATTATTGTTGGCGGTGTCGCCGGCGGCGCCAGTGCCGCGGCCCGGGCGCGAAGGTTGTGCGAGGATTGCCAAATCATCGTGTTCGAGCGCGGGCCCCATGTCTCGTTCGCCAATTGCGGGCTGCCCTACTTCGTCGGCGGCGAGATTGCCGAACAGGATAGTCTGTTGGTGCAGACACCGCAAAGCTTGAAAGGACGGTTCAACCTCGATGTCCGCGTCAAGACCGAGGTGGTTGCCATCGATCGTGCCGCGCGACGGGTGACGGTTCGCGACCTGACCACGGGGAAGGAGTCCGAGGAACCCTACGACGCACTGGTTTTGTCCACCGGCGCGTCACCGTTGAAGCCACCGATTCCGGGCATCGATCGGCCCAATCATTTCACCGTCCGGAACATTCCCGACATCGAAAAGATCATGGCGTGGTCAAAGGATTGTCAGCGCTGTCGCGCGGTCGTGGTCGGCGGTGGCTATATCGGCTTGGAAATGGCCGAGCAACTGCAGCGCCGCGGGTTTGGGGTGACGGTTATCGAGGCGCTGCCGCAAGTGATGGCGCCGCTCGATCCGGAGATGGCCGCATGGCTGCATCAGGAACTTCGCGCCAACAACGTCGTCCTGCATCTCAACGATCCTGTCGCCGCATTCGAGGCGCCGACAGAACAAGAGTCCGCTCGCGCCTCCATTGTCGTCCTCAAGAGCGGCACACGGGTGCCAGCCGATTCGGTAATTCTTGGTCTCGGCGTGAAACCGGAAATCGACCTGGCGCGCAAGGCGGGGCTGGAGATCGGCGAGCGCGGCGGCATTCGCGTAAACGAATATCTGCAAGCCAACGATCCGCAGATCTGGGCCGTCGGCGACGCCATCGAAGTCCGCGATGCCGTGACAGGTCAGTGGGCCTTGATTCCGCTGGCGGGTCCGGCCAATCGGCAAGGACGGATTGCCGCCGAC
Organism: Verrucomicrobiia bacterium; assembly: GCA_035516795.1. GTDB lineage: Bacteria > Verrucomicrobiota > Verrucomicrobiia > Palsa-1439 > Palsa-1439 > DATJBF01. Next base: position 14,068 of record DATIZX010000134.1, read on the forward strand.
AATATACTCGGACGGCGGCCGCGGTACGGCGGGAGTTGGGGTACGGCGATCTTGCGGCTGTTCAACCTTTCGGCCGGATGTACGGGTGCGAACGAGAAGACCCTGCGTCGGCTCGGCATCCCCTTTCAAATCGTCCACCTGCATCCAAATTCGCATGCAGGCTACTATCCGGGCGCCGAGCCAATTGCGCTGAAGATTCTGTTTGCGCCGGACACCGGCAGGTTGCTGGGCGCTCAAGCCGTCGGTCACGAGGGCGTCGATAAACGCATTGATGTGTTGGCGACCGCGTTGAAGGCTGGTATGACCGTGCACGATCTGGCCGAACTGGAACTGGCCTACGCGCCGCCCTACGGCAGTGCCAAGGACCCTGTCAATCTTGCCGGCATGGCCGCACAGAACATACTGGCGGGCGACGTGGCCGTGGCGCAGTGGCGGGACGTCCCGGGTTTGGATCAGCAATCCACGGTTCTCCTCGACGTTCGGCGGGACGACGAGCGAGCTCAGGGATTCATTCCCGGCTCGATTCACATTCCGCTCGATCAATTGCGCGGGCGTCTCGACGAACTCCCGCACGACCTCCAGATCGTCGTCTATTGCCAAAGCGGCCAGCGTTCCTATTACGCGGCCCGCATCCTGGCGCAGCATGGTTTTCGCGTCGAGAATTTGACAGGGTCGTACCGGACGTGGAAAGTTGCACAAGGTTGAGATCGCCGCGAATTGACAAACGCGCCGTCAGGATACGACGGTGTTCGGCAGTTTGTGGTTGCCGACCCGAGATAATCAACGGGAGGACACATGAGCAAGCCGTCTGAAACTTCAACATCAACCGGCCGGGTCGCCGCGCTCATTGCGGACCTCGGCAGCGATTCGGCAGTGACCCGCGATCGCGCCTATCATGAGTTGGTATCCCTGAGAAGAGCGGCAGTGGAACCGCTGCTGGACGCGCTACGCAAGTCGACCGAGTACGGTCGTGGCCAGGCGGCCAGGGCGCTGGGCGAAATTGGCGATCCGGCCGCCGCGCCGGCCTTGATCAAGGCGTTGGAGGATCCCAAGTTCGACGTGCGTTGGATGGCCGTGCACGCCGTGGTGGCGCTGGGACGGGTGGGGTTGACCGCTCTGTTACGGGCTTTGATTGAACGCCCTCATTCGGCTTGGCTGCGCGAAGGAGCGCATCATGTGATTCGCGATGAAGCGCATGCGGTGTGGAGCCGGCAACTGGCGCCGGTCCGAAAAGCACTCGAAAGCCTGGATCCGGAGGACGCCGTCCCGGTTGCAGCCGAAAACGCGTTGAAGGCGCTTGCGTCCACCGAATAGAATCGGTGGCGGAAACGGGTTGTCGTTCTCGTGAAGAGGGCGGCTGGGTCGATTCATTTGTCGTCGAACTCCAAGGGCGGCAAGAACCAATAATTCGCGTGCATTCGCCAGCATTCGCGGTTAAAGAAGTGCTTTGATGAGTACGCTGATCACCGGCTCGGTTGCGCTCGACAGCGTGAAGACGCCTGCAGAAGAGCACCACGATTTGCTCGGCGGCTCGGCGAGTTACGCGTCGGTCGCGGCGAGCTTCTTTGCGCCGGTCAACATGGTGGGCATTGTCGGCTCCGATTTTCCCAAGAAATACTTCGAGCTGTACCAGGGTCACGGTATTGATCTTGACGGCCTGCAAATCGCCGACGGCAAGACGTTCCGTTGGAGCGGCGAGTATGAATGGGACCTCAACAAGCGCCGAACACTTTCGGTCTGCCTGAATGTCTTCGAAACGTTTCAGCCCAACCTGCCGACCAGTTATCGGATGACGCCATTTATCCTTTTGGCCAATATCTCGCCGCAGTTGCAGAGGCACGTTCTGGGACAGGTCGAGCACCCGAAGTTCATCGTGGCGGACACCATGGATTTGTGGATTGAAACTCAGCGCGAGGCCCTGAACGATCTGCTGCGCGAGGTCGATTGCATTATCCTGAATGACAGCGAAGCGCGCGAATTCACAAAACAGACCAGTCTGATTCGGGCCGGTCGACAGATTCTGAAGCAGGGCCCGAAGTTTGTGGCTGTCAAAAAGGGCGAACACGGCTGTTTGCTGTTCGCCAACGATCTCTTTTTCAGTGCGCCGGCGTATCCGCTCGAAGACATTCGCGATCCGACCGGGGCGGGCGACTGTTTTGCCGGCGCGTTTACGGGCTATCTCGCGAAAGCGGGACGGATTGACCACGACTCCCTGCGCAAAGCCGTCATTTACGGCAGTGTCATCGCCTCATACTGCGTTGAGGCCTTCAGCCTCGACCGGCTCCAGACGTTGACGCAGCGGGAAATCGAGGAACGCTATCGGATGTTCAAATTGATGAGCCATTTTGAAGCAGGGTAGTAAGGTTAGAACCCGGCGCGTTCGATTTCGCTCTCGCCGAAGAGGATCTCCCGGGCGCGCTCAAATTCGGAATCGGGAATGACGACGCGGGTGTCCCGGGCGAGGTCGTCGAGATTCGGATCGGCGGTTTTTTCCTCCATTTGCGGATGGAGTTCCCACTTTTCCAGCATCAAGACGACCATCTCGGATTTTACGGCCTGGCCTTCAAACAGGATTCTCAGGCTCATCACCGGTCTCCAGTTCGACGAACAACTGCAGCAAATAGCCGAGCAAGTGGATGCGTAAGGCAGCCAGATGTTTGGGAGTTTGCGGGTCGAAATCCACGCGGTTCATATCTTCTTCGTTGATTCCATGGACTTCGCCCAGGATCAATCGCGTCTGGTTGAGCGCATTCATCCATGCGCGCACATGCTCAACTGGAAATTCGACCTGGAACGATTCCGCCTCTTCTTCGTCGGCGGCCAACGCCGTTAGATCGCGCGCAACGGTTTCACCCGCAGACACGAACAGGTGCCGCAATTCGGGCCCGACCATCTGTTGCCATTCCTTGTTTGCCTTCTCGTCCCCTCGGGTCGGACTTGGGAACAAGCGCGTCTGTGCGGCCGGCGAATCGCGCATCTCGAGAATCCCGGGAATTTCGCGGAGCACGACTGCCAATACCGGCGGGATACCGCTGATGCGGATGTGTTTTTCGTCGAGCGCTTGTACACGCAGGTCGGTCATAGCTCGGATTTTTCCATGGTGGCCAGAAGCTGGTAGCTGTGGAGTTGGTGGACGTAGTGCTCGGCTTGTTCGCGTCCGCCCGACCAAAGGAGGGAGCGGCCCTTGTTATGGACTTCGAGCATGTGCGTTTCGGCTTTCGGGCGCGGATAGCCGAACACGCGCATGAACACCATCGTCACGTAACTCATCAGGTTGATCGGGTCATTGTGAACGATGACATTCCATGGCGTCGCGAGATCCTCCTTCGTTTTCGTCTCGTCAATCTGGATGGTCCCCGTCTGCGCCATAACTGAAAGACAATATCAGAACGCGGAGAGTTTGCCATCCCACACTGATCGCCTCGGCCCGCCCCCCGCTCACTTTGGCAAAACCGCTATCTTGACCCGGCGACCGGTACGCGATAAATCCGGATGTGCCTGACCTCAAGGAAAAGCCTTCAGAGCTTCTGCAACGCTACGAGCGCGACAAGACCAAGCCGAGAACCGAGGCGGATGTTAGCGCGAACTTCATCGATCACCTCTTTGCCGCACTGGGCTGGGACATCACCAACCCCAACGAATACAACCGTCAGCGCTATGTGCGCGAAGCGGGTTTCGCGGATATCGGGCTGCTGCTGCACGGCGAACCGCGAGTCTTTGTCGAGGTCAAACGCTTCGGTCTGATCCCCAAGTCCGCCGAACGCACGGGGGACCGCACACCGGAAGAAAAACAGGCCTTCAAGTATGCCCGTCAAGAAAAGATCAAGTGGGCGATCCTGACCAACTTTGAGAGGCTCCACGTATTCGATGCGGATCAGGAACGGCTGATTCTGGCGTTCGACGATCCGCAAGACTATCCGCGCCGCATCGAAGACTTAAACCGCCTGACGAAAGCCCACATCGAACGCGACAGCCTCGAACACCTCGCACAGCTTCAGGGCAAAGAGAACCTCGACCGCGGTTTCTTGGAAAGCTTGAAGCGCTGGCGAAAACTACTCGCCCAAGACGTCCTTGACCACATCCCCGAAAAGGAACTGGAGCCGCTCGTCGCACTTCGCCGTCGCGTTCGCGCCACCGATGACGACATCGGCAAGCGTAAACTGCTCGACGAAGCCGCCGAAAAAACGCGGAAGATTGCCGCGCCGCTGGATGAGCCGTTGAAAACCTTCTTTCCCGACCCCTCAAGCGAGCATCCCTTCCATTGGGTAGCGGAATTCCCCGAAGTGTTCTCGCGCGACAACGGTGGTTTCGACGTTGTGGTTGGAAATCCGCCGTACCTTTTGCTTCAACCTCAGAACGTGGACCCGGAAAGCTTGAAATTCTATAGGGAATTTCCCGTCACTCAGTACAAGCTCGATATTTACCACCTCTTCATAAACCGTGCTGTCGATCTGCTCGTCGATGGCGGATCTGTCGGGTACATCACACCCGCACCGTTCTTGATGAATAATTACACAGTGAACTTGAGGAAGTATGTCCTTGAGTCTTGCGCAGTCCAGAAGTTGGTCGTGATCCCTGACGGCGTATTCCCTGACGCCAGCGTTGATAATGTCGTGTTCATTTTTCAACGCGTCAATGAACAGCCAAAGCGTGCACGGTCGCTGATCCGTTACGCAATTGTTCCTGCGTACGTTAATCCCGATGAAGCGGCATGGGCAGAAATGCTGCAGGGTAAGATCATGGCGCGCAAGGATCTCCTTTTCGTACTTAGTGCAAGCGAGGAGATCGAACCGAAATCCGAAACACAGCCTCTGAAGGAAGTCGCGACTGTGAATTTCGGAATGCAGTTGCGGGATCGCAAGAAATTCAGGACCGACGTCGTGCAGACGGACGATCCAAGCAGTTTATCACGTTACCACGAGCCTTGTTGGGATGGTGGCGGAGCATTTCGTTATGATCTGCGCTTCCAAAATCTCTACGCATACGTGAATGAGGAAGCCAGACAAGGTGGTTGCTGGGATATGTCCGTCCACCGAGCCAAAGAGAAAGTTATCGTTAGACAGATTGGGGATAGGCCCATTTGCGCTTTCGATGATAGCCGTAGAGTTTGTCTGAATACAGTTTTCATGGTCGTTCCGAAGGCGCAGTACTCGGCCAAATTCATCCTAGCGGCCCTCAACTCTTGCTTCATGGCGCACTTCTGGCAACAGCACTACTCAGACTATAAGCGTACTTTCCCGAAAATTAAGGGCACATATCTGCTGGAATTGCCAATGCCAAAAATCGCATTCGAGAAGCGTCTCGAAAAATCGAAGCATGACGAATTGGTAAAAGTGGCCGATAAGATGATTCGTCTCCACCGGCAGAAAGCAGCAGCAGAGCACTTCTTTGCGGAAGCGCTCAACAACCATCCGCACGAGTGGCGGGAGTTGGGCGACACATATTGGAACCGGCAGGAATACGTCGAGTTCATCGGGAAGAAAACGCACGTCAAACCTAGCGACACAGGAGCGGTCACTGGGTTACGTTGCGAACTAGACGACGAATCAATTCAAATTAGCGCCGAGATTGCCGGCGACTGGAAGCCCATCCTTGACATGACCGTCTCCGATGAAGGGCTGCGCTTTTTTATCTTCTACAGCATCCGGCAGTTCTTGCGCGACTACGCTCGTAAAAGAAAATGGGGCGACGGTAAACTCCTCGCGTTGGCGTTGGAGAGAATCAAGATGCCGGTGTTTCTGTCGCACGGCGTCCATGATATTGAGAGCCATCTCAAAGCGCTGAAGCTCGTCCTCGCGGAGATGAAGAAGCATTCGCCGCTTCACAACCTCACTGAGTTGGAGCGCGACATCGCTGCCACTGACGTGGAGATCGACCAGCTTGTATGCAAGCTTTACGAGTTAACGAAGAACGAAATCAAACTCGTCGAGGAAGCAACCAGAAAACCAAGCTGAGATGCTTCGACAGACTCAGCATGACAGATCAAGAGAACGCATCTCGTCCGGAAATGTTGAACCAGGTTTCCACGAGTTTTCCTTCCGCTCGTATTCCAAGCTTGATTTGGCGACGGAATCAGCGAAAATCTCCTTTGTTTAAGCGGGCGTAGCATAGTGGAAATGCACCGGCTTCCCAAGCCGGCGAGGAGGGTTCGATTCCCTTCGCCCGCTCCAAATGTTTCTCGCTCTGCAATCAGCACAGGCGGCTTGTAATCGGCGAGTTGTGCCAATTTCCGTCGCCCCCTGAACACCCCGACCTCAGATCTGCTGCACTCACCTAAACTGGGGAAAACAGCTCCATCGGGTGAGTGCCGGGGTGATAGTTTTGGGGGCAAGAAATTAGGGCGAGAGTGGGCGGGAACAAGGCGGCAGATCAGGCGGCAGAACTGGCGGCAGGATGCGGGCGGGGCTCTGCTTCCACCGGTTCAATAATGGTTTCGTCCAAGAAAGGGAAAACGTCGTGCTTGCTGTCTTCAGCAATCTGAGGCGCGATTTTTCTGTAAACCTCGCCAAAGAATTGGAAGCGTTGGTCGAACTCTGCTTCTTTGAAAGTCGTAGCCATCTCAACACTTGAACGGCGAATTTGTTTCTCGCAACGCATAACTAGACGAGGTTCCTGACAATAGCATGCCACCACGGTTACGGTTTGGTGAATTGAACAATGGGGGCGAATTCTGACGAGCGGGCGGGGAATCCGGCGGCAGAACTGGCGGCCGGGATGCGGGCGGGAGACTTGGATTTGGCTTTTTTGCTACTCCAAGGCGATAACAATTCTCCGCTTCTTCTTGTGCTCCTCGACTTCAACGATGGTGCCGCACGCTTCCGGGCTGCTTGAAAGTCGAATGATCTCCTGAATATCAACTCCATCCTCTTTGAGGGCGTCCAGAACCTGCTTGGGAATAATCTTGGGGACGGCTTTGAGAACTCCGGTGGGAATGGTGACTGTAGTTTCTGGTCTCGTCTCCCTTGCCTTGAAAATGGTGATTTTCAGCTTTGCCATGATAATCCTCTCGTCATCCGCTACAACTGACATCACTACCACTAACGTGGCGGCAGTTCAATAGAGCCTTCCACGGACGAACTAGCGGCGGGATGCGGGGGGGTGCTCCGACCGATGTCCATTAACGGTTGACCCTCGGTCAAAGGGGGGAGTATTTTCGCAGCATCCACCCCGTTGTGCATAGGAGAGAGGCGATGAAAATTCCACTCTCGGTTGACCATTTCACCCAAGTCGTGTGCTTGCCGAGATCCGAGTGGTCGCGTTTCCGGTTGTCAGAGGTTTGAAAGGCGGCGATCGACTTGAAGCCGTAATCCCTGTTCTCACCCCGTACGATAGAAAGATTTCCCCTACCGAAGTTGGAGACCGGCCCGTCAGCGTAGCCACCGACGCACGGCATGGTTTTGTAGAAATTTCCAAATCCTGCACGCAGCATCGTGCCGTGGCCGGTCTCGCTCACGTTTGGAAGAACAGTGAACCTGCCTTTCAGGTGCTCGTGGCTGTTCAACTTATCGTGGAGGTCGGTCAGATCACTGACGACATTCTGAGGAATGCGCTGCACTGCCGCATGTTTCGAACCAGCCGGGGCCGCTGGCGTAATCGCAAGAGCTGTGAGTACACTCGGCAGCAGATTCTCCGGGAAGTCCGCATCGAGAATCAGGATTGCTTGGCAGTTTGGTGCAGTTAGCGTCAGCTCGATGCCGGGAAACACGATGATCTTCCTGTTCTCCGGAACCGGCTGACCACGATTGTCGAGTTCATCCCGCGCCGCCTTTCTTATGTCGGGAAAGACAGCGAGGTCGTGATGGTCTGTGATTGCAATTGCGCCGATGCCTTTTTGCCGGCAGGCGAGAATTAGCTCCTCGGCATAAGCTTTCCTTTCTGCGTCAGTGACCGCATCTCCACCACTCCATCGCTCATCTCGCGGAGTGTGAACTTGAAAATCGCATTTGTGGAAGCGTGCGCTTTTGTCCATGTTGGGAATCGGACCCGGGACAGTGACCCTTCGACAAAGCTCGGGGTGACAGAGGATCACGGTCGCAGACTGCAGCCACGGCGGAGCGTGGCCCTGCATCGGACGGGCTTCGGAGGAGCGCGCCTACAACAAAGTAAAGGCCCGGACACATTTCTGTGTCCGGGCTTTGCTAAATTACCCCGGCAGTGACCTACTCTCGCGCAAGCTATACAGGCACTACCATCGGCCCTGCGGCGTTTCACGGCCGTGTTCGGAATGGGAACGGGTGGGACCACCGCGGCAAGACTACCGGGAAAGTTTCGCGAAGCGAAACGACATGGTTAAAAAGGCTGATTCGTTGAAAAGTTAAAAAGGAACGAATCCGATGTGGATCGTCATCACCTTTTTGACTCCTTTCACCTTTTAACGTCTCTAACGCTTCTTGTCCAAAGAACATTTCTCTGACAATTGCATACAGGAGCAGGTGCTACAAGGATGCTGAGCTTGTTAAATCACTGCTTTCCCAGAACGGACACGACGGAGCGTGTCCCTCCAAGGGAAGGTTTAAGTGATCAAGCCGCACGGCTGATTAGTACCGGTCAGCTCACGTGTTGCCACGTTTACACACCCGGCCTATCAACGAGGTAGTCTTCCTCGAGCCTTCAGGGTCTTGCGACCGTCAGACGTAATCTTGGGAGGCGCTTGGCGCTTAGATGCTTTCAGCGCTTATCGTTTCCGCACACAGCTACCCGGCGCTGCCCTTGACAGGACA
>DATIZX010000135.1:0-7061 GCA_035516795.1 Verrucomicrobiia bacterium
TCAAACAGACTTCCTCCCATGATCTGTCCCGGGCGATTCGGGAAGTGCAGAAAGGAAACACATTTTTCAGCCCCTCCATTGACAAGCGCCTCCACAATCATTCTCAGCAGCCGCCCAACGGAGGCGGGGCGCTCAAGAAGAAAATCGCCCGCCTGAGTCCGCGCGAGATGGAGGTGCTCCAACTGATTGCCGAAGGCAAGGCCAACAAGGAAGTGGCGGCGGAATTGGGCATCAGCATCAAAACGGTCGAAAAACATCGGCAGAATCTCATGGCGAAGCTTAACATCCACGAGATCTCCGGCCTCTTATCCCCTGAGGTAAACACCCCAAGGTGAACGCCCCATTGTCGGTGCGGGGTCTTGCCGTTTAGTATGGTGCAGTGAACCGACGACTTGGGCGGTAGTCATCCAGGAATTTTCGCCCGCCGCTGGCGCCCTTCTAAATGGCGTTCCTCACGCCGATTCCTTACAACACTGGCGCTGGCGAGCGAGCAAGAAGAAAAGGGTCAGTCCGAAGCGAACTGACCCTTTTTACTTAAGTGCATTCCGTAATTGGATTCAGCCCATACTGCTCCCGCGCCCAGAGACAGCGGAGTTTATGAAAACACCGGTGGGGTGAACACCCCATAGCGCCAGCCCGGCTCTCTTGCTTATTCTGTATGCGCGAAAATCAATCACAAGCGTACAGCACTGAAGTTTGGTGGTCTCACCGTGAGCGTTGCCGACGCCTGCGGCGACGCGGGCAGAGCGAGTGTGAACGGAGTGCAAATCGAACGGGGGAGCTACGGAAACAGCCGCCCGCCGCGCCTTCCTCTCAACCCCACACCGATTGTGTCTACTTGCGTTCCAAAGGGAATGGTGGTGGTGATCGGGTTTATATTATTCCTCAGTTGCCTGTGGATGTTCAATCGTTCGAATTGATACGATGGTTAAACTTCTGCGACCAGCCAGCGAAATCTTGAACTCCGGCGTTGGAAGACGCCCGAGGATGGCGCTGCCGGTTCATCTTCTCTCCAACGCCAAGGCCCCTCCCAATAGGCACTTGGATTCAGGAAATCGCATATGGGGTAAACACCCCATAGCGCCCGCATGGCCTGCTTGCATATCTTTCCGGGGCATAAGGCTTTCGAGATGAGTCCATGACAGTTATCAACATTGAATCTGTTAAAGATGCTGTGGACACGGGCTCACTCATTGAGCTTTCAAGCGACTACCGGACCTCTGCGTCGGTGAGAGCATTGTTGCCGAAGAATACACCTTGCGCCATTTCACCCGCCGCCTACCGTCAGCATACTCAACAGCCAACAGCAGGCGAAAGACGGTTTGGAATGGAGGCCCTCTGTGTTTTCTTGAGCCGGGCTTTTGGACCGGGCGGAACACCATCGCCGGGTGATTCTCGGTTTCAGTTTCTTTGGGAAGGTGCCAAGCTGCAGAGCCAGCCGTTGAAGCTGGAATGGTATGCTCCGGATAAGCATTGGGTGATCTTGTTGCCTGACGAGCAGCTTCAGCCCGTGTTGAGACTCGCATAGAGAATCGCACCACCCATGTCTACACCCATATGCGATGTCGCGGTCGGGTCCACGAAATCCCCACTGGGGTCAACACCCCATAGCGCCGCGTGCGGCTGCCGAGCTAATCTCTGCGCTGTGAAAGTGCGTCCCCAGAAAAAGGGGCTGACGTTTGGTGACTTGATCGCGGCTGTTTATAGAGCCTGCGACCGGCAAACAGCCGAAGGAGTCGTGCGGCTGGCCGTCGACGCGCACATCGTTGTGCTTCGAGGACACCGACGGCTCGTCATTTTTTGAGCCAGCCGCGACGAATTTCGCCAGACGGAGGTATCCGTTGAATACGTTCCTTGTTTACGTAGGCGACGACAACTTCTGCCGGGTGCTTCCCAAGGAACTGGCTCGTTCAACATCTGATAATGGGCGGGTCAAAGTGATGGCGTTTCCGCCATTGGGTATTCAGACGCTCGCTCCGGTGCTGCGCCAACGGGGACACCGTGTGCGGATGTTCGACACGTGCCATCCGCAGATGAAGCCGGAGCACATCGCCCTGGCCGTTGCGCAGGAACCACCCGACGTGATCGCGCTCTCGTTTCTATCGACGACCACTTACCCAGCCGCCAAAAGCATGGCCCGGCGGCTCAAGGCCGAGGCTCCGAAAATCCCGATCATCGTGGGCGGACCATTCGCCACGTTGAATGCGGATCGCATTCTCGGGGATTGCCCGGATATCGATTGTGTCGGAGTCGGTGAGGGTGAGGAGTTGCTGCCGGACTACCTGGACCACCTTGATAATCCAGAATCCGTGGCGGGCCTGGTCTGGCGTGAGGGAAAACGCGTCGTTCAGAACGCCGCGCGGCCACTCCTCCGCGATCTGGACCGGTTTCCGTATCCGGACCGGACCAGTCTGCCGATCGACTACATCGAGTCCCTCCCGTTGGATGTTCCGGCCGTATTTTCGTTGGACAAGTTCTGCACTGTGCAAACGTCGCGCGGCTGCCCATACACCTGCATCTACTGCGATATCCCAGCCCTCGGCAATGGCAAATGGCGGAGCCGGTCGCCGGAGCATGTTCTGGGAGAACTACAGGCGCTGAACGATCTGGGCTACCGCTCGATTTATCTAACCGACGACCATTTCCTCATCAACCGCAAGCGCATTGAAACAATCTGCCGTGGCATCATCCAACGCAAGCTGGAGTTCCACTGGGGCTGCGAAGGCCGGGTGGATTCGGTCGGCATTGAGCAGTTGCCGGTTCTGCGCGAAGCCCGCTGCAATTTCCTAGCGTTTGGCGTGGAAGCCGGCACCCGGAAGGTGCTGGACCGGCTCAAGAAGAAGCAAACTCCCGCCCAGGTCGAGCACGCGGTCAGGGAAGCGAAACGCCATGGGATCGAAAGGATCCACGGATTTTTCGTCGTCGGATCGCCCGGCGAAACCAAAGAGGATATTGTGGAGAGCTTTCGGTTCGCCGCCCGGTTGGAGCTCGACACCTTCTGTTTCAATCGTTTGTGCGCCTACCGCGGGACGCCGCTCTGGCAGGAGTACGTGGCGCGCGAGATCATTGACGACGAGCGGGATTGGCACAAGTGGTTCAAATGCTCGGATATCGATCCCACGGCTCTACCCAGCGCGGTGGTGAACCAACTGCGGGCGAAAGGATATGGCTTGCTGTTTCTCCACCGAATCTTCAAGCGTCCGATTCGAACCTGGAAGCTGCTGCGCACCTTCGGCCGCTATATGAAGACGTCCGACATCCTCAAATTGCTCTACAGTCCTTTTCACCGACGAACGTTGACACGGAAGCCAGAACTTCCGGCCCGGATGGTGGATCTGGGACTCGATGAGCCGAATCGTCGAACCGTTTCCCTTGCAGGTCAAATAACTCATCCGCATCCGAGCCGCGCTGACTCCCCCAATCCCGGGTAGTGGTCAAGGAGACTGGCGTAGTTCACTCAAGCATCCAGTCTATATGCGAGAGACCGGCAAACTCAACGACGACGGAATGCCGTCGAGCAACGAGCGTGGTTTGGGGAGGGCCGCTCTCAGGCGACTCGCCGGTGGTAGAAGTCGAGATCAATCCGCCCGCTGGTCGAACGATTGATAAGCTGGAATTGTCGGACGGCACACAGCCAATTGGGGGAGAAGTGATGAAAACACCAATTTCGCACATGCACTTTTACGTGGAATGCGATCCTTAGCGGCGAGCACTATATCCGCGCCCGCGCCACCGATTCCGGGGGGAGATATTGGCTACTCTGAGATCGTAAGAGTCACCGAGTCCAAAGGGGATAACAACTCCCCGCCCGAGGTCCACATTACGTATCCGGCAGGATTAGGCTCATCTTCCAAGGGTTGCTCTTAGTGGCGTATATCGCTTACAAATACATCCAGCGGCAACGAGTGTTACACAAGCTGCGGCTAGCCCGGATTACGCCGGAGGAACTTCGGCAGAGACAAGAAGCGGGCGAGCAAGTAGTGGTTGTCGATGTGCGCTCGGAAGCGGCCGTACACAGTGATCCATTTCTCATTCCCGGCGCGCGACACCTGCTGATGGACCGGGTAGAAGACTGGCAACATGAGATCCCGCGTGATGGCGAGGTGGTGTTGTATTGCTCCTGCCCGAACGAAGCCAGTGCCGCTGTTACCGCGTTGATCCTGCATAAGCACGGGAATCACGCGCGTTCGACCGCTCTTGGGTGGAATCGACGCTTGGCGCAGGCACAATTACCCGACGGAAGCGCAGATCGCAGCCGTGGCAACCAGTGTGAAGACCGACTTGGTAAGTCAAGAACCGGTTCTCTTCCAACTGGCAACGCGTCGACCCGCAGCAAGCGACGAAGCTCACCCCGCCAAGAACCAAAAAGCCCATAGCACAAAGAAGTCGTGCTTGGACATGAAGCAAGAGGCCTTTCTTCGTTCTGCCAGAATTGATACTCAGATCCTACCGTTGCTGTTGGTCCCGCCGTTGCGGGTGGTACCATCAGAACCCGCCATCATTTCCTTGCACTAAGCCAGCTAATGGATTCGTCGCCTTGTTACGAGAACCGGCAAAACCATGAATAGTCGTGTCATTATGATTTTATTCCCTGCACATTTGAACTGCACAAGGTAATCACGCACGAACGAGTTTTTTGACTATCCGGGTTTCAATGACTTCTTTTTGACGCAGCCGTTTATGGAGCAAGACGCACCCGGTAATATTTCGGGCTTGATCCTACCCCGCCGTTGACATCGAGGTAGTTTGCAGCGGTTTCGCCGACACCCAAAACGGAAATCGTCGGGCTGATATCCGCGAAACTGTTGGCGTAATTCCCGCCGCTCCCCACGCCGGCTTGCACGATGTAGCGCTTGCCTCCTACCGCACTCCAAGTCACGCGGATGTTGTTGCCTTCGGCGGTCGCACTCACGATCCGCAGTACCGACGTGCTGTTGGTGGGGTTGGTGCCGGCCAACGCCTCCGACGTGTTGTTCATGCCGTCACCGTCAGTATCTGCCGCGGCATCCAAGAGTTGGCCATTGTTGACCAGGCCTGCATTGAAATGGATGGCGCCGTTGGTAACAATCAGACCGTTGTTGACCACTGTGCCGTTGAAATTGATGGTGCTGCCCGGGGGAGCCACAATCGTTGCATTGTTGGTGACGATGCCATTGATGGTCAGCAGACCACCGGGGGCAATCAAGCCGTAGTTCGCAATGTTTCCATTGACTGTACCGAGACCCGAGAGCGTGGCGTTGGTGGAGACTTTGAAGCCGCTGTCCAGAAGCGTAATTCCGCCCAGCAAACTTAAAGTGGCGCCACTGACGGCATCGCCCAAGATGCAGACCTGACCGTTCACGTTGGTTACTCCTTTGGCGTTGAGAAAACCGCCGCTAAAGATGAAGCGACTGGCGGGGTTCGGCAGTACAAGGGTGTTGGCCGTTAGCGTTCCGCCAGCCAATGACAGCGTGCCGGGATTACTGCTATTGCCAACGATCACATCGGAAGCGGTGACGATGCCGTTCGAAATGGTCATTTGTCCGACGCCAGAGTTACCGATGAGCGTGTAATTGTTGGGAACGGTGAGTTGTCCACCAGTGATCCAAACCGCGCCGGTCGACACCGGGCTGCCGAGATGGCCGATGATCAATCGTGAGTTCACATTGGCCACGCCGCCCGCCATCGTCATCGTTCCGATATCGCCGTAGCCAGCGTACAAATCGTCGAAAACCGCCTGGCCACCGGAAATACTGTAATCCCCAGCCGCGCTGACGCCGATTTCCAGCGTGCTGCCGACCCACGTCAACGTGCCGCCAATTTGGCCGAAGCCGAGGCTGTTGATCAACATCAGGCAGTTCGTTCCCGCCGGGCAAATGATCTGTCCGTCGTCTTCCAAAACAAGGTCGCCGTGGCCGCCGGCGCTGCTGCCGATAAGATTGGTGGAACTGAGTAGGGTTGCGTTGGAGACCGTCATCAAGCCGACACCGCCGCCGCTGCTGATCGTGCCATCGTTGCCGATGCTCAGAGGCGCATTGGTGACCACGAGTTGTCCGCCGGCGACATTGACGACACCAGTGGAGCCCGCTGTGCTGGCAACGACGAGGTTGGAACTGGCTTCAACGGTTCCGCTCGCAATCGACACGGTCGTATTGTCGACCTTGTACGATTGGGCGTATTGCACGGCGCCACCGTTGGTGACGATAAGGCTCGACGTGCTGAACGTTCCTCCGTTGAGGACGAGCGTGGCGCCGTTGACCTTAATTTGCCCGGCCAACAGCGAGCCCGCGTCGCTGATGGTCAGGCTGTCGCCGGTGCTGCCATTGCCGATTTGGATGGTGTTCATGACCTGCCAGTAAGAGTCCGTGCCTGTCAGCGTGGCGCTGTGATTGATGCCGACCGGATCGCCAATGGTCACGCTCTGGCTGAAAGCCTGTGCACCGTTGGTGACAATGAACTGAGCGCCCGAGCTGCTTCCGCCGATACTCAGAAGGCCACCGTTATTCCAGGAGCTCGCCGGATCGGTAATCAGCACAATGTTGCCATCTGCCGAAGCGCTATCGCCGATGAAGACGTTCGTGGAGGCAATCGCCGATCCGCCTTCGGCAACCTTGATCGCGACGCCAGGGCCGCTGTTACGCACAACAAGCACGCCATCAATTTGCCAGGAGCCAGCATCCGTTACCTCGACAGTGTTGTTCGAGCCGGGCAGCCCGCCGATCACTGCCGCCCGCAAGTCCCATATAACTCCGCCATTGGTAACGATGAGTTGGTTGCCCGAGCCGGAACTGCCCACGGAAAGGTCGCCATCGACATTGAGCTCAGAAAGATTGTCAACGAAGACCACGGAATTGTTGCTGAGAACGAGTTGGTCGCGCACCTGAAAAGGAAGCACGCCGGCGGTTTCGACCGAAAGCGTGTTGGTGCTGGAGCCTGCGCCTGACATTGTCAGGTTGCTGATCGTCATCGTGTCCGGAAAGCTGGCTGCTGTCGTGCCGTCTACGGTCACGGTTTTGCTGAGCGCGTTGGTCACCGCGAGAGTTTGGTTGTTGGTCGGCGCCAGACCCAACGACCAGTTGCTG
>DATIZX010000136.1:0-17622 GCA_035516795.1 Verrucomicrobiia bacterium
TTTACACACCTTCACCTTCCCGCGTCAGCGCAAACCCGACGGCTTGTGCTTGGCTGACTATGTCATGCCTCCGGCTCCCACCGCTCACCGCTCACCGCTCACCGCTCACCGCGACTCCCTCGCCCTCTTCGTCGTCGGCGCCGGGACTGGCATCCGGCAACGTGCCGAGGAATACAAAGCCAATGGCGAATACCTGAAGTCGCACGCGTTGCAAGCACTGGCCATCGAGACCGCCGAAGCCTGCGCCGAATGGCTGCACCGTCGGATTCGCGAAGACTGGGGTTTCCCCGATCCCGCCGACATGACGATGCTTAGCCGTCTTCAAGCGCGGTATCAGGGCAAACGTTACAGCTTCGGCTACCCGGCCTGTCCGGCGCTCGAAGATCAGGCTGGGATTTGGGCGTTGCTGAAACCCGAGGACATTGGAGTCTCTCTGACCGACGGTTTCATGATGGAGCCGGAAGCATCGGTTAGCGCTTTAGTTTTCCATCATCCTGATTGTACGTATTTCGGTGTTGGTGATACCGAGTCCTCGTAGGAGTAGCCACATGGAACGTGGTAAATCTTCCAACCGCGACCGGGCGTGATAGGGCGTTGCATTTCACCACGCCTGGTCATAAACTAATCGCCGTGAAGAAGAAAGTCGTCAGCATCGATCCTGAAGTGATGGACGGTACGCCGTGCTTTGCTGGAACACGGGTGCCGGTCCAGAGGCTTTTGGACTATGTTCAGCGCGGCGATTCTATTGACGAGTTCCTTGCCAGTTTCCCGGCCGTCAAACGCAATCAAGTGATCGCGTTTCTCCAACATGCGGCCGAATACTTTTTTGCGGTTGTCACGAACGGTGGTGATGACGATCTGGAACTCAGCGGCGCCGAACTTGCTCGACTGAATCGCTGGGCTGACGACGAGCAAGAGGCCGGTCGCACACGCGTGTTCGAGTCGGTGTCGGAGTACGTCACGCAAGCCCGGGGCAAACGGACGGGCAAAGGCAAGTCGCGGTGAGGATCGAAACGACGCGGCAATATGACCGCGCCTTTGATCGCCTGCCTGTCTCTATTCAAGACGAAGTCCTGAAAGCCATTCCCTCACTTGCCGTCGCCTTCGGCAAACCGCACGCACATCTGGGTCTCCGCAAGCTCGGCGGTCGCATTTACGAATTTCGCGTTGGACTCAAACTCCGCATCGTCTTTCGTCACGACCGCGACACTTTGTTTCTTCTATTGATCGGCACACACGACCAAGTCCGTCGTTTCATCCGCTCGCTATGAAAGCTGAAGCGAGCCTATAATGATGATAAATGAGATCTGACCCTTTTGACGGCCGCTAGCAGAGTGTAACCGCCAGCCGAGATATCAGCATTTACCGCGGTCATCGCGGTCAGGAATGCGTGACAAGGTTTCATTATGCAATGCTACCGGGGCAATGCAGCTTGCGGAAATTGATTGTTGTTGATGCCGCATTGTCGTATACGTGCTTTCCGAGGCTCACGGAGAACAATGTCTTCGGGATCATCCGAAATCGCCAAAGTAATCGGAAAGTTGAGCGGGGCACTTCTCGCTGTTACGCTTGCGCTGTATTTCCTGCTAAACATCATCCCAACCTTCGCCAAAGAAGTTATAGACTCCAATTTGAAGTGCCGCGAATTTATGGTGGCATCTCTGATTTTGCTTATGTTTATGATTACTGTGATCTGGGCGTACGCCATTCGCGTGTTTTCCAAAAACGAGGTGCAGCCTCAGCGCCTGCCTCTGCCGAATCCAAATCCAGCATCAGAGGATCGTCGAGCACTTCACGACCGAGTTGAAAATGAAGTAAAGAAGATGAGCGAATTATGACGCCGACAAACGATTCACAACCTCAAAGCAAACTTCCTTATTCTCCTAAGGCAATATGCTTCCTGAGCGGGAAAGGCGGGGCGGGAAAAACAAGCGTTTCCCTCGCGTTGGCCTCCCTTTTGTCGGAATTAGGAAAGCGCGTTCTTTTCATTGATTGGGACTTGAACACACACGGCGCTTCTTATTTCTTCACGGACACAATTGAATCTCAGGCAAAACGCGGAATTCTGGAGACCATGCAAGAGGCCAGATCGCCTGAACTATATCCGCTTGGATCATCGTGGTTCGAAACTGTAACAGTTGAGATTAGCCAACATTTTCATTTTATTCCCTCGAAGACTCGCTTTAAGAATAGGACGTGGGAAATTTCCGAGGATGACATTGCTGTTTCGCAATTCGTGTTCAACATGATGCACGCTCTTTCAGAAATGTCTTACGATTTCATCATTTGTGATACGCAAGCGGGTCCCGTTCGGTCTGTTCAAGATTTAGCTGAAATTTGCGGCAAGGCCGTGATTGTTTCCGAGCCCGACCCCATCTCAATTGCTGCCTCAAAAAACCTTGATTACGAAATGCGGGATCACCTTTCGCCTACTGCAAAATTCCTAATCAACAAACTAAGCACTGAGGAGGTTAAGAGTTTTCGGGCAATTCGCCAATATCTGACAGTTTTCGAACATCTTTCACCGCTGCCATTTGACTTTTCTGTTCGAGAAGCCTTTAGCTTGCGACGAATACCGGTGGACTTGACAAAGCCGACGCCGTTTCTTTTCTCCATGCTTGGATTTGTTGGGGAAGTTTACCCGCAAGTAAGGAGCGAATGCGACGTACTAGAAAACAAGCTGAAACGAAGGCTGCTCGGAGATATAGAATTGAAACGGAATCAAAACGCTGAAATTGAAGAACGACTATCTTACAGACTCAAGGAGTTGGAAGAAGAGCAGATTCAATATGAAAGGCTGGTGCGTCAGAGGACTGCCATTTTGACTTCGGCCATGATTGCCATGACAACAGTTACATTTGCAGCCTTCTTCATTGTTAAAAAAGAGTGGCCTCCAGTCATTACTCAGTCTGCAGTGATTCTTGGCACGGTGGCTAGCGTAGCACCGATCCTTTGGGAAAGACTTCGCTCCAAGTTTACTAGCCGTACTCGTCGCATTCAATCTGAGGTTGAACAAATTCGGGATGAATTATTGCGCCTCAGAGACCAACGAGATCGATATGAGGCGATGTTAGTCGAGACTGCACAGAAATATATGCTCGAATCTAAAGAATAGTCGATCCTGTTAGCTCGCAATTGCTGAACCAATCGCCTCCGCCTTAGCTCCGAATTCTGTAGCCGGAGTGGCGTGCGGAATCATGCCCGATCGAAAGCGCCTCGGCCCTGCAATCGCTCGTCCCGACAACTAGAGTTTGCGCATGAAGCCGAGTCCGTGGGCGAGATTTTCCGAAGCGTGCCGGTACTTCGGGCTTGCGACTAGCTCTTCGCCCAAGCCCAGACGGTAATCCGCCAGCCGTCCTTGGTTTTCACCAGCGAGAACGTCCAGCTTGCGGTTTCCTTCTGCGGCTTCCCGCCCAAACGGCTCAGACGCACCTTATGCGGGCGGAAGGTGTTCCAAGTCGTCCAGATCCTTGTGACGCGCGGCGCTCTGTTTGAGTCGGCGAAGCCAGTGAAGCGAGACAAAGCGCAACTGGCCAGCCACCACGCTCTCGGCAAACAGTTCGTCCACGGGAGTTTCAGGAAAACCTGGAATGTAATCGTACACATCCAGAAAGCCCAAGTCGGTGGACAACATGAGGAGATGTTGTGCGTTCAGGTAAGAGGAGGAGACTGGCACAAGGCGCTCCAAGCCAGTTGCAGGATCTTGTTCATCGCTGACCCAGCAGGCGTGAATGGATTCGAGAGAGCGCAGCAAATTGGTCTCGGCGGTCGGTGACCGGCGGAACACGATATCCGCATCCTCCGTCGTGCGGACATAGCCGTGAAAGGCCACGGCATGGCCCCCAATGATGACAAACGGCACATCGGCGTTTGCCAACACATGGTAGATCGACAACGGATTCTTGAATTCAGGACTCGGCATGGATGCGCCGCTGCCGCAAGTTGCGCTGCCAGAAATGCTGGTAGCCATTGGGCGAAACGATCAACAATTCCCAAGCCTGACGCTGAAGCTGGACAAGTCGCTCCAGTCGGTCCTGCGGCGTCGTCTCCGAAGGTGGTCGACGTGATTTGACGTTGTTCGTCACGAAGGCAAGAATAAGTTCTTCCCGCTGAAATCGCAATCCTCGACATTGTCACGAAGAAAACCGCAGCCGACATGGTCCTGAGCGAAGTCGAAGGATGACCGCTTGCCTTCGCTACTTGAGGGTGGGAGAAACAAACGGTTGAACCACAGAGTCGCAGGGGAGTTCCGGCATTGCCCTCCAAGCCGTCCGCTGGACCATTTGATTCAATTCGTTAGCTAAGCTTGTCTTCTTCTCTGCGTGAGTTTATCATTCGCCGTGAATGGAACGCATGATCTTCAAAGATTCCGCGTTCAGGCATGGCTAGGATGAAGATGATTACAGGGCAGTTGTGCGCCGGACGAAACTCGTGTTGCGCAGTCGGCGCGGCTACCGGAATGTGTACGAGATTCTTGGACGCAACTCGACCGGCGGTTATCTTCATGTGGTTACCCGCCGCTACCTCAAAGGCACGGAAAGGATTGTCATCGTGTTTCACATTTCGCGCATGAAGGCATCTGACCGCAAACGTTTCATTCAACACACACAGAAATCATGAGCAAGCAAGCCAAAACCAAGTACCTCAAAGCAACACCTGAAAAGCGAACGATGATCGCCCGTCTGACTGCCAAGGCGGTATTTGAACGCCTCGATGCCGGCGACCTCGAAATTGTTGCTGCCGATGATTGGTCCGGTGTCCCGCAGTTGGAAAAAGAAGTCAGCGTGCGGATCCCCAAAAAGCTTTATCAAAAAGTCGTCAAAGCCAGCCGCAAGCGCCGCACCACGCCCGACCGGTTGGCAACCCGCTGGCTCGCCGAGCGTGTTGACGCGGTGTAAAAAATTGTGCCGAATGGTTGCACCGTCGGATTCGCGAGGACTGGGGTTTCCCCGATCCCGCCGACTTGACGATGACCGCCCGCCTTCAAGCGCAGTATCAGGGTAACCGCTACAGCTTCGGCTACCCGGCCTGCCCGGCATTGGAAGCTCAGCACGACAGCGTTTGGGGAAACGACATGCGGCCACGACGGAGCGTGGCCCTTGGCTTTCGTGTCTGTTCGCGCTTGCCTCGCCCGGAGCGGGGTGAACATTCGTGGTTAAACAACGACAGAGATCTCTCGAACCTCCGATGGCGGTGAAGGCTCAGGGTGACTGCGCTGTTTGCCGAGCGGCGCGCCCAGCGGTCGCGCCCTACCGTCGACCCACGCTTGCAATCGCCATTGTCAGTCACTAGAGTGCGCGCATGAAATGGAAAATGGTGGCTGTAAACTTTTCGCTGGTTGTTTGTCTGGTCGTTTGGGGCGCGGGTTGTTCAAAACAGGAAGGATCCCCTGCCCCAACTTCACAGGCTCAAGAGCCGGCAGTTGTGGTGCAACCGGTGCCGAATGTGACCGAATTGAAGAGTGAGGACATCAAAGTGGGCACGGGCGCGGTCGCCGAACCCGGGAAACAAGTGACGGTGGATTACACCGGCTGGCTGGCGAACGGGACGAAGTTCGATTCGTCGAAAGACCACGGTCAGCCGTTCAAGTTTATGCTCGGGACCGGGGCGGTCATCCAGGGCTGGGACCAAGGTGTGGCCGGCATGAAGGTCGGCGGCGTGCGGAAGCTCACGGTTCCACCCAGTCTCGGTTACGGAGCCGCTGGTGCCGGCGACGTGATTCCGCCGAATGCGACGTTGGTGTTCGAAGTGGAATTGCTCAACGTGGAGTAGACGCGCAGACTTTTTACCACGAATGGACACGAATCCACGCGAATATTGTGGCAGGCGTTGCGCACGCCTTTGGGTTCCCATCGTCCTGATCGTTCTCGCGCTAGGCGTTGCAATCGTCACGCAACGCGGGAAGTTGGAGAAGGCGTACTACTGGTTTCAAGTTCGCCGGTTGGACAAGCAAGTTCTGGCTCTGGAGAAAACCGGCCAAAACACCCGTTGCGCCCGCCAGATTCTCAACGAGACCGAGTGGCTCGTGGATGACACGCGCAATTTCAAACGAATCGCCGAGCACCTGGAGACGTTGCGCACCATGTTGAAGGATCCCGCCAGCTTGAACGCTCCCGACGAACAATCGGAGACCGACGGCAGTTGGGGTCGCTGCTACATGGAATGGTTCTTCAAGCTCGACGCATCCTTCGACGAGATCTCCGCGCTCGACGACAAACATCAGGTGCCCAAGTATCGCGTTCGCTTTCTGGATCGAATCAATTCGCCGGAGAAGCTCACGGCGCATCTCAACAACTTGCTGACCTCGGATCTCGAGACTGACGGCGTTGACCGGGGCCGCGAGCTGAACGAAACCATTGCCGACCTGTTGCGGCTGGTCATCCACCACGAGCCGGAAAATTACCCGTATCACCCGCAGCTCAAGGAAACGTTTCTCAACTTCCTCATGAACGAAGCGCGCAACACCGAAACCGGTTACTGGGGCGAATGGTACAAAACGCGTGACGGCATCAAGAAAACCAATGGCCTGAGCCTCACGTTTCACATCATCAGTTACCTCAAGGGGGACATCACGGATTGGCCGAAGGTGATCGACACCACGCTGGCGATCAAGAACAAGCGATACCCGAACGGCTGGCTGAGTCACTCGGGCTATGCGAACCACCACAACATGGACGTCGTGGTCCTCTTTCGCTACGGGTGGAACCATGCCACGCCACAGCAGCAAGAGGCCATCCGCGTCGAACTCCACAAAATGCTCGACTGGTGTCTCAAGGAATCGCTCCAGCCGGATGGGTCATTTCGTGTGCGCGACGAGGAATCCCTGGAAGAGTCGTCGTACTTCGGCGCGGCGTTTCTAGCCCGCCTCGGCTATTTCGACCGGACGCGACGGTTCTGGACGGACGAAGACTTTCCCGGCGCTGGGGAAGCGAAGCAACACATTGCCCAATTCATCCGCGCGCACCTGAATTCGGGCGGAGAAGGCGGATCGTACTATCGGGACGCGCTCGCCGAGCTTGGCGAGAAGGCGCCCTGAACGTCGAATAACGGCGCGCAGGCTAACCTGTTGTGCGAGGGTTTGCCGCCTCGACCCCTCGTCCTCTCCGTTGTCGAGTCTGCCCCGCACAACTTTTGACCGCAGGTCTCCCTGTCCAAACTCGTCGATGGAGACCGGCACCGAACACCGGACGGGAGATTCCTCGACAAGCTCGGAATGACGGCGTATCTGACTGGCAATGCCTGAATGGGAATTGTTGCCGAAGGAAGAAGAGGCGCCGCGCCGCGAGAAACGGGTGGAAAACCCCGAACGGAAGAGGCGGCTCATTGCGGCGTTCGCGGTCGCGGCAATTTCCGACGTGTGCTCGTGGATAGTGGAGTTTGTGCCGCCCTTGCAGTGGGCGCTCGATGTCGTCACCGCCGGTTTGCTGTTTCTCATTCTTGGCCGGCAATGGCTGATTCTTCCCGGGTTGATTGCCGAGTCGATCCCGGGCTTGGCGGTATTTCCGTTTTGGGTACTGGTGGTCGGCTCGATAGCCGTGTGGGGAAAAATCGGAATGCGATCAGGTTGACTCGAAGACATTCTTGGCGGGCTTCGCGCCCTGGCTAAACGTTAACAACGAAACGGCGCTGCGGGCCACGCCGCCCTGCCAACCACGAACGAATTCTCGACGCTCATAGAGCGCCGCTACAATACTGCACATTGCGACGGCAACCTGCACGTTGCAATCTTCTCGGCTGCGGGTATGGTCTGCTACGGCGTGGAGGCAATATGAAAGCGATTCGATTACATAAGCGCGGCGGACCGGAGCAACTCATCTTTGAAGAAGCGCCGGTGCCGGTGCCGACATTGGACGAGGCGCGAGTCGTGGTGCATGCCGCGGCCATCACTCCAACGGAACTTTCCTGGCCGGAGAGCTACCAATATCCCGACGGACGGGAACGATTGCCAAGTATACCGGCGCACGAGGTTTCGGGCATCGTCGAGGACGTCAGCCCGGGCACGGATGGAATCGCAGTCGGCGAAGCCGTGTACGGATTGATCGACTTTCCGCACGACGGTTGCGCAGCGGAATATGCAACCGTCCGCACCGCCGACCTCGCGCCCAAACCGCGCACGATCGATCACGTTCATGCCGCGGCGGTGCCGTTGTCGGCGCTCACGGCTTGGCAGGCGTTCTTCGATCACGCCAAGCTGGAGGCCGGCCAACGCGTGTTGATTCATGGAGCCGCAGGCGGAGTTGGCTCGTACGCGGTTCAACTGGCTCGCTGGAAAGGGGCCAATATCGTCGCCACGGCTTCGATGCGACATGCGACTTTTCTGCGCGAACTCGGTGTCGAAGAGATCATCGACTACGCGGAGAGGCGGTTCGAGGAAACCGTCAAGGATATCGACGTGGTGTTTGACACGGTCGGGGGAGATATTCCCGAGCGCTCGTGGCGGGTACTCAAGCCCGGCGGCGTTCTGGTTTCCATTGTGCCGAATCCGTCGCACGAGCGTGCACAATCCCAGGGCATTCGGTCCGTTTTCTTCATCGTCAAACCCATCCGTGCGCAACTCATCCAGATCGGCGAACTGATCGATACCGGGCACGTGCGTCCCATCGTCGGCGAGGTGCTGCCGCTGGCGCTGGCGCGCGATGCATACGAGCGCGGGTTGGCCGGACACAACCGCGGGAAGTTCGTCCTGCGCGTGCGCAAGGATTGAAAAGCGATCCCTGGCGCGGCTGGGGCCTTGGCGTGAGCGGATTTTCAACGCGGAGCCGAGCAAAGCGGCGCGCTGCGGGCAGCGCGCCCTACCGCCGACAAACCGATTTCGAAGGTCATAGAGGGCGGCCACAGCACGACGAGGCAAGTGCTGCGGACCATTAGCCAACAGGAGCGGCCTTGAACTGGACAGCCACCGGAGCCCGGGCTGATTCGTCGGCGCTGAAATAGACCGCCGGCCCGTACCCGAGAAACCGCGCGACGATTACGTCGGGCAAACGCTGGATTGCGTTGTTGTAAAGATTGACTGCGTTGTTGAAGAATTCGCGGCGTTCCGCAATTTCGTTTTCCATCCGCACGAGCGAGTCCTGCAGGCTGAGGAAGTTCTCGTTCGCTTTCAGGTTTGGATACGCCTCCGCCACGGCCAACAGCGAGCGGAGCGTGCCGGCGAGGACCTGTTCCGCCTGCGCCAGGTCGGGAGCGCTGCCTCGTCCTTGCGGCAGCAAGGAGGCCGCGGTTGAACGAGCGGTGGTGACAGCTTCGATCGTGTTGCGTTCGTGGGCCGCGTAGCCTTTGACGGTCTCGACGAGATTGGGAATCAGATCATGGCGCTGTTTCAACAGCACATCGATGTTGGCCCAGCCTTTGTCCATCTGATTGCGCAGGTAGACCAGGCCATTGTAGAGAACGATTCCGTAGAATGTCGCGGCGATGACACCGAGCAAAACCGCAAAGCCAATCAAGAGACCGTTCATAATGCGTGGAAATACTCCAAGACGATACCAAGTCCCGCCACCGCCAGCAAGGCGCCACCGAAAATGCCGCCCGCGGCTTTCAGCGCGAACTCGGTCTCGACATCGCGAGCGGAGCGGTCGGCAATGAAGAAAAACGGACTCGTCCCGTCCTGACAGACGATGCGGTCCTCGGTTTTGGTGAGTCCAGCCAGTTGGCCGTCTGGGGCCATGACCGAGCCAAACACAAACAACGGATCGCCCGGCGCAATCATCCATTCGGTGAACCGCTTGCTCCGGGTGAACATCCCTTCCACTTCGATGCCGCGCTGTTCCGCGAAGGCCAGCGTACATGCGGACAGCCCCGCGTTGAAACTGCGCGTTTGCTCGCAGAGATCTTTCGGAATATCAATCGTGGCTTGGACGGGGACAACCAGGATTTTGCCCGTTTCGTCTTCCAGGTAGAACGGAACCCGTCGTTCGCCGCGGTCGATGGTTGCCCAGTGGCTGGATTTGCCGGAGCGGCGCAATTCCTCCACTTGGTACCGCCAATACACGCACGGTAATTGTTCGATGGGGCTGGTTAGAGGCTCGTGGGCCACGGCGCGTCCACAAAGTTCAGCCAGCCCAAGCGCCACAGCCTCGACCTTGGATGTGGGCGTATTTTGCATCAACCGTTTGCGTTGATAGCAACGCAGTCCCCAGAAAAAAGCAAACAAGCCGCCGACAGAGCCGGCCGCTCCCAAGATGGCGAATCTGACGTCCATGGCCTCGCGTTCAGATTACCAAGAACGTCGCCAAAAGAGAACTGCGCGTTGGAGACGCATGCGAGAGCGCATGCTCGCGCACTCATAACCATCAGCGACTCAGCAAGTTGGCCGTGATGGACACCTCCCACCCGATTTTTGATACGGCGATGTGGCGGCATTGTGGCTGCTCCTACTGGCCTCGCCGCCGCAAATGGCGCGGAGCCACTCATGCGTCTGAAGACCAAATTCATCCTTGTTTCACTGTTGGGCGGTTTGTCTTCAGTCGCCATTATCGGCATCGTTGCCTATACGAAGGCCAGACAGAGTATCGAGCAAGCGGTGGCTCTGTCATGCCAGACTGAAGCTCGCGAAACATCTGAGCAGGTTAACCGGGTCGTTCGTAACGCCCGCCTCAACGTGCAACAGTTGTCTCAAATGAGCGTGATGGAGGGCGTGGTGAACGACGATCAGGACGGAGCGATACAGTCTTATCTGATGCGCTTCGCACGCGTGAGCAAGCGCTACGTTCGCATCGTCGCCATCAATCGCGACAAACGGATCGTTGCCTCAAGCGAATTCGATGCGCCCGACAGCCGATTTACCGACAAGGCTCTCATCAAACAAGTGCTCGGCAGTCAGCCCTATTTCGATGACGTGCACTTCGACGAACCGAGTCACACCTGGGTCACTACGATGGCGTACCCGATCATGGCCCGGTACAACGTCCGCGTGGTTGTGGGGGTGCTTTGCGCCCAGTGGCGCGTCGAGGAACTTTCGGACCTGCTAGACCTCGCCGAGCAAGGCCAGCCGGGAGAAGAAGCCGTTCAGGTGATGATTCTCCGCAAGGACGGTTTGCTTATCGCCGGCAATCACATGCCACGCGCATCGCTGTTCGAGCGCAATCTGCGTTTGGAAGGTGCGCCGTCAGTCGCTCTCGCGCTCAAACGCAAACGAGGCTTTGTTCAGGAACATGGCACTGACGGCAAGCAAGTATTGGTCGGCTACGATTTCCGGATTGGGCCAGACGATGCGCCCACGGCGGAATGGATTACGCTTGTGCGGCATGACGCGGTCAACCTCTTTGCGCCCATTCGCATCCTGTGGCGCTGGGTCGTGATTGTGGGGATAGTGGTCACGTTTGGCGTGTTCCTACTCTCGCTGCTCGTCAGCTATCGATTATCATCCCCCATCGAGGAGATGGCGGCGGTGGCGGAGAAGGTCGCCAGCGGCAATTTCGACATCCGCGTGCAACGGCGGTCGTCTGACGAAGTGGGCACGCTGGCTCGCGCCTTCAATAAGATGATTGAAGACTTAAAGACGCAGCGCGACCAGCTCTTCACGGCGCAAACCAGCCTGATGCATGCCGACAAAATGGAGACCGTCGGACGTCTCGCCGCAGGCGTTGCCCATGAAGTGAAAAACCCGCTCACCGTCATTTCGATGGGAATCGAGTATCTCTCCACCGATTTCCCGTCTCATGGCGATCAAAATGTGTCCACCGTGCTCACCGAGATGCAGAATTCCGTGGAAAGAGCCGACACGATCGTCCGCGGACTGCTCGATTTTTCAGCGTCCAGCCACTGGGATGTGGCAGATGAGGATTTGAATTCCGCCATTGAGCGTTCGCTGAAATTGGTGCGCCACGATCTCGTAAAAGGCCACATCAACATCAGCACGGATCTGGCCGATCATCTGCCGCAACTCAAACTTAACCGAACCAAAATGGAGCAGGTGTTCATCAATCTTTTTATCAATGCCGTTCATGCGATGCCCTATGGCGGAACCCTCAGTGTTCGGACATATGCCCAGCCTTCGCGAAACGGAAGCAATGCTCAGGAAGGAACCGCCGACACAGTGGTCGCCGAGGTCGCGGACACGGGTACGGGCATACCTCAAGAAGTCCTCACGAAGATATTCGAACCATTCTTCACAACGAAACCAACCGGCGTCGGTACCGGTCTGGGCATGTGCGTTGTGAAAAACATCGTCGAATTGCACGGCGGCACGATCACCATGGCCAACCGGCCCGAAGGTGGCGCGAAAGCAACGATCACGTTCAAGGTGAAGGGAGTCTGTGAACTATGAATAGGAAACGCATTTTGATGGTGGATGACGAAAAAGGTGTCACCACGATGACGAAGCTCAACCTGGAAAGAACCGGTCTTTATGAGGTGCAGGTGGAGAATCGCTCCACGCACGCCCTTGAAGCTGCCAAACAGTTCCACCCCGACATGATTATCTTGGATATCACGATGCCGGGCCTGGATGGATCGGAGGTCGCGTCGCAAATCAAAGCCGATGACCAACTCAAGAACACGCCGATCGTGTTCCTGACCGCTGTCGTCTCGCAGATCGAAACGGGGAACAGCGAACTTCGGCGTGGTGGACAGGTCTTTCTTTCCAAGCCGGTCAATATGAAGACGTTGGTGTCTTGCATCGAACAATACACCGTCAAGTAAGAATCAACCACCCATCCCGGCCCCGGCGCCAGCCAAAATGTGGACGGGCGTACGGCACTACTGAACTTGCGGTTTGATGACGCGTGAGCCCATGGCCCCCAATCTGGCGCACAGCTCTTTGTATGTGGCCTCGTCGGGATAGGTGCCAATGATGGCGCCCCCTGATCCGGCGAACTTGGCGCTGGCGCCACATTGCCGGGCGACCTCGACCATTTCCACCTGCCACGGCGCGAGATTGTACAGGCTGCGCCGGGTATCGAAATTCTCATTAATCAATTCCGCCAATCGCTTCCTGTCGCGTTTCAACAATGCCTCGCGCCCGCTGGCGGCGATCTCGGCGAAATGTTTCATGGCGTTAACGACGTTTTCTTCACCGCGATCAAAACGACCGCGGATGTCATTGTGAAATACTTCCGTTGGCTCGCTCAAGCTGACGTGATAAGCCACATACAAGGGAGGCAACAAATCGATCGACAACCGCTCGTACGTGTAAGCCTTCAGGCCGCCGACGAGATGTTCCTGCGCAGAATCAAAATCCATGTATACCAAGCCCTCGTAAACCTGAATGACGCGATCTTGCAGACCTGCGCCAATGCCGAGTTCGTCTCTCTCGACGGACAAGACGAGCATCGGTTGCGCTTCGAGCGGGATTTCCAATTCGTAGAAATCCATGAGGGAGCGCAGCGTGGCGACGATCAGGGCACTCGAACCCGCCAAGCCGACCTGGCGGGGGATATTTGTTTGATAGCGGATCGAAAAATTCCGGCTGTGAAGCGTCAGGTGGTTGGCCTGGCAGTATTCCACAAACCGTTTGATCGTAGCTTTGATCAGGCGAATGCCACCGTAATAACCGTGCAATTTCACGTCCTTGGCGAGGTCTTGGACGGACCGGAATCGCGCGCGGTCGTCCTCGGTGAGCACGATGTCGACGGAATCCCATTCGTACAGCACGGCTTCCGCCCAGAAATTGCGAACGATCAGGGAGATGGTCTTGCCGTGATAACCATCGGAAGGATTGCCGAGGAGTCCGGCGCGGGCGTAGGCCCGTTTACGAATGATGATCATGCAGTAAAGTCTCCAAATGCTGGCGCAGTGCGGGGCCTTGTTTCTCGTCGGCCAATGCAAACTCGGTAAACGCGCGGAAGTAGGCTTGAAAATTCCCGATGTCGTACCGGCGTTCATCGCGACGCAGGCAGATGCCATAGACTTTGGCGCCTTCGTGCATGAGCAGACGGATGGCATCCGTGATTTGAATCTCGCCGCCCTTGCCGGGTTGAGTGCGACGAATGGCGTCGAAGATCGATGGCGCCAGCACATAACGAGCGGCAATGGCCAGATTGCTCGGAGCCTCCGCCACTGAAGGTTTCTCGATCAGCTCGTCGATCTCGAAGACATCGCCGTTTTTCTTCGGTTTGGCAATGCCGTATTTGTACACGTCGGAGCGCTCGACTTCTTCAAAGGCGATCACCGCGGCGGCGTTCTTCTCGGCAAAACAGCTCATCATCCGCTTCACGATATCGCTCTTGGCATGCATCCCGATGATGGAATCGCCCAGAGCGGCGACGAAAGGCTGGTTGCCCACGAATGGTTCGGAGCACAAAATGGCGTGGCCCAGCCCGAGCAATTCGCGCTGGCGCGTGTAAAAATACTGTACCGGCATGCGCTCGTATTCCAGCGCCTCGAGCATTTCTTCCTTGCCGCTTTCGCGCAGCGCCTGAATTAGATCGTCATTCAGGTCAAAATGGTTCTCGATGGACGTCTTGCCGGGGCCGGTGATGAACAACAAGCGTTTCATCCCCACGCGCGTGAGTTCTTCCACCACGTACTGAACGACGGGTTTGCGCCCCACGGGCAACATTTCCTTCGGCTGCGACTTGGTCGCGGGCAGCAGCCGGGTGCCCAATCCGGCAACAGGAATGACGGCGATGCTGATGTCCATATCTTTCTCCTAATCTCTCCCAAGGTCCGGCGCGCAACACACCGGACGTCTTCCTGAATCTTACTATTCGCCAAGGGTTCCCGGCAAACCGAAACCATACCGATCAAATATCGCGGCAGTTCTGGCAAACTTTTACCATAAACTGGTGCCGCAACGGTTCTTCGCGCCACTGTGGCGATTCGCAAGCTTGTCAGCGGTCGGTCAAATCGAGTATTTGAAAAGCGTGGCACGCAAGGCATGGAGAATCTCGGTCCACAAGCGACCGCCCAATCTGCTGATCCTTGGGGCGTCGGGAAACGTCGCTCGGGCTTTGCTGCGGCGGCTGGGCGGGAGGCGCGCGCACTTTGGACAACTGGTGTTGCTCGACAAGAGTGACCGCGTCTGCCGCGACCGTTATCTCGAACATCAGCGCTTGGACTATCGATTCGTGCATCACCAACTCCGTTTGCCCGAAAATGCGCGGTATTATCGGAGGCTGTTGCGCCGCCATCGCATCGACATCGCGCTGGATTTGACGGATGCCGACACGTTGCCGCTTTTGGAAGCTTCCAACGCTGCGCGGGTGTCCTATGTCTGCACTTCGTTGAACGACGTGAAACGCCGCGTTTCGGAATTGGTGGCAATCGTTCATCCCTCGCGGGCACGTCCCCGCAAAGCGCCCCACATTCTGTGCACGGGAATGAATCCCGGCGTGGTCAATATCTGGGTTTGGCATGCGGTGCGGCGTTACGGCGTGCCGAAGGAGATTATCCATTTCGAGTACGATACTTCGACGCCCTCGAGCGGCTGGCGGCCGATGATCACGTGGTCGCGGAAAGAGTTCCTTACCGAAGCGGTTTGGGAAGAAACCGGAAGATGCGTGAATGGGAACACCGTGTTGATGCCGTCGAACTCCCTCGAATTTCGCGAATGCCTGAAACCGATCATGAAACCGGTCCTCGCCCTGCCCTCTTACCCGCGCGGTTTGCTGGTCCTGCACGAGGAGAATCTGAGCATTGGCCGGTCCCTGGGTGTTTCGTCCAAATTCATTTACGCCATTCATCCCAAAACCATGGCTTATCTCACTCGACGCTGGCGGGCGAAGCGGCGGCTGACCATCCGCGATTTGAAAATCGGCAACAACACCTCGATTCCCTTGCACGGCGCGGACACCATCGGCGTTTGCCTCGATTACCCGCGTCAGCGTGTCTATTACCTCCACACGCTCGCCAATCGTGACGTGGTGGGCACCAATGCGACCTGCGCCCAGGTGGCGGTGGGGATTTTTGCGGCGCTGTTCACGTTGCTGAGCGAGCGACTTGCGCCCCGCGTCTATTTCGTCGGCGATTTGTACGACACAATTTACCCACACGTTCTGTTCTGCAACATGCGCGTCGAGCACTTTGTGTTCACAAAACGCAAACGCTCTCTGGTGTTGCGCGAACATCTGCCGGACCTGCGTCCGCGATTCCGCCGGCGCAAAGAGCAAGTGATTATTTGACGGAGGGACGCCCGTTGCCGAGAACGATGGTTTGCCGACGGAAACGAAATCCTCGCCGCCGCATATCGCGCATGATGCATTTGCGAACTTCGGCCGACAACGCTTCTGGCGGATAAACGCCGTCGAGGTGTGCGGGAAAATTCTGCACAAAGACGGCGGCGCTCTGGGCGGCGGCAAAGGCAATGGGCGTGGCGAGCAAGCGCATCTGGCGCAACTTGTAGAGACTCGGGAACAAACAAATCCGGCGGCGCTCCAGAAAGCGACGCCCTTTTCGGCCGGAGACGCAGACCGCCACGGAGAATCGGGCATTGCGAAGCTTGCCGCGGCGAATCATTTCCGCCACGACCCGGGGCGAAACGGTATCGGGGAAATGGCGGGCAATCCGCTTGCGTGACGGACGCAGTTTCCCTTCCCGGTACCACCGATGCAGGCGATCGATCTCGTTGCCGCCAATTTTCACGTCGAGATCGTTCATGTTGATGAAGTACGGCAGTGTCGCGACCTCATCCTGAGCAGCAAGCACGACTCGCACTTCGCCGATGGGCTGCGGGAATCGAAACCATTCCGCTTCGCCAAAGCGGCGCGCGAGACGGAACCGACCCTGCCGATAAATCCGCGGCTTGGAAATTGCCTCGTCATAGGCTACGTCCCCCGACCACGTCGAGATCGGGTCGTCGCTTTCGGTTTCTTCAAACAACCGGATTTGCACGCGGTCCACGCTCGATAAAAAGCTGGCACAGCGGGCTACCAGTAGATTGGTCAGCCCGGGAGCAACGCCCGCGTTGATGAGCGCAAGGCGCCCGCGTCGGGCAAAATCGCCATGATAAGCGAGTTGCTCGGACTTGAACGGATTCGGCGTGAGGTGTGCGGCCATATCCAGATAATGCACGTTCAGCCGCAGAGCCGCGCGGATAACGGTATCGTTGAACACAGCGGGGGCGGTGTTCACCAGCAAATGGCAACCGCGCGACGCTTCAACGATGGAGCGGTGATTTCGTGCATTCGCCGCGAGACACACCATCCGACGGTCGAGAAAATGCCGGGCCCGCTCGGGGTTTCGATCGCCGCACCACACTTTGTGACCTTGCCGCCGAAGCAACTGCGCCAGCAATCCTCCCGTAGAACCGCATCCAAGAACAAAGATCCGCATTATTACCGTCTTCCAATAGCTTAATGTAGCTCGGGATTCCAACCCGTCCAAGTTTTGGCATGGTGGAGTGGCGCACGACTCATTAGGGCGGCAAATTTCGCCATGGTCAGCACCGGCTCAAGTGACCACAGTCATCGGATCGTGGGATTATCGGCAATCGAGTTGCTGTCTTCGAAGCCAGGACTTTCAGCAGAATCCGAGCTTTGCAGCGCACCGCTTTATTCCCGTCGGTAAACAGGTTTGCTTTGGTCGGCTGACAACTTGGGGCTGCCAGGGCGATTGCATTTTGATTTTTGAGGGGGGTACGGGAGGAATTCTTTGTAAGTGGGCCGGGCGGACCGGTTTACGACGCAAAGTTTTTGATTCCGGTTTGGTCGGATTTGTGGTTGAAGATGGGGATGCAAAACAGGC
>DATIZX010000137.1:0-4193 GCA_035516795.1 Verrucomicrobiia bacterium
GCAACACGCTCACCAAAAGGGAATCATTCACCGCGACATCAAACCGTCCAACGTTCTCGTGACGCTCCACGATGGTGTGCCGGTGCCGAAGGTGATCGATTTCGGCGTCGCCAAGGCGATTGACCAGCGGCTGACCGAAAAGACGCTGTTCACGGCCTTCGGGCAATTCATCGGCACGCCGGCCTACATGAGCCCCGAGCAAGCGGAAATGAGCGGGCTGGATGTTGATACGCGCAGCGACATCTATTCGCTGGGAGCCTTGCTCTACGAATTGCTGACCGGCTACCCGCCGTTCGATCCGGAGGAACTACTTAGAGTTGGGTTTGATGAAATGCGGCGGACGATTCGGGAGAAAGAGCCGTTCAAACCGTCGACGCGATTGACCAAGATGGTGCAAGGCGAGCTGACGACTGCCGCGAAACGCAGACAAACGGAACCGCCGAAGCTCATCCACCTGGTGCGCGGCGACCTGGACTGGATTGTGATGAAGTGTTTGGAGAAAGACCGGATGCGGCGTTACGAAACCGCCAACGGTCTGGCAGTCGATCTCAAGCGGCATTTGAAAGACGAAACCGTGGTCGCGCGCCCGCCGAGCTCAGTCTATCGATTTCAAAAACTGGTTCGGAGAAACAAACTCGCATTCGCGGCCATTGGCGCCGTAGCAGCCGCCTTGCTGCTCGGAGTCATCGTGAGCACCTGGCAAGCCTTCCGCGCGACGCATGCGAAGCAGGAAGCGTTGGCGGCGCAAGCCAGGGAATCCGTCCAACGCCAAAAAGCGGAAGCTAACGAACAGAAAGCCATTGCCGCACAAGCCGCCGAGGCCAAATTGCGCGAGCAAGCGGAAGTAGAGGAACTCAGGGCTCGCCAGCGTGCTTATGCTTCGGACATGAATGTCGCGGCACAGGCACTGGCAGAAAACAATCTTGGTCGGGCGCTCGATCTGTTGGATCGACAGCGGCCTGCGCCCGGCCAGAAGGATTTGCGCGGCTGGGAATGGCGTTATCTCTGGGGGCAAACCCGCAGCGATGCTTTGTTCACCCTTTGCCAGGAATCTTCCGAAATCAATTCACTGGCGATTTCACCGGACGGAAACCTCCTGGCAGTTGGCGGCCGTCTGGGAAGCGGCTTGGTCGTTTGGGATTTGCGAACGCGGCAGGAATTAGTGCGCCTGGTGCAGGGAGATGACTTCGTTCAAGCTGCTTTTTCTCCCACGGAATCGCTGCTGGCAATTACCAGTAGCAGCTTTTCTGCGTCGCAGGACAATCGGACCTTTCTTCGGCTCTGGAACATCACAACGCGACAGATGGTGGCTGAATGGCCGCTCAGCGGCGACAAATGCATGAATCTGGCATTCGCCAATGACGGTCGGACGCTGATGACTGCAGGCAGCGGGGGGCAGGTCACAATTTGGCGTGTTCCGAGTGGAGAAAGATCGGTCAGTCATCGTTTGGAAGCAAGTTCGGAGTCGGCAGAAACACCGTTCGCGGCAAGGGCAGACTTGAGTCTTGCGGCGGAAGCAATCCGTGGTAGAGGACGCGTTCGCGTTTTTGATCTCAGTTACGACAAGGAGCAGTTGAGTATCGAGGTTGCAAAAGAATGGGTCGGCGCGCTGACTTTTTCACCCGATGGTAAAACGCTGGCCTGTGCTGATCGGAACGGCGATTTTGGCATCAGCCTTTGGGATGTCACCACGGGCAAACAGGTGGGTCGGCTGAAGGGTCACAATGCGTGGGTGACGCAAACGCTTTTCTCGCCGGATGGGAAAAGGCTTTTTTCGGCCAGCACCGATCAAACCATCCGGATTTGGGATGTGGCGACGCAACAGTGCCTGGACGTTTTGCGCGGGCACCGTCAGGAAGTCTGGCGGCTGGCCTTGCTGCCCGATGGCAAAACGCTGGTCAGCGGCGCGAAAGATGGAACGGTTTGCTTTTGGGATACTTCCGTCACCCACAGGCGGCAAGCCCGCGTCCACATTCCGGCCGAGAATGTTCGCGATTGGAGTTTCTCTCCCGACGGTCAATCCGTTCTGACTCTGGATGGGGAAGGACGGGTGATGCAGTGGGCTGGCATTGACTTTCAGCAGAGAACAGAATTGCTAGAGGTGGCGACAAACTTGTATTCATCGCGCTTTTCTTCCAAAGGAGAATTCTCGGCCGTGTGCTGGACGAATGGAGTGATCCAGGTGTGGAATCCAATGCAGCGCGCGCTCGTGCGCGAATTGACCAATGCCACGGGCGACGTCTGGCCTGAGACGGTTTTTGCGGACGGGAAAAAACTCATCATCTCGCATAGCGACGACAACTTGCTGCGCGAATTCGACCTCTCCACTGGGATGGAAATGCAATCCTGGCGCGCGCCATTCAGATACAATACCTCAGCTCTTTCACCAGACAAACTATTGCATGTCGCTCTTGGTTACACGGGAGATATGGTTTCCCGCAACCTCGGGGATGGAAGCGAGCGGGAGTTGAAGCTCGATATCACGCAGGCCGGCTTTGCCTGCTTCTCGCCGGACGCAAAGCAGTTTGCCGCGGCCAGTTATCTTGGGTATGCGCGCATATGGGATACCGCAACCTGGAGACTGGTGGCAACGCTCGGTGGATTCCTCAACTCGGCGAAATCGGTGAACTACGCGCCAGATGGCAAGCGGCTCGTGGTCGCCAGCAACGTCAAGGAAGCCGTGAGATTGTATGACACGGAAAGCTGGCAGGATGTGTTGACCTTGGAAGGTGTAGGAAGCGGTAATCAAGGCGCGGCGTTTTCATCCGATGGGGCGTCCATCGTCTGGGGAAATACGGCCACCCTTTACGCGTGGCGCGCGCCGTCGTGGGAGGAAATCAATACAGCGGAGGCGAAGGAAAAGGCAGAGAACGGGCAGCGTTAAAGCGATTCGGTGAAGTTTTTCTCTGCAAGCGCGTTGTCCTTTTGACTTCGGTTTTTCGGATTCGGTGATAAAAGGAAGGGATTCATGCCCGAAATACCTACGGATCCACGATCAGACGCTGCTGATTTAGACGTAGCGCTCCAAGTTCACCTCATACCCGACGAAGCGCCCGGCAACACGATTGGCCGCTACAAACTGCTTCAAGAAATCGGTGAAGGTGGCTTCGGCGTCGTGTACATGGCTGAACAACGGGAGCCGGTCCACCGCCGCGTCGCCCTGAAGATCGTCAAGATCGGTACGGACAAGGGAGCGATCGCCCGCTTCGAAGCCGAGCAGCAGGCGTTGGCGCTGATGGATCATCCCAACATCGCCCGGGTGTTGGACGCCGGGACCACGCTCAAAGGTCGACCGTATTTCGTCATGGAATTGGTGAAAGGCGTGCCGATTACCGAGTTCTGCGACCAGAACAATTTGAGCACCCGCCAACGGTTGGACTTGTTCATCAAAGTCTGTCAGGCGGTGCAACATGCCCACCAAAAGGGAATCATTCACCGGGACATCAAACCGTCCAACGTTCTGGTCACGCTCCACGACGGTGTGCCGGTGCCGAAGGTGATCGATTTCGGTGTTGCCAAGGCGATTGACCAGCGGCTGACGGAAAAGACGCTGTTCACGGCCTTCGGGCAATTCATCGGCACGCCGGCCTATATGAGCCCCGAGCAGGCCGAGATGAGTGGACTGGACGTTGACACGCGCAGCGACATCTATTCGCTGGGAGCCTTGCTCTACGAACTGCTGACGGGCTGCCCGCCATTCGATCCCGAGGAACTGCTGAAAGCCGGGTTCGACGAAATGCGGCGGACGATTCGGGAGAAAGAACCGTTCAAGCCGTCGATGCGGTTGACCAAGATGGTGCAAGGCGAGCTGACGACTGCCGCGAAACGCAGACAGACCGAACCGCCCAAGCTCATTCACCTGGTGCGCGGCGATCTGGATTGGATTGTGATGAAGTGCCTGGAGAAAGACCGAACGCGGAGATACGAGACGGCCAACGGGCTGGCGGTCGATCTCAAGCGGCATTTGAATGACGAAACTGTGGCCGCGCGTCCGCCGAGTTCAGTCTATCGCTTTCAGAAACTGGTTCGGAGAAACAAGCTGACGGTGACGGCGGGGGCGGCAGTACTGGGAACTATTCTAATCGGGCTGGGAATAGCGACGGCAGGCTTCTATCGGGCGCGAGTGGAACGGGACCAGGCTGAGGTGGCGTTGGCTGAAGCGAAGCAGCAACGAACGCTGGCAGAGGATAATT
>DATIZX010000138.1:0-8744 GCA_035516795.1 Verrucomicrobiia bacterium
CCTGGACCCTGTAGCCGCAGGCTTTACGATTGCAGCCGCGCGCGCGGCTACTGTCAACACTGAAAGCTTCATTACCTGGACCCTGTAGCCGCAGGCTTTACGATTGCAGCCGCGCGCGCGGCTACTGTCAACACTGAAAGGCCCGAAGGAGACAGGCGGGCGGCCGCCTGTCCCACGAATTGCAGGCCGCAGGCGCGTGTCGTATCAACGCCGAAAGCTACAGCGCCGCTGGGGACAGCGGTCACTACAACGCGGCTGCGACAAGGTGGGCGCAGGCTAAGGCCTGCCGCTACGCGAACACTGATTCTGATGCCGGAAGAATTCTGCCCGCGCCAGCGCAGGGAGATGGGCTCTCTTGGCGTATCTATGGGAAAGACAGCCGCCACGGAGCGTATCCTTTTGCGAGCGTCGGATGATCGGCATCGGCAGTCGCAGGCCCCGAGCGCTTTCGGGGCAGACCGCCGCGGCACTTCCTGAAATTAGACCGCTGCCACGCAAGCCACTCGCTTGACGTGACAACGGTTTGCCAGTACTCTCGCGGGCTGACTTTTATGCGGAAGTGTGCGACGGTTTTTTACACCGGGAGGGTACAGGGCGTTGGGTTTCGGTACACTGCGCGCGAAGTAGCCTGCGGTTATGAAGTCACGGGCTACGTGTGTAACCTGCTCGATGGACGTGTCGAGTTGGCCGCGGAAGGCGAACAAGAGGAAGTCCAAGCTTTCCTGGAAGGCATTCGGGCCAGTCAACTCGGCAGCCATATCCGGCACGCCGACGTGAACTGGAGGGAAGCCACCGGTGAATTCAACGGCTTCGATATACGATACTGAATGGATGCGATACGAACTGAAGATTTGACGAAGAAGTATGAGCTGGGCTGGCACAAAGGCCGGTTGCTGGCGCTGGACAAGCTGAACCTGCGGGTACACGAGGGCGAAGTGTACGGTTTGCTGGGGCCGAACGGCTCGGGCAAGAGCACGACGCTGAAACTCATTCTCGACCTGATTCTGCCCACCGAAGGCAGCGCCTGGGTGTTTGACGTGCCGTGCCGCAAGGTGTCGTCACGGTTGCACGTCGGCTTTCTCCCCGAGAATCCTTATTTTTACCGGTACCTGACCGGAACGGAGACGCTGGAGTTCTTCGGGAAACTGTGCGGCATGGGCGGCGTGGGGTTGCGGAGACGGATCGAGGAGCTGTTGGAATTGGTGGGGCTGCAGCACGCGCGCAACCGGAGACTGGGCGGTTACTCGAAAGGCATGTTGCAGCGCATCGGGTTGGCCCAGGCGCTGATTCACGATCCGAAGCTGCTGCTGCTCGACGAACCGACTGCGGGCGTGGACCCGATTGGAAGCAAGGACATTCGCGATTTGATTTTGCGGTTGAAAGGCATGGGCAAAACCGTGCTGCTGAGTTCGCATCTGCTGGCGCAGGTGCAGGACGTGTGCGACCGCATCGGAGTATTGAACCTCGGACAATTGATCATGGAGGGCGACGTCAAGACGCTGATCAGCGACCAACGACGGTTAAGCATTACCGTGCAAGATTTGCCAGAAGCGGCCCGAACGCGGGTCGAAGAAGCGGTGCGTGCAGCGGGGGCAACGGTGATTTCCGTGGATCATCCGCAAACATCGCTGGAATCATTGTTCCTGGACGCGCTGAAACGGGATCAACGAGGAGCGGGGCAGCATGACTGAATTGGCCAATCATCGAGGCGAAACGACGCCGTCCCCCACGGAAGTCCAGACGCCGAGGCCGGCCTTCGCGCCCGTTCTCAAGGAACGAGTCGGGTTCTCGGTGTCGCGGGTGTGG
Source organism: Verrucomicrobiia bacterium (assembly GCA_035516795.1). Taxonomy (GTDB): domain Bacteria; phylum Verrucomicrobiota; class Verrucomicrobiia; order Palsa-1439; family Palsa-1439; genus DATJBF01. Next base: position 1,807 of record DATIZX010000138.1, read on the forward strand.
ATCATCGCCGGTAATACGCTGACCGAGGCCGTACGCCAGAAGGTGTTTAACTTCTTCCTGATCATCGGATTGATCTTTATCGCGTCGGCGAGTTTCTTCGCGCAGTTCACCTTTGGCGAACAGTTGAAGTTCATCAAGGACACCTGCCTGGGTGTGATTTCTGTCATCAGCACGCTGATTGCGATCGTCGGCACGGCGCAATTGTTGCCGAGCGAGGTGGAGAACCGGACCATCTACACCATCCTGGCGAAACCGGTCCGGCGCATCGAATTTCTGCTGGGGAAATTTCTGGGAAGCCTGTCGCTTTTGACGATCAGCATCGCCGCGATGTGTCTTCTTTTTGGCGCTGTGCTGTTCATCAAGGAACAGGGCATGATTCGGGAGTTGCGGCAGGAGTTCACGCAGGGGATGCCGGCCTCCGACATGGCCGACCTGAATCAGCAGATCAGGCAAGTGCCCCAGGAAACGTTCGACGTGAACCTCGTGAAGGCGGTGCTGGCGGAGTTGATGAAAGCGACCCTGGTGGCGGCGATCACTTTGCTGATCTCGACCTTTTCCACATCGCTGGTGTTCAACGTGGCCGTGCCGTTCATGATCTTCGTCGCTGGCATGCTGCGGGGCGCCGCTGCTGAAGTGTGGGCGGATCGACGCATTCTCATGGCGTTGCTGGCCGTGGTGCCAGACTTTGGATTTTTCAGCCTGGCCGACGAGATCAACATGGGCAACGTGGTGCCCTGGTCGCACGTTGGCCAGATCCTGGTGTACGGCGTGGCGCGGACGGTGGTGATCGTCTTCGCCGCCCATCTGATTTTTTCCCGGCGTGAGATTTGATGTCATGTTGACGAAAGCTTTGGTAATTATTCTCCTGTTTGCGACCGGCCTGGGTTTCCTGCCCATGGAGAACTCCATTCGTGCGGAGCGGACCCGCCTGAAGTATCAGGGGGCGCGCGTCACGTATGAGTTGCGCGAAGCCCTCGGGCAGAATCTGGCGATTGCCTTGTTGGCCGGGCTGCGCGGCGTCGTGGCGGATTTCTTGTGGCTTCAGGGGCACACCTTTTGGGAAAAAAGGGAATGGCTGCGCCAGTACCGCGACATTGAGATCGTGGTGACGCTGCAACCGCAGTCGGTATTGTTTTGGGACCTGGGTCAATGGCACATGGCATGGAACATCGGCTACGGCGCCCGGTCCGATCCCAACAACCGAACCCAGGCCGAAGGGATCAAGCGCGAGCGGGAATGGCACAGGAAGGCGCGCGACTTCTTACAGCGAGGCATCGAAAACATTCCCAATCGATATGATTTGTATTTTATGATGGGCATGCTGTATTACGAGAAATTCAGCAGGGATTGTGATGAGCCGCCTTGCCGGGACGCGTTCTGCAAGGCCGCGGAGTATTTCGCCAGGGCGGCGAGTTTTACCAACGCGCCGCAGTTTGTAGCGCGCATGTATCCGCGTGCCCTGGAACAATGCGGAGAGACCGAAGCGGCCTACGCGCAATGGAGGCTGCTCTGGTTTCAAGACCATAACAAGGTGCAGCAAGCGTGGAATATTATCGAACGTGAGATTCGGCAACTGGAAGACAAATTGAAGATCCCCGACAATCAGCGCGTGTTCCCGAAGAATAAACCCCCATCATGATTTCTGACAATCCCAATCTCCGTTACGCGATTCTCAGCGACATCCACGCCAATCTGGAAGGGTTGCAGGCCGTCCTGAAAGATGCCGCCGAACAGAAATGCACGCACTACGTGTGCCTCGGCGACATCGTGGGCTACGGCCCGAATCCCAAGGAATGCCTCGACATCGTGTTGGGCTTGAATTGTCCGACGGTCATGGGCAATCACGACGAGTATTGCACATCGAACATGGAACTCACCGGGTTCAATCCGATGGCCGCCGAAGGGATTCGCTGGACGAGGACCCAATTGAGCGACGACGACAAAGCGTGGCTTCGCGACCTCAAATACGTCCGGCACGTGGAATCCTTTACCATCGTTCACGCCACGCTCGATTTGCCCGAGAAATGGGCGTACGTGTTCGACCGGCTCGCCGCGCAAGCCAGTTTCAATTATCAACACACGCCGGTTTGCTTCAACGGACATACACACGTGCCGGTGGCTTTTGTGCGCGGGCCGACCGGATTGCAAGGCGGTCTGTACACCAAGATCAAAGTCGAGATTGGCCGCAAGTATTTCATCAATGTGGGTTCGATCGGTCAGCCGCGCGATCGCAATCCCAAGTCGTCCTATGTCATTTTTGATTTGATTGAAAACGTCATCGAATTGCGCCGTGTGCCCTACGACATTGCGGTGACCCAAAAGAAAATCCGAGCCGCCGGGCTGCCGGAGTCGCTGGCCGAACGGTTGACTCAGGGAAGGTGACGATCGCAGGTGTAGCGGCGCTTCGGCGAAGCGCCGCGTTCGCTTTTTAGCCGATCAACCTGCGCTTCACAGAAGCGCAGCTACATCGTACACTGACGCCCGCATGCGCATTTTGGTTATCAAGCCCAGTTCGCTCGGCGACGTGGTGCACGCGTTGCCGGCCGTCAGCCTCATCCGCCGTCATTTTCCCGAGGCGCACATTGCCTGGCTCATCCGGGATTCGCTCGTGTCGCTGCTGAAGAATTGCCCGATCATCAACGAACGGATCAAATTTCGCCGCCACGAAATGGCCACCTTTCCGTCTTTGCTCTGGCAGCTCCATCGAGGGCGATTCGATATGGTGATTGATCTGCAAGGCCTTTTTCGCAGCGGTGTCATGGCGGCCGCCGCGCGCGCGCCACGGCGCATTGGTCTCTCAGATGCCCGCGAGGGCGCCCGGTGGTTTTACAACGAAGTGGTCCCGGTGCAGCGCGCCCATGCGATTGAGCGTTATCTGCTCGCCGCCAAACACCTGGGTTGTGAGATGACACCTGTCGAGTTCCCGCTGGGCATCTCTTCGCGAGTCCGGACCGAAGGGTTGATTGCGGTGCATCCTTCCGCCCGCTGGAAAACCAAGCTCTGGGGAGACAGCAGATTTGCCGAGCTGGTGCGGCGATTGCCAAGCCAACGCGTGATCGTGACCGGCTCGGTCGCGGATCGCCAACGTTGCGACTGGATCGCGCAAGGCCGTCGCAACATCGCTGGCGGCACCGATCTATTCGAACTCACCGAACTGTACTCTCGGTGTTCGGTGGTCATTACCAACGACAGCGGCCCGATGCATATTGCGGCGGCGGTTGGCACCCCGGTGGTGGCCATCTTTGGTCCCACGGATCCGGAGTTGACGGGCCCATTCGGCAAGCAGCACGTGGTCCTGCGTGCCGGCATCGCGTGTTCGCCCTGCCTGAAGGATCATTGCAGCCATACGCCACGCATGGAGTGCATGAGTCTCGTAACGGTGGACCAGGTTTTGGCCGCAGCGAAGCCATTTATCTCCTAGTGCATCGCCATGCCTGATTTGATGGGTACGGCGATGCGGCCACGGCGCCGTGCCGGCGTGCGCCGCGACGGAGCGCCGCGGCTACAACCCAGCCGCTGAGAAGGTGCGGGCGGGCTCATGCTTGTTTCGGCGCATTTCCTAAATGAATTTCAGGCGCTGGTCCTATTGCAGGCCACTGCTGGCGCCCGAAATTAAAGGTGAAAGGATGGCCCAACATGAGAATTGTGATTTTGTTGGCAATATTGACGATGCTCAGCGTGGCCGTCGTGGCTGCGCAGCCGAAGATGATCGTTCTGGGAGATGGTGGCTCGAATCACGAGATTGTTTATCCGAACACGATCCAGCCCATTCGCGAGCGCACCAATTACCCGTCTCTACACCTGACAAATTCGCCGATGTCGGGGGTGACGAATTCCAGCATTGTTCTCACAAATAACTCCATTGTCGTCACAAATCGTCCCGGCGTAACCAATTCTCCGCACTTGATGCTGCCCAAACCATGAATAACCAGAGAGGGGATGTACCCAGGGTGCGCTATGCGGTGGTCGGTCTGGGTTATGTTGCCCAAGCCGCCGTGCTGCCCGCCTTTGCGCATGCGCAGGAGAACTCGGAGTTGGCAGCATTGATCTCCGATGACCCGGAAAAATTGCGGACTCTCGGCCAGAAATACAAGGTGGCGCGGACGTGTTCGTACGTTGAGTATGACGAAATCCTTCGCAGCGGCGCGGTGGACGCCGTTTACATTGCGCTGCCGAACAGCCTGCATTGCGAGTACACCCTGCGCGCGGCCAACGCTGGCGTGCACGTGCTATGCGAAAAACCCCTCGCCGTGACCGAACGAGAATGTCAGGAAATGATCGATGCGGCTGCCGCGCGCAAGGTCAAGTTGATGACCGCTTACCGCCTGCACTTCGACGAGGCGAATTTGGACGCCGTGCAGGTCGTTCGCTCGGGCAAACTCGGAAAACCGCGCCTTTTCAATTCCGTGTTCACCATGCAGGTCAAGCGCGGCGATATCCGACTGCGAGAGGACATGGGCGAAGGCACGTTGTACGACCTCGGGGTTTATTGCATCAACGCAGCACGTTATCTCTTCCGGTCCGAGCCGCAGGATGTTTCGGCCTGCACGATTAGAAATACCGGATCGCGCTTCCATGAAGTGGACGAAATGACGGCCGCAGTCATGCGTTTTCCCGAGGGCCAGCTTGCGAGTTTTATTGTCAGTTTTGGCGCGGCGGAAAATTCGTGGTACGAGGTGGTCGGCACGAAGGGGAATCTCCTGCTGAGAAACGCATACGAGTACGCGAAAAAACGCGAGCAATACGTGGAGACGAACGGGAAGACCAGTCGGCGCAGTTATCCGATTCGCGATCAATTCGCGCCCGAAATTCTTTATTTCTCCGACTGTATCCTGAACAACAAACGCCCGGAAACATCCGGCGAAGAGGGCTTGATCGACGTGAAGATTATCCGGGCGTTGTATCGCGCCGCCGAAGTCGGACACGCGGTGCGGCCCAACCCGCCAGAGAAAGAGGATCGTCCGTCGCCGCGTCTGAAGATCACGCGGCCCAAGGTCAAGGAACCGGAGTTGGTCCACGCTTCGCCTCCATCAGAAGAATAAATGAAGCTCAAAATGAGAGGAGGGAGCAATCAACGCGGCGTCAGCCCCAAGGAAGCGGGAAAACGCGCCTGGGCCACCGTCCACAAATCCCCATCGCACAAACGTGGTCAGAAGGAGCCAGGATGATCAGGAGGCTGAAATCAGGCAAGTATCGGCTCTATTCTCGGAAGCGCAATCCGCGTACGGGCAAACACCGGAATCTGGGCACGTTTTCCACGCGGCGCGCCGCCGAGAAACACGAGCGAGCCGTGCAATATTTCAAACGAAAAGGTTGACGAGAGAATGGTCGCAAGAAAAGCTGGCTCGCGAAGCCGGCGACGGTCAAAGAAGAAATATTGGTCGAGCGAAGTGACGCGGCGCAGCAACGCGCTCGACTTGGAGCGGGGAATCTTCACCTCGACCAGTCCGCGCCGAATTGCCAATTCGTTGAAGCGTTCAGCGCAAGCCAGCCACCGTCGCAAGGGCTCTCCCTATCAGTCCGCGATGTCGATGTTGAATTTCTATATCAATCGCGCGGGAACCGGTTTGTCACGCAAACAGCGAAATCCCTTGGAACGAGCCAAGTTTGAGCTGCGGAAAGCGTTTGGGCGGCAATAGTCGGCCGTCGCGGTGCATTGCGATAAGTTTCTTGCGTGACTCCAAGGGTTTGGCTACGGTTTCCGCGTTTCCATGACCGAACTCGAACAACAACTCCAAACCGCCCGCGCCGAAGCCGAGGCCGCGCTGGCCGCGTGCGCCGACGTGCCGGCGCTCGACCAACTCAAATCAAAATATCTCGGACGCAGCGGCATCGTCTCATCCGCCTTGGAACAACTTGGAAAACTGCCGAAGGAAGACAAGCCACGCGTTGGCAAGCTCGCCAACGAAACGAAGAAGGCACTCGAAGCCGCTATTGCGGCCAAGCGTGAGGAATTGGAGGCGAAAGCTGCGGCATCAGGCCCGGCCATCGACACGAGCTTGCCCGGCCGCCGCCATGAGATCGGTCATCTCCATCCGCTCACGCAAATCTTCGAGCGGACGGTTGCTATCTTTCGTCGCATGGGATTCGCGGTCGAAGATGGCCCCGAGATCGAGGACGAATGGCATTGTTTCGACGCGCTCAACACGCCGGCGGATCATCCCGCGCGCGACATTCAGGACACGTTGTACGTCGATTTGCCGCCGGACCCGAAATACGGACGTTACGTCATGCGGACGCATACATCGCCTGTGCAAATCCGCACGATGCTCAAGCAGAAACCACCGATCCGCGTCGTCGTGCCAGGCCGGGTGTTCCGGCGCGATAATCCCGACGCCACCCACAGCGCGACGTTTCACCAGATCGAAGGGTTGTACGTGGACAAGAACGTTACCGTGGCCGACCTCAAAGGCACGGTGGAATTCTTCTTCCAGCAGTTGCTCTCACCCGACACCAAGGTCCGGTTCCGTCCGCATTTCTTCCCGTACACTGAACCGAGTTTCGAGATTGACCTGTCGAGTCCGCATCTGGCCGCGCGCGGCAAAGAATGGCTAGAGATCGCCGGCTGCGGCATGGTTGACCCCAACGTCTTCAAGTCGGTCGGCTATCCCGACGACGAATACACCGGCTGGGCATTCGGCTTCGGCATCGAACGCATCGCCATGGTCATGTGGTCCATCAACGACATCCGCCTGTTCACCGAGAATGACGTGAGATTCTTGGAGCAGTTTTGATGGGAGCCGGACGCTACAAGATCGTTTATGGCGTTACGGCGATTGAAGAACTGGATGCGCTCCCCACCAAACATCGAACACAGATTCTGCGCAAGATTGAGCGGCTCCAAGCTGGTTTACACGGCGACATCAAACGGTTGCAGAATGCCGATGTGACGTATCGATTGCGGATGGGCAACTATCGGGTCTTGTTCGATGTCGAGG
>DATIZX010000139.1:0-16957 GCA_035516795.1 Verrucomicrobiia bacterium
CGATTCGCGCGGCTGGCGTGAAAGTCGAGAGCAAACCGGAAATGTACCGTTTCGGTGAATTGAACGTGTCCCGCGTGCGGCGCATTTTGGCGGGCGACACGTCGCCCGAACCGGCTCCCGTTCCGGGCAAGCCGCCGCAACTTTGCCCGGGCTGTTCCCACCGGTACGTGTTCGAGGCGCTGCACAAACTCGATTGCATCGTCGCCGGCGATATCGGGTGCTACACGCTGGGAGTGTTGCCGCCGTTCGAGGCCATGGACAGTTGCGTCTGCATGGGGGCCAGCATCGGCGTTGGCCTGGGGCTGCGCCACGTGTTGCCACCTGAACAAGCGCGCCGGGTCGTCAGCGTGATCGGCGACAGCACCTTTATCCACGGTGGCATTACTGGCCTGGTCGAGATGGTTTACAACCGACCCCCGACCGGCCACGTGGTCCTGATCCTCGACAACAGCACCACGGCAATGACGGGCCATCAGGAGCATCCGGGCACCGGTCGCACGTTGGCACACGAACCCACCGGCAAGATCTCCTTTGACGAATTGGCACGGTCGCTCGGCATCTTCAGCGTCTATGTCGTCGATCCCTCGGCTCATCCCGACGCCCTTCTGCGCCTGTTGCAGGATTGCCTGGCGAACCGCCAACTCAACGTTATCATCGCTCGCCGTCCGTGCCTATTGATCGCCGGTAAGATCAAAGAATACGACCGGGCCGCGTCGCAGACCTGCACGGAAGCCCTGGCGGAAGAACCATGAGCGGCAATCACGTTACGAACGTTGTCATCGCTGGCCTCGGCGGACAAGGCGTCCTTAAGGCCTCGGGCATCGTCTCTGACGCGGCGTTTCGCAGCGGCTTCGACGTGAAACAGAGCGAACTGCACGGCATGAGCCAGCGGGGTGGTTCGGTCAGCAGCGACGTGCGGTTCGGAAAAGAAGTGTTCAGTCCGATGGTGCCGAATGGCGAAGCGGATTACCTCGTGGTGGTCGCGCCGGACCAAATTGAATTGAATCGTCCCCAACTGCGCAGCGGCGGGCTGTTGATCGGCCCGGAGGCGGTGGACGCGACCAAGCTGACCAATAAGAAAAGTCTCAACGTCGCGTTGCTCGGCGTGTTGAGCCGGCATCTGGAAATCGCGGAAACGGTGTGGCGGGACGCGATCCGCGCGGCCTTTCCCGAAAAACTGCACGCCGCCAACCTGCAGGCGTTTGCGCTCGGAAGAAAAGGAGTGTGACTCATGAATATTACGGAACGTCATCCAGTCAGCGCGCCCGATTTCATGCCGTTAACTGAATTGCGCGCCACTCAATTGTCCCGGCTCCAACGCATGGTGGGACGGGGTTACGACAACGTGCCGTTGTTCCGCAAACGCCTGGACGAACGCGGTCTGAAACCAGCCGATATCCGGTCGCTAGACGACGTTCGCCGCCTGCCGTTCACTGTGAAGACGGACCTGCGCGACACGTATCCCTACGGATTGTTTGCGAGCCCGATGAAGGATATTGTGCGACTCCATGCGTCCAGCGGCACGACCGGTAAACCGATTGTTGTCGCCTATACCCAAGACGACATTCGGGTGTGGACGGAGACGATGATGCGCAGTCTCGCCGCGTGCGGTTTGCACGATGGTGACATTATTCAAAACGCATACGGTTACGGTCTGTTTACGGGCGGTTTGGGTGCGCACTATGGGGCGGAGGCACTCGGGGCGACCGTCATCCCGATCTCGGGCGGCAACACCGAGCGGCAACTGATGATCATGAAAGATTTCGGTGTGACGGCGATCTGCTGCACGCCCAGTTATTTCCTGCATCTGATCGATCAATCGCAACAAATGGGCATCGACATCAAGAAGCTGCCGTTGCGGGCCGGCGTGTTCGGTGCGGAACCATGGACGGAAAACATGCGCCAGCGGATCGAGGCCGAGAGCAATATCAAAGCTTATGACATTTACGGGTTGTCAGAGATCATCGGGCCCGGCGTCGGTATCGAATGCGCCTGCCAGGCGGGACTGCACATTTTCGAAGATCACTTCCTCGTCGAAATCATCGACCCGCAGAAGCTCGAACCCGTGCCGGACGGCGCCGAAGGCGAACTGGTGTTGACGACACTGAGCAAGGACGCGATGCCAATGATCCGCTATCGGACCCGCGACATCAGCGCCATCATTGCCGAGCCGTGCGCTTGCGGCCGGACGATTCGCCGCATCCGCCGTATTGGTCGCCGCAGCGATGACATGTTTATCATCCGCGGCATCAATGTCTTTCCGTCACAAATCGAAGCGGCGTTGTTGCGGGTCGAAGGTACTCTGCCGCATTACCAGATCGTGCTGACCCGCGAAGCCGATCTCGATCAAATGGAGGTGCAAGTGGAGGTCACGCCCGAGGTCTTCAGCGATGAGGTGCGGGCATTGGAAGCACTGCAGCAGAAGCTGGTGCGTTCGATCGAGACCGTAACCGGCATCCGCGCCGCCCTGCGGTTGGTAGCGCCCCATACGATCCAACGCAGTGAAGGCAAAGCCAAACGCCTCATCGACAAACGCAAAATGTGACGAGGAGAAAGCCATGAAAATCCATCAGGTCTCAGTATTTCTGGAAAACAAACCCGGTCAACTGCGCCTGGCGTGCGACGCCCTGGCCAAAGCGGGGATCAACATGGTCACCCTGTCGCTGGCGGACACCGCGCAGTTTGGCATCCTGCGCTTGATCGTTCAGGACTGGCAGAAGGCGAAGACCGTCCTCCAAAAGGCCGGTTGCGTCGTGAAAATCACCGAGGTGCTTGCCCTTGAGGTGCCGGATCAACCCGGAGGTTTGTCGCGGATTCTGGAGATTGTCGACGGCGCAAGCCTGAACATTGAATACATGTACGCGTTCGCTGAGAAACGGGGCGACCGGGCCATGCTGGTCTTCCGCTTCACGGATCCGGATGCCGCCCTGAAAGTCCTGCAAGCGGGCGGGATCAATCCGGTCAGCACGGTCGAATTGTTCAGCCGCGGGTAGTTTACTGCAAGAGGCATCTCTTCACGATGGCCACGGGCAGGATGCCTGTGCCACCGAACATTCCTCTTTGGCGGCCCTACCCTTTGGCCTCGAAATCCAACGTTTGCTCTTTGCGATACACCAGCCCTTGGAAAACGGCGATCAGGGTATTCTGCTCGTCGAAGACGTTCACTGTATAACTGGCGAGCTTGGGATTGGCGGACACCTCGCGCGCTTCCGCCCGCAGTGTGCCGGAACTCACCGCTTTCATGTAGGTGATGCTGACATTGATGGCCAGAGCCAGTTTGCCGTGCGCGTTGGAGGCGGCCGCAAAGGCGAGGTCGGCCAAGGTGAAAATCGCCCCGCCTTGCACGGTACCGACCGCGTTCAAATGATGCGGTTGAATCGGCATTTGTGCAACGGCCAACCCGGGTGAGACGGACAAGAGTTCGACGCCGGAAAGCCTGGCGTAACGATCACCCGTGAAGAACTGCTTGATGTTTTCCATGCGAATTCTCCCTGCGCTTTCTTCTCGCATTCGGTTGGCCGCCTGACAACCTTTTTCTGGGAGCAATTTTCGGCATCGTTTGTTACGATGAACGATGCAAGCATGGCGGATGCATCTTCACAGAATCTCGAGTCGATCGAGGGCACACTCGAACGGATCATCTACTCGAACGAGGAGAACCATTACACCGTGGCCCAGCTCTTGCCGGAAGGACGACATCGTGCTGAGCTGATCACCATCACGGGCAATCTCGCGGCGATCAATGAAGGGGAAACCGTCAAAGCGCTGGGCCGCTGGGTCAATCACAAACAGTTCGGCCGGCAATTCGCGGTCGAGAAATTCGAGAGCGTGCTGCCGCGCACCATCGTCGGCATTAAGAAATATCTCGGCAGCGGACTCATCAAGGGCATTGGCGACACATTTGCGGACCGCATCGTCGACAAGTTCGGCGAGCGCACTTTCGAGGTGATCGATTCATTCTCGGCGCGACTGCGGGAGGTCGACGGCATCGGCCCCGAGCGAGCCCGGCGCATCAAAGAAGCCTGGTCGGCACAAAAAAGCGTGCGCGACATCATGATTTTCCTGCAGGGGCACGGGATCGGCAGCGCCCATGCGGCAAAGATCTACAAGCAATATGGCGAGCATGCAATCGCCGTTGTGCGCGAAAATCCGTACCGGCTGGCGAATGATATTGCCGGAATCGGGTTCCGCACGGCCGACGGCATCGCCTCGAAGCTGGGTATCGCCAAGGATTCCATTCATCGACTGAAAGCCGGCGTCGTTCACACGCTGGAACGCGCCACCGACGATGGCCATGTGTGCCTGCCGCACGAACATCTCGTCTCCGCAGCGCGCGAGTTGCTCGAAACCGAGATGGCTCCCGTTGAAAGCGCAGTCGATCTGCTGGTGGTGGGTGGCGAAGTCATCCAAGAAGAAGGGTTCGTTTATCTGGCGCGCTTGCACAAATCGGAGCGGGGCGTCGCCGCTAAGATTCAGGAACTACTGGCGGCGCCAATTACTCTGCCATCCATCGATCTGGAAAAGGCGCTCGTTTGGGTGCAACAAAAGACCAAGGTGGACCTTGCCGCCGCACAACAGCATGCCATCCAATCCGCGCTGACCTCCAAAATCAGCATAATTACCGGCGGTCCGGGCGTTGGTAAAACCACCATTGTCAATAGCATCGTGAAGATTCTGCAGGCCAAGAACAGCAAAGTGCTGCTGGCCGCGCCGACCGGCCGCGCCGCGAAACGGATGACCGAAGCCACCGGTGCTCCCGCGCAAACGATTCATCGGCTGCTGAAGTACGAGCCCCACGCGGGTGGTTTTACACACAATGAACGCCGCCCTCTCCAGGGCGACATGATCATCATCGATGAGACCTCGATGCTCGATATTCCCCTCGCCTATCATCTCTTGAGGGCGATTCCGCCTACCGCCTCGGTGGTGTTCGTGGGTGACGTGGATCAGTTGCCATCGGTCGGTCCCGGCAATTTCCTGCGCGACGTCATTGACTCCAACCGGTTGCCCGTCGTGCGGCTCACGGAGATCTTTCGGCAAGCCCGCAACAGTTTGATCGTCACCAACGCTCACCGGGTCAATCAAGGGCAGACGCCGGTAACGACCGCAAGCGGGACGCTCGCGCCACCGAAGGTAGATAGTGGCGTAACCGTCTCGGTTGCGGATGTTCCCGACTTCTTCTTTATCGAGGAGGAAGCCCCGGAACAGGTTCTCGCCACGATCAAAACGTTGTGCGCCCAACGGGTCCCCAAGAAGTTCGGATTCGACCCGATGCGCGATATTCAAGTGCTCACACCGATGCACAAGGGATTGTGCGGCTCGGAGAATCTCAATCGCGAATTGCAGGCCACGCTCAACCCTACAGGTCCGCACGTTCAGCGTTTTGGACGGACGTACCGGGTCGGCGACCGGGTCATGCAGATCCGGAACAATTACGACAAGGACGTGTTCAACGGCGATCTCGGTCGCATCAAGCGTATCGATCTCGTCGAGCAACAAGTGATCGTGGAAATGGAGAATGCCGGGGCGCCGTCGGGTTCCTCCTTCCGCGAGATTCCCTACGAGTTCACGGACATGGACGAAATGTTGCCGGCGTACGCCATCAGCGTCCACAAATCGCAAGGCAACGAGTATCCTTGCGTCATTGCGCCGCTGCTGACCCAGCATTTTGTCCTGCTCCAGCGGAACTTGCTCTACACCGCCATCACGCGCGGCAAAAAACTGGTGATCCTGATCGGCTCGAAGAAAGCGCTGGCCATCGCCGTGCGGAACAACAAGACGGCGGCGCGTTTCAGCCGCTTGCGGGAGCGGTTGTGCGAGGTGAAAAATCAAAATTGACTTGCTCAGCGCGAGCAAGCATCATGCGGGAGCTTTGACCTAACTGCACAAGGAGATCGCTGAATGCCTAAACTGCAAATCCTGTCGGGCATCCTCGAGGGCAAGGTTTTTGACCTGCTGGATGAACGCGTGACCGTTGGACGGGCACTGGACAACGTGATCCGCATCGAGGACGGCACGGTGTCCAGCCACCACGCGATGTTCATTCAGGAGCCCGACGGCATGAAACTGCGCGACCTCAATTCCACCAATGGGACCCGGGTCAACGGCCTGCGCATCGTGGAAACCATGCTCAACAGTGGCGATCAGGTCCGGATGGGCAGCGTGGAAATGCGATTCGAGTCCGACGTCAAGAAAGCCAGCCAGCCGCTGCCTCCTTCGCAAACCGGTGTTGATCTCAGTCAGGTGGGCAAAGGCGGTGGTCCTCCGCCTTCTTTTGGCACCTCTTCTCCCTTTGGCCGAAAACGGCGCGGCAGCCGCGATTTGTGGATATGGGCAGTCATCGGTTTGGGCCTCGTCGCCGTTCTGGTGTTGGTGTGGTTTTTCATGACGTTCTCCAGCCTGAAATAAGGGTCCGGGCGCCTTCGTTTCGAAAGGTGATTTTGTAGCCGCAGGGTTGCCGTGAAAACGTCGTCACGGCGTCTCAAGCTGCCAGTGCAGCTTTCGGCTTAGTCCTGCGCGGGCTGCGCGCACCCATAAGCCGAGTCCGACGGAGCCGAATCCGATGAGACGCTGAGGGGTAATGGGCAGCAAACGCCGCCGTCGTGTGCGGCAACGGTGCGGCTACTCTTCAGAGGAAGCATGATAGAGCTTACGTCTTTAGCCAGCGGGCCACGTCTTGCGCCCAGTACGTCAGAATGATGCCGGCACCGGCCCGATGGAAACCAGTGAGCATTTCGAGCACGACCGCTTTTTCGTCGATCCAGCCATTACGCGCCGCGGCTTTGACCATCGCGTACTCGCCGCTAACGTTGTAACAGGCCACGGGATAATGGAACTTCTCCTTCACGCGCCAGATTAAGTCTTGATAGCCAAATGCCGGCTTGACCATCACAATGTCGGCACCCTCCTCAATATCCAACGCCACTTCGCGCAGGGCTTCCTCCGCGTTGGCGCAATCCATTTGGTAGGTGCGCCGGTCACCGAATTGCGGCGGTGATTCCGCGGCTTCGCGGAACGGACCGTAAAACGCCGACGCAAACTTCGCGGCGTAACTCATGATCGGCGTTTGAGTGAAGCCGGCCTTATCCAGTGTGGCGCGAATCGCGGCGACGCGTCCATCCATCATGTCGCTCGGCGCGACCATGTCGGCGCCGGCTTCCGCATAGGCCAACGCGGCTTTCGCGAGGAGATCGAGGGTGGCGTCGTTGTCGATGAGGTGCTCGTGTCCCGCTTGGCGAACGATGCCGCAATGACCGTGGCTCATGTACTCGCAGAGGCAGACGTCGCAGATGACCAGAAGTTGCGGCAGCTCTTTCTTCAGGGCGCGGACTGCTTTGGACACGATGCCGTTCGCGGCGTAAGCGCCGCTCGCTATCTCGTCCTTGCTGTCGGGGATGCCAAAGAGGATCACGGCGGGCACGCCCAGCTTGGTGGCACTTTCGGCCTCCCGAATCAATTCATCCACGGACAATTGGAACTGGCCGGGCATCGAGGTTACCGGCTTGCGGATCTGCTTTCCTTCGCGCACGAACAACGGCAGCACCAGATGGTCCACTGACAAATTCGTTTCGCGCACCAGGGCACGAAGTTTCGGATTCTGCCGCAAACGGCGCGGACGATAGACGGGGAAACGCATGGCTCAAGAACCGGGGAACTGCGCCTCGGCCTCGCGGATCAATGCGATCACCTGCTCGGGCTGTTTCGCCGCCGAGAGTTGACTGCGAAATTTGGCGTTGCTCACCAGCCGTGCCAGGCGCGCCAGTAACTGCAAGTGTTGGCGCACATTGGGCGCGCAAAGCAGAAAGAAATGACGTACTGGTTTGCCGTCGAGCGCGCCGAAATCAATGCCCTTTTTGTGGCGACCGTAGGCGATCACGGGTTGATCGACGAGGCCTACCAACGCGTTGCGCGAATGTGGAATGGCCACGCCTTCGGTGACGCAGGTGGGACACATATCCTCGCGTGCCTTGAGTGCCTGCAAAAAGGTGTCAAAAAGCCGTTCCTCCCGCGGATCGATCACCAGCGCGCACAACTCACGTAATACGCCGTCTTTGTCATTGGCGCTGAGATTGATATTGATGCGGGCGGCATCCAGCGCGTTGGCCACGGTTAGCGGCCGCGGCAAACCGGTCGCTTCAGGCGGTAACTGCTGTTCGGTGACAGATGGCTCATCTTCGATATTCATAAATGTTGGCTTGGATCATCCAAATAGTACGGTGCGCGCGTCCGTTGCGCAAGCTCCCCGGCAGCTGCTGTGGGTGCTGAGTTTTTGTATTGAATTCTAACGGCAAAACGTTAAGAAATTCTTGCCTTGCAGGGGAGACCGTTGATGAAGCATTCCGCCATCCTGGCTGTTCTCACGTTGGCCTTTGTCGGCTCAGCGCCGCTCGCGGCACGCGCGGAAGATCAGTCGTTGCCAACGTTCCGCTCGTTTGCCGGCGCGTTTCTAGCCGGCGACCAGCATAATTTCTTTGTCGAATCCGAGCTCGAACTTCCGCTCCTTCACGAAGGTCCCTCCACCTTGTACTATCGTCATCAGGAATCCACTCCTTTTCTTGATCTCGACCGGGGCGTGCAGGCGGAACAACTCTACGAACGTGAAGAGGCGCAGGTCGATTTCGTGTTGAGTCCGTATGTGCGGCTGATTTTTCTTGGCGGCTACGAATCCGTAAAGCATGAAGACCGCGCCGGCTCGCTCAGTGCCTACGCCCTGGGCGGTGGGTTCGGTTCGCCGTTGACCGCCGATGACCAACGGTTGCACTGGTACGCGCTCGGCGGCGGCTACGTGCAGCGCAGCACCACTGATTCCGATTGGTGGACTGATTTGTTCGGGTCGTATCGACTTTACGATTTCCTCCGAGACGAATATTTCGGCTCCAAGTACCGCGCGTCGCTTAACGTTGCGGGCCGCCTCGAGTCCTCCAGCCACGGTGGCCGTTTCCAGGGCTTATACCGGGTCGGCCCCGAACTGCAGATGCTGACCGCCAACGGGAACCGCGCCAATCTCTCGTTGGACTGGTATCGCAACGATAACAATCCTTTTTATGGTTCAAACGAGAACGGGCTGCTCCTCGGAATCGATATCACAAGTTCGCGTGACGACAGTTACGTGTTCGACGCCCGCGGCCAACGCGAGCCGGGCTGGTTCCCGCTCATTTGGGGTGATTACGATCTGGGTTTCGGCGGCTCGAAACGCACCCAGCGCTTCTCCATGAACGTCGAAGTCCTCGACTTCGATATCGCCCAACAACGCTTCACGGGGTTCGTGTGGTATGAAACACATCAAGAGCACCGCGCCAATGACTTCCAGAACATCAGTTATACCGTCACGCTCGGATTTCAATCGGTAGTCGGGTTGCAGTCGGTCCTTTCGCAAGGCGAGCCGTTGGTCGCCGGTTTCGACTTCCTCCACCGCAGCGATCATGCTTTGTCGCCGCCCAGGGAGCGCGTGGCGGCCGAAGGGAAGCCCACCTCGAAAGGCCCACTGTTGCAGAACGGCAGTGACAATCTCCTGCCGCGTTTGCGCCTGCAAACCCGTGGCTGGGACCTGCCTTATCGCGATCCGCACATCTACGACCACGAGACGCGCTGGCTGAGTTATTTCGATTGGCGGGTGACCGCCGGCATGACCGATAATTCCAGCCGATCACGCGGTCGTTTTGCCGGACAGGTTGGGTTGAACTGGGATGTCGCTACGATCCAAGGTTACGTGGCCTACATCCAGGGTGTCGGATCTGTCGGCAATGAAACCCCCGATTGGCGGGGTGAGTTTGGCGTGCGACGTCCGGCCTTCAAACTGTTCGGACGAGCCGAGAAGTACGGCATCAATCGCGAACTGGCGCGTGGCGAGATCTTCGTCCTCGGGGCGGGTGTGAATTTGTAGAGACGGCCACCGCACTGCAAACCCGCAAGCCGCCGCGCATCGCGACAAGTCAGCCGTGTTGCCTTCGCATCTTTATCCATTTTCCGAGACGCCGACGTGCGGCCTCTAATCCCGCATTGGGTTCTCGATTGCGTGATGGCGTGTCTTGTGATTGGATTCGCTCACCGTGGCTGCCAAACGGAAAAGCTTGATTGGCTTGGGGCTCGTGGTGTTCGCAACAGCCTTATGGGTGCATTGGCCAAGTTTGCAGGGAGACTTCCTGCGGATTGACGATGTCGAATATCTGCGGAAGTCGATGCATTGGAATGGCCTGACGTGGAACGCTGTGAAATGGGCGTTTACGACCACGGAATCGTACTATCAACCACTGACCCGTCTATCCCACGTTCTGGATTACCAGCTCTGGGGAACGAACGCGGCGGGACATCATGCGAGCAGCGTGATCTTGCACGCTTTGAATGCCGCCCTCGTGTTCGGCTTTCTTTGGACACTGCTGGGAACGGCGTCGCTGACGCCGCGCGAGCGGTGGCTCATGGCTTTGGGAGTTGCGCTGGTATTCGCCGTTCATCCGCTGCAAACCGAGTCGGTTGCCTGGATGTCCGGACGAACGCAATTGCTGTGTACGACATTTATGATCGGCGCTTTATGGGAATACGTCGCGAGGAGGCGTCTGTGGGCCATGTGGGGATTGTATGTCGCGGCGCTTCTGTGCAAACCAATGGCTGTATCCCTGCCGTTTGTGATGCTGGCGATCGATTATTATCCGCTCCGGCGCCAGGTACATGCTGGATGGCCGCGATTGTTCAGGGAAAAGGCAGCGATGATCGTTCTGGCCATGGTTGCTGGGATTGCGACGGTGATCACGAAGTCCCACGATGGGAACGCGAATCCATCGGCGGCGTTGCCGCTGAGCGTCCATGTATATCGCATGTTCGAGAGCCTCGCATTTTATCTGTGGAAACTGGTCTGGCCGACTCATCTGTCGCCCACCTATCCCGTTCCGTGGGGCTTATCTCTGGGTCAGGCGCCGGTCCTGGCATCGGTGCTGATTGTGATTCTCATTAGCGTCGTGGCCGGGCTTGAAAGACGAAGATGGCCCATCCTGATTGCGGCTTGGGGAGCTTACGTTGTCTTGGTTGTTCCCAGCTCCGGTCTCATGTCGCCTGCTGCGCAAACCCTGGCCCAACGCTATGCCTATGTGGCGATGTTGCCGCCGCTGCTGTTGCTGGGCGGAGCAGCCGTATGGTTGGTCCGGCGTTCGACGAGGGTGATCTGTGTGGCGCTGACTTGCCTGCTGGTCGGTGAAGTATGTGCCTTTGCCATACGCACTCGACGGTTGATACCGAGTTGGCATAATGACGAAACGCTGTGGCGCGCCACTTTGGTGGAATTCCCAGACTCAGAGGAAGCCAATCGCGCGCTCGCCACGCAGCTTTGTGACGAAGGGAGAGCCAGTGAAGCGCTCCCGTATGCACAACGCGCCGTCGAACTTGCGCCGCAAGCGTGGGAAGCACATATGCGGTTGGGACTGGTGCTGGCGATGGTGGGTCGGCTGCAGGAGGCCATAGTGCAGCACGAACAGGCGCTGCAAATCAATCCCAATTCCGCCATGGCGAAGTTCGGCCTGGCGGTAGCGCTGGATCATCTCGGCAAAACCGCCGAGGCCATTCCCTACTACGAAGACGCGCTCCGTCTTAATCCCAGCCTCGATGGCGCGCACTTCAATTTGGCGAACGCCTTAGCTCAGTCGGGACGGCTGCAGGAAGCGGTCGAACATTACGAACTGGCGCTTCGCATCCAACAAGCCCTCCAGGTCCGGGTGCACCCCGATCTTGCCGCCACGCAAAACAATTTGGCGATTGCGCTATTCCGACTGGGCCGGGTGCCAGAGGCGATTGAACATTACCAGGAGGCGCTGCGGATCAATCCCGACTCCGCCGAGGCACATAACAATGTGGGGCTGGCGCTATTTCAAGTGGGCCGAGTGGCAGAGGCGATCGAGCATTATCGGCAGGCCTTGCGGATCAAACCCGATTTCACCGAGGCGCAGTTCAACCTGCGAAACGCGTTGGAGGCAGAGAGCAAAGCCCAAGCAACGGCAACGCCTTAGCCGCAAGAAATATTTCATCTTCAGCAAGAGACAGCATCACGCACAGCGCCGTCAGTGCCGTGACCGGCTGAAAGCTGATAGCTTGCCGTGCTTCCCGGATCTAGCTAAACTCCGCGTCTATGAGTGAGGGGCGGCCAGCCAACCGGCTACACTCGAGATTCGAAACAACTTTGTCATGAGTGAGGACTTGCCCCCAATCACAGAACAACGAGAGAAATTCTTTCTAGAAGCCGAGCAGGCACGAGTTGATCACGATCTCCAGAAGGCAAGAGAAGGCTACCTCTCCGAACTTCACCGCAGTTCGGTTCTCGATCTTGGATTTAAAGCGCGCATTGGCTTGGGCATGGTGCATTATACGTCGAATCCTCCCAAAATCAGAAGAGGGTTGTTTCATTTACGAAGAACATTGCGGCACAAGCAGGCAGCGCATGACCAGTCTTGGACGCACTTTTATTTGGGTGAATTCTATGATTTGCGAGCAGATAAGATATTGATCCAGAAAGGAAGATCGGCTTCGTGGCGCAAGTGGTCCCTGAGAACTCAGCCAGAACAAGAACGTGTCCTGCAGCTAGATCCAACTTTTCTGTATCGCGCACACGTGCTGAGGAACGTCGCGCGAAAGGTACACTTTCTCAAAGGAATTCCACGCCCAGATGTTTCGCACATCACCGCTCAGTCGGGGCCCGACATCTCCTTGCTGCGATGGGCGGCGGCCTTGATCGCCTCGGCAAAAGTCTTCACGAGCTTGCGGTCGGTCATGACCTTCAGTGCCGCCTCCGTTGTGCCGCCGGGTGAGGTTACTTTTCGCCTTAAGGCCTGCGGCTCATCAGGACTTTCCATCAGCAATTTTGTCGCCCCATAAACTGTCTGTACCGCAAGCTTCTTCGCCAATGATTCGGTCAGCCCTTGCGCAACACCCGCCTTGATCATCGCTTCAACCACCAGGAAAACGTAGGCTGGGCCGCTGCCGCTCAGCGCTGTAACGGCGTCCATTTGTGTTTCATCCACCCGGACCACCAAACCGACGGCCCCGAGAATCGTTTCCGCGGTGGCCAAATCTTCATTGGTGGCATGCGCACCCCTGGCCAACGCCGTGGCGCCGGCGCCAACCAGAGCTGGTGTATTGGGCATCGCCCGAATCACGCGAACACGACCGCCCAGTTCCCGTTCAATCCGGGAAGTGGTCACACCGGCAGCGATGCTGATGAACAGGACAGCCGGTGGAGGACGTAGAGAGGCGAGTGCTTCGCTCGTCTGTTGTGGCTTGACGGCCAGAACCAGAACCTCTGCGTCGTTGGCGGCAGAGGCGTTGTCGCGGGCAGCGCCAATACCGAGAGTCTTGGTGAAGAATTCCAAGCGCTCCGGCCGAATATCCGTGGCCACAATTTCCGAGGGCGCGACTGCACTCGTGGCAAGCAGTCCACGAATCAAGGCCTCGGCCATATTGCCGGCTCCGATGAACGCCACCTTCTTATTCAGGCTCATTTCCTGGATTTCCTCCTTCGTCAACTCTATGGCGGCCAGTTCTCTCTCCAAAGATCGCAGTGCCGATCCGCACGAGGGTAGCGCCTTCTGCAATCGCGATCTCAAAGTCGTGCGTCATGCCCATGGACAGTTCGCGTAAACCGGCCGCGTCGCGCAGTTCACGCAGGCGTCGAAAAGACGGTCGAGCCTGTTCCGCGTCCTCAAAGAATGGGGCGATCGTCATCAGTCCTTGCACCTCGATTCGCGGCAGTTGGCACACCTCCCGTAACGCGGCCTGCACATCTTCGGGTTTCAAACCAAAT
Source organism: Verrucomicrobiia bacterium (assembly GCA_035516795.1). GTDB lineage: Bacteria > Verrucomicrobiota > Verrucomicrobiia > Palsa-1439 > Palsa-1439 > DATJBF01. Next base: position 13,781 of record DATIZX010000139.1, read on the forward strand.
TTGCTGGCTTCGCCCGAGGTATTCACTTCCAGCAAGATGGGTTGCACCTTGCCGGCGCGCTCCGCCCATTTGTTCAGTTCGACTGCCAGCCTGACACTATCCACAGAATGAATCAATTCGAATAGGGCGACGGCTTCCCGGGCTTTGTTCGACTGCAAGTGCCCGACCAAATGCCAGCGGGCCCGTTGCGAAACAAACGGAATCTTGGCGCGCGCTTCCTGCACCTTGCTTTCGCCAAACAGCGTTTGGCCCGTGGCCATCGCCGCCTCGATGTGTTTCGGATCGACGGTCTTGCTGACGGCGACCAGCGTCACCTCTTCGGGCTGACGACCGCTTCGCAGGGCCGCAGCCCGGATGCGTTCACGAATGCGCTCGACATTGTGCGCGATCTCGTTCACGGTATCATTGTATAGGGAAAACGCGATGCACCGCAAGGCACCGATGTTGATGCCGCGTTCGCACCGGACTGGTTGTCCGAAGCTTCGTGCAACCAAAGCTTGCGTCGGGGCGAAGAATCAATAGAATCACAGAGGTCAATGGCGCTTTCGTCACAACTGGGGCATTTCAATTTACTAGAGGAAATCGGCCACGGCGGCATGGGGACGGTTTTTCGCGCGTTCGATCCCACGCTGAATCGGGAGGTCGCCATTAAGGTTTTGCGCGAGAACCTGGCGCACGATCCGAAATTCCTCAACGATTTTCTGGAAGAAGCGCGCACCGCTGCCTCGATCAGTCACCCGCATATCGTTCAGATCTATTTCGTCGGCGAAGAGTCGGCGCAGTACTACATCGTCATGGAGTTGCTGAAGGGCCACACCCTCCGCGAGATCATTGAGAAGCAAGGCCCGATCAATGAGGAACGGGCGTTGGATATCGCAATCGAAGTTGTGGAAGGTCTGCGGGCCGCCTACAAGAATCAAATGATCCATGGCGATATCAAACCCGCCAACATTTTCGTCACCGACGACGTCGGCGCGAAGATTCTCGATTTCGGTCTCGCCAAACTGGCGAATGTCGAAGTGGCGCCGGGTGAGGGCATCTGGGGTTCACCCTATTACATTTCTCCCGAGCGGGTCGGTCAGCGGGCCGAGGATTTCCGCAGCGACGTGTATAGCCTCGGTGCCACTTTGTTCCAAATGCTTACCGGCCATCCGCCGTTCGAGGGCGAAACTCCCGAGGAACTGGCGGAAAAAAGGCTCAATGAAAAACCGCCGTTGCTGCGCGATTTCAATCCGGAATTCACCCGCAAGACGGAAGAAGTCGTTAACAAGATGCTCAACAAGAGCATTTTCCTTCGTTACCGCGATTACGATGCCTTGTTGCTGGACCTCAAGGACGCGAAGACCGAAGCGACGGCCAAACGGCTCGGCGTGGATCTGCACCCGGAACCAAAACCGCCGGAGCCGGTAGCCGCGTCGCCGGAGAGAAAGTCTGCGACGCCGGTGGCATTGGTGGTGATTCTCCTGATCGTCATCGCGGCCTTGGCGGCGACTTTGCTGTTCCACAAGAAGACTGCGGTCCGGCCCGCTCCCTCGCCCCGACCCGGTCCCACGGTTCCGGAAGGACCTGTTCCTCCTCCCCTCCACCGGCCGCCGCCACCAACCACGGGTAAATTGTGGAACGTCGAGTTTACCCTGACGGCTCCCGACGCGCATTCGGTAGTTGTTACGGGGGACTTCGTCAATTGGGACCCGTCAGGCGTGCCCATGAAAAAGGGGCCGAACGGAGTCTGGTCTGCAACGCTGTCACTTCCTGCGGGCCGTCACCTTTACAAACTCATCGTCGACGGCAAATGGATGCCGGATCCAGAGAATCCGGCTCAGGAGGATGACGGTTACGGAGGCAAGAATTCGGTCGTGGTGGTGGGACGGTAATCCGGTCCGCACAGATTACCGGCGGGCAATCCTAACAATCAGTGCACCATCGCGTCTAAACTCGCTCGAAGCATGAACCTGATCCAAGTTCTCGCCGTTGTGTTGACAGAATTGAGCGTCGGCAGTCTCCTGATGACCTGCCTGATTCCTCCACGCGAAATTCGCCTGAGCTTCTTCACTTTTACCAGCATCTTGTCCGCGCTAACGTCGGCGGTGGCCTTGTTGCTTTTGAAAATGATCTTACAAGCCGGCTGGGGCGACGTGCGTTTTTTGGGTTTTACTGTCATTGGGGCCACGGCGGCCTACGGGGCGTTCCGGTTGGAGAAACCGGACTTGGGCCGGGCCCTGCTGATCCTGTCGGGGTTTGTAGGTTTTATTTTCGGATTGTTGCCTCTCGCCGAATTGACGCTGCAAACCCGACATGTCGTTACCAACGTTCCCTGGTTCTTCGATGCCAGCGTTTTGACCGGCGCTCTGTTGCTTGGCTCGGTCAACGTCGGAATGATCCTCGGTCATTGGTATCTGTTGATGCGCCGGCTTTCATTCGAGCACTTGCTCCGCTTCGCGCAAATCATACTGGGGGCGGTCGGCTTGCGAATTCTCGTCGTGTTTTTTACCGTCTTATTGCTCGGGGATTATGACCCTGAGTTGGGCAACCGGCTCATTCCCTCTCTCTGGTCGCCCCACGGCAACCTGTTCTTTTTCATGATGCGAATATTGTGGGGTCTGATTTTGCCCTTGGGGCTGGGATTACTGGTTCTGCGTTGCGCCCAGGAGAAAGCAAATCAAGCCGCCACCGGCATGCTCTACGTCATCGAAATTAGCGCGTTGTTCGGCGAGCTATTTGCCGCCTACCTGCTGATTTGAAACTTCGGCACCCTCGGCGTTCACGAGCCGGACGAAAATTTCGTTGGTCGGAGGAGTGAGCTGTGTTAGAGTCCGTCGCGGTCTGCGTCGGGACGTAGCGCAGTCTGGTAGCGCACTTGCATGGGGTGTGCCCGAAGCACTTTTCTCCGTTTAGCTATCGCTATCTTAGCCAATGTTTACGGGCTTTTTCTGATTTTCGCTTTTGCCGGTTTTAGCCAAAATATGCCCCCAAAAACCAATGGAGTATCAAATGGCAGTATCAAATGGACTCCTCTGAGAATGTTGATGAAAGAGCACTTGCCGTAGGCAAGAAATTGCGCGAAGTCCTCGGAGCACGCTTGGTAAATTCGATACTGCATGTCATGAAAGTCGGCGTCTCGTTCGGTGAACTCTTTACAGCGTATCTGTCGATTTGGCGGGGATATTCCGCCGTGCT
>DATIZX010000140.1:0-52045 GCA_035516795.1 Verrucomicrobiia bacterium
CCCCGCCTGCGAACGGCAAATACCCGAAGATGGAAGCCGGATACCCGCTCGGGGAAGAGAGATACCCGAACGCGAACACCTGTTACCCGCTGGGAAATGGCAACTGCCCGAAGGCGGAAGCCGGACACCGCCTCGGAAATAGGCAATACTCGGACGCGGATGCCGGCTACCCGCTGGGAAATGCGGAATGCCAGAACGCCGATGCCGGACACCCACGGGCGGATGAGAAACACCCGACCAGAACGAAGATGCGAGATATTCGCCGAGAACCTCTCGGAATAGGATGACGGATCCCCAACGATTGGCGAGAGGACATTGGTGCTCAGCGATTGCGGATACGCAACCGCTTTCCACATCCCTATAGCCCCTCTGCGCAAAGGGGAAGTCACGTCTACGCTCGCCGTTAGCCTCGAACGGCGGAAATGCTTCGCGGTTTTTACGCCTCAGAGCGCAGACGTGTCAATAGAAAGTTTGACTTGGCGGCACACGGTCAGGGCTGATTCATGATTCACCGTAAGTGCTTGATACCGGGGCTTTGTAGGGCGCGAACGCCCCTGCCCACGTTTTTCCGGGCAGGGGTTTCGCGCCGTCCGAATCGGGTTATACAAGATGCTCCAGATCGGTCACGGCGCGAAACCCCGATACGACACGGGGCGTTCGCGCCCTACAATCACGGAATCAATTGGTTAGCTCCGTTCATGAATCAGCCGTGGCACACGGTTGTAGGCCGACTCTGCGAGTCGGCGAGGTACCAATACCCAACCGCTGCGGTCGCCTCCTTTTCCCGCTTCCCTTTGCGGGCACGATGCGCTAAGCATTCGTCCAGTGACACGGTTTTGAATTGTGGTCGCAGAGAAAGGTTCATCATGAATAAATCGTCGAGGTCTCTGCTGTTGATCGGTCTAACGATAGGATTCGCCGTTGCGCCCGCCATCTTCGCCGCCGCCCCCAAACCGATCCAGTTGCCGCCGCCGCAAACGGAGATCGGCAAACCGCTGATGCAAACGTTGAAGCTGCGCCAGACATCGCGGAGTTTCGCTACCAAGCCGCTGCCGCTTCAGGAATTGTCGAATCTTCTCTGGGCGGCGGACGGCATCAACCGTCCCGACTCCGGTAAACGCACGGCACCGTCAGCCATGAACTGGCAGGAAATCGACGTTTACGTCGCGCTTCCGGACGCGCTTTACCTGTACGAGGGGAAGGCGAATAGCCTGACGCCGGTCGTGCCGAAGGACCTGCGCGAAGCCACAACCACCGGCCAGGGTTTCGTCAAAGAGGCCCCGGTCACCTTCGTTTATGTCGCCGACATGAGCCGGGCCACGCGCGGCTCGGAAGAAGATAAGAAATTCTACAGCGCCGCTGACGCCGGGTTTATTGCGCAAAACGTCTACCTGTATTGCGCATCCCAAGGATTGGCGGTGGTCGTGCGCGGTTCCGTGAACCGACCTGTGCTCGCGCAGGCGATGAAACTGCGTCCCGACCAGAAGATCCTTCTCGCCCAGACTGTCGGGTATCCGAAGTGATTTCAGATCGGACGTTCGGGTCAAATTCGCCGTCCGTGCAACTCTTCGCAAGAATTCAGTTGCTTTTTCGCTTTTGCAGTTGAGATTGAGCCGTGCTCTGCAGTCTGTTGGGAATCTTGCCAAGGAGGAATTGGCTGAATATCTTCACGTCGATGAAAACACGAGGTCACACGCCGAAGACAGAGGCCGTGCTACGCACCGGGTTCGTGAACCATGCCGGTTGAATTCAAAGATTATTACGCGACTCTCGGCGTTTCACGTAATGCCAGCGCGGAGGACATCAAGAAGGCCTTCCGCAAACTGGCGCGGCAATATCATCCCGACAAGGCCAAGGATAAGAAAGCCGGCGAGGAAAAGTTCAAGGAGATCAACGAAGCTTACGAAGTTCTCGGTGATCCACAGAACCGCAAGAAATACGACCAACTCGGCGCGCGCTGGAAAGAAGGCGCCGGCTTTCAGCCGCCGCCCGGCCAAGAGGGCCGCGCTTGGACCAGTCCCGAAGGCGGCCAGCACTATGAATTTCGTTTCGGCGGCAGTACCGGTTTCAGCGATTTCTTCGAACAATTCTTCGGTCGCGGCGGCGGTATCGGTTTTGATTTCGGCGGCGAAGAGTTCCATCCACAGGATTTTCGCCAGCCTCGGGGGCCTCTCCGCGGCAATGACATCGAAGGTGACATTCTCGTCAAACTCGATGAAGTGATGAACGGGTCCACGCGAACCCTCTCGCTTCAACACACCAATCCGCATAGCGGCGAGATCAAGACCGAGACCATTCGCGTCCGCATTCCGCCGGGCGTGCACGACGGCCAGGCCATTCGCGTTCGTGGCAAAGGAGGCGAAGGCGCCACTGGCGGCGAGGCGGGCGATCTTTTCCTGCGCGTGCGGCTCGAAGCGCATCCCGATTTTCGCGCCCACGGGGCGGACCTCTATTACGACCTGGATCTTGCTCCGTGGGAGGCGGTGCTCGGCACTAGCGTCACCGTGCCGACTCTGCGGGGTCGGGTGAAGTTGCGCGTCCCGCCCGGCACAAACAACGGCCAAAACCTTCGGGTACGAGGTCAAGGTTTACCCAAGGGCCAGACCGGCGAGCAGGGAGATTTGTACGTGGTTGTGGACGTACAATTGCCACAGCACCTCAGCGAAGAAGAACGCGGCTTGTGGGAAAAACTCAGCCGGGTTTCCCGCTTCCATCCCCGGTGAGCCGATGGAATTCAATCCCCCTTCAATCAGGAGACTACGATGAACGGATTTCATGATACATCAGAGTCGCCAGACGAATTGCAGATCTTCGAACCCGGTCCTGAAATCGTCTACACCATCGAGGAGACCGCGCGCCTCGCTCAGGTGCCGCGTCACCGCATTGCGATCTACTACAAATACGGTCTGGTATCGCCGACGAAAGACCCGGAAGCGGACGGCTGGTTTTTCAACGACGAAGCCATTCGTTTGCTACGCCGCATCGAGTATCTGCGCGAGACCTGCGGCCTCAACATGACGGGCATCAAGTTGGTGATGGAATTGATGCGCGAAGTCGAACATTTGAACGAACAAGTGCGTTTTCTGCAAGGCCGTTAATGCTGTCGCGCCGCTGGTAACGCAGCCCGCCGGGTTTCAGTACGTCACCTTCCACAAAAACAATCCTTTCGCCGGCGCCGTCTCGATCAGCGCGGCGCGTTTCTTCGCCCCCATCAGCTTGCGCAAATCCTCCAACGTCAGCTTCCCCTCGCCCACTTTGACCAGCGCGCCGACAATCGAGCGCACCATTTTGTAAAGAAAACCATCGGCAGCGACCGCAATCGTCAACAGGTTGCCGCGTTTCGTGACCGAAAGCTTCGAGATCGTCCGCACAGGAGATTCGACCGGTCGCATGGGATTGGCCGAAAGAGCGGAGAAATCGTGGCGGCCGCGGAGTAGTCTGGCCGAGCGGCGCATCGCCGCGATGTCCAGCGGTTTCGGATGATGCCACGCGTAAGCGAGAAGAAACGGGTCGGCCACTGCGCCGCAATCAACTTGATAGCGGTATTCCTTGCCCTTGGCTGAAAATCGCGCGTGAAATCTGGCGTCCACCTCTTGTACCCGCACCACGCGGATGTCTTGCGGCAAGTTCGCGTTGAGCGCGGCCCGGAGAACTTGTGGACGGTGACTGGTGATCAACGAGATGTTGGCAACCTGGGCCCGGGCATGCACACCGGCATCGGTCCGGCCTGAGCCGTGAACCACGACGCGTTTACCGGCAATTTGCCTGAGAGCAGTTTCGAGTAATCCCTGAACGGTGACGACGTTCGGCTGCAACTGCCAACCGCCGTAGTTCGTCCCGTCGTAGGCGATTGTGAGTTTGAAATGACGTGTCACGAGAACCGCTCAAATCCGAAACTCGAAATCCGAATCACGAAACAGTCTCGAAACCAGAATAAGCAAACTCGCATACCTTTGCCTGTTGCCCGGTTCAAGATTTCGATCATTCGGATTGGCTTCGGATTTCGGTATTTGGATTTTGGATTTCTTGGTGTGCATCCAAATAGCTTTGCAACAAAATCGTCGCGGCAAGTTGGTCCCGCTTCTCTTTGCGGTCGGCCCGACGGACATTTCCCTCCAACAACACGCGCTCGGCTTGCGCGGTGGTCAATCGCTCGTCCCAGCTTTCCACCGGCAACGCCGTCGCCTGCTGCAGGGCCGCGATAAACTTGCGCGTCTGCTCGGTTTGCTCGCTACTGCTTCCATCCAGCCGGCGCGGCAAGCCGACTACGATCTTACCGGCGCCGCGCTCCGAGGCCACGCGCAACACCTCGTTCACGCCGCCGGCAACATAACCGACCGGCTGCGCGACCGTTCCGGTCTCGTCGCTGAGCGCCAGACCAATCCGCTTACTGCCAAAATCGACGCCAAGAATACGCATACCTCGGTGGAACAACCTTTCCCGTTTTGAATGCCGCAATTTACGAGCAGGCGAGCCGCCCATTCCACTACAAGAGCTTCCTGTATTTTTGCTTGCTCGCCAGTTTCTTCACCAACTCGCGGACTTTTTGTGCCGCTTTCTTGTGACAAACCAGCGTGGCATCCGGCGTGTGGACGATGACCAGGTCCCGAACGCCCACCGTCACAGCAAGATGTTTCTGGTTGCCCACGACAATGCAATCGATCGAGTCGAGCCCGACGAATTCGCCACGACTCACATTGCCAGCGGCATCCTTCGCGTAATGCCGACCGATCGCCGCCCAATCCCCCAGGTCATCCCAGGGAAACTCGCCGTTGGCAACGACGACGTTGTCGGCTTTTTCCATGATCGCGTAGTCCACGGAGATTTTTTCGAGCCGCTGGTATTCGCCTGCGAAATTCTTCAGCTTGGTCGCTGCCAGTCGCGCGCAGCTCTTCGCCATCACGGGCTGCAGCTTTTCAAAAGCCTTCCATATGCTGCGAACGTGCCAGACAAACATCCCAGCGTTCCATAGGTATTCTCCCTTCTCGAAAAACCGCTTCGCCGTCTTAAAATCGGGTTTCTCCACAAACCGCTCCACGTCCCGAAATCTCACTTTTCCACGGGCGAATCCGCCGCGCTTGAACCTAATGTACCCGTAGCCCGTGTGCGGCGAAGTCGGCCGGAGGCCAATGGTGATGAGCACGTCTTGCTGTGCAGCCAAGGCTAATGATTCGTGGACGACACGCCGATATTTCTCCACGTCACCAACCCACGAATCCGCTGGCACCACCACGATCACGGCACTGGGGTCGAGCCGCGCGATGACCGCAGTTGCCAAAGCAATGCACGGCGCGGTATTGCGTCCCATCGGCTCGGCGATCACGTGTTTGACGCGTGGTAATTGTTGCCGCACCAGCTTTGCCTGTTCGCGATTCGTCACCACCACCATACGCGCTGCTGGAATCATCGGGCGCAACCGATCAACCGTTTGCTGAATCATCGTTTTGTCGCCAATGATTGGAAGCAACTGTTTGGGCCGCTTCCTCCGGCTCATCGGCCAAAACCGTTCCCCGTAACCACCCGCCATAATCACTGCCCAGTTCATTTCGGCCACCGTATCTCAACATGTGCGTTGTTAAAATCCGGATCCGCCACATTCCCGGCGTGATGACAGATCAAACCAGGCGGCAACGATTTCATCTGGACCGGCTGTCCTTCCGGAATTACCTGGCCGAGCGCCTGGGCCTCAATCATTCGATTCAACAAGTTGATCGCCCCTTCCCGATTTTGAGCCGGCACGTTGCGAATGCTGATGTCCGGACGCGCAAATTTCCGCATCCCTCGCGTATGGTACCAGAATAGGTTCGTGTTTACCCCCGTTTCTTCGGAACAGAACACCACCACGTGCTGCGTCGGAACCGCAGCGTTTGGATCGAATATTCGGTCGCGCCATTTCGGTCGATCATACCAGACTGCCGTCTGCGGGTCCAAAACGGCCACCGCGCCATTGTCGAAAAACCAGGTGACCAGCCCGACGACGTCACGGAGATAATCGAGGTTTGCCGAATCGGCCAGTTCACCCCGAATGATCGTACACTCCGGGGCGCTTTGGACCGTGCTGGCAAGCTGCGGCAGTTCCCGCTTCAAGGCTGCGACGAAAAATGGGCGCGTCAAGAAACCGGTACCGACCTCGTCCGCGCTGGGGCGTGGATGATTCGTGATTTCAATACCTCCGGGCACGCCGGCGCACCGGTAGGTGCTGCGGCTGATCTCAATCGTGTCTGAGAAATGGCCGTAGATCTGATACCAAACCAGTGCCTTGGCGCTGGTGGGCTGGAAGTACGGGCGCGGCCACGAAGACAATGGCGCCGGCGCCACCTGCTTTTTCAAGCATCCTTCAGCAGTCACCGCCACAATAATCAAGAACGACCGAACAATGGTTTTCAAGAGTCAGACCGATTTTACCGCTGTCACCATCGCACCGACGAATCGCGAGACCTTTTCCACCAATGGCTGATGATCTCCGTACGCGGCAATCTGATTCACAATTGCGCTGCCCACGACGACGGCGTCCGCCGCCCGTGCGGCTGCGCGCGCTTGCGCGGGATTTGAGATCCCAAAGCCGATGGCCACGGGCAGCTCGGAAAATTTACGAATGCTGGCGACGTGGGCAGCCAGCGGCGCCAACGTCACCGCCTTCTGCATACCGGTCACACCTTCCCGCGAAACGTAGTAGATAAACCCGCTCGCATGTTTGACGATCTGCCGAACGCGTGCGGTCGGTGTCGTTGGCGCAATCAAATAAATCGGATGCAATTCCGCACGTTTCATCAAGGACTCGTACGCCTCTCCCTCTTCGGGTGGCAGGTCGAGCGCCAAAACGCCGTCCACGCCTGCGTCCGCAGCGCTACGCACAAATCTCTTCAAGCCGTAATGATGCAGAAGATTGAAATAAACGTACAAAACGATCGGCACGCCGCAACCATCGCGCCTCAAGGCGGCGACAGTCTTCAGCACGCCGGGCAACGTCGTTCCGCTGCGCAACGCGCGTTCGGCAGCCAGTTGGTTGACCACACCGTCAGCCAGCGGATCGCTGAAAGGCACACCCAATTCCAGCACATCGACTCCCGCCCGCTCGAAGCCTCGCGCCAGATTCGCGGTCGCTTTGAGGTTCGGATCGCCGGCGCAGATATAGGCAATGAAACCCTTCTGTCCGGCACCACGCAGCGCGCGAAATTTGGCGTCAATTCGATTCATTGGGAGCAGACTGTAACCATAGAGCCGCCATGTGCACAGAGTTTTTTCGCTGCGTCCTGCAGATTCCACTATTAGGTAAAGTTCCGCACAGCGATCAGGCGCAGTCCTTCGAGGGTCAACAGCGGATTGACGTGCTTGATTCCGGGAACCTTCCGCGCGATCAGTTCGCCATAACCGCCCGTGGCGACCACAATCGCTTTCTTCATTCCAGGCTCGTGTTTCAGCGCTCCCAGAATTTCCCTTACCAACCCGCGGTAGCCCACCACCGCTCCGATGCGCATCGCTTCGATGGTGCTTTTGCCGATGACCGAATGCGGCTCCACCAACGTGATGTGCGGCAGAAGCGCCGTGCGCTGGTAAAGGTAATCCGTTACTGACGCCAATCCCGGCGCGATGATCCCACCCACGTATTCCCGCCGCGCGTTGATGATGTCAAAGGTAACCGCGGTTCCGAAATCCACCACGATGGCCGGCGCTCCGTAGCCCTTCGCAACGCCGACCGCATTGGCAAGACGATCGGCCCCGATTTGTTTCTTGCGTGGATAACGCACGCCGATCCCGAGATCGATGCCCGCGCTCACACGCAGCACCTTGCTCCTTGCGGCCTGGCCAAGCAGACGCAACACCCGTTTGGTCGCGTCCGGCACAACCGAGGCCAAAACGATTCCTGAGACTCTCGAGACCGCGAAGGGCATTTTCCGCAACGCCGTTGTCCGCACTTTGACCACTCGCACGATCCGCTGCGGCGTGGCCAGCGCGAAACTTGTATTCGTGTTGTTAATATTGATCAGCAGAAATGGACGTTCTTTCATTGCACGCGCTCCGCCACCACGTCTCCTCCCACAATTCGCTCGATCTGCCCGTTATCCCTGCGCAGCAAGAGTGCGCCGTCGGAATCCAGCGCCTGCACGTGACCTTCGATCTGCCGCGTGCCCATCCTGACAACGATTTGTTTGCCGAGTGTTGAGCTCAACTGCGCCCATTGATCGATGAGGGTATCAAAATCCTCCTGTGCCGCCGCGTAACACATATCCAGCGCCTGCAAAACCACTGCCGCCAAAGCCACGCGATCCTGTGCCTGCCCGCTTTCCATCTGCAATGACGTCGTCGTCTTCGCGACCTCCGGTGGGAAATCCTTTGCGGTGCAATTCACATCAATGCCAATCCCCAAAACAAGATAATCATTTCTCGGCTCGCGTGTCCCCACCTCCACCAAAACGCCCGCCAACTTTCTGCCATTCATGAGGACGTCATTCGGCCATTTGATACGTGCGTCCAAACGGCAGGTTTGCCGAATGGCCTGCGCCACCGCAACACTGGCGGCCACGGTAATCCGGCTCATGACGGCGCGACTCAGCTTGGGGCGGAGCAGAATCGAGAACCACAATCCCTTTCCCCGCGGCGAAGTCCACGTGCGTCCATGGCGACCCCGGCCCTTCGTCTGGGATTCAGCGAAGACCACCAACCCTTCGCGGGCTCCCGCTTTCCCCAACTGCTCCACCACGTCATTTGTCGAGGCCGTCTCTTCAAATACGAGTATCTCCGCGCCGATGATCTGTGGGATTCTGGAAGCGATTTGTAATCGCGACCAGTCGGGAAAAGCATTCGGTCCCGTGAACGATGTTGCTTTGAGGCGCGCCTTGATCTCGTCCGCCGATAACCGGTCCGGCGTGCCAAGCAGTCGATAACCAAAATGCGGATGCGATTCGATCACGTAACCGAGCTTTTCCAAATCGGCAATCTCCGTGGCCAGAATTGCCGAGGAGATTTTTGCGTGCCGCTTCATGTCGTCCGCGGCGACGAACTGTCCCGCAGCCCGATGGAACGTCTCCAAAATCGCCGTGCCCGCACTCATTCGTCCGTCACTCTAGCCAGCCCAAGAGGAAAAATTAAGCAAATTCCAAGGTTGTCCGTTGCAGTTTGGCTCGCAGTTCGCGGCGGGCAGACACCGATCACATCACTTGCAGGAGCAGGCCCCGCAGGTATTCGGTCTCGGGCACAGCCGGAAGCCTGGGATGATCGGGGGCCTGCGTCAGGATCTTGACGGTGCGCAACGTTTTCTTTGCGTCGGCAGCGGCATCCACAACGATTGCTTTGAACAATTCCGTATCGATGTGATGCGAACAGGTGAAGGTGGCCAGTAGGCCGCCGGGTGGCAGCATCTTCAACGCCCGCAAGTTGATTTCCTTGTAGCCGCGCAATGCGCCATCAATGTTCTGCTTTGTCCGCGTAAACGTCGGCGGATCGAGCACGATCACATCGAATTGACGCTTATCACTATCGTACTGCTTCAACACGTCAAATGCGTTGGCGCACAAAAACTCGATCTTGTCCGTCAGTCCGTTCAACTCAGCATTCTTACGAGCTCGGGCGACGGCTACTTCGGAAATCTCCACCGCCTCGACGCGCGCCGCATCTGCCACCCCGGCCGCCAGTGAGAAGCCGCCGTGATACGAAAAACAGTCGAGCACTCGCTTGCCGGCGCAGTGACGAGCCACTTCGGCGTAGTTGTCGCGTTGGTCAAGAAAGAAACCGGTCTTCTGATCTTCGAGGAGGTTGACCTCGATGGAAAAATGCGCTAATTGCAGGCGAACGATTGCGTCCGTTTGGCCGAACAGTACGCCCTTGGTTTCCTCCAAGCCCTCCAATTTGCGACTCGGCACATCGCTGCGCTCGAGGATCGCGGCTGGCACAAAAAGCTCACGCAGGATGTCGACGATCTGCGCCTTCCGCTGGTCGATTCCGAGCGTGAGCGCCTGCAATACACAATGGTCACCATAATGATCGACAACGAGGCCGGGCAGCAGGTCGCCCTCCGAGCACACGACTCGGAAAGCTTGTGCGTCGCCGACCGACGTGTCTTCGCGTCGGTATTCCAATGCCTCCTCGATGCGCCGCGCGAAGAAAGCCTTGTCCAGTTCCTCCTTTTGCGTCGTGAACCGGCGCACGGTGATCTGCGAATTGGTGTTGAGCAGACCGCGCCCCAGAAACCGCTCCTTGGAGTCGCGGATGTCCACCGCAGCGCCGTCCTTGCGCTCGCCGGTAATCTTTTCGATCTCGCCCGCATACACCCAGCAGTGGCCGGCTTGCAGACGGCGGTCCTTGCCTTTCTTGAGAATCACCGATGGCATTGCCAATTACCGTAGCAGTTTTTCCTCGCAGGCGCGAATTGTATCCCTGACAGATCGCGGTTATAAATCGCTCCCACTAATTGTTATGCATGTTTACTGGATCGGTGTGCTTGCTGCGTTCGGTGCGGGATTCGTCAACGCCATCGCCGGCGGCGGCACCTTGTTGACGTTTCCCGCCCTGCTCTACAGCGGCATGGCGTCGATCACAGCCAACGCGACGAGCACCTGCGCCCTCTGGCCAGGTTCGGCCACAAGTTCGTGGGCGTACCGGCGGAAGTTGACGGAAAACCGCGCTCGCGTCTGGACGCTCGCGTTGCCGTCTCTCGTGGGGGGAGTCGCCGGAGCGATCCTTTTGCTCAACACGCCTGAGAAAGTCTTCCGTTTCATCGTTCCGTTTCTGATCTTGCTTGCGTGTGCACTGTTGCTGGTCCAAGAGCCCGTTGGACGATGGGTCGTTGCCCGGGCGGCGGCGCACCCGCGCAAACATGCCACGGCATTGTGGCTGTGTCAGTTCGCGATTGCGGTCTACGGCGGCTATTTCGGGGCAGGAATCGGCATCCTGATGCTCGCCGCCATGGCTATTTTCCTCCCCGAAGATTTGCAAGCTGCCAACGGCATGAAGAATTTTTTCGCCGTCCTGATCAACGGCATCGCGGCAGTGTATTTCATGGTGGTCGGTGCAGCAGTGCTCCACGTCGCGTTGCTGATGGCGCTCGCCGCAATTGCGGGGGGATACGTCGGCGCACACACCGCGCAACGCATGTCACCCCGCTTGCTCCGCGGCGCCGTCGTCGTGTTCGGCGTCTTCGTGGCGGTGCACTTGATGGTGTCGAAATGATCGTTGTGTAGCGGCGCTTCTGTGAAGCGCCGAGCCAGTTCTTGCTTCAGATTCACCAGTGCTTCATCATTCAGACTTGATGGTGATCGTTGCGTAAACACAAATACGCGTATCAACACTGTTGGGCCAAGACTCATATGAAGAAGAAGCAACCAATAGACCGTGGGCTTACCGGTCGGTGGACATCATGCGACGAATTCGGCTCCACCGTTGAATACCGAATCTCCATCGTCAGGGGCGAGTATCGAGTCGGATGCGTCGACACATTCGACGGGGAACGCGCTGAAGTCTACGACATTCGCGGGGACGGTGACCGTCTTCGGTTTTGTGCGCATTGGCCGTCAACCGGCAGATTCTCCAAGAACTCCGTGTTTTGGCGAGGCGCCGGAGGCGCCGATCAAGCCGAACTGACCTATACCTACACTGACACTGAACTCTTGCGGAGAAGGCCGACGAAGAAAGGTCTGGCAGAAGGAAGACAGAAACAGGTCGAACAAGCCTATCCGGGCCGCGCTCGTGGGTTCTCGACGAAGTCGTGTTTCGCCGTGTCGTTCGTCGACCACTGACTTCTGGCTTCTGACTACTGACTCCGTCGTCTTTTCTACGGCCACCAGCGGGCTTCGTCGTCGGAGACGACGGGTGGGGCGAACTGCTTTTTGATGTGGTTGGTGATGGCGGCGACGATCATGCGGACGATCGTATCCGGCACGCCATCGAAATGCTTGGATTGCGGGCGCATGTCGCAGGGATCGTTGACGTAGTCCACCACCACGTACCGGCCGTCCCTGTCGAGAGCGATCTCGGTGCTGAAGAAATCCAGTTTGGAAATGTCGGCAATGATTTGGACGATGCGGAGTAATTCCTGCGTATTCACCAGACTACCGTCGCCGGGCGTGACCACACCATATTTGTGCGTCGTATCGTCCCACCAGCACGGAATGATTTGTCCGCACACGCTGTAAACGCGGAACCAAGCGCGCCGTCCACCAATGATTTGCGGTTCGATGCGCTGCTGAACGAGAAAACGCTGATTGCGAAACTTGGCGCGGGTCTGAATGACCTCGTCGGGCCGGGTTGCGCCGACGAGAACGCCAAACCCGCCGCCTCCTTTCGCCGGTTTCACGACGAATGGAGAGGTCAATGGCTCGATGATCCGCGGATCGAAATTCGGTTCGGTTTCATACGGCGGCAAGATGATCGTAAGTGGAAGCTGCAGGCCGCGCGCGAGCAATTCGCCGTGGATATTGGCCTTGTCAATCGACCGTTTGTAGTTGTGGTGGGCGTTTAGGAAATTCGCACCCTTTGTTTGCAGCAATTGATTGAATTGCAGAAAGCGCGGATCATCATCGCTGGCGCGGTCCAGGAAATAGTGAAAACGGCGTTCGTCGTTTTGGACTTCGAGAAAAGTCTGTGCGAGGTTGTGCCCGCCGACGAGGTAACAGCTCAAACCGGCGTTGAGACAGGATCGGTCCAGTTGGTTGACGAAATCCTGGTCGTACTGCCAGTTCCAAGCCAGTCCAAAATGGATATCAGTCGAGCGTCTGGCGATGGTGTCCATTTCCCTCCGACGTGTGGCAGCTTGTTAGAGCAGCTTCCACACCTGTTCGTTGCGGCGAGGGAGGGACACCGGATTCGTTCAACTCGGGGTACTCGAAGACCTTACCTTCGTAATTACGGATGATGACGCGCTGTTTATCGTGCGCCAATACATACTCGGGCCCGATCGGCACTTTGCCGCCGCCGCCGGGCGCATCGATCACATACTGCGGCACCGCGTAGCCGGTCGTATGGCCGCGCAGTGCTTCGATGATCTCGATGCCTTTGCGCACGCTCGTGCGCAGATGGTGGGTGCCTCTTACCGGATCACACTGATAGATGTAATACGGCCGTACCCGCATCATCAGCAGTTTGTGCATGAGCTCTTTCATCACCGCGGCGTCGTCGTTAACCCCACTCAACAAGACGCTTTGATTCCCCAACGGAATACCGGCATCTGCCAGCCGACCGCACGCCTCCCTGACTTCGTGGGTCGCTTCCTTTGGGTGGTTCGAGTGAATGCTCATCCACAGAGGATGATACTTCCGCAACATCGCACACAATTCGGGCGTAATTCGTTGCGGCAAAAAGATCGGGATTCGCGTCCCGAGGCGCAGAAATTCCAAATGTTTGATCGCGCGCAACTGGCCGAGTAGAAGATCGAGCCGTTCGTCGCTGAACAACAACGGGTCGCCGCCGCTGAGCAACACGTCACGGACTTCCGTGTGATCCCGGATATAGTTGATCGCCTCGGTAAACTCGGTGTGCAAATGCTGCTCGCCCACGCCGCTCACCACGCGACTCCGGGTGCAATACCGGCAGTAGGCCGCGCAGCGGTCGGTCACCAGAAACAGTACGCGATCAGGATACCGATGCACGAGACCCGGCACGGGCATGTGTTCGTCTTCACCGCACGGATCATTCATTTCCCATGGAGCGGTGGTCATCTCATCAACCCGCGGAATAACTTGTCGACGGATTGGGCAATTCGGATCGCTCACGTCGATGAGATTGAAGAAGTATGGCGTGATCGCCATGGCCAAGTGCTGGCCGGCCAACGCGACGCCTTCGCGTTCGGCCGGCAACAACGGCATCAACGCCTCGAGCGCCTGCAATGTCGTGACGCGATTCTGCAGTTGCCACCGCCAATCGTTCCAGTCCGCATCCGGGACATGTGACCACAGGCCCCGGCCAGTTTTGGGAAACCGTTCCTCCCGCGAAATAGATTGTGAATTCACGCGGTTGAGATGCCGCGATTCGGACACTAGATTCGCCCCGCCGTCCTCGTTAGCGATGCCACAACCGTCCCGTTTTCCCCCCGGTTCATCCGTCTGCATTGCGCCGGCCAGTATAAATCATCAACGGCGAGTGTCAAGCAGGCGGCGTCCGTCAGCCAACGACTGCAGCGTTGCTGCCATGCGGGCGTGGATGCCTCGCAAAGGAATGTCGGAAGGCGCGACAACGTTCTCGTTCTGTCGTAGTCGTCGAAGCCTCTCTGCCATTTCGCTGCGGTTGCGTTTCCTCATCCGAACATCTCTGTACTCCTACGGGAGCAATACTCGGACGCGGTAGTACCGCGAGGGGCCATTGGTCGCGCCGCCGGCATCCGTCATGTTGGTGACCGTACCGAGACCCGTCCCTCCACTGAGGATAATGGTCTGAACGGGTGGGTTCGTGAAGTTGTTCAGGTAGCTTCCATCGGGTGCTGCAGTTGTGTACTCCAGCACGTTCGTCCGTGACGTAATTCCCGGGGCGTAAGTGTTGTCACCATCGGCACCGAGGAAGGTCACGCTGATATCGTTCGTGTTTATTTTGGCGACGCCGATGACATGCAGGTACGCGACTGCGTTCGTAGGATTGAAGCCCGCCAAGAATTTATTGGTGTTGCTCATGCCCGTGCCGTAGAGGTCAACTCCGGGGGCAGCGCTCGGGTCGTTGGTGCTGCCGAAGTAACTGAGCTGCCACCATGCGAACGGATCGTACACACTAACCAAGTGCGCTACGGTGTTCGTACTGGACCCGCCCAGACCACTGACCACTAACGTTACGTTGTAACTGCCAGCGTTCACGTACGTGTTGATCGGGTTCTGGTTCGTCGAGGTGTTGCCATCACCAAACGCCCAAGCCCAACCCGTGATCGAACCGCACGACATATCGGTGAAGGCCACGTTCAGAGGGGCGGCGCCGTTGGTTGGCGTGGCGGCGAACCTCACTGAGAATGGCGGCGCAGGGTTCGTGATGATACTGTTGATCCACGAAATACGCGCGGAGACGCGAGTGCTATAAAACGCGCTCGGCGTATGATTGGTCACCAACATACAATTCCCGCTGCAGTCATACAAGCCGTACATATCGAAAAGCGCGGCGTTAAATTCGTCGTTCGCCGATCCATCCACACTGAACGGTCCATCGACCGCGTAATGGATCCCAGCCAGCTCCCACGTTGTTCCGATCTTGATAAACATGCCGCCGCTGGAATCGCCGACTGACAAATCACATTCATTGGTTATCCCTGGATGATCAAACTGCGCTACCAAGTATTGCCGGTTATTCTGGTCGACGCCGACATAAGCAATCGTGTTTTCTCCCCAGCGTTCGACGGCATCCGAGGTGCCCCATAGCCAGCCGTTGGTCACCCCGCCCTGAACGAATGGGCCACCGCGCTGCGTGCCTCGCCCAATGACAACGCACGTCTTCCCCGCTTCGGCCGTTCCTGTATAGAAAGGGGCGTAATACGGAAACGTCTCAGCCACCTGCCAGATCCGCAGATCGGAACTCGGATCATCGAAGTTTGTCACGGTGGTATAGGTGACTCCGTTGAAGACAAATGGGGCACAGACCGAGCCGCCGATATGCTGGGCGGCGATAAAGAAGTTCGAGGCGATCGGTGTGCCGAGGTAACTTCCCCAGTGACCTTCGTATTGCCATCCACTATTCGTCAGTGAACCGGTCGGGGCATTCGTGTTGTACGAGGGGTCGCCGGTTGCTTCGAATAGTACTGCGTGGACGCAGGGGACAATCATCAGGGCCAGCAGGACACCTAGCCACCTATGCCGTTTCCCTGTGTTACCCTTCATACCAGCTTGGTCGCCAGTTTATCTCGAACCCCGCCAAAAACAAGGCCAATCCCGCCGGATCTCCCGCGCTGGCGATATAAGCACTCACCCAACAACCATTTGCACTGTGAGCTGCACCTCGAGACCAACGTTGTAACCGGGCGCCGAGGCTTTCGTGGGGCATAGGAAGTAAGAGCCTGCGTGACGGCTGGTCCAGAGTTATCACAATGAAAAGGAGTCCCTTTTGGGGCTGTGCTCGGAGTTTCTGCGAAAACCGGGTGTTCCCTTTCAGTAGTTTTATTGACGAGAATGCAATTGAAGAAGCGCTGAACCATACGTGAGGCCGTGTGAGATCTCCGGTGAATCCAAGTAAGTCGTTGATAGGTTTTCGTAAGTCCTTGGAAATCGTTTCATCCTGTGTGCCAAAATGACGTTTTCACACAGCCTCGCGCATCAGCCAACGCCGCTATCGCAGCGTGGCTGGGCTTTCGCCTCACGGAACCAAGCCGAGTTGGTAGAACCGGTTCGTCAAACCCGCAGCGTTCGGATCAACGACCGAGACAATCCCGCCGGTGCCGGGCACGTTGTTCGTGAATATCGTCCAGCTGCCGCTCGAAAGGTCATCCGTATACTCGACGTAGTACAGTCGATTCGACTCTGTGGCAAAACTGATGTCAACGTCATTCCCCGAAGGTTGAATTGCGGTAAACTGCAGATCATCACCGGGCAGGAAGTCGATTACGCTATTGATCCAGCCAAGGTTGGCCGAGATTCGCGTGCTGTAAAAGCCAGTGGGGATGTCGGCTGCCGTGTTGGTGAAGAACTCCCAATTTGTACCGCTGCCGACGTACAATCCGCCGGCATCCATCACGGCCGTGTCAAACTGTGTATTTGTTGTGCCATTCGCGCTGAAATACCCGTCCACGGCGTAATGAATGCCCGCCAATTCCCACTCACCGTCTTCCTGAATAAACAGCCCACCGCTCGAGTCCCCCACCGACAGATCACATTCGTTCGAACCGGCGCCCCGGTCGAACGTGGCATACAGAAGCTGGCCGATCCCTGCGCCACCATTCATGTTGGTGGAAATATCGTTTTCACCCCAGCGCTCGACGCCGTCGCTGGATCCCCAGCGCCAACCGTTCGTCTTGTCTAGGATTACGGGAGCTCCGCGTTGCGTCCCGCGGCCGAACACCACGCAATGTCGGCCAACTTCGTTCGAGTTTGTATAGAGCAGCGCATAAATGGGAAACGTCTCGGCGACCTTCCAGACAATCAAATCGGCGCTGGGATTGCTGACCATTGCGGTTGTGTGATACGTGAATCCATTCAACATGAAGGTTTGTCCAATAGAACCGCCCACGTGCTTGGCGGCAACAAAATAACAAGGCGCGATCGGCGTGCCGAGGTAACAACCCCAGTGGCCTTCGTATTGCCACCCACTATTCGTCAGAGAGCCAGTTGGCGTGCTGGTATTGTAACTTGGATCCCCCGTAGACTTGAAGAGCACTGCGAGGACGTTTAACCTGCCCAGGAGCAAGGCCCCGACGCAAGCCGCTACGAAAATTCGCTTGCTGAAAATTCTATGCTGTTTTCCCATTCAAACCCTGCGGCACTCGTCGCCAAAGGCAGTACAGTATAGCCCGTTTCCGGATATTTTACATCGAATTTCGCTGCCACGGCTATTTCCTTGACGCCCAGTTTCTTAAGCGTCTAGCATCGTCACGCGCTGCAGCAAAGGTTTCCCAGCTACAGCGCAGGTCATGAAAAAGGTCGTCATCGTCTTGCTACTGTTCGCCGCCGCCGTGGCTGCGGTCATGTTGTACTACGCATTTTTCAGAGCCGCGCCCAAAGCGGCCGACCTGCTTCCTGAATCCACACTCGTTTTCCTCGATATTCCTGATTTCTCACAATCGCGTTCCGACTTTGAGAAAACCGAACTCTACGCGCTCTGGCATGAACCGGAAGTTCAAGCTTTCCTTGCAAAACCACTCGCCGCATGGCGCGAGGTGTTGACCAATTTCGGTGCCCCGAAAGAAGCGAACGGCATTCCGGAGCAGATTCTCGATGCCATGCAGGGCGAAGTGTTCCTGGCTCTCACGCGTGTTAGCATTCTGCCCACGCTCAGTCCCGGCCTTGTGCTGGGTGTCGATGTGCGACACAAACGAATTGAGGTCGCCGCCGCCCTCCATGCGCTGGAGAACAACCTCAAATCGTCGAACCCAACGGGCAAATTCGAAGAAAGCAAGTTCTTGGGCGTCAACTATGCCGTCTGGGAAGTCCGGCCCGGTATCCTGATCTGTCAGGCCTCTCTCAGGTCACTGGTCGTGTTCACGCTGGGCGAGGACACGATGCGCGATGTGATTGCCTGTTATGCCGGGCAGACCCCGCGCGACTTCAAAAGTCTGAGCGCCAGCCCGAAGTTTCGCAAAGTCCTCCAGCACACCTCCCAGAACAAAGAATTTCTGGCCTACTGCAATTTTGAAGAAGTGTTGAGGCTGGCCGGCCCCCTGCTCGCGTTCTCGCCGCAAACCGCCGGTTTCTACGAAAAACTCGCGCGCCTCCAAACCTCGGCGGCAAGCATGACATTTGTGGACGGCGGCATCGAAGACATCGGGTTCACCGCCTACTCCAGTGAGGCGCCCCATCCGATTCCGGTCGTGCAGCGCACCACTCTGGCGTTGACCACGCCCGAGACGCTGGTGTACTGGACCAGTTCCGCCGACCTCGCCGCGACCTACGATGAAGCCATGCAATCCCTTTCACAATCCGGCAACGCGAACATGATGGCGGCCGCGGGTCAGTTCGAAGAGACCGTGCGCAATCAACGCATCCATATCCGCGAGGACGTCCTGCAAAAACTTGGGCCGGAATGCAGTCTGCTGGGGGATTGGCGGCCGGGCACGCGCGTCCCGGAGGCTGCCATCGTCATTGAGATTGCGAACAAGGCGCAGCTCTCACCGGCACTCGACGGGGTCATGAATGCGTTGAAGTCAGCCGTGGCCACGGACAATTCTCCCTGGGATGAAACCGAGTACGCCGGACTAAAATTGCGCACGGCGCATGTGAGCGGCAGCGTCGTCGCCCCAACCTACGCCGTTACCGACCGGTTCTTTATTCTCGCCAGCGCTCCCGATTACGCGCGGCAACTCCTCGCTCAACTGAAGAACGCAAAACCCACGCTGGCCACGAGCGAACGTTACACGCAGTCGATGAAACGGCTTCCTTCCGGCGGATGTTCTTACCTGTATGCCGACCTCCGTGGTCTGTTCGAACCGCTTTATGTCCTGGCCAAAGAAAGTTGGACCCCAGCGATCGACAACAGTTTCGTGGATCTTAAGAAATTGCCATCCGCCAGCACGATCGCCAAACATCTCTTTCCTTTCATTGCAGCGACTGTGAGCGAACCGCGTCAGGCGACCAGCCTGTCATTCTCCCCCTTTGGCAAAGCGCTTACCTTGACTGCGAGTATCGGCGGGGCCATCTGGGCCAGCGATATTCTCGGTCCAACCCTCAAACAGCTCACGCCGCCCGCCCCGCGTACCAATTCGGACCCAACTTTGCCCAGAAGGATTTCAGATAAGGTTCTTCCTTCGTCGCGGGACGAAAATCAAACGGCTGCGTCTCAAATTCCAGCGCCTCAATAATTCGTTGGCACCGATGGGCCGCTTGTTGAAGGCACTGCTCGAATTCCCGGGCGGCCAACGTTCGCTGATTCGTCGAGCACAGCAGCCAGCCGCCGGCAGCGACCAGCGGCATTGCCAATGTCGCCAGGTCCTCGTAATCCCGCGCCGCCTGAAACGCCCGTCCGCGCTTCGTCGTCGAAAACGTCGGGGGATCCACAATCACCACATCCCAGCATTGCCGGCGTTTGGCAAATCGCCTGAGCCACGAAAAGACGTCGCCGAAAATGAAGTCATGTGCGGCAGGATTCAAATGATTGGCGCGAAAGTTATCCTTGCCCCACTCCAGATATTTCTTCGATAAATCCACGCTGGTCGTCACGGCGCCCGCCCTGGCTGCTGCGACAGAAAATGCGCAGGTGTAGGCAAACGTGTTCAGCACGGTTTTCCCTGCCAGCGGCATTGTTAATAATCGGCGACGGTTCTCGCGCTGGTCCAGAAAAATGCCGGTCGCCAGACCTTCTCCGAAGTTGACCAGGAACGTGAGACCGTTTTCGAGGATTCGAAGCCGATCTTCGAGGACCACACTCCGTCGTGGCCGTTCTGTCTGTTCAAGCAGACGCGACGGAGCGCGTCCCTCCGACATCAATCTCGGCTTGGTCCGCTTCTGCTTGGTCACCAACTGCTCGTAAATCGCTCGCGGCGCACAGGCCCTCTGCAACCACTCGATCAATTCACTCCCCTGCTCCGCCGCCGTTTCCGTCTGCCATTGCGCCAGCAGCGTTCCGTCGTACGAATCGACGTTCGCTTCCGGAAAGGCATCGGCCACGCCGCTGATGAGACGAAATGCGTTCGTCTCTTCGCCGAACAATCGCTCTCGAAACTCGGTGGCGGCTACCAGTGGATCGATCTCATCGAAAGCGCGTGGGACCGACGCCTCGAACGTGACCGGCACACCCGTCGCCGGATGCCTGAAGCGGATTTTGTGTGCATGCAGCATTAAACGGGGCGCCGGTTCCCCTTCGTACGCCGTATCTCCGAGGACCGGAAATCCGTTGTTAGCGGCATGACGCCGGATCTGGTGCGTCTTGCCGGTAAGCGGCCGCGCCTGCACGAGGAAATAATCCCCGGCTTGTTCCAGAAACTCGAAGTCAGTGGCGGCATCCGCCGTTTTGGCCCGAAACTTTACACGGGTCGGACGCGCGGCACTGAGCAAAAGATACAGCTTCTCGACGGCATGCAATTCAAACTGCTTCGCCAATGATTGATTGGCGCGCGCTGTTTTGCCAAAGACCATCGCACCCGAGGTGTCTTTGTCGAGCCGGTGCAGAATGGAAAGATTGCGCCAGCGTGGCTCGTGCTTGGTCAACCATTCGTGGATCCCGTCGGGTGCATAACGGTCGGGTTTGTGAGTGTTGATGCCGGAAGGCTTGTTGACGACCAGCAGGTCTTCGTCCTCGAAGAGAATCAGCCCGTTCACGGGGACGCCGGTCAGCCCGGCGGCCAGTCCATTTGGCGGCCTCCGAGCAGATGCACGTGCAGATGTGGAACGCTTTCGCCGGCGTGGGCGCCCTTGTTGATCACCAGCCGATAACCGCTCCCGTCGATTCCCTCTTTGCGGGCAATCTCGGCAGCCACGATCAGCAGATGGCCCAACAGCGGTCCATCCTCGGCTTGTGCTTCAGAAATCCGCGGGAGGTCTTCTTCTTTTGGCACGATGAGAATATGCACCGGCGCTTTGGGATTGATGTCCCGAAATGCCAACGTGCAATCATCCTCGTAAACAATGTCAGCGGGAATTTCTTTGCGAATGATTTTGGCGAAGATGTTGTCAGCCATCAGTTGATTCCTCCTTCACAGCGTGCTCCAAACGGCGGTGCCCTCAATTCAATGGGAACGTCCAACGTGCGACGGCGACAATCGGTGCCCGGACCTATTCCACCACAGCAAGTTGCAGCCGAACCGCTTGCGTCGGTCGCACGCGAGCAACGCGCTCGCGCACATAAGCAACGATTTCCTCGGCAAACCTGCGGCAACTCTCGGTCCAACGCCGGGCCCCGCGCAAGTGCATCACACACGTGCGGAGTCCGTCCAACTCCAACACTGAAAGCCTTCGATCGGCCGCGGCACCCAGTGCTTGATCTAGTTGTCGAAAGAACTCCAACTCGAATGCGGCGCCGACACGCCCGGCCAGGTCACCCAGGTGGATCTCCGCCCGCCGCCTTTTCCTCGCGAATGCCTGGGATAGTTCTTTGAATCCGAGCATCGATAAAACGGTCACCACAATGTCATCAATTTCGTTGCTGGCGATGATGCTGTCGGAGCGGCATTTCACGGCAAAGGCATGGACCGCTGCGGCGATTGATTCAGCCAGCCACCAATCGGCATCGCCCAATCGGGCCGCCACGCTCTGAATCGACAACGCCAGCCGCTGCTCGTCAAACGGCGCCAGATGCCCGTCGTCGAACCTGACCCAGGCGATGTTATCCTGCGCTCGGATCACTGTTTCCCCAGTCGTTTGATTTCGTCGATAAACTGCTCGGCATCACGGAACTGGCGGTACACAGATGCGAACCGCACGTACGCCACCTCATCGAGCTTGCGCAAATGTTGCATCACGCGTTCGCCGATCTGCTTCGACGCCACTTCGCGTCCAAATTCGTTCTCCAGTTCCGCGATGATCTTCTCGGCCAGCGCCTCGATTTGCTCCGTGCTCACGGGCCGTTTCTCGCAGGCCTTTTCGAGGCCCGACAGCAATTTGCGCCGGTCAAACTCCTCGTATTCGCCGCTGCGCTTTTTGACGCGCAATGTCTCCCGGCAAATCTCCTCGTACGTCGTAAACCGCGCTCCGCATTTCAAGCACTCCCGCCGCCGCCGAATCATCGCACCATCACGACTGCTGCGAGAATCAATTACCCTATCATCCATGGCGGTGCACTTCGGACAACGCATGATGCCTTGTATCACGAATTCCGCCGCGACACAAGCATTGGTTCGCATCGGCAACAAATTCCGCAGCGCACATTTGCCCACCGGGAGAAGGCTAAAATGCCGCCTCGCCGCCCGAGGCAAGTTGAAAACCGGATGTTGTTCGATCAGTGAACTCTGGTGAGCACATCGCCCAGTGACAGGCCGATAAGAATCGCCAGCCAAAAAAAGCCGGCAACCACGTAAACCCAGAGGAGGTGCTCCTTGTAGCGGACGTGCATGAAGAACAAAATCACCAGCAAAGCTTTCGCCACGGCAATGGTCAGGCTGATCACAACATTAAAGACGCCGAGGCTGAGAAAATCCGCCGCGCAAGTGGCCAGCAACAGTACCATCAGCGCGCCATACACGGCGGCGTAAACCCGTACAGGTACGATGGTGGATGATGTCATCGGTGATGCCCCACCAGATAAAGCAGCGGATACAAGAAAATCCAAACGATGTCCACGAAATGCCAATACAGCCCGCCGATTTCCAGCGGCGTGTGATATTCCGGCGTGAACCGGCCTTTGAGCGACAGAATGAGAAACACGCCGATTACGCCGATGCCGACGGTGACGTGGACCGCGTGCAGCCCGGTCATCAAGAAATACAACACGAAAAACATCTGGGCCTGGGGCATGTACCTCGCATCGAAGGCAAACGAATGCCCGGGGACCAGATGTTCAACGTAATCCTTGTGATACTCGCAGCCCTTCACGACCATGAAACCAATGCCGAGCACCATCGTGATAATCAGAAACGCCATCAATTGCCGCCGGTGCCCCGTCTGCGCGCTGTGGATCGCCAACGCCATCGTGAGGCTGCTCGTCAGCAACACGCCGGTATTGATCGTGCCCAGAAGCACGCTGAGATGGTGGCTGGCGTGCTGGAAAACCTCGGGGAACTGAAAACGGTACACGGTGTAGGCGGCGAACAGCCCGCCAAAGAACAACACTTCTGTTGCCAGAAACACCCACATCCCCAAAGTCGAGGATTGTTCCTGCTGGATGGGATCGACGAATTGATGGGCCAGATAATCAGATCGTTCAGCCATGAGCGGTTTCCTTTCGTTCGGGATACGCGTAGGCGCCTTCGGTGACCGTCGGGATCTTCTCGAAGTTGTCCGTCGGTGGGGGCGAGGTGGTTTCCCATTCGAGGCCTTTGGCACGCCAGGGATTCGGTCCGGCAATCCTGCCGTAACGCAGCGACCAGAGCATATACACCAGGGGCAAAAGGTAGCCCACCGCCAAAATCGACGCGCCCGCCGTGGACATCACGTTCAACACTTGAAACTCGGGCGGATAACTGTGGTAGCGTCGCGGCATCCCGAGATAACCAAGGATGAATTGCGGGAAGAACGTGAGATTGAACCCGATGAAAATGATCAGCGCGGCCAACCTCCCCCACCCATCCGGGTACATCCGACCGGTCATCTTCGGCCACCAGAAATGGATGCCGGACATGTAGCCCATTACCGCGCCGCCTACCATGATGTAATGAAAATGCGCGATCACAAAATACGTATCGTGCACGTGCACGTCGATTCCCAGCGTCGCGAGAAACAGCCCGGTCAGCCCGCCGATGGTGAACAGACCGATGAACCCCAGGCTATAGAGCATGGGCGTTTCAAAGGACACCGATCCCCTGTAGAGCGTAGCGGTCCAGTTGAACACCTTGACCGCCGACGGGATGGCCACCGCAAAACTCAACATCGAAAAAACCATGCCGGCGTAGATCGATTGTCCAGACACGAACATATGATGGCCCCACACCAGGAATCCGATCACCGCAATCGCCAAACTTGAAAAGGCGATGAAGTGGTAGCCAAAAATCCGTTTCCGCGAGAAACAGGTGATGACTTCGCTAACCACGCCCATTGACGGCAACACCATGATGTACACGGCCGGGTGCGAGTAAAACCAAAACAGATGTTGGAACAATAGCGGGTCGCCGCCGATCGCGGGGTCGAAAATGCCGACGTGAAAGATCCGTTCGACCCCCACCAGCGTCAGGGTGATCGCCAGCACTGGTGTCGCCAAAACCAGAATTACACTCGTCGCATAAATCGCCCAGATGAACAACGGCAGCCGGAACCAGGTCAGCCCGGGCGCGCGCATCTTATGAATCGTCACGATAAAATTCAGCCCGGTAAAGATGGACGAGAAGCCGGCGATGAAAATCCCGGTCACTGCCGCGATGACGTAAGTGTTCGCGAACATGCTGCTGTATGGCGTGTAAAACGTCCACCCGGTATCCAGCCCCCCGGTAAACATCACCACCAGCGTAAACAAGCCGCCAATCACAAACAGATAGAAACTGGACAGGTTGAGCCGCGGGAAGGCCAGATCGCGCGCTCCGATCATCATCGGCACCAAGAAATTTCCCAGTACCGCCGGGATCGACGGAATCAGAAAGAACCACACCATCGTCACCCCATGAATGCTGAAGAGTTTGTTGTACGTGTGGTCCGAAACCAGATCCCCGGGCGGCGTCAACAGTTCCAGACGGAACAGCGCCGCCGCCGCCCCGCCGAGGAAAAAGAACAACGTCACCGCCACCAGAAACATCAGCGCGATTCGTTTGTGATCGGTGGTCAACAGCCACGATTTCACGCCGTACTCGACGTTCAGGAAATGTTCGCGCGGCAGTTGAGGGGCCCCGGTTGGCAGGGCCGGAGCATCCGCAGTTATCATGGCTGCACCTCACCTTCTTTCGGTGGCAAAGATTTCATGTAGGCTAGCAGTTCCAAAATCTGCTCCTCGCTCAGGATCCCTTTGAACGTTGGCATCACGGGTTGATATCCTTCCACCAATTCAGCGTTCGGCCGCAGAATCGATTCGCGCAGATAGTCATCGTCGGCCAAGCGCGTCCGCCCGTTTTGCAGGTGCACCGTTTGGCCGAACAATCCGACCAGCGACGGCCCGCGACCGTTGCTCTCCTGTCCGTGACAGGCAGCGCAGCCAACTCGCTGGAATAATCGCTCCCCCGTGACCGCCAATGGGTCCGTCGGCTGGCCGCTCGTGAGCCAGCGCTGATAATCGCGCGGCGTCATGACGTACACCCACCCCACCATTCGCGAATGGCCGGTGCCGCAGTACTGGGAACAAAAAAAGTGGTACTTGCCCGTCTTGGTCGGCTTAAACCATTCCACACTGTAACGGCCCGGCAGTACGTCGTGTTTGACGCGAAACGCTGGCACGAAGAAATCGTGAATCACGTCCTCGGAAATCAAATTCAATTCCACCGGGCGCCCCAGCGGCAGATGCAATTCGTCGATCTCCATTTTTCCTTCGGGATGCTGAATCTTCCACATCCATTGCTTGGCGACGACGTTGATTTTGATCGTGCCGGTCGGTGGAGTGAAAATATGGTAGAACAATCGTGCGCCCCACAAAAATATCACCACCGTCAGCCCGGCCGGAATGGCTGTCCACAGGATCTCCAGCATCAGATTGTCCTTGGTTGCCGGCGGGATTTCGTTGCCGGGGCGCCGGCGATATTTCACCGCGAAAACCAAAATCAGGGTGAAAATCAGCCCAGCGAAAAACACGCTTACCGCTATCAGAAAATAAAACAAATGATCCACCTTGCCGGCCACAGTCGAAGCGCGGTCTGGAGATAATTGTACCCAAAGTCCCAGCATTACGCCTGCGCCTCTCGTTGCCTGGATGCGACCTTCCCGTCGCGATTGTGTCGCCGCTCGCGCCACAGCATCAGACCGATGAACGTGCCCAACGTCAACACCGTGACGCCCCCGGCCAGTTGAATCACCCGGCTGATCACCACGCCGTACTTCCCGGTCGCCGGATCGTACCGGCAGCAGAACAAGAGCACCTCATCAGCCAGTGTCCCGATTTTGTTGTGCGACGCCTCGATCAGCGCCAGCCGCAAATCGCGGGCGGAATATTCCACGCCGTAAAAGTAACGCGACAGGCGGCCGGTCGGGGTCAGCACCATAATCGCCGTCGCGTGCGCGTACTGCTTCGTCTCCGGGTCGTAGTGATAATGAAACCCGATGGCCTCGGTGAGGGGACGGATGGACGCGTCCGTGCCCGTGAGGAAATGCCAGCCTGCTTCGCCCCCTAGCCGCCGGTACTTGCGCAGATATTCCGCTTTCTTCGCGGCCGCCAGCGCCGGCGTCTCCTGCGGATTAAAACTCACTGCGACCACTTGATATTGATCGCCCGCTGCGAACGAGAGAGCGCGTGTGGCACGCACCACTCCATCGAGCGTCATCGGACACAGCATGGCACACTGGTAATAAACCATCACGAGAATGACCGGCTTGGATCCGAAATATTTCCCGAGCTTCACCGACGCGCCGCTTTCGTCGCGGAATATCAAATCCAGAGGGACCGGTTGGTTCAGCTTTTGTTGGATATCGACATCCCGCAAGGGAGTTGGACGGTCGGCGTAAACCGAGAAGGCAAGCAGGCCAAGCAGAATCATTACGAAGCATTTGTTCATGGTTTGGGAGCCTCCGCATTCTTGTTCGTCGCGGCGGGCAAGCCGCGTTGCGCAATCAAATCAATCGCTCGATCAATCGGGATGTGCACGATGCCGTGATCCGGATCCATCCACCCGTAGGTATTCAGCACTTCATCTTCGCGGGCATGCAACGCCTGCAACGCCGCAGGCGGGTTGACTTCCAGCTTCGGGCCCGGCGCAGGCACGGCCAATGAGGTAACGGGCGGCAGGGAGACACGGGGCTGATGGTGGGCGAAAAGGGCCATCAAACCGCGCGCGGCCAACGCGACCAGCACGAGGGTGACAGCCAGGCTGGCGAAAAAGCCGAGGACAATCGGCGCCTTCAGGTCGCGCTGTTCGCGTTTGGGTTCAGATTCGTTCATGAAGACAATCGGCTCTCCTGTGTCCGCGCGTCGTAGAGCGGCACCAGCAATTTGCGTTTGAGTTGGTGCACGTAAAAGCCAATCCAGATGCCACCCAATCCAATCAACGCCACCACGTCCATCCAGTGCACGCTCAATTCGACCCGGTGAAAGCCGGGCGCGATAATCCAAAACAGGTCCACTACGCACATGACGAACACGATCCCCGCCACCTTGGCCAGCCACGGGCTGCGCCGTTTGATGTCGCGCGACAGCAATAGGAAAAATGGCACGAAAAAATGAAACGCCACCAGAGAGACGCCGATCCATTGCCAGCCGTGTTCAAACCGACGCAGATACCAGGGATTTTCGTCGGTCAGATTGCCAGACCAGATGATCAGGAATTGCGAGAAGGAGATGTAGGCCCAAAAAATGATGAAGGTCAGCAGAAAATTGCCCAGGTCATGAAAATGCAAGGGTTCGATCACCTCCGACAACGGCGGCGTGTCCGCCAGCAGGGCCGCCACGATGATCACAAACGCATAACCGCACACCACCTGCCCGGCCAGAATCAGTAGCCCGTACATGGTCGAGAACCAGTGCGGTTCGAGCGACATCACCCAATCGATTCCGGCGAAGCTCATCGTCACGACATACAGAATCACGCCGAAACTGCTTGCCACGCGCGCCGTCGCCGGCGTGGTGATGCCGGGATTTCGATCCTGTTCGTGGGAGGCCCGATTCAGCAAAAACGCGGCTCCGAGCCAGACGGCGAAATAAATCGCGGCCCGCCCGATGAAGAACGGGACGTTTAGATACGGGTGTTTGTGTTGCAACAGCGCATCTCGTGCGACCATTTGCGGCTGCGTCCAAACGTAAAGCTTTCCGAGACCGAACAGGTACGGAATGAACAACACCAACATCACCGGCAAGGTGCGGGTCGCCGCTTCGAGCAAACGGCGTACGGCAAATCCCCAGCGCCCGCCCGCGAGATAGTGAATCATCAGAATTGCCATGCAACCGAGCGACACGCCGAGCCAGAACATGTACGCCATCAAATATCCCTGAAAAAAACCGGTGGGGTTCAACGCGCCTCCAATGATGCAGGCGATTAACGCCAGACCGCCGATGACGAAAGCCGACCACTGCGTCCGGTTCAATTGCGTTCGCAAATTCCCGTTCATTAGCGGGAGGCCTCCAATTTCGCCCGTTCCTCCGCCGGCACATCTTGCAATGGGGCATGCTCGCTGAACTGCAGCGCACGAATGTAAGCCGCAATAGCCCACCGATCTTCTGGCGGAACTTGCGACGCATAATCCGACATTTTGCCGAATCCGTGCGTCATCACATTATAGAAATATCCAATCGGTTCGCCGCGCAGCCGGTCGATGTGGAAAGAGGGTGGCTGGGCGAAGCCGCGTTGGACAATCATACCGTTGCCGTGGCCGGTGCGATCGTGGCAGGGACTGCAGAAAATATCGTAACGTTCCCGGCCGCGCAGCAGCAACTCCCTGGTGAGCGGCAACGGAAGCTCGGTGACGTAGTTCGTCCCGGATTTTCCCGCGAAAAAGACTTCATTGGTTCGCAGCTCACCGCGGGCCACAGTGTCTTCGACCAACGGCCGCGCCGATTTGTCGTCGCTGAAGAATTTGCTCTCTTCCAGCGGTTTGTATTCGGGTTGCTCGTACATGTCTTGCAGATCGCAACCCGCCAGCAGCAAGGCGCCGCAAACCAAGAAAATGCTAATGATCGACTTCATAAACTCCCGTGGCATTGAACTTCTCCAAGAATTCCCTCGTGCCGGCCCGGTCGAACTGGGGGTCCCTGGCCTCAATACAAAGAAAGAACCGGTCGCGGCTTACCCGGCTGAATCGCTCCACATTGAAGAGCGGGTGATACGGCATCGGCAATCCGTTCAGCGCGAGCATGCCCAGCACCGCCGCAATGGCCGCACAAAGGATCGTCATCTCGAACGTGATTGGAATGAAGGATGGCCAACTGTTGTACGGTCGGCCACCGACGTTGATCGGATAATGGATCGTCGCCGAAAACCATTCCATGAAGAAACCGCCGCAGCCACCGATGATGCCCCCGATCAACGTGACCAGTGGGACCCGTGTCTTGCGGAAGTTCAGCGCCTCGGCGAGTCCCTCGATTGGGAACGGCGAATAGGCTTCCATGTGCCGGTAACCGGCGGTGTGCGCTTCCTTTGTGGCGGTGAGCAAATCATCCGGCCCTTGAAACTCGGCCACCAAACCATAGATGGGCGGGCGCGATCTGGATTTCATGAAACGCCTCCGGCGGGTGTCTCCGCGGCTTCCTCTTCCTTTTCGCCCACCAGTTCGCGCATCTCCGAAATGGAAATCATCGGCAACACGCGGATGAACAGGAACATCAGCGTCACGAACAACCCGACCGATCCGAACAAGGTCGCGAGGTCCCAGAAGGTCGGGTAGTACATGTGCCAGGCTGACGGAAGAAAATCCCGGTGCAGACTGCCCACCACGATCATGAAACGCTCCAGCCACATACCGAGATTGACGATGATCGAAACGATGAACAATACCGCGATGTTCTGCCGCATTTTCTTGAACCAGAAGACCTGGGGCGAGAGGACGTTGCAGAAGATCACGCTCCAAAAAACCGGCGCGTACGGCCCGAACATCCGGTTGTGGCTCATGTACTGTTCAAACGTGTTGCCGCTGTACCACGAGGTGAAGATTTCCATCAGGTAGCCGTAAGAAACCATCAACCCGGTCGCCAACAGGATCTTCGCCGAGTTGTCGAGGTGACGCATCGTGATCAAATCTTCGAGGTGGTAAATCTTGCGAATCGGAATCGCCAGACTCAGTACCATCGCAAACCCGGAAAAAATGGCGCCCGCGACAAAGTAGGGCGGAAAAATCGTGCTGTGCCATCCCGGCACGATGGCAATGGTGAAATCGAAACTCACCACCGAGTGAACCGAGACCACCAACGGCGTGGCCAACCCGGCCAGCAGCAGATAGGCGATTTGATGACGATGCCAATGACGAGCCGCACCCCGCCAGCCCATGGCCAACATGCCGTACAGCGCGCGCGCGAACCGGTTGCGGGCCCGGTCGCGCATACTGCCCAGATCGGGAATCAGACCAACGTACCAGAACAGGAACGAGACCGTCGCGTATGTCGAAACGGCGAACACGTCCCACACCAACGGACTGCGCCACTGCGGCCATAATCGCATGGTGTCAGGATAAGGAAGCAAAAAGTAAAACACCCAGGGCCGGCCCAGGTGGAGCAGCGGGAACAGGCCCGCGCAAGCCACCGCGAATAGTGTCATCGCCTCGGCAAATCGATTGATCGACGTTCGCCACTCCTGCCGCATCAACAACAGAAACGCCGAGATCAGCGTACCAGCATGACCAATCCCGATCCACCAGACGAAATTGACGATCGCAAACCCCCACGCGACCGGGATGTTGATCCCCCAGATGCCGACGCCCTTGTAAAACAGATAGCCGATGGCCACCTGCAACAGCAGGAAGAACAGAAACGCCGTGCTGAAGGCGGCCCACCAAAACCGCGGGGTGCGCCGCGTGAGGACGATCGCGCTGATCTTCTCGGTGACCGACGCGTACGTGTATCCCGGCCCGACGACCGGTTCTTCTGCTGGAGGAGGCATCGAGGGCATCAGGTTTTCATCTCCGGATTGGGATTGCGAATCCGCGCCAGATAAGTCGTGCGCGGACGGGTGTTCAACTCCACCAGCAGACCGTAATCGTGCGGCTGGGCCTTGAGTTGGCGCACCTCGCTGGCCTTGTCGTTGATGTCGCCAAACACAATCGCCCGCGTCGGACACGCTTGCGCGCACGCGGGAACGATCTCGCCATCGTGCACCCGGCGGTCCTGCAGCTCCGCGGTAATTTTCGCCGATTCAATGCGCTGGATGCAGTAGGTGCATTTCTCCATGACACCGCGGTTGCGCACCGTGACGTTTGGGTTGTACTGCAGCTTCCGGCTCGGCGTCTTGATGTCGGAGAATTGCAGGAAATTGAAGCGGCGCACTTTGTACGGGCAGTTGTTGGAACAGTACCGGGTCCCAATGCAACGGTTGTAAATCATGGCGTTCAAACCATCGTCGGTGTGCACCGTGGCGCCGACCGGGCAGACCAATTCGCACGGCGCATTTTCGCAATGCATACAGGGCACCGGCTCGAAAAACGTGTCCGGCGACTCGAGAGATCCTTCATAATAACGGTCGATCCGAATCCAGTGCATGTGCCGGCCCTTCGCCACCTGCTCCTTGCCCACGACTGCGATGTTGTTCTCCGCCTGGCAGGCCACCACGCACGCGCCGCAACCAATGCACGCCGTCAAATCAATCGACATGCCCCACTTGTAATCGGTGTATGCGTAGCCAGGATACAATGACGGCTGATCGACCTCATTGTGCGCGAACGACGGATTGCGGATGAACTCCTCAATCGGCGCCACCCGTACCAGATCGCGCCCTTCCATGTTCTGGTGATGCTGGACCGTGGACAGCGGATAATGCTTGCCGGTTTTGCGAATCTCCAACCCGCCACCGAACCAGGGGGCGTCAGCCGTGCGCAACGTGTAGGCGTTGAACCCGGCCCCCGTACCGACGCGCCCAGACTTTGTCCGCCCGTAACCCAGGTGCACAGTGACCGCGTCGTCGCGCTGCCCCGGTACGATCCACACGGGCGCCTCAAGGCTTCGCCCTTGATACTTCAGTTCCACCACGTCACCGTTCTCCACGCCCATCCGATGCGCGGTGACCGGGCTGATCCAAGCCGCGTTATCCCACGTCAGCCGCGTCAATGGTTTGGGCCACTCTTGTAGCCAGCCCACGTTGGCGAACTGCCCGTCGTAAGTCCCGGGATCGTGACGAAAGATGATTTCCGTGCCGGAATGGGAAGGACTGGATGGCGCACTGAATTTTCGCAGCGTCACATTCTTTTGTCGGGATTTCGTATCCGGCACAACGCCATCGTGCAACGCCGCATGCCAACGGTTATCATCGAGCTTCCACGTTTCGCGGACGATGTCGTGGCTCTTTCGGCCGGGCTGGTCAAGCATCGCGGCCAGAAACTCGTGCACCGACTTGCCCTCGTACAACGGCGCGATGAGTGGCTGCATGATCGTGGCTGTGCCGTCGAAAGCCCGCGCATCGCTCCAGGTTTCCAGAAAATGCGTTTCCGGCGCGTGCCAATGGCATAGCCATGACGTTTCATCCTGATACAATCCGAGATGAATGCGCAGGTTCACCTTCGTCATCGCCTCGGCAAATGGGATATCCGCGGGCGCATCGTAAGCGGGATTGCCTCCGAGAATCACCAGTAAGTCCACTTTGCTCCCCCGCATTTCGTTCACCAATTCCCGCAACGACTCCGTTTGATCGGTCGGTCGCGCCTCCACGGGCTGGTTGTAGATGATGGTGTGGCCCACGTTGCCGAGCGCGTGATTCAAGGCGTGGACCAACGCATGAACCACCGGCGGTTGCTGATCGCCGGGGACCACGAGACTTGACCCGCGGTGCGCTTCCAGATCGCGCAGCACCGGTCCGACCCAGGAACGTGTCGGAGAACCGCCCGACAATTCGTGGACAATTCCCTCAATTTCGTCCGCGCGAACCGAAAATCGATGGTCGGCCACGGCCCCGGTGTTGGTGGGCGTCGATTCAACTGCGTAGAGCCGGTTCATCGCCGTCTGCCCGTTGCGCACGCGCCGGCGGTTGGCAAAATCTCGGGCGTAGCGAATCCGTCCGGGACCTTCCATGAGGAAATCGGCGTCTAGCGACAGGATCACGTCGGCTTTGTCGACGCGGTAAACGGGCTCGACAATTTCGCCGAAAGCCATTTGCGAGCCGGCGCGGATGTTGTCGCGATTCACCGGCTCGTATTGATGCCATCGCGCCGCTGGGAATTTTCTGAGAATCGCTTCGATCTGCCGGCTCAGCGTCGGCGAAGTAACCGTCCCGGTCAGGATGCGCAGGCCCGCGCCGTTCTTGATGCGCTGATCGGCCATCGCCGCGTCGAGGTCGTTGAAAAAGGATGGCCAATCGCTGATCTCGCCGGCTTCGGTGACCGCCTGCGCACGGTCGGGATCGTAGAGCTGCAAGACCGAGCCCTGCGCCAGAGCGTCGGTAGCGCCGAGGCTGGCCGGGTGTTCGGGATTGCCCTCGATTTTGGTCGGGCGTCCTTCGTAGCTCCAGACCAACAATCCCATCGCGTAACCGCTGAGCGGCATCGCGGTCGCGAAAAAGAGCGGCTTGCCGGGAATGATTTCTTCGGGCTGTTTGACGTACGGGACGATTTTTTCCTGCGGCATCTGGCAGGCGGTCAATCCGGCCAGCGCGAGCGAAGCGCCCATCATCTTCAGGAATTGCCGGCGGCTGACTTCGTCCTCCCAAATCGAAGCATCGACCGGAAACTCGCGGTGCACCCATTCCTGAAATTCCTTCGACTGCGCCCGTTCTTCCAAACTCCGCCAGTATTGTTTGCCGGAGTTCATCGGTGGCACGTGTAACAGTCAATCAAGCTTTTCACGTTGTAGTCTTTCATGAGTTGCTCACCCCATTCGGCCTGGTTCGGTGGCGGCTGCCAGTTCACGTTGAAAACTTCCGAGCGTGGCCGGAGTTGCTCCGCGGGCTGCCGATGACAATCGACACACCAGCGCATGTGCATCGAAGTTGCCTGCCAGGTCAGAGGCATGTCGCCCACCGGACCGTGACAGGTGGTGCAGCCCACGCCTTTATGAATGTGGATGCTGTGGTTGAAGAACACGAATTCCGGCACAAAATCGACTCGCTCCCATTTGATCGGCTCGCCTGTCCGATAACTATCGCGCACCGGCTGCAGGATGGGTGCATCGCGCCAAATGATGGAATGACAGTTCATGCACGTCTTGGTCGGTGGGATGCCGGCAAAGGAAGAGGTTTCGACCGAAGTGTGACAATACCGGCAATCAATCCCATCATCGGTCACGTGATGTTTGTGGCTGAACGGCACCGGCTGCTCGATCGGGGCATATTGCCGGGTGACGTACGGAGAGCGATAGACCGCACCGACAACCCAGGCCAAGAACGCCAGGAAGAAAAGTGCCCCAAAAAGACTTACTCGTGAGATTGTATTTGTGCTCGGATGAAATATCTGCGCCATCGCCACCAGCCATTCCGATCATCCCCTGCCACCGCTCCAAATCTCCGCTCCTCAACTTCTCTGCGACACGCGGAACTATGACACACGAATTCCCACAAAACAAATACTGCCATAAGGTCGCAGCAGCAGTGTGTCCTGACCCGTGCCCCAAGCTAGGTTTTTGGAATCAGGTTGAGGATCCCGACTCCAAAGAGCACGAGTGGTAGTCCACGCTGCCGCTGCGAAAAAACATTCGCCCACGTCGGGGCGCGCCAAGAGAACAAGCCGATTCAGTACCGCCGAGTTCTCTTGTCGTCTCGGCGACTACCAACCCCGGCCTCGGCAAAGCTACGCGGACGTTCCGGACGGGGACGGGCTTCATTCACCGTCAAGGTCCGCCCACCCAATTCTTTGCCATTGAGCTGCGAGATCGCCTGGCCGGCGTCCTCCTCGGAGCCCATTTCCACAAACGCAAACCCCTTGGAACGCTCGGTATTCCTGTCGACGATCAGGTCGCAACTGACAACATTGCCGGCCTGTTTGAACAAATCCAACAGTTCTCCTTCGGTCGTGTTATAAGCCAGATTTCCTACGTACAATCTTGTCGCCATGGTGTTTCCTTTCCTTTCAACTGAAGCTTTGCAGGTTAGTGGTGCAAGTGCGGAAGCGCTTCGGTGCCAAAAAGCAACGCGGTTTGAATGAGACTGACCAGCGCCGGTCGGCGCACTCCTGTCTTTTTTTGTTCCGGAGGATGCATCTCAGCAAGTTTGCGAATGGGCAATTGCATCAACTCGTATTCCGCCTGTAACCAATCGTCCATCTCGCGGTTGGGTCGACTTCCACGTTGCAGATAAATCTCGTAAGCGCGAGCGCGGATTTGTTCTTCGCTCGGGTAATCCTGAACGGCCATACTCTCTGTCCTTTTGGGTGCAATCATATCCCCCTCTTCCGAACCAACTCGTCCAAGCCTAAACCTGCAGGCCGAGAGATTCCATTCGGGGAAAAACTGAATCTTGCCTAGGGGAAGCACCTAGAGAGCGCCGGAAGCAATGATGAATGTGCACGCCGCACAAACGCTGTCATTGGACGCTGCCGCGGATGCCCAGACGGCCCGGAACATCTGGAATCTCGGATACCAACTCCGCTGCCAACATCCCCCTACTATCGGCCAAACTTCCGCACCACGGCCAACGTCTCCCCGCCGAACTGCCGTGCTTTGGCAGAGCCAATGCCCTTTACTTCCAGCAATTCCGCCTCCGTTTGAGGTTTCCGCCGCGCCAATTCCTGCAAGGTGCGGTCGGGATAAACAATGTAGGCGGGCACACCACCCAACGCCCTCGCCTTCTCCAGTCGCCACGCCCGCAACGCGTCGAACAACTTCTCGTCGTACTCAGCAACGTCTTCCAGCTTCGTGGGAGCGCCCTTCCGAGCGCGACCGGGCTCCGTTGTGCGTCGGCCTCCTGACCGCGCACGCCGTTCGACCGGGCGTCCCATTTTCATCTCCGGCATTACCATCGGAATCTTCTGCTCTCGTCGCATCACGCTTCCGCCCAGTTGTGTCAGCGACAATGTCGGGTATTGCCCGCTGCTTACCGCGATGCAGTCTGCGCGAATCAATGCATTCAGGAGACTCCACACATAATCCTCGCCCAGATCCTTCAACAACCCATAGGTGCTCAGCCGATCCAACCGCGCGTCGAGCACCTCCTTCGACCGCGACCCGACCAGACATTGCGCGATGCGGCCGCGCCCAAAACGACCATTCACGCGAGCCACGCAACTCAACGTCTTCTGGATCACGACCGTCTCTTCCTCGGTCGGGAGTCGCGCCGCAGCAGCGGTTTTTGACAGGCAATTGTCACAAACCGTGCAGCCTTCGCCCGTCTCCATGTCGCCGAAATATTTCAGGATGAAATGATGGCGGCAGCCCTGATGATCCGCGTACGCGATCATGCGCTGGAGCCTCGCAAAATCGCGTGCGCGCTTCTTGTCGAGCCTCTCGAAGTCGATCGGCAGTTCGTCCAACGGTTTGATCGGTTCCAAGAGCCGCGTCGTGTACGTACGCGAGCCTTGCCGGTACTCGCGACTGATAAAACCCGCTCGCTCCAACAGATACAAGGCCGATCCCACCGCCATCTCATTCTTCGCGGCAGGCACCAATTCCGCGATCTGCGCGATCGGCATTTCAACCGGCCCGCGCGAGCCGAGCCGGCGCAACGCGTGATAGAGATGGGCGATCACCTCGCGCGAAGGGTTGGCGCCTTCGATAAAAAACTCCTGGGTCCGCACGTCGGCGTAGTTGTACAACACCTCGCAGCGTGACGGCTCGCCGTCACGTCCGGCCCGTCCCGCTTCCTGATAGTACGCCTCGATGCTGCCGGGAATGTCGTAATGAATGACAAACCGCAAATCGGCCCGGTCAATTCCCATCCCGAAAGCATTTGTCGCGACCGCTATTCCGCAACCGGCCTCCATAAACTTCGTTTGCGCCCGCGTGCGCTGTTCGTCGGTCAATCCGGCGTGATAGGCAATGCAGGGAATTCGCTGCTCCTTGAGATGCGCGGCCACCTTCTCAACGTTCTTGCGTGTCGCGCAGTACACGATGCCGGTTTTTAACTCCCCGATCAGATCTTCGACGCGCGCCAGCTTCTCCACCTTCCCCTTTGTCGAGGTCACACCCAATGTCAGATTATGCCGGGCGAATCCCGACACGAACACGCGTGGTGGTTGCCGACCGAATTTGCCCAGCCCCAACTGTTCGACAATGTCCTCGCGCACCTCGGGCGTTGCCGTCGCCGTCAACGCCACCACCTGCGGCTGTCCCAAATCCTTCAGCACCCATTTCAATCGCAGATAATCGGGACGAAAATCGTGTCCCCACTGCGAGATGCAGTGCGCCTCATCCACCGCAAACAACGCAATCGACAACGGCGCCAGCGCCTGCACGAATCGTTCGCTCTTGAACCGCTCTGGCGCGATGTACACCAGCCGATACTGCCCTTTCACCATCGCGCGGATCCGTTCGTCCATGTCGGACTGGCTCAACGACGAGTTAATGAACGTGGCGGGAATCTTCTTCTCCTGCAACGAATCGACCTGATCCTTCATCAGGGCGATCAAGGGCGACACGACGACGGTAATTCCCTCCAGCGCTAGCGCCGGCAATTGATAGCACAGCGATTTTCCAGCGCCCGTCGGCATGATTACCAGCACATCCTGTCCCTCCAAAATCGCGCCGATGACGTTCTCCTGTTCTTCCAGAAACTCACGGAACCCAAAGTGCTCCGCGAGCAATTGGCGTGGTGAGAGAATCGCGGCCATGCGCAGGATTTTAGAAGCCCGCCTCAAAGGACGCAAGCTGTTCGCACGGCGCCCGCCTACGGCACGGATAAAATTACTTGCCGTATTTCTTCTTCGGCTTCTCGCGAACAACCGCGGGCGGGTTTCTCACATCCAATGGTAGTTCTGCACGGTCATGGCGCGCCTCGTTGACCACTACCAACTTCCCATGATCTTCACCCCGCAGTTGTTCATTCGCGTTCAGCAGTTCTACGCCATAGACCGTGCCATCGGGGGCAATGTCCACATTTACCTCGTCGCTGACATGGATCGTTTCCACCGCGCCGGTTTTCTCGTGGAGACGCAGGTACGCGATATTGTGACGCGGGTCGCAGGTAAGTTTCATCGTCTCTTTCCTCGGAATCAGAAGTACTTTACAACAACGGTGAGGCCAGCCAACCATTCTCTGGCACGGCGATCACCTCAACTTGCTTGGCGCGATAGAACCGACTGCGCCACTTTCCCTTGAAAATGAAATTCCGTCGAAACCCGGTGCGCCCGAATTTC
Organism: Verrucomicrobiia bacterium; assembly: GCA_035516795.1. Lineage (GTDB taxonomy): Bacteria > Verrucomicrobiota > Verrucomicrobiia > Palsa-1439 > Palsa-1439 > DATJBF01. The sequence goes on from DATIZX010000140.1 coordinate 38,169, forward strand.
GCCGGGAATCGTTCGTCCTGCTCCACCGTGGCGATAATTTCGGCTTCGGTCGCCCCGCGCTCCAGCATCCGCTGACGAGCATGGCTACCTCGGCGTGACGAACTGCTTCTATGATCAATGGCTAAGACTTTGGTTGCTCGGCGGTCCTGCGCAACCACGCAGTCTCCGCCAGCAATGCAAGCGGAAGTTTGATAACAAAGACGAATATGTTGCGATGCTGCAAACAGTCTTCGATCGCTCAAAGCCAATCCTCGGACGTGAAGCAGTGGTGTACGTGCGAACCGATGCTCGAAAATTCACTCGCGAATCGACCTTTGAGGCTTTGGAACGCGCATTTCCTCGGAAGAAACTGCGCATCGAAAAGCATTCATGCCCCACATTTACTCAAACGGCTCTCTTCGACTCGAACTCTAAAGCCGAAGGTGAGGTTGACCTTGTGATGTGGTAGGAGTGCGGCTGGGCGCGCCGCTGTTGCTACCGAATTGCGGACGGCTGGGCCAGCCGTCCCTAACACAGACCGTTTCCCTGTTCGCCACGCGGACACATCGGTTCAAAGGCGTTTCTAATTCCGAAAGGCGGGACAGCACCACGTGAAACGTGGCAAGCTTCCCGCCTTTCGCTTTTTCAGGCCGGGGAAAATGGTGAGCCGGCTGGGATTCGAACCCAGGACCCACGGCTTAAAAGGCCGTTGCTCTACCAGCTGAGCTACCGGCTCACCCTTGCGCGCCGGCGAATCTGCCATGCGCGCAGGCCAGTGTCAAAGAGGAAGTCGCCCGTACTGGAAGAGGTTCTGGAACAGCTTGGAGACAACGCGGCAACGAATTTCAGAAATCGCAACGGCAGCGCGAGGATTGTCCGTGTTTTGGTGAGGGTAGCGTGCGAGTAGGCGAGGGTGCCTGCGCTACTTGTTGGAGAAGCGCACGGACAACCGTCCACGCTGCCGTTGCGAAATTGTTACCTGTAGTAATCATTGCCATCATCGAACGCCGCAACGATAGCGGAAACGCCAACCGGAGGCTATTGGCTAGGTAACCGATTCTCGCCTAGGTTGCAAAACCTAGCACTGGTAGGAGCCGCCACCCAAAGAGCGGGCATGCTTCAGAGTGGTCGCGGAACGCTTTTTGCCAGTGCCAATAGGCGTTTCTTGAGAATAGCGTTCGTCGCGGGAAGGGTCCGCCATTCGGCGCAAGCGGTAACGGCCAGGTTCAGCAACTGTTCCAGGTCGCGGATGCTGACATACTCAGCTTGCGGTCTCCGCCGCTTCCCGATGTTGTGGTAATTCCCCAGCGGCAGACATAACCCGCCCGTGCGATACCCGCATCCCGCAAAGGCCGTCGCCTCGCAACTGCCTCCATCCATCAAGCAACGCTGTACTAGGAATTGCGGTTGACGTTCCCGGCAACGTGCCGCTGCGCGTAGCAAGAAGGCTGTTGTACCGGGATTGAAAATGCTTGATCGGTCCCCTACCCTCACCACCGGACCATCCCCGATGCGCGCCCAGGGACGTTGCTTGCTCATCTCGATGGATATCACCACCGCCGTCTTCGGAATCTTGTTCGCCCGAACCAACGCCAGCGCCCCCTGAAACCCGACTTCCTCCGCCCGCGTGAACGCGCACCACACGTGCGTCCGCAGACGGCGTCGCAAAACTTCGGTCAACGTCGCCAGCATGACAACGCTTCCGAGCACGTCGTCAATCGCCGCCGCGTGCAATCGGTCGCCAACCACGCGAAACGCTGGTAAATTCCACATGCCGAAATCACCTTTACGCAGTTTCCTGGTGGCGCGAGCACCTCCACCTGCGGCTTTCAAATCGACCAATTTGCGTTTCGGCCAAGCGGAACCGATAAAGCGCCTGATCTCCATCGGACAGATTCCGTCGCGACCAAACATCCGCACCCCAACGCCCCGCGCAAACATCTCCCTCGGGACGCCGCCGAGAAACTCCGCACGGTGTCCGCGGAGCATTTCAAAACCGGGGTGATCCATGTGCGCGACAAACACCAGTGGTGGCTGAGCTGTTTCCCGGTGGCGCGAGCGTCCCGCTTGCGGTCGTTCATGCTTCACAACCACATTCCCGGCCCGATCCTCTCCGACGTGCAAGCCGAGTTGGCGACAGTACTGGATCACGAACTCCCGCACCGCGTGCTCGTGATACGGCGCAGTCGGCAAGCGCAACATGTACTCGGCAAGCTTGAGAAGTTCCCGTCGTTCCATCGGTACGGACTATACCGGTGCGCCGCTGCAAACTCCAATGCGAAACCTGTAGCGGCCGTTTGCGACCGCCGACATCACACGCAAAAGTAACGGCTCGACGCTCACAGACCGCCGCTACAATCGATGTTGACCGCCGCAACGTCGCTCGCTAGTCTCATCTCGCATTATGAGGATTTCTCCTCTGCCCCTGCTGAGCACCATTTGCTTGGTATCGCTTGTTTTCAGTTCCAACGCCACCCAGGATGATTGGAAGCCGCTGTTCGATGGCAAGGACTTGACCGGCTGGGTGATCATGAATGATGCCGCGTTCACCGTCACCAATGGCATCATCCATCTCGACAAGAGCACCGGTTGGCTGCGGACAGAAAGAGCGTACACCAATTTCGTGTTCGAGGTGGAATGGCGCGGACTGGAAACGAACTACAACAGTGGCATTTTCGTCCGCGCCGGACTCGAAGGCAAACCGCATCCCACCGGCGCTTGGCAGGTGAACCTCAAGCAAAGTGCGCTCGGCCAGATTCTGCGAGGAAAGACCGAGGTGTTGCCTGCAACGACGCCACCGTTTCCCGCGAACGAATGGGTCAGGTTTCGCATCATGGCACAGGGAAGAAGGCTTACGCTCGACGTCAACGGCAAACGCGCTTGGGAATTCGACAAGCTCGATGCCGACCACGGATATATTGGCATTCAAGCCGAAGGCCGACCTCTCGATTTCCGCAGTCTGCGCGTGAAGGAAATCACCGACAGCCCCTCGCAATAAGCGGCACGCCACGGCGCCTCCAATCAGCTTGCAACTGCAACTGTTCGCGCTATGCTCGGCATTTATGAAGCGCGCTTTCGCCATTTCGACGCCCACTTGGTTGCTCTCTGTAGCCATGTTTCTCGCGCCCGCGGCCTCTCGCGCCGCTACTGAGAAATCCGTGTGCGTGATCACCGTCGACGAGGATATCACCCGCAATACGTTGTACCTCGTTCGCCGCGGCTTGCGCGAGGCAGCCGAAAAGCGCGTTGCCGCCGTGGTGCTGGATTTGGACACGAACGGGGGACGCGTCGACGTCACCGAGGAGATCATTCGGCTGATGGAGAACGCGCCGATGAAGACGTACACGTTTGTAAATGACAAAGCGTACTCGGCCGGCGCATACATTTCGGCATCGACTGATAAAATCTTCATGGCTCCCGGAAGTGTCATCGGTGCGGCAACGCCGATCGTGTTGGCGCCGGGTGCGGGCGTTCAGGAATTGCCGAAGAGTTACGAGGAAAAACTCACCTCCGCTATGCGGGCGCTGATCCGCGCCACCGCGCAGGAGAAAGGTCATAACCCCGAAGTTTTCGAGGCGATGGTCGATGCCTCCGAAGGGCTGAAGATCGACGGCAAAGAGATCACGCCCAAAGGCAAATTGCTCACCTTGACGAACGAGGAGGCGGCTCACGAATATGGAAAGCCACCGAAACCGTTGCTATCGGCAGGCACCGTAAAGTCCCTGGATGAGCTGCTGCAAAGAGTCGACCTCAGCGGCGCGACAGTGTTCACCGTCTCGCCGACCGGCTTTGAGCAACTGGCGCGCTGGATTACGACGATTTCGCCCTTGTTGATATTGGTCGGTTTTTTGGCGTTGTACATTGAACTTTCACATCCCGGAATTTCGTTGCCCGGCTTGGTTGCCGCCATTTGCTTCGGCGTTTATTTCCTCGGCTATTTTCTCGCCGGATTGGCGGGTTGGGAGGAAGTCGGGTTGTTCGTTCTCGGCCTGGCGCTGCTCGCAGTGGAGTTTTTCCTGTTTCCCGGTCATTTCGTTTCGGCTGCCTTGGGAACCATCGCTGTGCTGACGGCCCTGGTACTGGCCATGACCGGTCGGTTTCCCGGCGAGCCAACCTGGCCCGGCTGGCCCCGGCTGGAAATCCCCGTTCTGAAAGTTTTGGGAAGCGTGCTTGGCTCGGTGATCGCCGGGCTGGCGCTGGCGCGTTACCTGCCCAAGAGCACTCTCTTCAAAAGGATGGAACTGTCCGCAGCTACCAGCGCGGCGGAAGGTTATACCGCCAGTCGTGGAGAGGCCAAATCATTGCTCGGCACCACCGGCGTCGCGGAGACCAATCTGCGACCGTCTGGCAAAGGCCGATTTGGCGAACAACTCATCGATGTCGTCACGGAAGGCGACTTGATTCAGAAAGGCGCGGCGATCACCATCACCGAAGTGCAAGGCAGCCGCGTCGTCGTGAAACGCGTCGCCTGAACACGCCATGAACTGGATGACCATCGTCATTTTGATTGTTTCAGGACTGGTGCTGATTGCGATCGATTTTTATCTGCCCGGCTTCGTGTTGGGGAGCGTGGGCATCGTGCTGATGCTGGTGTCGCTGGCTCTCGCGCACCGATGGTACGGTTTAGATGCAATGCTTCTGCTGTTTCCGGTAGAGTTGGTGCTCGGGTTCGGTGTCGGGTATGCGTCCATCAAGCTGTTTCCGAAAACGGCGATGGGCCGACGCATGATTCTTGGCGAAACCCAGACTGGACTCCGCACCCAGACGTCGAAACGACAGGAGGAATGGATTGGGCGCGCAGGGGTCGCGCAGACGGTGTTGCGGCCGGCGGGCATGGCGCTGATCGACGGAAAACGGCTCGACGTGGAGGCAGAATCGGGCGTAATAGAAAGTGGCAGCCTGATCAAAGTTGTCGCGGTACATGAAAACAGACTCGTGGTAAGGAAAACCGGCTAACCCCGAAAGCTTTCGGGGTAAAAGGAGGCAGACTCATGCAAATTGGCGAACTCGTTCTGATGGCGTTATTACTCGTTGGCGGGGTCGTAGCGCTGATCATCTTTTTCGTGATCATCTCGTTTATCAACATTTGGATTCAAGCCCGCATGACCGGCGCACCGGTGTCGTTCCTGACGCTGCTGAGCATGAAGTTGCGGCGCGTGCCTATCGGCTTGGTCGTGCAAAGCCGCATTACCGCCGTAAAGGCCGGGTTGCCACTCACGACCGATCAACTTGAAGCACATTATCTCGCCGGCGGCGATGTGAACCAGGTGGTCCGCGCCCTGATCGCCGCAGAAAAAGCCAACCTCAATCTGGGCTTCAACCAAGCCGCCGCCATCGATCTCGCCACGCACCAGAGCGGCAAAAGCGTGTTTGAGGCCGTGATGACCTCGGTGAATCCCAAAGTCATCGATTGTCCCAATCCGGCCAGCGGCAAGCAGCTCATCACCGCCGTGGCCAAGGACGGCATCCAACTTCAGGTCAAAGCCCGCGTTACCGTGCGCACGCACCTCGACCGGTTTGTCGGCGGCGCGACGGAGGAAACCATCATCGCCCGCGTCGGTGAAGGCATCGTCACCGCCATCGGCTCGGCCGACACGTACAAGGACGTCCTGGAAAACCCCGATACGATTTCCAAGCGGGTTCTCGAAAAGGGTCTCGACGCCAGCACCGCGTTCGGCATCATGTCCATCGACATCGCAGACGTGGACGTCGGCGACAATATCGGCGCGCGCCTCCAAGCCGAGCAAGCCGAAGCCAACAAACAGATGGCCATTGCCAACGCCGAGACCCGCCGCGCCATCGCCGTGGCCGCCGAACAGGAAATGAAAGCCAAGACGCAGGAGATGCGGGCGAAGGTGGTCGAGGCTGAGGCTCAGGTTCCGATGGCCATGGCCGATGCGTTCCGCAGCGGCCATCTCGGCGTGATGGACTATTACCGGATGATGAATATCCAGTCCGACACCCGGATGCGTCAGTCGATTTCCGGGGAGGACGTCGGCAAGACCGGACCGGCCAGCTAGTATCGTGAAAACCGCTGACATCGACACAATCGTCTGGCTGATCGTGGCCGTGCTCTTTGTCGTCGCCAAAGGCTGGAACAAACTCCGGCAACAGGCCAATAAGGACACGTCCAAGCCGAAGCCGCCGTCCGTGGATCCACGATCGCAATCAGGGAAGTCTATGGGGCCGCCGCGAACAACCGTGGTCAGGACGCGTCGGATGAAAGTGCCGACGCCGCGAATGAATCAGTCCGCACAAAGAATCCCTTCGCGAACAACCACGCCACCCGTCGGATCGCCGACGGCGCGTGGGAATTGGAAGGTCGATCCCGAACAGATTCGACGTTTCATTGAACAGTTGAGCGGTGAACCACAGGCAACGGCGCCGCCACCCGTTGCTCCCCCACCCATTCAGGAGGCGCCCGCTCCGCCTCCGGCACCCGTGCCGACGACCGCTTTGACGGCAACCATGCCGACGATGGCAGAGGTCTTGGCGAGACCGTCGACGCCTTCACGCGCGGCGCAATGGACCGAAGCGTTGCGCGATCGCCAGAACATTCGGAACATCATCATCAGCGCCGAGATCATCGGCTTGCCAAAGGCGCTTAGGCAATCGGAGTCGATTCTCGCGGAAGTCTCGTAGAAACAGAAAAAACTTATGGACTGAGGACGATTTACTGATTGCGTTTCCGATCCATTCGCGAGCGAATCTGCTCAATCGCCCACGCGGCATGTTCTCGCACCAGAGGCTCGGGGTCGTCAAGCGCGCGCTGCAACGGTGGCACGGCGGATTTGTCGCCGATATTTCCGAGGGCAACGCAAACGTTGCGGAGAAAGCCGCGGCGCTTAATTCGATAAATCGGCGTGCCGCGAAAGAACGCTTTGAATTTCGCTTTGTCCCACGACAAGAATTCGGTGAGCGGCGGCAACTCGCGGCGTTGGAATTCTTTCACTGGCGATTCACGAGCGAATCGATTCCACGGACATACTTCCAAGCAATCGTCACAGCCGAATATCCGATCACCGATCACTGATCTCAAATCAACCGGTATTGCGCCCTTCAACTCGATCGTCAGATAGCTGATGCACAAGCGCGCGTCGAGTTGGTACGGTGCGACAATGGCTCGCGTCGGGCATGCATCGATACAACGTCGGCAGGTGCCGCAGTATTCGCGTTCGGGTGGATCGAGCGCGAGTTGCAGATTCGTAAGCACGGCGCCAAGAAATATCCAGTTGCCGAATCGACGGCTGATGAGATTGGTGTGTTTCCCGATGAATCCAACGCCGGCCCGCTGCGCCAGATCGCGTTCGAGAATGGGTCCCGTATCGACGTACCAGATGGCTTCCGTGTGGGAGCAGTTGTGTGCCTGAGTGCCTGAGACTGGCAGAGAGCGAATGAAGTCGGAAAGTTGTTTCAGTCGTTCTCCCATCACCTCGTGGTAATCCCCGTCGCCCCAGGCGTAACGGGCGATGCGATTCCGAGGTGTAGTGGCCGCCGTCCCAGCGGCTGAGCGCGCACTGTCGCCGCTGGGAACAACGGCCTCCAGGTGATAATTCATCCCGACTACGACGATCGAGCGCGCATCAGAGAGAATTCTCAGTGGCTCGATCCGTTTCGGCGCATTCCTAGCCATGTAGGCCATTTCGCCGTGGAACCTCTTCGCCAACCAATCCTGAAATTCCTTCGCGTGCTGAGGTGGCTGGGCGGTCGTGATGCCGACGAGGTCGAAGCCGAGAGCGCGAGCGTGGCGTTTAACTGCTGCCGCGCATTCCGTCTCGTTCATGTTTCATCTACCCGCCTGCGTCTTTCCGCGGTAGACACGGACGATTTCGTCGGCCTGCTGCTCCACGGTCATCGCCGATGTATCGATCCGATTCGGGATGGCTTTGTATAAAGATTCGCGCTGCCGCAGCAATGTTTCGATCTGTTTCAACCGGTCGGCCGTGCTTTCCAGCAATGGTCGATATTTCGTGTGTTTGGTGCGTTCATGGGCGACGCGTGCATCCACCCAGCAACAGATCACGACTCCGGTGCGGCTTAAGTCTCGAAGATTATTTGGGTCAAGCACGACGCCGCCTCCAGTGGCGATGACGCAGTCCTGGCCGGCCGACAGTTCGCGGACCAGTGCCCGTTCGTGATGACGGAAGAACGCTTCACCTTTCTTCGCGAAGATTTGCGAAATCGTCTGACCGTGACGCTTTTCGATCAGGTCGTCCATATCGACAAAGGTCATCCTGAGCCGTTTCGCGGCCAATCGCCCGGCGCTCGACTTGCCACTCCCCATGAATCCGACAAGAACCAGATTCTTCATTGCCCGGCACTGTAACAGATTCCGTTTTCCGGGAGCAAGGCGTTGCGGTTAGACGGCGTTTGTCGCGGCGGGTTATTTTCGATGCAACTGCTGCCACAATTCGCGGGCGGAGACCTGACCCGGCGCGACCGGCATATCCAGGTAGCCATAACTGAGACAGGAACCGAACTTGGGAAACTCCAGGCGCGTGCGGGGCCCTAGCGGTCCCATCCCCAGCACGCACAAGGAAGCCGGCGATTTCTCCAGGAGCAATTCACGTAAAGCGGCCAGGTCAGCCTCGGTTTGCGTGAACGTGGCAATCTTGACGACCGTGCCGTGCGTCGCCGCCTTCCACGCGATTTGCCGGAGCTCGTTGATCGGGGGTGTCCTGGTGAAATCATGAAAGGAGACGATCAGGGCGCGCTTGTGTTGGCGCGCCAATGCCGAAATTTCCGACAACAACGGGCTGCGCAATTCGATATCGGCAGCCGACAGATTTTTCAGTACCGTCTCGAACAGGGATCGGCGGGCGGCATCAGCCTGCGTCCATTGACCACCTTCGCCTTCCGTCCGAATCGTCACGACGACGGGGAAACCTTGTGCCTCGATTCTCTTCGCGTGATCCAGCCAGGCCGGGTCCGTCGAGCCGATGAGATCGAGGCGGATCTCCACAATATCGCAAACGCGCTCCACGCCCACGGCCAAACGCGTCAGCGTATCTGCTTGCGAGACAGTTCCTACGATTTGCGGAGCGAGCCCGAGAATCAGGCTGCCAAAATGTGTCTGTTGAACAGGCATACGAACTATTCTATTCTACAACGTTGTCGGCTGTGGGCAAACGGATTCGTATGTTTCGTTCCCGCAGACACATTTTTTGATTGGCCGTTTTGCGAAAAAAGTTTAGAGTCGGATTGTGCCAGTCGAGACCACGTCAGGACCCTTAATGAAGAGCATTCTCAATCAGTTGATTCAGCTACAAGAACTGAACTTCGCCATGGAAGAACAGAAGGCATCGAAGTCGAAGATGCCGCTGACGCAATTGGAGAAATCCATTGCGGAAATTCGCCAGCAATTGCCCCCCGAAGTATCGGAACGGTATGACCGACTCCAGAAGCGCTACCCCCTGGCCGTCATCCCGCTGGCGCACGGGAGCTGTTCCCGGTGCGGGCTGGCGGTGCCACCGGCGCTCGTCAACGCGGTCAAAGCCGGCGAGCAACTACAGAACTGCCCGCATTGCGGACGTTTCCTTTTTTTCCCCGACACCGTTGTGCGCCAGCCCAAAAAGCAGAGGGTTGAGCGTCCGATTCAGACCGGCATCGCGCGCTTTTCGGATTCCAAACTGATGGTGCCCAAACTGGCTGCGACCACACGCGAGGAAGTCGTCGGCGAATTGGCAAGAGTGCTCGGCGAAAATGGGTTTATCGAGGACCCGGCCGCGGTGACGGAATTGGCGTTGCGACGCGAAGCAATCATGGGCACCGCCATGGAACACGGGTTGGCGTTTCCTCACGTGCGCGACGTCGAAGGCGGCGGCCTGACGTTTGCCGTCGGACTGAAATCCCGCGGCCTCGAGTTCGGTTCGCTCGATGAGCATCTCAGCAAGATCTTCTTCTTTATCGTCATCCCCACGCCGGCCACGGCGTTCTACCTGCGCCTGCTCTCCGGACTCGTTCGGACGTTCGAGTCCACCGAAGCTCGCAATGCCCTGCTCGCTTGTGACGACTCCGAAAACATGTGGAAGACCCTGACGAAGCTCACGCGCGAAACCATCCCGTAACTCAACTCCAGAGCAACACGATCTACCAGCAACCGGCGCAGCCCGGGACTGTAGTGGCGGTCTATGACCGCCGACGCCCGCGATCTCGACGTTCATAAAGCGACTCTGGACCAAACTTTACCAGCACTGCGACGCGCGTTGACTTGTCTCGCGGGCGGTTTTATAACCGCTGCATGGAACATCTCTGGGCGCCGTGGCGGATTCGCTACATACTTGGTGAGAAAGAAACCGGCTGCTTCTTCTGCCGCAAATCACAAGAGTCCAACGACGCGAAGAACCACATCATTCTGCGGGACCGCAACTGCTTTGCGCTGCTCAACACGTTTCCCTACACCGCCGGGCACCTGATGATCGCTCCGTACAAGCACACCGGCGAACTCGACGACCTTTCCGAGCAGGAGCTATCCGATATGATGACACTCACCCGCCGCTGTAAACAGCTCCTGGCCAAAGCGCTCAAGCCTCATGGATTCAACATCGGCTTCAATCTCGGCCGCTGCGCCGGTGCGGGCGTGCTTGATCACATTCATCTCCACATCGTTCCGCGCTGGGACGGAGATACGAATTTCATGCCCGTTCTGGCGGATACCCACGTGGTGCCGCAGGCGCTCGATGAGATTTACGAGAAACTGCACCAGCAGATCGCGCACTGACGCCTAGGAGCCGCTAATAAAACTGTAGTCGCAGGCTTCAGCCTGCGCGGGGAAGACGCACCCGTAAAGGGTGCGGCTACACCGAAATCGCTTTTGTTAGGCACTCTAAAGCCGATTCCGCTTACTCAACGGTAGTCAGGGCAGATGCAGGACGATCTCGCGTCCGTCGAACTGCAACCGCACGGCGCGGCGCTCGATGCTCACGACCTTTGCGCCTTCGATGTCCTCACCTTCGCGGAGACTGATCCCATTGATCATCGCCTCGCTGCCGTCCGCTGCAAGTGTGATTCCCTGTAGAGCCAATTGGGGTGGCTCCGCGGCCGGTTTCGGAGCTTCGGCCGCTTGTTCGGCCTTGATCTTCTCCATTACGCGGCCCACGAGTTCGTCTTCAGCAGCCTTCGAACTTGGCGACGGACTTGCGGGACTCTGCGTTGTAGACGGAGTTGACGAACTCTGTGCGGTGGTCGGAATGGAAAGTGCGGGAGCGGGTGCAGGCGTTTCCACTTTCGCCATCGTGGGCGGCTGCGGCGACAACGGACGAGTAATTTCTTCGCCCTGGGACGTGTTATCGGCGGTCGCGCCGTCACTAGAAGCAAAGCCGTCCTTCAGTTTCTGCAGGCCTTTGGCAACGCGCAAGCCCACCATGGCCACACCCACTACCGCCACGAGCGCGACGACCACTGTCACCATCAATCCGCTCTTCGATTTGTCCGCTCGACTTTCATTTTGGTAGCTGGGCGCCATCGGTGGCGGAGCGACCGGCGGATAGGAAGTGTCCTGGGCGCGTTTCAAAGCTTCGTTGATCAAACTCATGCGGCAACTCCCTGAAGGTCTTCGATCGCCATCTCCACGAGTTTCCTGGTCATCGATCCGGTCTGCATGACGAACCCCGCCAACAGCGTCTTGTCACAAACCGTGTTAATCAATCGTGGGATGCCGTCGGAATATTCGTACACCGACTTGACGGCGCCCTCATCGAAAGCGGGCGCCCCGTTCGCCCCCGCCAACGCGAGCCGGTGGTTGATGTAGGCCGCGGTCTCCGCCCGGTCGAGCGGCTGAAGATGATAACGGACGGTGATGCGCTGGCGTAATTGACGGAGCTCCGGCTGCTGGAGTTTCTGGCGAAGCTCGGGTTGTCCCATCAATACAATCTGCATCAGCTTCTGTTGGTCCGTCTCGAGATTGGACAGCAGACGCACCTGCTCGAGTAGGTCGTCCGTCAGATCCTGGGCCTCGTCAATGATCAACGCGACGTTGTTGCCCTGGCGGACTTCGCTCAAGACAAACTCATTGAGGGCCTGAAGATACGCGACGCGATCTATTCCGCGAGGTTTCACGCCAAACTCCAAGGTGATGGTTTTCAGCAACTGATAGCTGGTCAAGCACGGGTTCAGAATCAACGCGGTTTTGTAGCGCGGGCCGAGTTCCTCCAGCAGTTTGCGGCAGACGGTCGTTTTACCTGCGCCCACTTCTCCGGTCAGCTCGATGAATCCTTTGCGCTCGTGAATGCCGAACAGCAGATGGTTGAAAGCTTCCTGATGTTTCTTGCTGAAGAACAAGAAACGCGGGTCGGGCGTGATGCTGAACGGCGCTTCACGCAGATTGTAATACTGTAAGTACAATTTGGTTCATCCTCCGCTGTTGCTGCGGGTGCTCCCGGGAGCACGTCGTATGCCGCGCAAAACGTCTCAACTCTCTGGCTTCAAGGCGCTTTGGCCTTCCTCGATTTGAAGCAGGATTTGAAATCATCACGCTCTTCAGCTACAAGAAACGCATGAAAGACCCCCGGATCGAAAAACTGGCACGTCTGCTCACCACCTATTCTTTGAAACTCAAGCCCGGCGATGTTGTCTCCATCAACGGCGAAGCGATCGCGGCGCCTTTGATTCGCGAATGCTACCGTGCCGCACTGCGTTGCGGGGCGTTCGTCGTGGCCGATGTCGCGCTCGACGGTCTTCCTGAAATCTTCTTCGCCGAAGCGAACAAGGAGCAACTCCGCTGGGTTTCACCCTTTGCCAAATATAAAATCCAGCGCATCGACGCTTCGCTCGGTATCTGGGCGGACGAAAACACCAAGGCGCTCACCAACGTCGATCCCAAACGTCTGGCCGCGGCGGCGGCCGCCCGCAAACCGCTCAGCAAGATTTTCATGGATCGCAGCGCCAGCGGCGCCTTGCGCTGGGTTGGAACGCAATGGCCCTGTCAGGCCAGCGCCCAGGACGCGGAGATGTCGCTGGAAGAATATGAAGATTTCGTTTACGGCGCGGGCCACCTCGATGAACGCGATCCGGTGGCCGCCTGGAAACGCGTGTCGAAAGAACAACAAGCGCTCACCAACTTCCTCAACAAAGCGCGTCAAGTGCGTGTCCTCGCGGAGGACACCGATATTCGTTACTCCTGCAAAGGCCGCAAATGGATCAACTGCGACGGCCGGTACAATTTCCCCGACGGCGAAGTGTTTACCGGTCCCGTCGAAAACAGCGTGGAAGGCCATGTGAAGTTCAGCTTCCCGGCGGTGCACGGCGGACGCGAGGTGCACGGCGCGCGGCTGACGTTCGAGCGCGGCAAAGTCGCGAAAGCCGAAGCCGAGAAAGGACAAGATTTTCTCCGCGCGATGATCAAGATGGACAGCGGGTCGTGTTACCTCGGCGAAGCGGCGATCGGCACCAACTACAACGTCAAACGCTACACAAAAAACACGTTATTCGACGAAAAGATCGGCGGCACGATCCACCTTGCCCTCGGCGCCGGGTACTCGGAAACCGGTAACAAGAACCGCAGCGGCCTGCATTGGGACATGGTTTGTGACCTCCGTCACGGCGGCGAACTTTACGTGGACGGCGAGCTTATCCAAAAGAACGGCCGTTTTCTTAACAAAGCTTTCCCGCAATCCTGACGGGCGGTCGCATCGAGCCGGCGCGCAGACGCCTGAAGGTTTTCGCGAGCTGGCTTTGTGCCACTGGGCGGTGCAGTTCGGTTTGCCCGGCAAGTCAGGACCCCTCGCTGTCCTTTTTCGCCCGGTGCAACGCTAGTAGTCGCGTGTTGCCTCATAAAGAAATGACACCGAGCGAAGCGACGGTGTCAGGGTCGTTGCCTCAAAAGGAAATGACACCGGGGCGACGTTGGATTTTGCGCGAGGTGGGGCTTTCATTCCAGTCTGTTTTTTGCCGTTGTCGTT
>DATIZX010000141.1:0-35856 GCA_035516795.1 Verrucomicrobiia bacterium
TGGCTTCGGAAAACGGTTTGTATTTTCGGGGACTTTCCAGATGCCAGATATTGGCTGCTACAACAAGACCCTGTTGCACTAGAATTGCGTGACCCACCTGCCAGCCAGTGTGTTCACAAATCAAATCCACAACTGATTGCAGAGCCGTCTCGGTCGTCCCAGCGCGGTGAACCGCCTCCGCAAGCGCCTGCTGCAATCGGAGCAGAGCACCAACATCGGTCGGTTCCGCCTCCACATTGGGGTGCGACGCAATACCCTCGGCGTTCATTTTTGCACGCATTTATAGTGCAGAATGCGTGCCGTGAACTCCACAGTTGCTGGTCACCAATGCGCGTCGCTATGAAATGCTATCAACTATCATGCCCCAGCAGGGAAAGTCCCTATCGGAGAAACGTCGGGCGTATTTCCGCAGGGTAGCACTTCCTCAGGTTGGGTTTCTAGACATCGAAAACTTTGACATTTTCATCGCGCAATTACAGCTTCAACAGGTTCAAGCGGACCGGCGGCAGATGTCAGTTTGGCCAAAGCTACACGCAATCCGCTGAGCGTAATCGGCTTCCCGAGGACCAGATCGACGACGGTTGGTTTCTCGTCGCAGGCTATCATCATCGATCCGAAGCCGGTGAGCATGACGATGGGGACGTGAAGACTCGTTGCTTTGATGCGGCTGGCCACTTCGTCGCCGCTCATGTCCGGCATGGCGCGATCCACCAGCACGAGATCGAACTCACTGCTGTGAAACTTTTCAAGCCCGGAGCGACCACTGTTCGCAATCTCCACAGTGTGCCCATCTACCTTGAGGTACTCGCTAATGATGTTGCGGACCATCGGGTCGTCGTCTACGACCAAAACCCGGAGCGAGGAAGCAGGACTCGATCGGTGCTCCTCATGTTCGGGCACTTCGGATCCGGTGGCACAACGTGGCAGAGAAATGATAAACGTCGTGCCTTTCCCGATCTCGCTCTGAATATCAATCGTGCCGTCATGACGTTGGATGATGCCGTAGACCATGGACAAGCCGAGGCCTGTGCCGCGCTCGCCCTTGGTGGTGAAAAACGGTTCGAGGCAACGGCGACGGACCTCCTCGGTCATGCCGCTGCCCGTGTCGGCAACTTCCAGTACGACGTGGCCATCGTCGCGTCGCGTGCGAATGGTGATAATGCCGCCGCCGGGCATGGCATCCACGGCGTTGAAGATGAGATTCGTCAGCACCTCGCGCAGGTTGGCGGCGTTGCCCGCGATCGGAGAAACGTCGTGCAGTTCGGTGCGGATATTGATCGAGAGGCCCTTGACTTCGGCTTCAGATTTCCACTTGGGCTGGGTGAGAGCGACGGCTTCATTGACCAGCCGGTTGATGTCCACGGGCGCAAAGATTTCGGCTTCCTCGCGGTGGCGGTAGAATTCGCGGAGACGGTCGGCGACCTTGCCCGCGTCCTGCGCTGCGACCTTGATCATCTCGATGTAGCGATGAACTCGATCCTTGTCCGCGAGATAATCCGGTCGGTTCAACAATAATTCGCTGAAGCCAAGGATGGCTACCAGCGAATTGTTGAAGTCGTGAGCGATGCCACTGGCCATCGTGCCCAGCGCGCTCAGGCGTTCTTGTTGGACAGCCTGTTTATGGGCGGCCTTCAGTTCGTCGAGCGCATTACTCAGGCGCTGGTTGGTTTCCTCCAGAACTTTTTCCGCTCTCTTCCGCTCGGTGATATCCGTGAATATGGCGGCGAATTGCCCTGGTTTCGGACTGAAAGCCGCCACCTCGAAATGTTTATCCAGGACTCCCAGGTAGTTCTCAAAGTGCTCGGGCACACGGGTCAGGGCGACTCGGCCATAGATGTCGATCCAGTAATCTTCGATCTGTGGGAAGACTTCGCGCGCCGTTTTGCCGAGCACATCACCACGCTTGATCCCAATGTCTTCGAATGTGGAGTTCACCTCCAAATAACGGAAGTCGCAGGGTTGGCCGGCGCCGTCGCAGATGATTTCGCAAAGAGCGAATCCTTCGTGCATCGACTCAAATAGTCCACGATATTTCTCTTCACTGGCGCGGAGTGCTTCTTCGGTGCGGGTGCGTTCGGTAATGTCCTGCACAATCCCGACCATGCGCAAAGGTTCGCCTGAAGGATCGAATGCAACCTCGCCTTCGGCATGCACATTCCGCTCTGTTCGGTCCGGTCTGACAATACGATAGTCGATGCTGTAGGTACCTTTGCCGTTGAGGGCTTCAGTGATAAGCTTGTCGACCTGTTCGAGATCGTCCGAACTCACGGCATTGCGAAACACCTGATGAGTGGGCTGGCAGCTTCCGGGCGTCAACCCGAAGATTCGATAAACCTCGTCCGACCACCGTATTTCGCCGGAGGAGACATCCCACTCCCAACTGCCCAGGTGAGCGAACCGCTGCGACTGCGCGAGACCAGCTTCACTGGCGCGAAGCGATTCTTCGGCTTTCTTGCGTTCAGTGATATCGCGAGCGATACCGGCGGTGCCAATCACCACACCCTGATCGTTGGTGATCGGACTCTTGATGGTTTCGATCCACGTGCGATGCCCGGCCGCATCGACGAAGGGTTCTTCGATGCGTTTGCGCTGGCGCGATTCCATGACGTGTTTGTCATCTGCCCGATAGGATTCCGCTAATTCAGGCGGCACCATTTCGAAGTCGGTGTTGCCGATGATTTCCTCCGGCCTGTGTCCGTACGCTTCGCAAAGGGCTTCATTGACGGCGACGTAACGGCTTTCCTTGTCCTTTACCCACGCGATGTCGGGAATGTTGTCGAGCAACGCGCGCTGTTGCCGCTGGAGTTCACGCAAGGCGTCCTCAGCGTGCTTGCGGGCGGTGATGTCCTGTTTGATGGCGATGAATCGTGAAATCTCACCCTGGTCATCGCGGACGGCGGTAATGGCCATCTCTTCGGTATACAAGGAGCCATCCTTGCGGCGGTTGATAATTTCCCCATGCCAGACCTTGCCCGAGTGAATCGTCTCGTGTAGGTCTTGATAGAAGGCGTCGTCGTGTTTGCCGGACTTCAGGACTCGTGTATTCTTGCCGATAACCTCTTCGGCGGCATAGCCGGTGAGTGCTGTGAAAGCGGGGTTGACCCAGAGGATATCGCTGTTGCGATCGGTGATAACGATGGCGTTGGCCGCCGCTTCCAGCGCCGTGCTCTGTAACCGCAGGCTTTCTTCGGATCGCTTCCGGTCGGTGACGTCCTGGACAATGCCGCGAAACTTGGCCACCTTTCCGCTGCTGTCGCGAATCGGTCTGGCAGCACAATAATGACGTGCCTCTTGACCGCTAGGCAGTTTCATGCGCAGCTCTGCCGAAAATTCATTCCCCGTCTGAATGGCATGCTGCACGAGCTTTTGTAGCCGCGCCGAATCTGCCGGGTGATAACTCTTGAGGAGTTCCTCGAAGTCTGGTGGACCAAGCTTCGGATCGCGTTCTAGTAATGTGTAGATTGGGTCCGACCAGGTGATGCATCCGGTTGCCACATCGTGCTCCCAGTCGCCGATTTTCGCTGCGACCTGCGCCTCTTTAAGCCGCTGCTCGCTGTCGCGCAGGATTGTCTGCATTTCTTGACGCTCGGTAATCTCGCGCGAAGTCACGAGAACGCCCTGGACGCCTTTGAGCTCCAGTAGATTTGTGCCGACGCTCTCAATCGTTCGCCAGGAGCCGTCTTTATGACGGAAACGGTATTCAGCGGAATGGTTACAACGATGCGTTTCGATGCACTTGAGGAAGATGCTCTTCAATCCCACGACATCTTCGGGATGAATGAAATCAAAAATGTTCCTCCCGACCAACTCGTCGGGTTGGTACCCGAACGTGCGTTTGATCGCCGGGTTTTCATAAACGATGACGCCCTTGCTGTCTATGATCGAGATTACATCGCTCACATTTTCTACAAGCGACCGATACCGTTCTTCCTTTTCCTGCCGTTCTGCCTCCGACGCTGCCATGTGACGCTGCAGCTTCAGACCGTAGGCGGTGATGCTGATCACCATGAGAACGATCAGTACACCCAGCAGCCACTCAAATCGTGCGAGCTTCTCGGCGTCAGCAACTTGAGCCTCCAACGCCCGATTGCGATTCGCCCGCAAATCCGCGCGGAGTTGGTCCAAAGCGCGCAAGACATCATCGTACTCATGATTCTTGGAGGCGGCGAGCAACCCAACCTTGTCGAATTTGCCTTCACGACCCAACGAAAGCATGGATTCACATTTCGCAACCAGGTCGTCGGTCTGTCGGCGGACCGAAGCACAATCATCCAGTGGCTTGGCAGCTTGCTGTGCCGAGACGCTGTGGCTGATCTGGTCGGTCAACCTGCTGAGCGTTTCGTTGAAGCGAGCCAGAGCGGTTTGCATCTTTCTGGATTCAGCCGCCGCAGCGCGGCTGTTGAGGACATCACTGCCGGCCGTGGACATGGCGCCGGCGTCTTTTGCGAGAACGTCGGTTTGTTTGATCCAGGCAACCCAACGAAGATTCGTTTCAACAGTCTGCTTGTGCGTTGTAACGAGTCGGTTGGTCAGGAACAGGCTAAACGCGACAGCCAAGACGTCAAAACCGGCGAGCAAAAAGTAGACATGATGCCACTTGATCCACCCCAGGGACGGCCAGTGCGTGTGAGGCTCAGGATCCGTCCGGACGGGTTCCATTGCCATTGGGGCTGGGCTGAGACTGCGATTCACATCAAACCTTGGAGAGTGCAACTCGTGTGCCACCCTGACGTTGTTTTCGCGAAGTTTCTTGTCACTCGAAAACGCTTCGCATCCGTACGAAAAATTCGCTATGGTCGCGTCGAATGATGCAGTTCCTCTATACCGTCTGCTATTTCGCGGGATTCGTGCTGCTGAGCCCGGTGTTCCTGTACAAAATGTGGAAACGCGGGAAATACCGTGAGAATTTCCTTCAGCGGTTTGGGTGTTATTCCGCCGAGACGCGCACGAATTTGGCCGGCAAGACGGCGCCGCGCTGTTGGATCCAGGCCGTAAGCGTAGGCGAGGTCAATGTGGCCTTGATCCTCATTGCCGCGCTCCAGCGCGAATTCCCCCGACTGCGGATCATTCTGACAACCACTACCTCCACCGGGTACAAACTCGCCTACGAACGGTTGCCGCAGGAAGTCGACTTGCTGTATTTCCCCCAGGATTTTCCGTGGAGCGTCCGCCGCGCCTACGATTTAATCCAACCCGATTTCATCGTGCTGATGGAGTCCGAACTCTGGCCCAACCATCTTTGGACCGGCGCGCGGCGCAAGATTCCCATCTTTCTGGTGAACGCTCGGATGTCCCCGCGTTCGGCGATGCGCTATCGACGTTGGAAATGGTTGTCGCAAAAGGTACTCGGAGAGTTGACGCTCGTTTGCGCGCAAAGCCTGGAGGATGCGGACCACTTCTCGACCTTGGGCGTGCCGTTCCAGCGCGTGCACGCGACCGGTAATCTCAAATACGACGCCTCGATGCCGCACGCCGAGGTCCAGCAGGTCGATCCCGTGCAGTTGCTGAAGCAGATCGGCATCTCGCCCACCCAGCCGATTTTGGTCGCCGGCAGCACTCATCCCGGCGAAGAGGCGATTTTATTCGATGTCTTTCAGGACTTGCGACGCCAGTTTTCGCATCTGTTCTTGGTCGTTGTTCCGCGCCACGTCGAGAGGACCCGGGAAGTTGTCGAGTTGGCCCGGCGGAAGCAGTTCAAGTTTGTTTTGCGTTCGGACATCACGCCGCAACTGGCGGCAACCGCGAAACCGTACGACTGCTTGATCGTGAACACCACGGGCGAACTGAAATCCCTCTACAAAATCGCCACTGTCATCTTCGTGGGCAAAAGTTTGGTGGGGCAGGGTGGACAAAACATCGTCGAGGCCGCGATCAGCGGACACCCCGTCGTGTTCGGACCGAACATGCAAAACTTTCGGGCGATTGCCCGGCAGTTTACCGTGGAAGATGCCTGCGTTCAGGTTCAAAACGCCGATGAACTGCGCCGCGCCATTCAGGAACTATTGCAGAATCCTGATCGCTGTCAGGCCATCGTCGACGCCGCCCATCGTGTCATCCAATCGAATGTCGGCGCGACCCAGCGTTGCGTCGAATTAATCGCTGAGAATCTTCGCAAGACCCAGCCGTAAGTTATTTCTTGGTCCACCGCAGGATGACGAAGCGGCTGACGCCGTCGCGTTTGGCGAGAATCAATACGGAATCCTTCGCCTTGGCCCTGGCCAGCGCGTCCTGAAATTCATCGGGGTTGGCCACCGGTTGCCGGTTGACTTCGGTAATGAGGTCGCCCGTCCGCAGGTCCCCGTCGGCTGCCGGACTGTCATCTTCGACATCGGTGACGACGACACCCTTGTCGTTGGCATCGAGATTGTACTGCTTGGCATTGGCTGTCGTAAGCGGCGCGACCGTCAGGCCCAGGTCGGAAGCAGCCGAGTTTGCCTCCTCGGTTTCCTCGCCGCCTTCCCCTTTGGCCGAGGCGAGTTCACCCACGGTCACCACCAGCGTGCGTTCCTGGCCGTTACGAAAAACAGTGACGTCTGCTTTGTGGTCCGGCGCAGTGGCGGCAACGAGATTGCGCAAGCGCTGTGTATCCTCGATCTTCTTGCCGTTATAGCGAACGATTACATCGCCCACCTTGATTCCGGCTCGTTCGGCGGGTGAATCTTTGTTCACTTGGGAAACGAGCGCCCCGTTGGTGTCGGGTAGGTCGAACTTGTGCGCCAGATCCTCATCGATGTTCTGAATGCCGATGCCCAAAAAGCCGCGACGAACCTTGCCGGTCTGAATCAGTTCGTTCATCACATCCCGGGCCATGTTGATCGGAATCGCAAAGCCGACACCGGCAAACTGACCGACGCTGGTGGCAATCGCGGTATTGATGCCGATGACTTCACCATTCAAATTGACCAGTGGTCCGCCTGAATTGCCGGGATTGATTGGGGCGTCGGTCTGCAGAAAATCCTCGTAATCGTTGCTGTCCTCGTCGACATCGGTGCGCCCTTTGGCGCTGATGATGCCATGCGTGACCGTTTGCGCATAACCAAACGGCGCACCAATCGCCAATACCCAATCACCGACATGCACCGCATCGGAGTCCCCGAGCACCGCCGTCGGCAAATCCCGCGGTGCCTCCCCCTTGATTTTGATAACAGCCAGGTCGGTCTTCGGATCGGTGCCGACGATTTCGGCAGGGAACTCGCGTTTGTCCGCGAGAATGACCTTGATCTCGTTGACGTCGTTCACCACATGATTGTTTGTCAGGATGTGACCTTCCTTGTCGACAATGATCCCGGAACCGAGTCCACTCTGCGAAAACTTGTACTCGCGCTGGCGGGGTTGAAACCGCGGGTGCGGGGAGTCTTGATCACCGAAAAACCAGTGAAAAGGAAACTGGTCACCGAAAGGAAAAGAAAAATCCGGCTGATGGAATTTGATGACTTTCTCCGAGTAAACGGTAACCACGCTCGGCCCGACTCGGTCGGCGATTTCGCCGAAAGACTCTCCCAGTGCCCGCAAAGCGGCGGTATTTCCGTCCGCAATCGGTGCCCGGGTTTTCTCTCGGGAAGCCGGGGGCCGGTCAGCCCCGGTAAAGATCATCAGCCCGGTCGCCACGAATAGACCCGTGCCGAACAGGATTCCCAAAGCCTGCAATCGTCTTGGTTTCATATATCCGTCCGACAGCTTGCCAGTCGAAGTCGTTCAACGCAAGAATTCCCAAGAAGCCAGAAAAAGGCTGGAAATTTCATCCCGATCTGCGATACTGCTCAAAAGGTTGGCAACGGCTGCTCCAGACCGATGAACCGGCTCACTACCGAGATTATTGACCGCGCCCACTGCGGAGTTGCCGCCCAGATTTCAGCAGGAGGAGGATCATGATTAGCCGTTCTCAGGTCGATACTTTGCTTGAATTCCAGAATGGGGATTATCTGGTTACCAGTTGCTACCTCAACCTCGACCGAGCGAAACAGGCGCCGCAGATGCTGAAGATCCGCGTCAAGGATTTGCTTCAGTCGGCGCAGCAACAACTGGCAGACCGGTTGGGAAGCCACGACCAGACGGAGTCGCTCCGCTCGGATTTCGGGTTCATTGAAGATTTCGCGATGCAGGAGATTTTCGCCAGCCGTCACAAAGCACTGGCCATTTTCTCCTGTGCCGCCCATAAATTCTGGCAGACCTATGGTCTGCCCCCGATTCCGCGCAACATTCTCGTCGCCGACCCGGCCCCCTACGTCCGCCCGTTGTTGGCCATTCTGTCGCAGCACCGGCGCTATTGCGTGGTGCTGGCGGATCACACCAACGGACAATTGTTCGAGGTGCACATGGGCGAGATTGTCGAACGTACTGACATTATCGATACGGTCCCTCGCCGCGTGAAAGACGGCGGACTGGGCGGACGCGAGGAACGCAAGATCGAGCGGCACCACGACCAGGCCGTTCAACAGCATTTCCAGAGACTCGGCGATGCCACGTTCAAGTTGTTCAAACGCGACAAGTTTGACTTTCTCGTGCTCGGCGGCCAGAAGGAAGTTCTGGACGAATTCAAACAGGAGTTGCATCCGTATCTCAAGGAACGTTGGATCAGTGATTTCCCCGCCAAGCC
Source organism: Verrucomicrobiia bacterium (assembly GCA_035516795.1). Classification (GTDB taxonomy): domain Bacteria; phylum Verrucomicrobiota; class Verrucomicrobiia; order Palsa-1439; family Palsa-1439; genus DATJBF01. The sequence continues at coordinate 8,597 of DATIZX010000141.1, forward strand.
ATTCGCGACACCGCCGGCGGAAGTTCTCACCCGCGTTTTGGAATTGGCCAACCAGTTCGAACGCGACCAAGAAAAGCGCTTGGCCGAGGAACTCGTTCACAAAGTCAGCGCTGGCAACCGAGCCGTCAGCGGTGTCACGGCCACGTTGGCTGCGCTCCAGCGCGGCGAGGCGCAAACGCTATTGGTCGAAGAGGGTTTTGAAACGCCGGGTTACGTTTGCACACACTGTCATTACGGCAGCATCACGGAGGAGAACTGTCCGCAGTGCCGCCAGCCGCTCTCCCCTTATCCCGACATAATTGAAAAGGCCATCGAACTCGCCTTGGAGAAGAATTGCCAGATCGAATACCTGCGTGATCCCGCACCTTTGCGTGACTTGGGCCGCGTCGGCGCCTTGCTCCGGTACCAGGCTTGAGATTGCGCTGACCGAACATCGCCTCTTGTAGCCGCACCGTTGCTGCACACGAAGGCGGCGTTTGCTGCCCGTTACCCCTCAGCGTCTTATCGGATTCGGATCCGGCGGACTCGGGGCTTTCGGGTGCGCCTTTTGCCGCGCAGGCGCAAAGCCTGCGACTATAGGGCACATCATTCCGAGCTTGTCCCGAGCACATTCGGGGCTTGTCGAGGAATCTCCCGGCGCTAAAATGCGCAAGCCTCGAAGGATGAAGCCATGACGCAGGACGAAGAACATCTCCGGCTGCTTTCGATCTTTCACTACGTGGTGGCCGGCCTCGCCGCGTTGTTCTCGTTGTTTCCGATCCTTCATCTGGTTCTCGGGTTGTTTTTCATCCTGGCACCACAGAAGGTCGCCGGCCGGGGAGAACCGCCCCCTGCCTTTGTCGGCTGGATCTTCGTGATCTTCGCGGTTGTATTCATGACTTTTGGATTCACATTCACCGGGTTCGTCTTTGCCGCTGGACGCTTCCTCGCGAAACGGAAGCGTTATTTGTTCTGTCTCGTCATGGCCGGGGTCGAATGCATCTTCATGCCCTTTGGCACCGTGCTCGGGGTTTTCACCATCGTTGTCTTGATGCGAGACCCCGTGAAACGGTTGTTCTCAGCCCTGTAACCCGCGCGACCGCCGGTGATTCCGAGCCTTGTCGGTCGAAGTTCTTGGCGTAGGCGGATTTCCTGTGGAAAGAATCGCCGCTTCCATCCGGAGGAAAACTGACGCGCTCAGGTATGAGGATTATAATGATCGACGGACATCTCTTGCCCACGTCGCTTCTGCTTTGTGAGTGACGTACTTATCAGCAGGCTTGTCCGCACGACCATGCACGCGAAACGCACCCTCGGCGTGAGGTCGCACGACCAACGAATAATAGTAGTCCGAAAGCGTGTCGATGAGTTTCCCTGCGGAATCGAAGAATCTCACCTCAAAGTGAAGATTTTCCCACGCCACGTCGCTGTTGTTGCGAAGCGTCCCAATGCAAGAGACGTAAAAGCCTTCCTTTTGCTCGCTGTAGTAGACTTTGGAATCCACGATCGATATGGAATCGGACGACTCATAACTTGTCCCTCGCGCATGAAGGACATCGTACATGATGGATCCGGCGGGCAGTAGGATGGCGCAACCGAGTACAAGGGCGAGCACGGTCATGGTTGTTGGATGGAACCAGCCGACATACTTGCCATATTGCCAACTACGGCAATGAGGACATTTCCGAGCGTCCTGATGGATTGGCTGACTACAGGCTATGCAAGTCTTTTCGTTTAGGTCGTTCATTCAGCCAGGATTCTCCGCGTCCTCTACGTCTCTGAGGTGAATCCGGAAATACGGAAGCAAGACCGAAGACGCAAAGCAATAATTAAACGGATTGGTGGGACTGCACGGTCACCCACACCTTACGGCTGCGCGGGCCGTCGAATTCGCAGAAATAAATCCCCTGCCATGTGCCGAACTGAAGTTTCCCGCCGCGTATCAAAACATGCACGCTGTGGCCCATCATGCTCGCCTTCACATGCGCAGCGGTGTTGCCTTCCCCGTGCTGATAATGGGAATCCTTCCACGGGACGGCCTTGTCGAGCGCATACAGAATGTCGGCCACTACATCTGGATCGGCATTTTCATTGATCGTGATTCCGGCCGTCGTGTGCGGCACGAAACACATGCAAACGCCTTCTTTCATGCCCGACCCATCCACGACCTGTTGGACTTGCTCGGTGATCTCGATGAACGTTGCGTGTCGATCTGTCCTGATGAGCAATTCTTTCATCGAAACGATCACTGTTCCTTGATCAGCCGCACAAACTTGAAGTTGCCGTGGAATTTCGCTGTCTGTGTGTAGGACGCCGATTCCGTGCGGGCAACAACGTCGAGGTGCAGAGCGGCGTCCACTTCATCAGCAGTGACCTTTCTCACCACAAGATAACCTGTGTAACTCTTGCCAGTAGAATGCGGGCCGAAGCGGGTGACGGTGAACTCAGGTGTCACGTTCTCAGAAGGAATCTTCAGTTTCTGGTTCAGTCGGAAATCCCGCACATTGAGAACCAGCGTTTGATCCTCCTCGTCATCCGGTCCGCGAATGACAGTGTCAAGATGACGAGTGATGCACAGTTGGAGCGGAGCGCCCGTGGTCGGTTGCTGGAACGTGCTCACGGTGGATGCGATATGGCTGTACGCGCAGCCGGTTAACAATGCGACCAAACTCAGAGCGACGATGGTTTTCATATTGAAGGTGCATTATGAAGCCGAAAGGTCCGTGCGACAAGGCCAAGCCATCGTCGATCAGTCGTCAAACTGCACCCGTCCAATAGCACTTGTTGGCGCTTCGTTCGGCACGCGGGTGCCGCCAAGCGCGCCGGGCGGGACCGCTCGTGGTGAATCCTCGCGATGAACCGCCGGGCACGCCGCATTTCTTCAGAGGTTCGGACGGCCCGGCGGTCCGTGCCTTATAGTTGGTCCAGAGTTATTCAGCAGGGGGCGAGGAGAGCCACCCACGAGCTCCCCGCAGCCTCACTCCGTCTTCCTTCGCTCGCGCAGCTTCCGCAATTCCTCCTGCAATTCCTTTTGGGTGGTGATGTCGTGGTAATTGTCGACAATGGCTCTCACCTCAGGGTCGGCCAACAGATTGGTTTCGATACTCTCGAGCCAGCGCCAGGAACCATCCTGACGTTGATAGCGGTATTGCATGTGCACGCTTTCTGAAGGTTCCTTTAAGAGTTGCTCGAACAACTGACGAGTGCGTTCCAGGTCTTCCGGGTGCACGAATTCAAAGGCACTTTTTCCCACGCGTTCCGTGCTCTTGTATCCGAGGACACGGGAAGTGCCCGGACTCGCATACAGAATCGTGCCCTGCTCATTCAGGAGCATCACCGCCGCGAAACTTTTCTCCAGCATCCTCCGGTAACGGTGTTCGCGCTCCTCCAACAAGCGCTCGGTGATCCGCTTCTCGTCGCGCAACCGTTTCTGCTCGAGCGCCCGCCTCACCGCCTGCGGCAATCGCGTGAGACGGTTCTTCTGTACAAAATCCTCCGCACCCTTGCGCATGGCATCCACAGCCAATTCTTCCCCAATCGCGCCGGATACCAGCAGAAACGGCGTGTCAATTCTTCGTTGTTGTAGGTGGTGAAGCGCTTCCAACGCATTGAACTGCGGCAGGCGATAATCCGCCAAAATGAGGTCAAAATGTGAATCGAGATGATCGGCGAAATCTTTCTCGTTGTCCACCCATTCCCAGTCTACCTCGAAGCCAGCTCTTCTCAGGTAAAGCAGCATCAACTCCACGTCCGTGCCACGATCCTCCAGAACCAAAACTCGCAGGGGCGTTGCGCTCATCGTTCTCCTCCCGCTCGCCGTGCGCCAGCCTTGGCTGGCGGGCAGCGCTCACGCCGCGCATTCAATTGTACTGCTGCGACCCGCATAATAAAATCTAGCCGCGCTTATGCAGTTTTTCAACTTACGGCTGAACAGTACCGCAAACTGGTGGCGTCCTCTTGATATTGCTTCAGGAAATCGGACGTCTTGCGACGGGTTTGGATTGTCTACGCTTCTAATGGTGACCGATGCCCGAGTCGTGATTTGTCACGCATTTTCATCTTCCATCTTCCTGTTGAAACTGTCGGGCGAGATCAATCACGCTCCGCAAATCCTCCAAGATCGACGGGGACACCTCCGACTCCTTCAGCACGCCACGTGCAATGGCGGACGCCAGACTCCAATACGGCTGGCCCATCGCGTACTGCTTGAACAGGTCGCGCGAGACGCCGTCATGAAACTTGTGGATCTTGTCGTTGAGAACAAAAACATCGATCTCACCGCGCTGCCACCGTTCGAACTCGGACTGCAACTCACGGGCGGCAGCACTGAGTTCTCGTTCATGCGCCAAACCCGCGAGCCGTCGAATCTCACGCTTCTGCGCTTTGGTGAATGGATGTGTGCTCATGAGAAATGGACGTAACGATAAAAGTGAGCGAATGGCGAGCCGCGATAGCGGGTCGCCAGTTCGCTCCACTGCATGGTTCGGCGCTTCATATCTCACTTCGGCTCGAAACTCACAACGCCGTTTGTCTTGCTGATGTAAAGTGTACCCTCACGAACGGCGGCAACGCCAGTGACAACATCAAATAACCAATGAGTGGCGGTCTCACCCGCGTACCAAGTGCCGCCCTCGCTGTAGTGTGCACGGAAATATCTGTCCGCAAGAATCTGCGCCTCGTCTTTGCTGACGCCGTCGCTGAGGTCAATCGCTGGCTTGCGAACCCCACTGCGTGGCGCAACTGCCGGAATGGACTGCTCGCGCTGAGGCGGGAAGGCGCAACCGGCTAGAAGCGCAACAAACATGCAGCAAATCTTCATGTCGCCGAACGGCGGAAGTGATTGGTTCGATGGTATCCGGCAAAGATTCAAGTCTTTGTCTTCGTCACCACCAGCATCTTGATGGGCATATTGGTGGGAACAAGTTCGAGCCCGAATTGATCGGGCAACAATTGTCGAACCGCATCGGCTTCAGATTGGCCGGGGCTCGGCATCCACTTCACCGAGATGTCATAGAAATTCGTCAGGCCGGTTTGATCAATGACCGGCGTTTGAATGATATGCTCGAGCCAATTCCTCATCCCATTAATCGGAACTCCCTTGAAGACAACATTCCTAAAATTTCCTATTTGCTGGTTTTCCTTTCCGCCGGCGATTTTAAGACCGGGAGCATTCGGGTTTGTGACTTTGAGCAGCAGAACAGCTGTTTGACGGGTTTCGACGTGCGCCACCAGACCAAACTGCTTTTTGATTTCATTTTTCAATGCTTCTGGCGCGCTGCCGGATTGGGTGAACATGAAATCAAAATGTCCGGTTGGGCAGTCACTGGGAAGAACCATCCGATATTCCAACGGCTGGAAATTTGCAGCTTGAAGATAAGCCTCTTCCAACAACGCTCGAAGCGAAACATTTTCTTCCACAAATCTGAGACCCGAGGAGGCGCCACCGGTCATGTGTTGGAATTGAGTGGGCCGCAGAATGACTACCGGCGGATTCTTATCCAGCGCTTCAGACTTTAATTCCCAACTGATCGCCACTGCTGTTGTCGTGGCGGCTGCAACCAACACGCTTGTGCCTAGGAGCGTCGTTTTCACCTTGGCCCACGCCATGAGATTTAACGCTCCTTTTACAAGGGTTATTGTGGATGCTGAGGCAATGGACCCTTTCGCAATCGCGACGGTCGTCGCAGCCTTTGCCACCGCCACGGGCGCGGCTTCAACGGAATTGACTGAAATTGCCCCGGCGAGAAGGGCTGTGGTGGAACTGACACCACGTTTGGTGAAGAACTTCCGGAGCTTTTCCAATGCGCGGCTTACACGCATCTTCGCCGCATCCTCGCTTGCGCCCAGCGCTGCGCCAACTTCCTTGAAACTGCGATTTTCAAAAAAACGCAGCACCAAGGCGTCATGCTCATTTCGGCTGAGCTTTTCCATCGCCGCGTCGAGCAACGGCGCGATTTGCACCCAGGTTTCTTCCTGCATTGACGGCGACGAGGCATTGCGGCCATCGGTCAAACTGTTTTGCATGTGCGCCTGCTCTTCCCGGCGTTGGCGGCGACGTTGAATGGTCTGTGCATTGAGACTGGCGTATCGCGCCGTGCGGCAAAGCCAGCCGGACAGAATGGTTTTCGGGCCGAACGAATCCGCCTTGCGCGCCAGAATAATGAAAGCCGCCTGCGTGATTTCCTGGGCCAGTTGCGGGTCGCGCACCTGCCGCAACGCCACCGAATAAACCAGATTGACGTAACGCGAGACGAGCGTGGCAAACGCTTCCTCCGAATGTCGCCGGGCATACTCGCGCAGCAGGGTCAGGTCGTCATTCGTCATTTCACCCAATACATTTACGCCCGGGCGGAAAAGGTAACAGTATTTTGTGCGGCCAGTGCTCCTGGGATGTATTCCCGACGGTCACACGTCGCAACCTCCCTACTCAGTCGAACATGAAGTAGACGCCAGAATGGCGCAAAAAAAGACGCCAATTTGGCGCCTATTTCTACAGCTCGTGGAGTCCGCATTGGAAATGACTCCGTTCATGTCGGATATGGTATCGAGATGGTTTGGCGTGGCAAGTCCGAATTGAGTCCCAATGCAAGAGCACGACCGCAAGCGGGGCGCTCGCGCCACCACATGCACAGACTATGCGCCCGGGTAATCTACCGAATCGCCGTTCTCGAACTTGATTTCGCCTGTGGCCAGGGCGACGAAGAATTTGCCCAGTTCTCCGGGCGTCTTCAGGTTGCGCGGGTCTTCATCGGGATATGCCAGTGCCCGCATGTGCGTGCGGGTGGGACGGGGATTGACGGCGACCACTTTGATGCGGGTGGATTTCACTTCTTCAGCCACCACCTTCGTAAACCCCTCGACGCCCCATTTGCTGACGGCATACGGACCCCATTCGGGCGCAGCACGTCGGCCGACCCCAGAAGTAAGATTGACGATCAGACCGCTTCGTTGTCGGAGCATCAGGCGCAAAGCCGCTCGCGTGCACAGGAATACGCCGCGCAGATTTACCGCCATCGTCTCGTCCCATTCATGGGCCGTCACTTCGACGATCGGTTTGCGCGGGGTGAGAATGCCGGCGTTGTTCACCAGAATGTGCAACGTGCCATGGCGTTGCTGGAGATTCTTGAAGAGCCGTTCGACATGTTCCTCATTACTCACGTCGCAACCTTGACTGCGTGCGACGCCGATCACGCGTGCACCGGCATGCTGGAAGGCGTCCGCGATCGCTTTGCCGATTCCGCGGCTGGCGCCGGTCACGAGAACAATCTTACCGTCCAAACTGTTCATGGATTTCTAAAAAGTAGTATTCGTAGCTGCGCGGGAAACGCAGGCTAAAGCCTGCGGCTACATTCTGGTTTTCATGGCTTTCCAAGGAAATTATCGTGCCTCGACTGATTTCTTGTACGCCAGGACTCCATCGGCAATCGCCTTGGCCACTGATTCGCGGTAATCTGTACGCAGAATCCGCCGTTCTTCCGCCGGGTTGGACAGAAATCCCGCCTCCACCAAAATGGCCGGACAGCTTGCGTACCGCAACACGTAGAAACGCGCACGGCGGACTCCGCGATCGACGGCACCTGTCGCCTGCAACAAAGCCTTTTGCATGCAATGCGCCAGCCAGACATTCTCTTCGTCAAAGCGATTGTTGGGCATTGCCTCGCCGCCGCGACCGCTCGGGCTGGCCGTCGAACTCGCACCTGCCGGTGGCGAGCAATACGTTTCGATGCCATCGGCTGGCCCGCCAGAGTTGAAATGGAGACTCACGAACAAGTCCGCTCCCTTCTTTCGCGCCAATTCCACACGATCGTCGAGTTCCACGGTTTTGTCCGATGTGCGCGTCAGCAACACCTTCGTGCCATTGCCTGTCAGGTGTCGTTCCACGCGCTTGGCAAGGTCGAGCGTCAGCACTTTTTCACGTCCGCTGCGTCCTCGGGTGCCCCGGTCGCTCCCACCGTGGCCCGGATCAATCACGATGGTGTGAATGGATCCACCCAACCGGAGCCGTTCGGGCCGCAGGATTGGGTCGAGCGTCTTCTGCACGTCCAACTCGGCAATCCACAGATGGCCCCGTGCAACGAGAATGGGCGTGGAAATCCAATGATTTACACCGTTGAGCAGAATGTCACGGCGATCGGCTTGCATCTCCAGTTGGGCGAAACTGGTCTTGTACTCGGCGCGATCGACAACGCTGCGCACGTCGCGTCCGAGACCATAATGGGCAGCCACGTCGCGAACCGAAACGTAATCGACGCCACCGATCCGGTAGGTCTTGAGCGTGGTTGATTGAGCCGGCGCGACACTGGCAAACAAAAGCACGGCCACACTACTTCCCAATGTGGATAACCTCCCTGCTAAAACCAAAACTGTCCCTCCTTGGCCATGAACCATGACACGAACGCGCGCACGATTTCAAGACAAATGACCATGACAACGGTTCTACATCTCTAACGCAAAACGCCCCACCAGTTTTCCGTTGACGGTGTGCGGCGGCGTCCCTAGATTAGCCGCACGGGCGCAGAAGCACGGCCCTCCGGTGGCAGTTTGCGAGCCGAGTAAATTCATGAACATTCACGAATATCAAGCGAAGGAAATCTTCCGCCGTTTTGGTGTGCCCGTGGCCGACGGCGGGGTGGCGTTCACGCCCGAGGAAGCGGAAAAGGTCGCGCGGTCGTTGAAGACGGATGTCATTGCGGTCAAAGCGCAGATTCACGCCGGCGGCCGCGGCAAAGCCGGTGGAATCAAGATCGTCAAAACTCCCGAAGGAGCTGCCAAGGCGGCGCGCGAACTCATCGGCAAGGTGCTCGTCACGCATCAGACCGGGCCCCAGGGCAAAGAAGTGCGCAAGGTGTTGGTGGAAGCCGGCAGCGTTCCGAAACGCGAGCTGTATCTCAGCGTGCTCATCGATCGCACAATTTCCCGTCCGTCTTTTCTCGCGAGCACCGAGGGCGGCGTCGACATCGAAGCGGTCGCAGCAAAAACGCCCGAGAAGATTCTGAAGGAACCGATTGACCCCGCCATCGGGATGCAACCGTATCAAGCCCGCAAAATCGCCTTTATGCTCGGTCTCGCGGGCAATTACCTCCAGCCTGCGGTCAACCTCCTCCTCGCCGTCTATCGCGCATTCCTTGAAACCGACGCCTCGCTGATCGAGATCAACCCGCTCATTATCGATCAACACGATCGCGTACTGGCGCTGGATGCGAAGATGAATTTTGATGATAACGCGCTCTTCCGCCACAAGGACATTGCTGCAATGCGCGATTTGAACGAAGAAGATCTGCGCGAAGTCGAGGCCAGCAAGTCCAACCTCAACTACATCGGCCTCACCGGCAACATCGCCTGCATGGTCAATGGCGCAGGGCTGGCAATGGCCACCATGGACATCATCAAACATTATGGCGGCGAGCCGGCAAACTTCCTCGACGTGGGTGGCGGCGCCAGCACGGAGCAGGTCACCGAAGCTTTCAAGATTTTGTGCGCCGACAAGAACGTGGGCGGCATTCTGGTCAACATTTTCGGCGGCATTATGAAGTGCGACGTCATCGCCAACGGCATTCTGACGGCTGTCAAACAGGTGCAGGTCAACGTGCCGCTCGTCGTCCGCTTGGAAGGCACGAATGTCGAACTCGGCAAGAGGATTCTGAAGGAGAGCGGACTGGCTGTCATTCCCGCCGATTCGATGGCCGATGCCGCCCAGAAGATTGTGGGAGCGGCATCCTCGCCGCGACCGGGCGGAAGGGTGTAGCGATGAAACTTTATCTATACTACGAAAACGTGGACCGGCCGCTGGCCGTCGAGATTCCTGACAGTGAAGTGGACGGTTTTTTGCAGGAATATGAGGAAGCGCTGCACGACACCTCGGTGGAAACGTTTCAGTGGAAAAATTCCAGTTTCCGGATTGGCGGATTGATGGCCATCGTTCATGAGAAACATTCGACGGTTCACTCATGAGCATTCTGGTCGATCACAACACGCGTCTCATCGTGCAGGGCATCACCGGTTCGGCCGGCAAGTTTCACGCTGAACAATGCGCCAAGTACGGCACGAAACTCGTTGGCGGCGTCACCCCGGGTCGCGGCGGTGAAGTCGTTGAACTCGATGGGAAAAAGACGCCGGTCTTTAATTCAGTCGGCGAAGCGGTGCGGGAGACTGCTGCGAACGTCTCGTGCATTTTCGCACCGGCAGCGTTCGCGGCGGATGCGATTCTCGAAGCGGCGGATGCCGGCATCGAGCTCATCGTAGCGATCACCGAAGGAATTCCGGCGCTCGACATGGTGCGTGTCAAACGCACGCTGCAAGGCACGAACGTGAAGATCATCGGGCCGAATTGTCCGGGCATCATTACCCCCGGCGCCTGCAAGATCGGCATCATGCCCGGTTATATTCACAAGCCCGGGCCGGTGGGCGTCATTTCGCGCAGCGGCACGCTCACGTACGAAGCCGTCTGGCAACTCAGTTCGCGTGGCATGGGCCAATCCACTTGTATCGGCATCGGCGGCGATCCGGTCAAAGGGCTGAATTTCATCGAACTGCTCGACATGTTTGAAATCGATCCGCAAACCGAAGCCGTGATTATCATTGGTGAGATTGGCGGGACCGACGAGGAGGAAGCTGCGCGGTGGATCAAGGATAATTTCACCAAGCCGGTCGCCGCGTTTATCGCGGGCGCGACTGCGCCGAAAGGCCGGCGGATGGGCCACGCCGGCGCGATCATCAGCGGCGGCACCGGTACGGCGGCCGACAAGATCAAAGCGCTCAAGGACGCCGGGATTGCGGTGGCGTCCACCCCGGCGGAAATGGGCGAGACGCTGATGCAGTTGATGAAATAATTCGTCCAAGTTTTCGAGACGTTTCCGGATGTCAGTTGTGACAAGACTTGTGATTGTCGAAATGCCTATTCATTCTGCGGATTGATGCTTGTGAATGCTCACCTCCCCAGAGTTGTAACCAGCGTGTGGTTTCTACTCGACGTCGTTGTACCACTCGTAGTCGCTACGTGGGTGCTATTGGACGTGAAGTACCTCCAGCTTTGGAGCCAACGTAAGATTCGTTTGAAGTTGGCCGGCAAATGGGACGAGCTTGACGCCCATTTCCAACGCCGCCTGAAAACTCGTCGCCCGTTGGCTTATTTTTTTCAGAATTACATAGTGCCTGGCAACGTTGAAGCCAGCTATGCATTGTACCTGTATGAGCGTGGCCTGTCGGAAGCCGCTCTTGAGATGGCTGACCTGTCCATTGCACGCGCCCGAAAACAACCTGCGTTGTTAACAATCACGTTCGGCCCTCCTGCTCAGAAGACATTGCATAGCGCGTTGCATACGCGCGTTCTGATTTTGAATGGCTTGGGACGTTACGATGATGCGCGCGCCACCTCGGCTGAATTGCGCACCTTGGCGAAAGTCAGCAACAAGACACATGCCACAGCAAGTTTCACCGAGCTTTATTCAGGACGACTCGATGAAGCGTTGGAACTCGCCTACGAAACGCTGTCACACGACCCGAAAGATGGTTCCGCACGCCTCATTGCCAGCGCTGTCTATTGTCTCAAGGGTGCGTTCACCGAAGCCATCAATGTCCTCGTGCACGAACTAAAGGACGTCACTGAACTGTACTCGCCCAAAGACCTCTCAGACATGCTGAAGGATCGTGAATCGGCGAAGTTCATTGCCCTACAACGCCAGTATGCTGCGACCATTCATCAACCTGTACGATTGCTCAGTATAGCTCGCGTTTACATCGAGCAACAGAATTTCGACGATGCGACGCGAGCCCTCGACGCGACGGAACCGCTGCTCGGAAACAATCCGATCATTCGATGCAGCTATAATCGCAGTCGCGCCATTTGTGCCGCCGCGAAGGGCGATGCCAAGCAAACGGAACAGTATCTGGCCGAGGCCCGCACAATCACGCTGAGTCAGCCCAAGCGTGACACGCGATGGGAGACCAATATCGCTGCTGGCCGCTGCTATCTGTCGCTGCAGCTAATAGATAAAGCCAGGGCGGAATTTCTGGAGGCCCAGCGTCGTGCATTGCATCCAATCGAGAAACACGTGACAAATTACTGGCTCGCATGTACCGCAGTAACAGCCAAACGACGGAACAAGGCAATACGCTATTATCAGACTGTAGTTGCCGACGGGATTCCCACGGTGATGCGCCAAGAGTCGCTCGCTGCCCTCGTTGATCTCAAATAAGATGGCCTGTTTGCGTTTGTGCGGAAATCCACTCGACGCTATCCAACCAGATGAAGTAACGTCTGGATCGGATGAAATACCAGCGCTTCGAAGAATTGCCGTCGTGGCAAGCGGGAATGAAGTTGACGGACGCAGTGTTTCGACTAACCGAAGACAGGGCGTTCAATTTCAAAGGCGATCTGCGCATTCAATTACGGCGGAAGAATGTTTTCATCGGGAAGCTCAAGCTAATCCAACGGGACCAGAGGGTTTGACGCAGGACAATTCCAGCTCTTCCACTCCGCGCACGACGATTCCTCACGAGGAATTGATGAAACTGCCGATCTTGCGCTACGAAGGTCCCACTCATTTGGTGCGGACGGAGGACGGTTTGCGAAAAGCCATGCATGACATTGCTCGCGAGCAAGTCGTCGGCTTTGATACAGAAACGCCTCCGACCTTTCGCAAGGGTCAGGTACACGCGCCGAGTCTGGTGCAAATTGCCACAAGACACACAGTGCATCTGTTTCAACTGGCGCAGATGGATTGCTCGCGCGTGCTCGCCGCCGCCTTCGAGAATCCGCAACTCGTCAAGGCCGGGGTTGCGTTGTCGCGGGATTTATCGGAGCTGCAAAAGTTATTTCCTTTCGTGCCAGCGAACATCGTGGATCTCGGCGAAATTGCGAAGCGTCAGGGAATGAAACAGACGGGGCTGCGCAACCTGGCCGGCTTGTTCCTCGGCGGACGGATCACCAAGGGCCCGCAAACATCGAATTGGGCCCAACCAGACCTGGCTCCCACGCAAATCCGCTATGCAGCCACGGATGCATGGGCCTGCCGCGAATTGTATGTTCGTTTCCAACGCCTTGAGGTGCTGATGGTTGCGTCGGTACAGAATTCTCGGACGGCGAAATTTGACAACTAGTTGTTGCTATTCCGGCAAATTTCCGTATGGTGACCGCGCTCGCAGATGGAAACAGTCCACAGTGAGATTGGTAGATTGTCAGTCAGCCACGTTCGCTTGGTGACAGTCCGAAACCCGAAGGGCGGGAACAGTCACTGAGACCTCCTAACCGCAGCAGAAAGTAATAAACACACAATGGCTACCAAGCTATTCGTAGGCAACCTATCGTTCAATACCACGGAGGGCGACATCCTCGACCTGTTCAAACAGGCGGGCAACGTCACCAGTTGCGAACTCATCATGGACAAGTTCACGGGCAAGTCCCGCGGATTTGCTTTCGTCCAGATGGGCACACAGGAAGAGGCCACCAAGGCCATCTCCGATCTCAATGGAAAAGAGCTCGATGGTCGCGCGCTGACCGTTAACGAAGCCAAACCACGCGAAGAACGCCCCCGCGGCGATTTCGGTGGTGGATTTGGCGGCGGCCGCAGCAAGCGCGAGTTCAGTCGTCGTTAATCAGATAACGAAACGATAGTTTCACAAACAAAGAGCGTCCCGCACCGGGACGCTCTTTTGCTTTTCAAGCCAACGAGGTTAGCTGCCCGACTCCATTTTTTCGCCGGCTTTCTTCCAGCCGGAAATGCCGGCAGTTAAGTGTTTGATATTTGTGTAGCCGAGTTGTTCAGCGGCTTTGACCGCCGCTTTGTAAGCGACACACTTTGGTCCACCGCAATAGGCGACGATTGGCGCCGCCTTGTCTTTGGGCAGGATGCTGGCCAGCTTGTCCTTGCTCGCCTTGAAATCGATCGCGCCAGGAATATGGCCTTCCTTCCACGATTTCGTTCCATTGGCATCCAGAAGGGTTACGTTGCCGGACGCCATATCCGCTCTCAGTTCGGGAATCGTAATGTCCTGCACTTCTCCAGCGTAAAGGTTGGCCACGAGAAATACGCCAGCCGCAAATGCGAGTAGTTTCTTCATAACTTCCTCTGTGTTTGGTTATTGTTTCTTTTGTTTACCCCACCACGAGGCAAACTGTCCTGCGACACTGATCGGCCACAAAACTGATTCCAACATCAGCCAAAGTGGTCCTTAACTGCGACGTTGCCATTTACCACGAAATCGTCCGCCCCTCAACTCAAAATGCTTATCGCCAGTGGCCGGAGAACCACACCCCCGAGTGGCCACGACGTTCCCACCGGCCCGGCACCCAATAGGCGTGTCGATACGGCGGATACCCCCAGCGTCCCCTTGACCACCTCCAGCCTCCGCCGTACCAAATCCAAGAGCCACTAATCCACACGCAGCCGGGTTGTGGAGGCGGTACAACTTCAACAACGGGAGGGGGCGGAGGTTCGGGCACGACCATTGCCTCTTGATATTCCGTGGGAGGCGGTGCCGTAGCAGAGGGCGAAGGAGCGATACTCGGTGTGTTGATCATGAAATCGATTACCCGCTCGCTCACACCAGAATCTTTCAGGTCGATGATTTCTGCGGTGGTCAGTCGATACACCGTTCCTGAGTTGCGGATCTGGCTGATGATGACTTCATCGCTGACGCCCGCCTTTGCCAGAGCTTTGATGTCAGCCAATCCAAGCGGCTGACCTTGCTCGACGCGCTGCAGGGTCTGCGGGCTCTGGCGTTCCAGTGTTTCGCGCTGTGCTTGGTCCATGGAATGGCCGATGATACCGCCGGTCAATGCGCCGATCGCGCCGCCGATCAACGCACCTTCACCCGCGTGTCCGCTCGCGCTGCCAATGATTGCTCCCGACCCGGCGCCGATCGCACCGCCGGCCAAAGCGCCGCCCGCCGTGCGATCCGGTTGGCCTTCAGGCGTTTCACAGCCCGTCAATCCAAAGCCAATCAACATCACCGCCAAACCCACTGATACAGTTCTCATTTTCCGAGTTTTCTCCATTCTTCAGACATAAACACCCCATCCGCCGTTCAGTTGCACCGGGGCAGGGCAGGTCCTAGGAAGATTTCATTTCTATGTGGACAGGTTCATTTATGTGTAGGTCGCGCTGCGGGAAGGGGATCTCGATGCCGTGTTCCTTGAACTTGTCCCAGATGGCGAAATTTAACTCACTGCGCAACAGGCCCGGACGGGTCACCATCTCCACCGACCAGACGCGCAGTTCGAAATTCAAAGAGCTGTCGCCGAATTCCACGAAGCGAACCGTGGGCGGCGGGTCCTTGAGCACGTGCCGGTTGGCCTGGGCAACATCGATCAACAACTTTTCAACGACTCGCGGATCGCTGCCATAACTGACGCCGACCGGAATGCGAAATCGCACTTTCGGATCGCCAATGCTCCAGTTCGTCACCCGGCCGGAGATAAATTCGGAATTGGGCACGATAATGGTGATGTTATCGTTGGTCACAATCGTCGTGCTTCGCGCGCCAATCCGAACTATATCGCCCATCGTGCCGCCCACGTCGACGCGATCGCCAATCTGAATCGGACGCTCGGTGAGTAAAATCAGGCCGCTGACGAAGTTGCTGACGATGTTCTGTAAGCCGAATCCGATGCCCACACCGAGTGCCCCGGCAATCACCGCCAAAGAACTCATGTTGACGCCCAAAGTTTCGAGACCGACCAGCAAACCCAGTACGAGCACGGCGTAACTGACAATCCGAGCGATGGCGTACTGGACGCCGACATTGAGTTTGGTGTGGGAAAGGACGCGTTCGCGCAGCACACGGCGGACGATCCGCGAAACCAGCAGCAGCAGCAGCACGAGAACGATGAACTGGACAATGGTCGCCAGAGAAATCCAGGTTTGCCCAAACTGGAACAGCGGTTTGGTGAAGATGCCGAAAATTTCGGTCCAGGTCATGCCATCACTCCACACCAATTTATCTTATCAGCGTAACATTTTGCTGCATGCATGCAAAAAGGATTGAGATTTGCCGGGAAACATTATACTCAATCTCTTGCCCCGTTTGTCACGAGAAAAGAAAGGAAGACGCCAATGACTCAATCGCATGTGAAACTGTTTATTCCGGGCCCGGTGGAGGTGAGCGAGGGCACATTCCAGGCGATGAGCCAGCCCATGATCGGCCATCGGAGCAGCGGCTTCCAGGAACTCTACGCGAGCATTCACCCCAAACTGCAGCAAGTACTCTACACCAGGAACCCCGTCTTCATTTCCACTTCCTCGGCTTGGGGTGTCATGGAAGCGGCCGTGCGCAATCTGGTTGCGAAAAAGGTGCTCAACTGCTGCTGCGGCGCCTTCTCCGATAAATGGTTCGATGTCTCCAAACGCAGCGGCAAAGAAGCCGAGGCGCTCAAAGTCGAATGGGGCCAGCCCATTTTGCCGGAAATGGTCGATGCGAAATTGAAGACCGGGCACTTCGACGTTGTGACTTTGGTGCACAATGAGACTTCGACCGGCTTGATGAATCCGCTCGCGGACATCGCCAAGGTGATGCGCAATTACCCCGACGTGATGTTCATCGTGGACACGGTCAGCTCGATGACCGCCGTGAAGATCGAGACCGACGCGCTGGGCATCGATGTTATCCTCGCGGGCACGCAAAAGGCCTGGGCGCTGCCGCCGGGACTCGCGGTGTTCGCCGTCAGTGCGCGAGCTTTGAAGAGGGCGGAAACGATTTCTGGTCGCGGCTACTACTTCGATTTCCTTGAATTCAAGGCGAACCACGACAAGAACATGACACCATCCACGCCGAGCATTCCGCACATTTACGGATTGAAATACAAGTTGGAGCAGTTTGAGAAGGAAGGCATCGAAAACCGTTATGCCCGCCACTTGAAAATGGCGCAGATGACCCGCGCTTGGGCGAAATCGCACGGATTCGAGATGTTCCCGAAAGCCGGCTACGAATCGATTACGCTCTCCTGCATTAAGAACAACAAGAATATCGATGTCGCCAAGCTCCAGAAGACGATGAAGGAAAAATACAGGGTGCAGATTGATGGTGGCTACGGCCAGATCAAAGGCAAGTCATTCCGACTCGCCCACATGGGCGACGAGACTCCAGAAACCATCACGCAACTGCACGGTATGCTGGATGATTGCCTGAAGTCGCTGTAACGACCGCCAATAAAGCCGTTCTCGACATCGTCGTGTGACCCTTCCGCGACGGTGCGACCGTTTCACACTAGGCGGGAGCTGCCACCGATTGGGAATTCAGGAAAACGTCGAGCGGCGTCCACTCCGACGCAGTCTCCTGCCGCGCATAGTCTGACGGCAGCAGACAGCCACTCGCGAAGTCCAACCGCAGATCCTCAACCGAATACGGACCAAACTCCTCGCCGTTGTGGGAAACGTAAATTTGCATGTGATTCAAATCTTTCACATGCACTCCAACACCGAGGGTTCGATTCGGTTGCTACAATCTTCCCTTGGTACTCGGCACGCCTTTGACTCGTGGATCGCGCTGACAGGCGAGGTCGAGCGCCTTTGCCAGGGCTTTGAAGATTGCCTCCACAACGTGATGCGGCTCGTCACCCCGCAAAACATCGACGTGCAGATTGCAGCGCGCTTCGTTGGCGAAGCCTTGGAGGAATTCTTTCACCAAGCCAACGCGGAATCCACAGTCAGAGACGCCTGTGCCACCCTTCTTGCCGCCAAGCTCGACGTTTGCGATCCGACTCCAGTTCTTGGCCTTGAACACCAGAAAAGGCCGATTGCTGAAGTCCAGCGACACACGTGCCTGCGCCAGTGCCTCATCCATCGGCACCAACGCCCAGCCGTAGCGTCGGATTCCGCGCTTGTCGCCCAGCGCCTTCACAAACGCCTGCCCCAGTGCGATGCCAACGTCCTCGACCGTGTGATGTGCATCCACATCGAGATCGCCCCTCGCTTTCATGGTCAAATCACACAGTGAATGTTTCGCCAACAGCGTCAGCATGTGGTCGAAAAACGGGATGCCGGTCTCGATTTTCGCTTTCCCGCTGCCATCAATCGTGAGCGAGAGCGAAATCTGAGTCTCCGCCGTGTCACGTTGAATTGGTGCACTTCGTTTTTTCACTTCGTCTAAGCCTTTTCTTTTTCTGTCACCCTGAGCTTGTCGAAGGGTCTCCGCTGTACATGCCCGTTAACGACTGAGATTCTTCGCTTCGCGCAGAATGACAGCCGAACTTCCCAGGAACTTCTCCATCTCTTCCTCTGTGCCGATGCTGACCCGCGCGAAATCGCGGATTCGGTCCACATCCCACCAACGCACGAGAATATTCCGTTTTCGCAACTTCTCGTACCACTGTTTCGCGGTGCTGGGCGCGGGTGGACGCGCGAATACGAAATTCGTGTGCGAAGAATAAACAAAGAAGCCCAGTTTTACCAGCGCTTCGGTGACGTGTCGGCGCGTCGCGCAGATTTGTTTGACGTTCTGCTGAAAATACTCCCAATCATCGAGCGTGGCTTCGGCGCCGATCTGGCTCAAGCGACTCACGTTGTAGCTGTCCTTGACCTTGTTCAGTGCGGCGATGAGGTCGCGCGGGCCGGCGGCCCAGCCGACGCGCATGCCGGCAAACGAGAACGATTTCGAGAACGAGCGCGCCACAATTACGTTGTCGTATACGCGGGCAAAATCGAGACAGTTATCAGAAGCAAAATCGACGTACGCTTCATCGATCACTACCACGCCGTCGATCTCCTCGATGACGCGCTGCAATTCCACGCGCTGCAACCACACGCCGCTCGGCGCGTTGGGTTGTGTGATGAAAACGAGTTTGATCCCTTGAAGCTTGGCCAATAACGGCGGATGGACTCTGAATTGAAAGTCCTCGTCGAGCGGCAATTCGACTTGTGTCGCCCCTTGGATGTTGGCGAGTACGGGATACAGCGAATAGCTCGGCCAGAAGTAAGCCAGCTTCTCGCACTCGCCGCAAAAAGCGCGAACGCACAAGTTTAGAATGTCGTCGCACCCGTTGCCGACGACGATCTGGTCCGCATCGAAACCATAACGCTCGCCCAACTTCTTTCGTAATACGCCCGCTGTTGGATCCGGATAAAGCCGCAGCGTGCCGTCGATTGTCGCGCGCAACGCGTCCAAGACCTTTGGCGACGGCGGATAGGGATTCTCGTTCGTATTGAGTTTGATGAGACCGGCGCTCTTTGGCTGCTCGCCCGGAACATAGCCGGCCATGCGCTCGACCTGACGACGGACAAGGTTCCTGGTGGAACGGGCGTCTCGCTCGTTCATTTCTTGCGCTTCCCAAATCGTATCTGCGCCGACTTCACGTGAGCGTCGAGACCCTCGATTTCGCCAAATGCTTCCAGGGCAGGCAACGATTTCTCCAGAGACGCCTTGGAGAATTCGATCACGCTGGTGCGCCGTTGAAATTGATCGACGGTCAGCCCCGCGAACCATGCGCCCGCACCGCCGGTAGGCAGCGCATGACTCGGCCCGGCAACATAATCGCCGACAACCGTCGGCGTCCATGGCCCGAGAAAGACAGCGCCAGCTGTTTTTAGCTGACGGAGCACCTGGGGGTTGTTCTTCGTCATCAATTCGCAGTGTTCGGGTGCAAACTCGTTCGCGATTGCGATCGCTTGCTTCATGTCTTTCGCGAGGACCAACACAGCATTGTTTTCCAGGGCGCGCCGGATGAAATCAGCCCGCTCCAAGGCCGCGGTTTGCGAGCCGGCTTCTTTCGGCGTCTCCGTCAAGATCCGTTCCGAAGTTGTGACCAACCACACGCGTTCGTAGCCGCTGCCGTGTTCGGCCTGCGCGAGCATGTCAGCCGCGATGTAACGCGGCTCGGCCGTGTCGTCCGCCAACACCAGCAATTCGCTCGGCCCGGACAGCATGTCGATACCCACGGCGCCAAACAGCAGACGCTTCGCCGCCGTGACATAGGCGTTGCCGGGTCCAAAGATCTTCGCCACCCGCCGGATGGTCGGCGTGCCGAGCGCCATGGCGGCGATAGCCTGCGCGCCGCCGAGTTGATAGATTTCCGTCGCCCCGGCCACTTTTGCCGCGTACAGCAATGCCGGATTGATGGGCGGCGGCGAACACACCACGATCTCCGTGCAGCCGGCAACCTTGGCCAGCGTGACGGTCATCAACACGGTGGAGACGAGCGGGGCCGTGCCGCCGGGAATGTAGATGCCGACGCGTCGGAGCGGATCGAATTTCTCGCCGACGGCACCACCTTGCGCGTTGCGCATCCGCCAATCTTTGCGCAGCGAACGCTTTGCGAACACGGCGATGTTCCTTTGCGCCGCGGCGATGGCGCGTTGCAGTTTGGCGTCGACTTTCGGTGCCGGCCCGGTCACGCGCAACTGTTCTGTCGTGATTTTGACGTGGTCGAACCGCTCGGTCAGTTCGATTAAAGCTGTGTTGCCGCGGGCCTGAACGTCGGCGATTACAGCTCGCACGGCCTCCTCAATCTTCGGATCTAGGAGGCTGGACGAGGCGCAGGCTTTCGCAACCGCTTCGTCAAAGTCCGTCTGATCGTAGCGCAACAGTTTCATGCGGCCAGGATGTTACTCGACGGAATGGAGGTAGGGCAAGCCCGCCTGAGGCGGACAAGCGCCCCGCTTGCCACTCCGCGTTCCCCGTTGTGCGAGGGTCTCCCGCCTGCGCGGACAAAGCCGCTTCGGTGCGGCGAAGGCCCGACCCCGCACAAGATTCAACCGAAGGTCTCCAAGATCCGGCGTAATTCGGGAGACCTCACGGTCGCACGGCCGGCGCGGTCGGGAGACCGGCGCCGAACAGTTGAGAGGATCAAAGTGAGGGGCGCTGGGCAATCGGCTTGACCGTCGAATCGTGCGGAGTATGATGGCGCCGCTAGGAGCAGGGAAGGTCATGGAGGCCACCGCACAACTGCTTGAGGAGAAGGTGTAACAAACCGGTTGATCGCTTATGATCAGGCGTCATCAATTGGAGTTTTAGAGGCGCTTCAAAGTGAACCCGTCAACCCCATCCGAGTTCTATGATTGGTTCGATTTGACAGATCTTTCAGCCATCGCAGATCCTGATGATAAGGTTGCGGAGTGCGAATACTTCCTGATGCTGGCATCTACAGAGCGAGATGCCCAGCGTTTTCGCTGGCTAATGAGCGCTTTTTTCAACGCTGCCTACAGCTTTTTCGAGATCAGCGCGTTCAATGCATATCACGCTTTCCAAGATTCGAAATCGGGCGAGTGGTTAGTGGATAGAGAAGCGTTGGATACGCTACGCCGTTACGTAGAAGTCGACCGAGATCGCAGGAATCCGTCGCGGGTCAAAACCAAGGCGCTGCACAAAATCACGAAGCGGCTTTACGAGCTGCGAAAGGGCAACACACATCACTATCCATTGTCGATCATGGCAACAGGGCCATCCTTGCCTGAAGATTTCCAGTTCGGCTGCGTCTCAGGCAAGGAACCGCCTGCGCTCGCGTTCTGTCGTGACGCCATATCCCTTATTCACCAAGTTCAAACAGAATTAGAAAGATAGGCATCCAATGGACTTAACGAAGCTAATGTCGCTTCACACACATTGGTGCATCGCGGACAGCGTTCGTTACGCGCTATTTGTTAAGAAGCCGCCTTCACGGTCAGAAGAGAAACTTCGAGCGCAGGCTGGTGATGACTTGGTCGAGATGGCGCTTATTCAGTCAGGAATTTGGCGGATGTGCGTGTTGTACGGTTTGGAATATGTGGTTGTTGAGGGTTATGGAGAGATGGATGATCGCTTCGAGCCCATCGATAGGCTCTTGGCGCAAACTGCGTACGTAGACAAGCTGAGATTGTTCAGGAACTCAATATTTCACTATCAGCCCAAATTCCCCAACCACAAGCAGCTTGGTTTTCTTGAAGAAAAAGGCAGTGGAATTTGGGTTCAACGGTTGCACAAGGCGTTCAAATCCTATTTCAAGGAACGGTTACCTATCGACGAATACATGCGAACTCTGAAGAAACGGGATGCCTAACCGCCGGCTGCACGCGACACCCCTACGGGTCGGGTCATGCACGTGAGCCCTATATTCGGACAGCAATAGTTTCCCAGAGGGCAGGAATCATATGTCGACAGCGCAGCCGAAATGGAATGCTGAAGATTACGCGAAGAATTCTGGGGCACAGCTCAAGTGGGCGCAGGAGTTGATTGCCAAGCTTGCGCTGCGTGGTTCCGAGTCGGTGCTGGATATTGGGTGCGGTGACGGGAAAATCACGGCTCAGCTTGCGTTGGCGGCGAAGAAAGGAAAGGTGCTGGGCATTGATTTGTCGGAAGACATGATTCGACTTGCCGTAGAGCAATTTCCTGCCACGGCATATCCCAATCTGTCTTTCCAGTGCATGGATGCTAGCAACATCCACCTGTCCGACAAATTCGATGTCGCGTTTTCGAATGCTTCGCTTCACTGGGTAAAGGATCACATTGCCATGCTGCGCGGCGTGCATGCTTGCCTCAGGCCCGGTGGTCGGATTCTATTCCAAATGGGGGGCCGCGGAAACGCAGACGAAGTTTTTGCTGCCGTTGAAAAGCTTATCGAGCAACCCCAGTGGTGTCGATACTACGAGGACTTTGAGTTGCCCTACCATTTCTACAGACCGGAAGAGTATGCGGTCTGGCTGGCAGAAACAGGTTTCCGCCCGGTACGGGTCGAGCTGGTACCGAAAGATATGCAGCATCAAGGAATGGCGGGTCTCAAGGGTTGGTTGCGGACGACCTGGTTCCCGTACACGGACTCGTTACCGGTCGAACTGCGCGATGTGTTTCTCGATGAATTGGCGAAAGCTTATACAATGGCGCGCCCGGTCGATCCGCTGGGCAAGGTACATGTCGAGATGGTGCGCTTGGAGGTTGAGGCCCATGCTCTCTAACGGCTGGTGTCAATTCGAAACGGCTACCTGTTTGTTGAAATTCTCGATCAGTTGGTCGAAATAGGCGACTTCGTCCTCAAAGAGCTCTTGCCAATAATCCGGGTTCCACTGGGCCTTGAGTTCCTCCGAGGACTTACCTTGCTGTTCGACCCAGGTATAGTACTTGAGGTTGTGGATGGCTTTTCGGTCGGCGTACGTCAGTTCCTTGAAGTAATCGATCCCTTGGTGTGCCATTGGGCCAGCATGGTCTTTGGCGGCGTCTCGGTCGTTGTACGCGCCTCGTTTGGCTTGCAGCTCTTGCAGCCGTGATTTGTATAATTCGGTCGAATCCGTAAACACCGTAAAGATGACGTCGCGTTCGTCGAAATCGAAATACTTGGCGGTTTTGATCGCCGCCAGCAGATTGCAGATGCTGGAGATGCCGAGACAGGAAAGCCCTTCGACCTGACGCGCACTGACCTTCAAGGAAGCAAGATAATCGCGACCCGCGGGTTCATTGAACAAGCGCAGGACTCGCATACAATCCTCGTCGTCGATGGCTGCGACGGCATCGGTATTGCGGACGTTGTGAACCCACGGCACATGTTTATCACCGATTCCCTCGATGCGATGGCCGCCGAAACCGTTCATTAGCAGCGTGGGGCATTGAAGCGCTTCCGTGGCAACGATCTTTAGCCCGGGATGTTTGCGCTTCAAGAAATCGCCAGCCGCGATGGTGCCGGCAGAGCCGGTCGCGGAGATGAAAGCGGCGGGACGCAAACGAGAATCACCCAAATCTGTCATTACCTCCTCGATCGCCGGGCCCGTCACGTTATAGTGAAAAATCGGATTTCCGAACTCGTCGAATTGGTTGAAGATGATGTTGAGCGGATCTTTTCTCAGTTCCCAGCATTTGTCATAGATTTCTTTGACGTTGGACTCGCAACCCGGAGTGGCGATGACTTCTGCCCCGATTTGTTTGAGCCACTCAAATCGTTCGCGGGACATTTCCTCGGGCAGAATGGCAATGGCGGTGCAGCCCAACAAGGCACAGTCGAAGGCCCCGCCGCGACAGTAGTTGCCGGTGGACGGCCACACAGCCCGATGCTTTTCGGGGTCGAATGCGCCACTGGCCAAACGCGGCACCAGGCATCCAAACGCCGCGCCCACTTTGTGCGCACCGGTTGGGAAATACTTCCCGACCAGCCCGATGACCCGAGGCTTGATGCCCGTGATGGCGGAAGGAATCTCCAGGAAATTTACCTTTCCATACAAGCCGGTGCGAATATCGTTCTTCCAGGAAATCCGGAACAGGTTCAACGGGTTTAAATCCCATAATCCGACGCCTTTCAACTGCGTTTTAACGGCGGCCGGAATCAAGTCTGGATTTCGAAGTTGCTCGAAGGTCGGGATGCGGATCCCGCGCTTGCGGCAGCGAGTGGCAGTTCGGGCGACGACCTCGGGATAGAGGCGATCGATTATTCTCGACATGGGTTCTTTCTCGAAAGGGGTGGCTTACGCAAGCAGTCTTCGCAAGGTGGCAACCGGATCTTTCATCCGCGTCATCACGATCATCGCGGCGATCACGAACGGCTTGTAGCTCGCCTCGCGGTAGGTCGCGATTCGATATTTCTCGAACACCTTGGCCGATACTTCTCCCCGTTTGCAACTGACGCCAGAAATGTCCGCCGGCAGACAGTGCATGTACAGAGCCCGGCCGCGGCGGGTCAGCTTCATCTTTCTCTCGTCGCACTCCCAATTCTTATGTTTGGCATTATTGGCGAGGCACTCTTGTTCCAGCGTTTTCAGTCCTTCCTTGTCGCCCTTGTTCAATAATTCCGTGCGCTTGCCCATCACCTCATAGGGCGCCCAGGATTTCGGATACACCACATCGGCATCGCGAAACGCGTCCTGCATTCTCGAACATACTTCAAACTCGCCGCCACTTCTCTTGCTCTGCTTCCTGGCTCTCTCGACGACATCCGGAATCAAACCGTACCCTTCCGGATACGCCAAGGACACTTTCATGCCGAATCGAGTCATCAATCCGATAATTCCCTGCGGAACTGACAGCGGCTTCCCATAACTCGGCGAATACGCCCAGGTCATGGCAATCTTCTTGCCCCGCAGGTTCTCCAGAGAACCAAAGTGACTTCGTAATTGCATGAGGTCGGCCATTGCCTGTGTCGGATGATCGATGTCACACTGCAGATTGATAATGCTGGGGCGTTGGTGGAGCACGCTTTTGCGAAAACCTTCCTGAACTGAATGTGCGACTTCCCGCATGTAGGTGTTGCCTTCGCCGAGGTACATGTCGTCGCGAATGCCGATCACCTCAGCCATGAAGGAAATCATATTCGCCGTCTCGCGCACGGTTTCCCCGTGGGCAACTTGTGATTTTTCTTCGTCGAGTTCCGAGAGTCCCAGCCCCAGGGCATTCACAGCCGACGCAAAACTGAAACGCGTCCGGGTGGATTTGTCCCGAAAAATGGAAATGGCCAGCCCCGTGTCGAAAATGCGGAAGGATTTTCCCGCCTTGTGCAGTTCGTTCAAGGTGTCGGCAATGAGAGTCAGAGCGCGAAGCTCGTCCTCGGTTTTCTCCCACGTCAACAGGAAGTCTTTGCCGTAGGTGTTTACCTTTAGTTTTTCCAGGTTCTCGATATTGTCCAATAGCGTTCTCATAATTATCGTTCAATCCTTCTTAATTCGCGCAGTGGTTTCCAATGCGCTTACAACTCCTTGCAACGTTGGTTCTACAGCCGCGGGCATCTGCACATTCTTCAGCGCAGCGTCGATATCTTTCAAGCCATGCCCGGTGACGAGCGCAACAATCTGCCCTTTGGGGTCGAGCAACCCTTCTTCCCGAGACTTTTTCAATCCCGCCACGGATGCCGCCGCCGCCGGCTCGGCAAACACCCCCGTTTTCCGTGCTAGAATCTGTTGCGCTTTCAAGATTTCTTGATCGCTCACCGTCACCGAGAATCCCTCCGTCGCGAGCACCGCATTGCGGGCCATGTGGGCATTCGATGGAATCGAAACAGAAATGGAATCGGCAATGGTCACCGGTCGGTCCGCGTTTTTGTACTTGCCGGTTTGGATGTAATGATGGATGGCCGCCGAGGTTTCCGCCTGTACGCAGACCAATCGCGGCATTCGGTCGATCAGCCCGGCCGCTTTCAGATCGTAGAACGCCTTGTAAACTCCGCCCAGAATCACCCCGTCGCCAACGGGCACAAAGATGACCTCTGGCGCTTTCCAGTCATTCTGCCGGAAGATTTCCAAGCCAACTGTCTTCTTGCCTTCAATGGTCAACGGATGATACGCCGTGTTCCGGTTCAAACCACCCTTGGAAGCCGTGTACTCCAACGAGAGCCGAAACGCGTCGTCGTAGGTTCCCCGCACGGGAACCAGGCTGGCACCGTGCAGAAGCATTTGCACGAGCTTGGCCTTGGGCGCTTTTGCCGGCGCAAATATCACGGCCCGCTTCCCGGCGGCGGCGCAGACCGCGGACAACGCGCTGGCAGCGTTCCCTGTGGAAGCCGTGACAACGGTGTTCTCGCCGAGCCGGTTTGCCTCAGCCACCATCAGAAACGAAGCACGGTCCTTCAACGAGCCGCTGGGATTCAATCCATCGTTCTTGATCCATACGTCCTCGAATCCCAGTTCGTTGCCGAGTGCAACGGATTTGAAAAAGGGCGTATTACCCACCGGCAACGCGGGGAAGTATTCTTCCTCGACTGCGGAAAACAGATTCCAATCAGGCTTCTGCTTGTCGAACCGTTTCCGGATTGCGTCGTAATCGAATTCAACTGTCAAGACACCGACCAGTGGTATGCCCGGACGATACCTTTTGGCGCAGGACGGACAAAGATATCGGACTTCATCTCGTTGGTACTGCTTCCCGCAGTTGCTGCATTGGTAAACAAAATCAATCATTAGAAGTTGACCGGGTTCGGCCTTATGCGGTTAGAGCCGCTGCCACATCTTCGTGGCCAGTTCACGCGCGCGGGCGTTGACCCGCTGTTCGTCAATGTCCAGGGCGAGGCGTTTGTTCTCCATCAAAACCTTGCCGCCCACGATTGTTGTATCCACTGCCGCTTGAGACACACCGAATACCATGTGCCCCCAGTAGTTGCTACCGTCGAGGGGAGTCGGCGGATCGTAATCCATGATCACAATGTCGGCCAGGCCGCCTTCGCGAAGTTCGCCCAAGGGAAATCCGAAAACGCGGCCGGCGATCTTGGGATTGTTGACAAATAGCGCTGTGCCGACTTCGACAAATCCCACCGCAGGATTCTTGGCGGATAAATGCTGCGCCCAAAGTGCAGCACGCAACTCTTCCAGCATGTTCGAGGTCATGGCGTCCGTCCCCAGCCCCACCAAAACGCCGGCTCGCTCCATCGTAATGATGTCTGCCACACCGACCGCGTTGTTCATGTTCGATTG
>DATIZX010000142.1:0-3345 GCA_035516795.1 Verrucomicrobiia bacterium
TCCGCCGGCCAGGGATTGATCCCGGATGTAGTTATTCTTGAAGGCGGAGGGCAGGTCAAATCCATTGTTCAACGGCGATTGATTGGTCAGACGATCGTCGTTGATGAAATACCGAACGTAGAGGTTATTGCGAGTGTTGAAATTTTCGTCGAGGCGAAAGAAGCCGTTGTCGGTATTCCCATCACGCAACACAAAAAGGTTTTCCGGTGCTAGCCCAAAGACCTGTGTCTTCACCTGGTTGATCGCGGTAATGTTGTTGAGCACTGCAGAATTGTAGGTGGGCGATTCGGCGCGCCTCTGGGCTTCGTAGTTGCCGAAGATGAAAGTCTTGTCTTTCACAATCGGGCCGCCCAGAGAAACACCAAACTGATTTTGCCGTAGCACGTTGAAGCCGGGAACCGACAAAATGCTCCTGGCGTCCATCTCGCTGTTGCGGAAGTAATCGTACGCGGAACCATGCCAGGCATTCGTGCCGCTCTTCGTAATAATGTTCACGATCCCAGCCGTCGCGCGGCCAAATTCGGTCGTGTAGTCGGTATTAATGACCCGAAATTCCCGAACCGATTCTTGCGGAGGCGTTCCACGCTGAATCCCGGAAGCTGTGGAGACGTCATCGGCGCCATCGACCGCAATGAAATTGAAATGAATGTTTTGCCCGGCGAAAGAAAGCTTGGTGACCGGTTCCACGATTACATCTGTACTTCCGGACGTGGTGTTGCCAACAGTTACGCCTGGGGCTAGCAACGCAAAATCGATGAACTCGCGCCCATTGACGGGTAGATTTTCGATTTTCTGCTGGTCAATCACCGAGCTCACCATGGTGCGAGTCGGTTCGGCGACCTCGCCGACGTCCTGCACTTCCACTTGCGTTTGAACCTGACCTGGCCGCAAAGAGAAGTCAAGGCTCACCGCTGCTCCGACATCTACATGAACTTTCTTGCTGGACTTCTCGAATCCCTGTTTTTCGACGTTAATCGTGTAATCGCCCGCTGGAACTCCAGCCAGTTGGTAATCACCATTGGCATTCGATGTCGCGGTTCGGGAAAGACCGGTGGCTTGGTTTTGAGCTGCCACGCTAGCCTGCGGCACCACCGCTCCGGTGGTGTCATAAACGCGGCCTTGGATGGTGACGTTTACAGCTTGCGCGGCTCCCGGAACTGAGACCGCTACGCAGACCAGCAATGAAAAGAAGCACAGGACTGCAATTTCCCCAAGCTTGCGGCTCATACTTGCCTCCCACGCAGACAGGTGCGACTGTGGGACCGCATCTTGCGTCAGGTGTACGATTGTTGTCAAGTATTGCCGGTTGGACGGACAACCAACTAAACTGACTCCTGCCTATGCGACTGGTCACTTTCGAAGATCCTGTGCGGCGTTCCCGGATTGGGGCTGTGGCGGCCGATGGCCGGATCGCTGACCTGAACTACGCTTGTGCCTTGCACCTGCGAGACGTCGAGAACGAAAGCGCATTTTATCGCCTTGCCGACGCCCTCGTTCCGCCCGACATGCGAGCTCTATTTGAAGGTGGCGACACGAGTCTCGAGGCCGCGCACAAAGCGCTCTTGCACGCGCAGCAGGTTGACAACGCATTAGCGCCTGGGGGCGAGCGCATTTGGTATGCGCCCGAAGAGATCACTCTCAAGGCGCCAATCATTCCCAAAAAATTCTTCCATACCGCTGGCAATTTTCGCGAGCATCATGAAGAAGCCACAAAGGCGGGCTTCTCGCATCCCGTACTTCCCTGGATCATGTTTTTTCAGAACGTGGACGCGATTATCGGCCACGAAGAGCCGGTGATCTATCCTGAGCATTTAACCCAGGAGCTTGATTACGAGCTGGAGCTTGCCGTTGTACTAAAGAAGTCGGGCAAACATTTCCTCCCGGAAGACGCGGCAGACTACGTCGGTGGCTACGTGATCTTCAACGACATCACGGCCCGGGATATTCAGCGGTGTGAAATGAAATCCGGGGTCTTCAGCTTCTGCAAGGGCATCGACACGTTTTGCCCGCTCGGGCCCTGGATCGTAACGGCCGATGAAATTCGCGATCCGCACAATCTGGCCATGGAGCTGCGTGTGAATGGTGAGTCCCGACAGCGTTCGCATTCCGCCAAGATGTCAGTGAAAATCCCGGAAATCCTTTCTCATTATTCCCCGATGGGATACAGCGCGGGCGATGTAGTCTCGACCGGAACCGTCTCCGGCGTGGCCGCATTCAGTGGCGATCCGAAAGCCTGGTACTTGAAGCCGGGCGATGTGATGGAATGCGAGATTGAGCACATCGGCATCCTGCGCAATCGCGTGATCTCTTGGGAAGAGGCGTATGGCCACAAACCCGAGATGCTGGCGACACAAGAAACAGCAAAATAAATCACCACGGAGGGGCGGAGCCACCGCGAATGTTTCTTCTATCTTTCTCCGTGCCTCAGTGTCTCCGTGGTAAATACAATCGATGGCAATGAATAATTCTCAAATCTGGGTTAGCGAGTTGAATGCGCGGCAAGAGATCCGTTCAGCATTCCCCAACAAAGAAATCCGCTTTTACGACACCACCCTGCGCGATGGCGAACAAACCGTTGGGGTGGTCTTCTCCCCGCAACAAAAACTCGAGATTGCCCGCAAACTTGATGAGCTGGGAGTAAGCCGCATCGAGGCTGGTTTCCCACGCGTCTCTCCCGAAGACGCCGAAGCCATCCAGTTGATGCAAAAAGCCAATTTGAAAGCTGAGTTGTGGGGATTTTCCCGAGCCGTCAAAGGCGACATCGAAGAACTGACCCGTCTGGGCCTCCATGCAACGGTTATCGAAGCTCCAACCAGCGACCTCAAATTAGGCGCGTATGGCCTCTCGCGAGAGGACGTATCGCGGCGAATCCTCGATGCCGTTTCTTTGGCGGCGACGAACGATATCACTGTCGCTTTCTTTGCGGTCGATGGGACGCGCACCGATCTCGAGTTCCTGAAAAAGATTTATCTGACCGCCCTTGAAGCAGGCGCCAAGGAAATTGTCGTAGTGGATACGATCGGCGCCTGCGGGCCGGAAGCCGCAGAGTTTCTAGTCAGCCAAGTTTGTCAGTGGGTCGACCCATCCGTTCCCGTGCATTGGCACGGGCATGACGATTTCGGAATGGCAACCGCTTGCGCCGTCGCCGCAGTGCGCGCCGGGGCCACCTGGATTCAAGGCACGATCAACGGCATGGGCGAGCGCGCCGGTAATGCCGACATCTGCGAAATAGCTCTCGCCTTACGCAGCCTGTATGACGTCCCTGTCGCGTTGGATCTCACCAAGACTCGCGACGTATCTGCGGTCGTTGCCAAAGCGTCGGGCTACACGCTTGATGCATGGAAA
>DATIZX010000143.1:0-74566 GCA_035516795.1 Verrucomicrobiia bacterium
CTCCGCGCTCGTCACGAAATAAGGGGAGGAATACCCTTTGTCGAACTGCATGCCTTCGACCACGTCGAGCGTCGTCTCGATGGACTTGGCTTCCTCAACTGTGATCGTGCCGTCTTTGCCGACCTTGTCCATCGCGTCCGCGATGATGTTGCCGATGGTCTTGTCGCCATTGGCGGAGATGGTCGCCACCTGCTGAATTTCGCTGCGATCCTTGACTTTCTTGCTTTGCTTCACCAGTTGCTCCACCACCGCATCGACCGCCTTGCCGATGCCGCGTTGCAGGGCCATGGGGTTGGCTCCGGCCGTGACGTTGCGCAGACCTTCCCGATAAATGGATTCCGTCAACACGGTCGCCGTGGTCGTGCCGTCGCCCGCGACATCGCTGGTCTTGCTGGCGACTTCTCGCACCATCTGAGCGCCCATGTTTTCCCACGGATCCTCGAGTTCAATTTCCTTGGCCACCGTCACCCCGTCCTTGGTAATGGTCGGCGAGCCAAACTTCTTGTCGAGCACCACGTTGCGGCCTTTCGGCCCGAGCGTGACCTTGACGGCCCGGCTCAATTTCTCGACACCACGCAGCAGTGCCTTGCGCGCGTCTTCCTCAAACATCAATTGCTTTGCAGCCATGTGGAATCACTCCTTTTGTATTTGCGTTATTCAATCACGCCGAGGATGTCGTCCTCGCGCATGATCAGGTAATCTTTGCCATCAATCTTGATCTCGGTGCCGCCGTATTTGCTGATGAGCACACGGTCGCCCTTTTTCACTTCGAAAGGGATCAGCTTGCCGCTGTCGTCCCGTTTGCCTGTCCCCACCGCAATCACTTTGCCTTCTTGCGGTTTCTCCTTGGCTGTGTCGGGGATGATGATCCCGCCCTTCTTCACTTCCTGTTCTTCGACCGGCTGCACCAACACCCGGTCGCCCAACGGTTTTACGCTCATGGTTGTTCCTGATTCCTCCAGTTTGGTTTGTCGTTTGAATTTCAGCCTTGCGGCGGCGGGCTGTATTCGTCACCGCCGCTCCTCCGTGTCGACGCTTGTGTCGCGCCGCCAGAAACCCTTACTTCTTCTTATCTTCGTCCACCATCTCGAAATCCGCATCCACGACGTCGCCTTCCTTGCCGCCGGCCTTCTTTTCGCCCGCACCCGGTTCGGCCTGTGGCTCACCAGCCGCACCGGTCGCCGCACCCGCTCCGGACGCGCCGGCTTCACCGGATTTTTCGCGGACCTTCGCATAGATGTCCGACGAAATCGCATGCCACGCCTCGGTCAACTGTTCTTCCGCGTGTTTCATGTCATCGAAGCTCTCACGCTTCAGGGCGTCCTTGACCTTTTCAATCGCGTCTTCCAGTTTCTTCCGCTGATCGCCGCTGATGACGTCTTTGTGCTCCCGCATCAACTTCTCGGTCTCGTACACCCGGGCGTCGCAGCGGTTCTTCAACTCCACCTGTTCGCGCAGCTTCTTGTCTTCCTCGGCGTGAGACTCAGCTTCCTTGCGCATCTTTTCGACCTCGTCCTTGCTCAAACCGCTTGAAGCCGTGATGGTGATTTTTTGCGATTTGCCCGTGCCGAGATCCTTGGCGGAAACATGCAGGATGCCGTTGGCGTCGATGTCGAACGTCACCTCGATCTGGGGCACGCCGCGTGGCGCGGGCGGAATATCGGTCAGGTGAAAACGGCCAATTGTCTTGTTGTCACGCGCCATCGGGCGTTCGCCCTGTAGCACGTGAACCTCGACGCTGGTTTGGCTGTCGGCTGCGGTCGAGAAAATTTCGCTCTTGCGCGTCGGGATCGTCGTGTTCCGGGGAATCAACGTGGTAAACACGTTGCCCAGTGTCTCGATGCCCAGCGACAACGGCGTAACGTCGAGCAGCACGATATCCTGTTTGACCTGCCCGGTGAGCACGCCGCCTTGAATCCCGGCGCCCACGGCGACCACTTCATCGGGATTGACGCCTTGATGAGGAGCTTTGCCGATAAGCCCGCGCGCGGTCTCGATCACCTTCGGCATGCGCGTCATCCCGCCCACCAACACTAATTCGTCTACCTTGGCCATTTCCACCTTGGCGTCGCGCAGGCACGCCTCGACCGGCTTGATCGTGCGGTCAATCAAGTCGTCGCAAAGCTGTTCGAGCTTGGCGCGCGTCAGTTTTTTGACGACATGTTTCGGTCCGCTAGCATCGGCCGTAATGAACGGCAAGTTGATCTCATACTCCATGGCGCTGGAGAGCGCGATTTTGGCCTTCTCGCTTTCCTCCTTGATGCGCTGCAGAGCGTCGGGTTGCTTCTGCAGATCGATTCCCGTCTCTTTCTTGAAATCATCGATAATCCAGTTCATTACCCGCTCGTCGAAATCGTCACCGCCAAGGTGCGTATCGCCATTGGTGGCCAACACCTCGAACACGCCGTCGCCGATGCTCAGCAAAGAAATATCAAACGTACCGCCACCCAAATCGTACACGGCAATATGCTCGTCCTTTTTCTTGTCGAGGCCATAAGCCAGCGAAGCCGCGGTCGGTTCATTGATAATGCGCAAAACTTCGAGGCCCGCAATCTTGCCCGCGTCCTTTGTGGCCTGGCGCTGCGCGTCGTTGAAGTAGGCGGGAACGGTGACGACCGCCTGCGTGATTTTTTCACCCAGATACGCTTCCGCATCGGTCTTCATCTTGCCCAGGATCATCGCGGAAATCTCGGGAGGACTGAACGTCTTCTCCTCATTCCCCACCCTAACTTTGACGGCCGCGTCTCCGTTGGAGGTGCGTATGACTTCGTAAGGGACGCGCTTCCGCTCTTGTTCTACTTCTTCATATTTTCGCCCCATGAACCGTTTGATCGAATAGACGGTGTTCCTAGAGTTCACCACACTCTGGCGTTTAGCGGCTTGACCAACCAGTCGTTCGCCGGATTTCGTAAACGCGACAATGGACGGCGTCGTACGCCCGCCTTCCGCGTTCGGTATAACCACGGGCTCCCCGCCTTCCATGACAGCCATACAGGAGTTGGTTGTCCCTAAATCGATTCCTAAAACTTTCGCCATTTGATAAGTGCTCCTCTCTGAGCAGTGAAATTCGCCAAAGCACTTAGCAAAGCCGGTGCCATGGCTCATCGACTTGCCGCTAAGATGTTACGTCTGTGACACTTGGAACGAAGACGCCCAGGTGATTCTCCTGTGTCATGTCCCATTTTCTTGTCCCACTCGATCCACTTGTCTGCGCCAAGAGCGCCATTGCGGCACACTTCCCAGTTAGCATAAATTGCTCGACGAGTGGCGAACTAAAGGTCGTTCAGCCGATCTTGAATCCGAGCGCGGAGAACTTCGACCGGAGAGAGTCGCTCGCTCCGCGCAGAACCAGGGTCGTATTGAAGAATTCGCGGCGGATGGGATATTCGGCCCGCAGCCGGTCAAAGGCACGGATGTTTGCCCGCAGCGCAGCGTCGTCCGCGGTGATATCGTAAACGTGTCGCACAACCCGGCGCTGCACTTCCTCCTCATCCTCTCCACTGCTGACAGTCAGTTCAATCGTTGGCACTTCCGGCGACGGCAGCGACGGTTTCCACAGCGGTTGAACCCCAAAAAAACTACACACGGCCTGGTAGATCATTTGTACGCCATTGGCCTTGCCGTCGAAACTGTACCCGGCAATGTGCGGCGTGCCGATGTCCACCACATCCAAGAGTTCTGTCAAAATATTCGGCTCATTCTCCCACACATCGAGTACCACGCCGCCGATCCATTCGCCGTCGATCGCCTTCAGCAACGACCGATTTTCCATTACTACCCCGCGCGCCGTGTTCATCAGAAACGGCCGGTCCGCCTCGAGCGCCGCGATCCGGTCCTTGTCGAAAAGATGAAACGTCGCATCCGGTCCTTCCCGAGTCAGCGGCACGTGAGTCGTGATGATGTCGGCTTCCGCAAGAATGCGCTTCAGCGAAACGAACTGTGGCAGGTTTTCGGCGCGTTGCCGGGGCGGATCGTTCGGCAATACGTGCATCCCGAGTGCCTGCGCACAACGGACGACGCGCGAGCCGACGTTGCCGACGCCAATCACTCCCAAGGTTTTGTCGCGCAATCGAAATTTGTGACGGCGGGCCAACTCCAGCATGGCGGCGACGATGTATTCGGCTACGGAATTGGCATTGCTGCCGGCGGCGCTGGCGAAACCGATGCCGCGTGACCGGAGGTAATCGAGATCGACGTGGTCGGTGCCGATGGTGGCCGTGGCGACAAATCGTACATGGCTGCCGTCTAACAGCGCAGAGTTCACCGGGGTGACGGAGCGAATCAGTAAAAGATCGGCGTCTCTGGTGATCGTGGCGGCGATTTGTCGTCCCGGCACGAAGAAAATTTCGCCCAGCGCACCGAACGCTTCGCGCACGAAGGGAATATTGGGATCGGCAACGATTTTCATGCTGGTTGCGCCGGGACTGTAGCAATGATTCTGAGGATTGGACAGCTTTTAGCTGCGATGACGTGGCCGGCTGAATTGCCTGCAGCTCCGGTCAGCATTGTATCTTGCACGGAAGACAGTTATAACCCATCCGCATGCGCATCATCGTGACCGGATTGGTCGGGCAATACGCATTTGGAGGGGTGGCTTGGGATTACCTGCAATACGTCGAGGGTTTCCGGCGACTCGGCCATGAGGTCTTTTATCTCGAAGACACCGAGATGTGGCCCTATGACCCGATCAACAACACCATCAGCGAAGACTGCAGCTACAACGTCAAGTATCTCGGCGGGGTAATGCAGAAACTTGGACTCGCCGGCCGCTGGATTTATCGAAACGCGCCCGACGGTAGTTATCATGGCGTCAGCGAAGACGAGGTGAAGAAGATCTGCACCAGTGCGGATATTTTTCTCAATGTCTCCGGCTGCGGGTGGTGGCGGCCAGAATACCTGCGCATTCCGAAGAAACTCTTCCTGGATTCCGATCCGATGTTCACGCAGGTGGCCCTCGCATCGGGGAAACAGGATGTGCTCGATCGGATTCGCTCCCACGATTTTCATTTTACGTTTGCCGAAAACATCGGTGCATCAGATTGCCGAGTGCCGACGACCGGGTTGAGCTGGATTCCGACGCGACAGCCAATTGTGCTGGATTGGTGGCAGTCTGAAAGCGGGGGAGCGAGACAGAATGAGCGCGATGTCTTCACGACAGTAATGAATTGGGTTTCATACAAAGGCTGCGAGTATGACGGTGAGACCTGGGGACAAAAAGACGTCGAATTCATGAAGTTCATTGATTTGCCGCAGAAGACAACACAAAAATTCGAGATTGCCATGGGCATGGGGCCGGGAATGAAACGCCCCACCGAGCTTCTCCAGCAAAAAGGTTGGACGATTGTTGAGCCGAGCGAACGTCTACCAGATCCCTGGAGCTACCAGGATTATCTGCGCAGTTCGAAAGGCGAGTGGAGCGTGGCCAAGGAAGGTTACGTGAAGTCGCGGAGCGGTTGGTTTAGTTGCCGGAGCGCGTGCTACCTGGCGTTGGGTCGGCCGTGCGTCCTACAGGAGACGGGCTGGAGTAAAGTCTATCCCACAGGCGAGGGACTTTTTGCGTTCGACACCTACGAGACGGCTGCCGTGGGCATCGACGCCATCAACGCCGACTACGCGAGGCATAGCGCGGCTGCGCGAATGCTGGCGGAGCAAGAGTTCGACTCCCGTAAGGTGCTGGGGGCCATGCTGGATCGGATCAACGCATGAGAAAGCCCATCGTCATTGTTGCTGGTTATTGGGTCCGATATCCGCTGGGTGGACACGTGCTCGGCCTGCTCCACTTCCTGATTGGCCTGCAACAGCTCGGTTGTGACGTCGTGTTTGTCGAACATTTCGGCTGGCCGTCGGCGTGTTACAACGCACAGACCAATACCATGAGTGATGATCCGTCGTACGGTCTGGGAGAAACGCAGCGGGACCTGCAACGATTCCATTTGGAGAAGTGGTGTTACATTGATGCGGCGGGAGTCTATCACGGTTTATCTCGTGATGCAGTACGCAAACTTTGCCGTGATTCTGATCTTCTGCTCAGCCTGGCTTCAACGACCTGGCTCGACGAATTCCGGGAATGCCGAACACGCGCCTATGTCGATACGGATCCGGGATTCACGCAATTCGGCATGGTACCCACGGCTGGCCGCTCCTGCGCCGGCTATGCGTCTCCTCGCGATTTTCAGATTCACTTCACAATCGGCACGCGGATTGGCCAGCCGGATTGCCCGATTCCTTCCCTGGGCTTTCGATGGCAGCCAATCCGATGGCCGATGGTCATGGAATTGGCGCCCTATCAGTACCTGCCGGAAGCCAGATTTTTCACCACGGTGATGAGTTGGCGCTCACGAAAGACCATCGTTTACAACGGCGTCGAGTACGGGCAAAAAGACGTGGAGTTCATGAAATTTATCGATCTGCCGCAACGCCTCGGGCCGATTTTCAAGATTGCTTTGGCCGGGCCGAATGCGCCGCGTGAGAAAATCGCCGCGGCCGGCTGGCGCATCGCCAATCCGCTTCAAGTGACGGCGACGCCCTGGACGTATCGGAATTACATTGCAGAATCACGCGGCGAGTTCGGCGTATCCGTGAATCTGGAGGTCAAAACACGGAGTGGGTGGTTTGGAGACCGCAATGCCTTCTATCTCGCCATGGGGAAACCGGTTGTGATTCAGGACACCGGGTTTTCTGACTCGTTACCCTGCGGATTGGGCTTGCTCCCGTTCAAGAACGTGGACGATGTGGTCGCCGCCATCGAATCGGTGAACGCGAATTACGAGCGGCATTGCCGGACGGCGCGCGAAATAGCGGAAGAATATTTCGATTCCAAGAAGATTCTCACCGCGATGCTGCAAGCTTGCGGGTTGGAAGTGTCCGCTTAATTCGGTTTGACGAATTTCTTTGGCGCCGTGAGTTTGATGAGTCCGACTTGCCGGGCACAAAGATCCAATAAAGCGGTCGCCAGCCGCAGGCTGCGCCGGGCGCGCAAATAAAGATATCCAACCCAGAGGCCGATGAAGCCCAAGGGCAACATCGTGAAAGTCCAGAGCATCCACACCGGGATTCGGGCGACCGGTAGCATGATCGACCACCATAGCCGGGCGACGATACACATGATCAAAGCGATCACGAACAGCGAGATCTTGCCGCGCAGCGTCCAGCCCGCCGAGAGTCGGGCGCGCAAAAGGCGTTTTTCACCGCCGTGATTTTCCGAGACGGTTTTCACCACGACTTTGCTAAAGCGATCGCCGAAGATGGTCACATCGTATTCGTCCCAGCCGCTATCCGTTCGCGATTGCCATTGATCGCGATCGAGCAGTTCCAACAACGCTTCCAGGAACGACAAGCGTTCGATGCTCTTCTCGTTCCAGTAGTTGACGGTATGATTATATCCGAGCTTCTCATACTGTGCGGCCAGAGTGCGCACGGTCTGCCGTGCGGCGGGTGGTGTCTCGGAAAGATGCAGTTGTCGGGCATATCGGGGCCAACCGCGCACGATGGGCTGCAACAAATACAAAATCGCTACCAATGGCCGCGACCACCAACGTTTCTGCCAGGGTGGCAATTCGACCCGTGCTGCCGCCAGTGTCGTCACCGCCAGACTGGCGAGCACGGTGAGTACCGGCAAGGGCCACAAAGCAGGCCAGACCAGCGTCAGCAGGACGCCGCCGATGGTAAATACTACATGCCACTCCAAAGTCGTCGGCAGAGCCAAAACTCCGCCTGGTTCAGGTGTGTAAAGAGTCTGAAACAATGCGCTGCCAAACGTGCCGTGATAAATGACAAATTTGCCAAAGAAACCGGCAATCTTCGACGGACTGTAAATGCGGCCGCGCCAGCGCATGCCGCCAAGGCTGTTGAAGTATTCGGGATGCTTGCGCCGCAAAAGGGCCTCGGCGATGCCATAGCCGCGCTGCTGTTTGAGGTAGGCCGTGATGGTGTTGCGGCGATAGTGCCACACGAAACCCGAATGCGAGAACGCGATCTTGTTGCCGCGTTGCAGAAGCCGCCAACAAACGTCTACATCGTCGCCCGCTGCCCGGAACTGCGGATCAAAGCCGTGGATTTCCTCCAGCGCCCAGCGCCAGAAGGCCATGTTGCAGCCGGGGATGTGCTCCGCGTTTCGGTCGTCGAGCATCACATGCGCCGGTCCGCCCGGAGCGACAGTCACGCACCCGGAGACCAGGCTGTCGCCCGGAGGGGGGAGATTGTGGCCGCCGATTGCGCAGGCATCCGTTTTCAACAAATCGCCAACGAGATAGTACAGCCAATCTTCGTCCGCATGACAATCGCTGTCGGTGAACGCCACAATTTCGCCGGTCGATGCCTGGATGCCGGTATTGCGGGCGGCACTCAGGCCCAGATTCGACTGATGAATCGTTCGGACTTGCGGATAATGCGCAGCAATGCGCGCGGTGTCATCCGTGGAACCGTCGTCCACCAGAATGATTTCATAACTGGGGTAGTTCAGATGCGTGAGCGAATCGAGACACGCGGGCAGAGTGCGGGCGCCGTTGTAACTGGCCACGACCACGCTCACCTTTGGGTCACGCGGCAAGGAGTAGTACGGGGCACGTTTGTACTGTTCCGCCACCGCGTGAAACGACGGACGCGGTTTGCGATCGGAGGTGGTCAACCCAAAGTACCAGTTTTCGATCTGGTGACCTCCTGTATGCCAGTCGTCCGTGAAGGCGAAGAGGAACATGCCGGCCAAACCCGCTCGAAAGGCGATTTCGATGTGACCGCTCAGGATTTGCGACTTGACGTCCTCGCCTTCGCGCATCGAGTCGATGCCAAACTCGGCCAGGACCAGCGGTTTGTCGCCTGCGATGCTCTGCAACCGGTCCAGATAATTGGCAAAGGGACGCGGCTCATGCAGATAAACATTGAAGCTCACGAAATCGATGCTGGCGGGCTGGAGAAACTCGGTGGTCGGAAAATTGACAAACGTCACGAGCCGCTGGGGATCGATCTGCTTGACGATACCGGCCAGTTCATCAACGAATTCACCAATGCGTTTCGCGCCGTACCAGCGCGCAATATCCGGTGGAATCTCGTTGGCGATGGTGAGCGCAAAGACGGCGGGATGACCCGCCAACGCCTCCGCCGCTTGACGCGTGGCTCGGCGTGCGAACTCGATGGTTTCGGGATCGTCAAGAAAGCATGTGTGTTTGGGCCAGTAATAATCCACCAGCAGCTTGAGTTCGTGCTTTTGAGCGAGATCGAGAAACCATCGGGGCGGCGCGTGATATATGCGGACGCAGTTCGCGCCCAATTGCTTCATCAATTCAAAATCTCGCTCAACCTGGTCGGAACCCGGAAAGGTGCAGCCGGTCTCGTCCGGTTTGAAGGGGCCATAGGTTACACCTCGGGGATAGAACTTTTGAGGCCCAAGCCGAAAAAACTTTCCGTCCGTTACCACTCGGGCGACCGGTGCCGATGCCGGTAGCGTCGGTCGGTCGGCAGCGCGGGATTCAACAGAGCGCCCGGCAGACCCTGCTCTTGGAGTTCCAATCAATTGGGAGGTTGGCACAAAATCCTCGCGCTCGAGGACTGCTCCTCGAGATGGGTAATCGAGGGTGTTTCTAACAAATAATCGTGCCATCGTCAACCCCACCTGGGCCGTTCTATTGTGACGATGGTTTGCTGAGATTATTCAGGCCGATAGCAGTCAAAAACTGCAGCTCTCCCAATGGTTCGCCGCAGGTACTGCGGCCGCACCGCCGCGCAGGGGCGTCGGACAGGCTAGTGAGCTGTAACTAACTCTTCCTTACAAGGATTGTCATTCTGAGCGCAGCGAAGAATCTCTGTCGTACGTCGTAAATGCAGAAAGAGACCCTTCGCTTTGCTCAGGGTGAACACCGCAGATAATCGTAAGAGAATGTCCAGACGCCATCACTGGTCAAGTTTCCCTTGGCATCGTAAGTGTAGTTTGTGCCACCGACGGTCATGTATTCGTTCAAGTTATTCGGCACATAATCTGTCGAGTTGGTGACCGGTGACGGGAGATTGGCGATTTGATTGACATTGGTCGGGTTTCCGGCGGAATCAAAGGCATATTGCGTCTCGTTGCTCCACGCCGACGGATTGGTGTCCGGGTTCGCGGCGCTGTACAACACATTCGTCAGTTGATCGGCAGCATCATCAACGATCAAAACCTCTGCAACTCGTGAGTTCATCCAAAACAGCCTCCAGCGTTTTTGCGGGAAATCGAGGTTTCGCCCGAAGTGGGTTGGTGGTGGGCGGTCCTGGCGTTGGCTCAAAGAGAAAACTGCGAGTGTGCGAACGGATTATTCGATCTCCGTGCGAACATAAGCACGACATCTCCACGGGCCGCAATACCGACGAACACAAGGTGCCAGACGTCTCCATTGGGACCTCCACTACGCCGACTTTCCTAGCTCACAATAATTTTATCTCACTCCCTTGCAGTAAGTCAATAGCAGCATAGTCCAGTTTGGTAGCACCCTTGGAGAGCACATCCAAACAGGGTTATCGAGGCCGGCGTCGCTCGCTCTTTCGAAAACTTAACAGCCGGATGGGATCCGTTCAGCCCTGTCCGAGAAACTTTTCCATCACTGCGGCCTCCGCGTCGGAGTGTCTCGGTTGAATCCGTCGGCATGAAATCACCGGAGTGAGCAGAGGCCGCTTCCGTCTAGGATCTCCCAAAGCGTGAACGATGTATTGCTGCGTCGCGGAGAGAAGATACACAGAGGGACCGCACCTCTGCGTAGCGGCTCCGGGGGGCTTAATCGTCGGCAGGTTCCTTGGCGGCGAGTTTCGCCGTAGCTGCCGAAGCTTTGCCACGGGCTTTGATCATGCCGGTTTTGCGCGCAAAATTGAAAATTCCGCCGGCATCAATCACCGGCCGCGCCTCGCCGAGCGACTTGGTGGCCAAAACTCTTGAAGAGCTGAGGACTTTCAGCGTGTTGGCGTCGAGATCGAGTTCGACCTCGTCGCCCGTCCGGATGGTTTCGCAAATCCGCGTCGTCGATTCGACGGGATAAAGTTCGCCGGTGGCGACGGAATTCCGAAAGAAAATGCGCGCGAAAGTCTCGGCTACGACCGCCTTGCATCCGGCGGCGCCCAAGGCGATGGGTGCATGCTCGCGCGAACTCCCACAACCAAAGTTGCGTCCGCCCACGACAATTGTGTACGGCGTCTTCGTTGCGCCTTCAGGAACATAACGCGTTGGATACTGGTCCTTGGGAAGGCCGCGCAAGGCGTAACTGCCCAGTTTCTCGTATTCCTCAGGGATGGTGGGCACGAGAGTCAGGTACTGGGCCGGGATAATTTGGTCGGTGTCAATATTGTCCCGCACAACGAATGCCTTTCCGCGAATAACCTTGCTCATAACGCTTCGAGCCTACGCAAAGTACCACTTCGAATCAATCACGATTCACAGGAGATCAGGACCCGCGCGATTGCGATTGTTCTCGTAAATTCAGTTTTCCGTCCGGCAAAAGGGCCGTGCAATTTTGTTTATCAGATCTGCTGAGCCAATAACAATCTTGATATTGCCAGCGGAATTGCCGTCGGCACGGCTTGGCAAGGGGGCTGCTTGTACTGTGGTTATGCCAGAGTACAGCGATCCTGAAAAGAATTACACGATCAGTTATCCGGAAGGATGGCTGCCTCTGACCCATGAGGGCTCTCCGCATGTCAGCCTCGCGAGTTTAACCACGGGTGGTTATCTCAAGGTCGAAGCCTATCAATTTGAGAAACCGGCGCCCGATACCATGCGCCCGGAACGGACGTTGCAGGCGTTGGTGGATTGTGAGAAGCGCGTCTGGCCTCAAATTGAGGAGCCATTAATCCAGCGCGGTTCGCGCAATGGCGCCGGACTGGCCTACATGACCTACACGCGTGCCGAGCCGACGGGTGAAGAACACGTGGCCGATTTCGGTCACACGCGTGCCTGGGTATTCAGTCGCGGCCGGGTTCAGGTTCGCTGTCTCTACCGTTGCCGCAGTGACGATGCCGGCGTCGATGATGATGATCTGGAACAGATCATCAATTCCCTGGAATTGCACGACGAACCGCACCTCGATGCCGCCACATTTACCAGTT
Source organism: Verrucomicrobiia bacterium (assembly GCA_035516795.1). GTDB lineage: Bacteria > Verrucomicrobiota > Verrucomicrobiia > Palsa-1439 > Palsa-1439 > DATJBF01. The sequence continues at coordinate 12,061 of DATIZX010000143.1, forward strand.
ATTATTTCAGTCTGCTCAAACGCCAGCGTCCCCAATTGGCTCTGCACGCCCCGGAAGGCCTATCGCTCGTTCTGTCTGACGGTCAGACGGTATTGCTCGAGCACCTCTATCATCATTACCTGCTCGAACCCCATCGCATGGATGAGTTGATCGAAACCCACATCAACCTGCTGGATTATTGTGGCGATGATGTGCCCGACCTGAAGAATTACAAACAGATCAAGACGCGGTTGTTCCCGAAAATCTTCCGGGCGGCCTCGCGTCATCTGCCGCCGCATCGTTTGGCCCTTTGGCCCGGCATTGCCATTGGCGCGGTCATTCAAGGTTCGATCTTCACGTACGGCGTCAATTCGGAGCGGCTGAAAAATTGGTCGCGCAATTCGCTCGACGACATTTTAGAAGATTTGCTGGACAATTTGTATGGCATCGCGCCCATTGCCCCGCGCGGGCTGCGGGACAACGACGGCACGACGCAAGCCATTAGCTACGTCGATCATCCGTTTAGCGCCTCATTCATCCTGTTCGAGGATTTTTACGCGACCACGGCGCACAACCTCAGCACGGACGAATTTCTCGTCGGGCTGCCCGACCCCAGTTGCGTGTCCTGTTTCCGGGATGACAATCCCCGCTTTGTCGTGCAGCACACGGCGATGCTCCGCTGGGATTATCACCGTAGTGTGGAACGGCTGACCGACGCGATTTACCTCGTTAGCGGCCCGACTCCGCAGGACGTTAAACCCTACGATATCCTCCACTGCTCCCCGAAGCGAGTTTGAGCCAGCAGCACCACTTCTCCCAAACTCTGGGAGAAACCGATTGACAGCGTTGCGGGCACACGCGTATCTTGGAAGCACAGTTTCGGAGGATTATTTCCATGGCTGATGAAATACAAGGCAGACCCCCAGAAGAATCCAAAAAGGATACGGTTCGCATCAACTTGCCGCCCGGCTTAGCCGGCCGCGGCACGCCTCATGTCGGGCCGACTCCGCCCCCGGGAGCGAAGATTATCCCGACGCCAGCCCCAGCGGCTTCTCCGGAGGAGGAGGCCAAGAAGGAAACGGCGGTTCTGGGGCGTCCCGTGGATGCGCCCAAGCCGAAGAAGGATACTTCGCGCGTGCAGGTCGTTGCCGCCAGACCCAGTTCTCCCACCGTCAAGTTGCGCCGTGATGAACCAGCCCCGGCTGTGGCGACTGCCCCGCTGGCGGCACCAGCGGCCGGTCCAGCTTCGCGCCCGATGGCCGCAGCGCCCAGTGGCGGAGATGCCCTCTTGTCTTTGCTGGCCATGGTTTTGTCCCTCGGCGTGGTGGGTTATCTGGCGTGGATCGTGTTCGGCTGAACGAATCCAAACACGTCACGCTGGCATCCAATCCCATAACGCAAAACTTGGAACATTTTCATGGCAAGTCAACGCATCGTCATTCTAACGGCGAGCAACTTCGAACAGGAAGTTGCCAAGTCATCGCAGCCGGTTCTGGTCGATTTCTGGGCGGAATGGTGCGGTCCCTGCAAGATGATCGCGCCGCTTCTCGATGAACTGGCTGATGAAAAAGCCGGTCAATTGAAGATCGCCAAAGTGAATGTGGATGACAACCAGGAGTTGGCCTCACGTTTTGGCATTCGCGCGATTCCGACCCTGTTGCTTTTCAAGGGCGGACAGGTCCAGGAAACGATTGTCGGCATGACCGGTAAGAAAGACCTGGAGAAGAAGATCGCGGCGCACACGAATTGAAAAGCTTATCCGGCCACGGCTCGGGTTTCTTACCGCAACACTTTTTTCTGAATCGCCAATAATTCGGCGATGCCTTTGCGCGCAAGCTTCAGCATGGCGGACATCTGTCGTTGCGTGAATGGCGCCTCCTCTCCCGTTCCTTGAACCTCCACGAACTGACCTTCATCGGTCATCACTACGTTCATGTCCACCGCGGCTTTCGCGTCCTCGTCGTAGGACAAGTCCAGAAGCGGCACGCCATCGAGCAGGCCAACGCTGATGGCGGCGACGCAAGACTTCAAGGGAATTTCCGAAATCTCCCCGTCCCGCTGGAGTTTTTGCATGGCCAACACGACCGCCACGTAAGCGCCCGTAATCGCTGCGGTCCGTGTCCCGCCGTCCGCCTCCAGCACGTCGCAATCAATCCACACCGTCCGCTCCCCCAATTTCTCGATATCGGTGATGGATCGCAGGGCGCGGCCAACGAGCCTTTGGATCTCATGCGTGCGGCCTTCGGGCCTTCCGCGCGACAACTCACGGGGTTTTCGCGGCGCAGTGGCATACGGCAGCATGGAATACTCCGCCGTAATCCAGCCCCCACTCACTTTCTGTTCACGCATCCAGCGCGGCACGCCTTCCTCGACCGATGCCGCGCATAGCACGCAGGTGTTGCCCATCTCAATCAGGGCGGAACCAGCAGGCCGTTTAACGTACTGCGGATGAATGTTGACCCGGCGAAGTTGATCGGGTCGGCGACCATCGAGGCGTTTCATAGGTAATCAGAATGAGTGGAGGCGAAAAGCGAGGCAAGCAATTTCTATCTCGATCAAATTCCCGGTTGATCCTCGCGCGTGAAGAAGCTCGCAAGGAAATGAAACATGACGAAGTATTCCAGCGCGAACGGCAGGAAACCCAGAAAACCAACCAGCGGCATTTCGAAGCACTTCAGGCTCTGGCCCAGCGGGAACACGTAAATCCATCGCGTGTAGGCCCACATATTCCAGAACTCCCACAGCAATCCGCAGATCGCACCCGCCGCAAACAACTGAAGGGTTCGCGCCAGACGACCACGCTCCCAATCGCGGTAAATGCTCTGTGCGCCACGCCGATAATTGAACGGTTCCAACAGGAAGAACCAGCCCAGCCAGACGAACGCCCACAAATAACCACGGACGTGCGATGGAAAAAACGGGGGCGCAAGGCAAAAGATGGCACCGAGCGCAATCGATATGTTCAGCGCGCTTGGATTCCAGCGGACCGGCGGTATTCGCGCCCGGGCGAACAATCCATAACTCTGGAGCAGTTCACAGGTCAGGAAGAGGCCGGGCATAATCGTTGCGAACGACACCGCGTAGCCGAGCATCCGTAAGGAGAGATTTGCCTCAAGGTTCTGATAGCGCCAGCCGGGCATGGTCCGGTTGTAAGCCTCAAATAAGCACCAGAACGCGACCGACAGTATGCACTCGAGCATGAGCAGTCTGCGTCGATCCATCAGCAGGGAGGTCCCTTTGCGACGGTAGATCCAGGCATCGCACACCAGAATATAGGCCCACCAGCAAACCGGCGTTGCCCAGGACGTAATTTGCCCCCACGGAAGTCGACTCAGAGTCAGGGAGCGTCCGCAAAGAATCGCCGTCTCCATCAGGAGCAGAACAGCGAGGCCAATCGTTCCGTAGCGGGGAAAACGGTGGCAATAGCCCGTCATATTGGATCGGCGTCCGGAGAGGCCTTCCGCTCAAACGTGGCAAGCTGTCGGAGCACCGCATCCTTGCAGCCCCAAATCAGCGAAAGAGTCAGCGAAAAAGGCAGCAGCAAAATGAGAACGAACAGCAGATTGACACGATCGAGAAGCGACTGCAATTCTCCGAACAGACTGCTGTGGCGAACAAACATCATGACAATCAGGTAGGCGCTGACGCACGCGAATGGCAGCAGTAAGAACACCACGTTGCTGGTGCCGAGTACGCGCGATTCGAGCGCCATATCCGGTCGCCCCAGTGCGATTGACAGTGCGGCCATGGCCCGGGTCAACACAATCATAAACAAAATTCCCGTCGCCCAAAATGCCAGCGCATTGATGAGGAGATAGGAACTTTCGGGCACCCGGCGCCAGAACCAGAAACAGATGCAGAAGTAATTCAACAACGCGGCCAATGCCAGAACGACACGCGCGCGTCGGTGCCAGCGCTCGCCGAGATTCCGCACCTGATACAAACGCCAGGAGCCAACCAATATGGCGATGACGCCCGCCCCGAGAAAGAGCGTGCAGAAGAATTCCGTGGCCAGGATGAGGATCTCAATGGCACGTGACTCGGTGGCAGTATCAGCGCCAATCAATATGAGCAATTGCGATCCCGCGAGCACCGCCAGCAGCAGCCCCCAAAAAACGAAGTAGAACCCTTGCGCCAACCTCAAAAAATCGCGTGCCGACACTGGCGGTACGCAACTCTTGGAGGATTCGAGAGCGTGCACGCGCTGGAGTTGGATCGCAGGTTGTGCGGCGGCGTCAATTGTGTCCGACATGATCGTTGGGCAAATTCCCTTGGAGCGTTTTCCATAGTTCGAACTGACGGACTTTTTTGTGCAACAGCGCCACCAATCGGTCGAGACGTTCATGAATATCGAGCGTCTCCAGCATCAATTGCTTTTCATGATAATCATCCAGCAGCGTGTAGCTCACCAAATCCGACAGATAACCCGGGCTTTTCACCGACCGAAAGGCGGCGAGCACGGGCGGAGGCAGTTTGGCGCCCATCCGCGCCCGCGCGTGCGCGAATTGTTTGACCACTTGCAGCAACGGTGCGCGCGGCGTTTTCGCCGTGTCTTCCGCACTCTTGAGAGCTTCCATGCCGCCCACAAGGTAAGGATCCCTTTGCACGTACTCGCCAATGCGCACCCGCGCCAAGCCTTCCAGAATTAAATCCGAAGAACCATCTGGCCGGACGATGCTAGTGCGAACCACTCCCACGCTGGCGATCGGATAAGGCGCCGGGTTGGCGCCTTCGGTTTCCCAGCCCCGTCGCAACAATGCCACCGCAAACATCCTTTGCTCGGCCAAACAGTCCGCCACCAGTTGCCGATACCGCGGTTCAAAGATATGCAGTGGCAACAACACGCGCGGAAAGAGAATCGCGTTCGGCAAAGGCATCACTGCAATCTGTTTTGGCAGCCTCACACCCGGAAGTATAGCTTGCGCTCGCCGACCATGCAATCGCAAGAACGTCAATTCGGATGATTCGTTGTCGGCAGCGGTGGATTCTCTGGCGACCCCGCCTTGGTTCCTTTAAGATCGGCCCGCAATGAAGCTATTTCATTGGGGCTTGTTGTTGCGGTACATGGTCTATGGCGTGTTGCCTCTCATTGTGGGCTTCGTTCTTCTGGAGCGACGAATTGGCGAGGGCGCCGCTGGAATATTCTTCGTTGTCCTGGCATTCGTGCTTCCGTTTGTTGCGGTTGGCTGGCTCGGCTGGCAACATTTCCGTCATCGCAAACGCTGATTTCCCCTTCAGCCTCTGGCCAGGTGCTTTGCCTGCCGCCGAGGCGTCGTCCGCGGCACTTCACGTTCGTGACGAAGCAATTGGGCAATCTCGCCGGGAGCCAGATCCATCTCTTCCGTTAGATACCGCGCGATCAAAGAACGGAGCCTTTCCAACGCAATCCCATGGGTTTGCTTCGTCTCGGCATAAAGCCAATCGCTGAATCGCAGAAACGACCAGAACGGTGAACCGCTCGGTAGAGCGGAGGAATTGACCTCCGCACCGTTGAGTCCACCCAAAATCAGCCGTGTCGCCTCGAAGAAATTTCCGCTGTTGGCAACCAGGTCCCAGTATCGGGCAAACCGCCGCAAGCGCTGCATCGTGAAAAAATCGATGACCTTTGTCCGGAGAATCTCATAGGGCGGGTGCGGACTATAAACCATCAACCATTCCTTATCATGTCGCACGATCGGCGTGCCGCGCAGCCGTTTCAACAATCCGACCTGAATTTCCTGCGGTTTCAGCCCCACCAGCCGGTCGAAACCAGCGGCAAAACTGTTGAGGTCTTCGCCGGGCAAGCCGACGATCAAATCCGCATGAACGTGCACGCCCGTCTTCTCTCGTAGCCAGCGCAAATTCTCTTCGACTTTGGCGTTGTTCTGCCGGCGGCTGATCGATTCCGCTACGCGTTCGTTAAAGGTTTGGATCCCCACCTCGAACTGCAGTGCGCCCGGCGGAAATTTCTCGATCCTGTTGCGCAGAGCAGACGGCAGCCGGTCTGGAATCATTTCGAAGTGCAAGAACAAGCCCGGCCGGTATCTTTCCAGGAAGAATTCGAGAATGGTGGCGCTCAACTGAATGTTCAAGTTGAACGTACGATCGACAAACTTGAACTGCAGCGCACCGCGATCCAGCAGCGATTGCATGGCTGGCAGAAACTTATCCAGCGGCACGTTGCGGACCGGAACATCCAGCGACGACAGACAGAACTCGCATTCGAACGGACACCCGCGGGAAGCCTCCACGTAGATCACCCGATGCGCAATGTCTTCGTCGGTGTAAAGCTCGCAGGGCAAAGCGAGTTGATCGAACGTCGGCGGCGACGCGTGGATGACGCGGGGTGCCACGGTAGCAGTGTCGTCCGATTCGCCTTGCACGGCAGACCGCCGGGGTGGCTGCTCCAACAATGTTCTACAAAGCTCAGCGAAGACGAGGTCGCCTTCGCCCGTAATCACGTAATCGGCGTCGCGACCGATTTGTTGTTGCTCGACTTCGTGGCTGACTTCCGGTCCGCCAACGACCACGACGAGTTCGGGCCGTAACCGTTTCAGGGTGGCGACCAATTGCGTCGCTTCCGCGACATTCCAGATATAGACGCTGATCCCCACAATTTTCGGTTCCCTAGAAAGGATGCGTTCCGCTACATCTACGACCCGCTGATGGATGTCGAACTCCAGAATCTGGGCACGTGGCTGCAGTTGGCGGAGGTTGGCCATCAGGTAACGCAACCCAAAAGCGCAGTGTATATACCGAGCGTTCAAGGTCGTGAGAACGATGTCGGGCATTTGGGCCACCAGCTTTCAGCAGTCAGCGATCAGCCGTTGGATAGATTAACCGAAGGATCTGACAAAGGCCATCGAATCTCGCTCGAATCTGCACCTGCAACTTGGGCATGCGAGTGACACTTCCGCGCTCGGGGGTCGCGCCCCAAAAATCTGGCTTTCGATTTCGCTTCAAGGACACCGCGCTTGAAGGGCGCCTCGAAATCAGCTTTCCTGCGCAGCTTTTTTCGCCGCCTGGGCGTCAGCAATCACCTTCTGCGCGACGTGTTGAGGCACTTGTTCGTAGTGAGAAAAATCCATTTCGAAAGTGGCCCGACCACCGGTCATCGATCGCAATTCGCTGGAGTATTTGAACAATTCCACCTGTGGCACCTGCGCTTTGATGGCCTGCATGCCGTCCGCCGCTTCGACGCCCATGATGCGGCCTCGTCGATGATTCAGGTCGCCAGTGATATCGCCCATATATTGGTCGGGCACATACACCGTCACGTTCATCACTGGTTCGAGCAAGATGGGACGCGCTTTTTGCATCGCTTCCTTGAAAGCGTGCAGTCCGGCGATCTTGAAGCTGATTTCGTTGGAATCGACGTCGTGATACGAACCGTCGTAAACAATGGCACGCACATCCACGACGGGATAACCGGCAACGACGCCCGCTTGCATTGCTTCGACGCACCCTTTCTCCACAGCGGGAATGAAATTACGCGGGATGGCGCCGCCGACAATTTCGCTGGCGAATTCAAAACCTTTGCCGCGTTCCTGGGGCTCGATCTTGACGTAGGCTTCGCCGTATTGGCCATGGCCGCCGGATTGTTTCTTGTGTTTGTAGTGGCCGTCGCCGCGACCGACAATCGTTTCCTTGTAATCGACCTTCGGCGTGCTGAGATCGACGTTGACCCCGAGCCGCTTTTTCAAATTGTCCACAATGACAGCAAGATGTTGATCGCCCATGCCGGAGATGACCAACTCCTTGGTGTTGGCGTTGCGTTCCATGTGAAACGTCGGGTCCTCCTCCAATAGACGATGTAACGCCGTGCTGATTTTCTCCTCGTCCTTGGCCGTATGCGGATGAACCGCATGGCTCATCACCGGCTTCGGGAACTCGATCGGCAGGAATTGCACCGCTCGGGCGGGATCACAAAGGGTGTTGTTAATGTGCGTATCCTTGAGCTTCGCCAAGGCCACGATTTCTCCAGGCCCGGCCTCGGCCACAATTGTCTGCGTCTTTCCCTGTAACTGCGGCACGCGTTCTTTGACGCTTTTCGTGGAGTTCAACACCTCCATGTCGGCCCGCAGCACGCCCGAAACGACGCGCACATACGCCAGATGCCCGGCATACGGGTCGACCGTAACCTTGAACACGAATCCGCTGAATGGATCACTCGCTTTCGGCTCCACACTGCCACCGTCCGTGGTCGCCACGGCTCCACAATCCGCCGGCGACGGCAACACGGCGGTCACACCATCAAGCAAATTGCGCAGCCCGATATCTTTCTCGGCGCAACCGCAGTACACGGGCACGACCGCGCCGCGCGCGACGCCCACATGCGTGCCTCTGGTGATTTCATCGACGGTGAGTTTCTGGCCTCCGAGATAATTCTCCAGCAATTTGTCGTCTTGCTCAGCCGCGGCCTCTTCGAGGCTTTCGTGCGCGCTGGCATAGGCGTCCTTCAGTTCCGCCGGCACCTCCGCTTCGGGAGTCGTTCGTAAGTTGATAACCTTCGTGAAATTTCCCTCGGCACCCAACGGCAACTCGAACGGAACGCAGTTCTTGCCGAAGGCATTGCGAATTTGTTCCACGCAGCGAAAGAAATCGGCGTTTTCCTTGTCGAGTTTGCTGACGAAAATGAGACGCGGCTTTTGCATCTGGTCGAGCAATCTCCAAATCCGTCGCGTCCCGACTTCCACGCCGCCGACTGCATCCACCACCAGAATCGCCGCGTCCGCCGCTCGGACGGCGGCCATGGTGCCGCCATAGAAATCCGCAAAGCCGGGTGTATCCAGCAGGAAAACCTGATGGTCCTGCCATTGGCAATGTAATGGTTTGGCATGGATGGTGATCTTCCGTTCGATCTCGTCGGGCAAGGTATCCGCGGCGCTGCTGCCGTTCGCGATCCGGCCACGAGTGGGAACGGCTTTGGCGATAAACAGCAGGCCATCGACGAGGGTGGTCTTGCCGGTCGAGGCATGGCCGACGATGGCTACGGTACGAATCTTCGAGGTGTCAACTGGCATTTAGAATTCTCCTGAACAACCGGTTTGCCTTTGTGTCTCGGCGTCTCGCTTCGCGTCAATCTTGTCCAGATTAACCGGAACCATAACTGAATCAAGTAAAAAGCCCTTGACGAAGTTTGGTGTTTATCCTAAACAACCTTCTCGACGTTCTCAAAAAAACAGATATCCTCACAACAACAGGAGGCGACCAGATGAGGAAGCATTGTTTCCGAGTCGTTACGTTGTTGGGTGTTATTGCAGTCGCGTTGGCATGCGCGGCTCCCGTGCGCGCTGAAGAATCAGCCGCCAAACCCGAGAAGGCAAAGAAACATACGTTCACGGGTATGATTGAATCGGTGGATGCGACCGCCGGCACCGTCGTGGTGAAGGGTAGCAAGAACCAGGAGACCAAGACCTTCAAAGTCGGCGAAAAGACGAAGTATAGCACAGCGGAGAAGAAGGAGGCCGCACTCGCGGACCTGAAGACGGGTGAAAAGGTTACCGTCGCGTATACCGAGGAAGATGGCACATTGATGGCGCATAAGATTGCCCCGCCTCAGTCCCACAAGAAGAAGGCCAAGATGGAGGGCGAGGAGAAGTAAACCAGCACTTCTTGCATTCGTAGCACGATAGGGAACCCGCGACGGTTCCCTCTCGCTTTTTCAGGCTCCGTTTTTCAGATACGGGGCAACGCCTTCTTCGAACTTCTTGTGGGCCAACGTGAATTCCCGCGTCGCCGGTTCTGGATTCCCAACGTTGTCTTCCTGCAGCATCAGAAGCTGATCGCGGGTGAACGGGGGCTGCGGCAGGATCTTCTCAAAGAACGCCGCTTGCAGGCGGGCGATTGGCAGTGGCAGGTGTAGTTTCGGTTTATGGGAACCTAGTAGTTGTTGCAGCCGGTCATAAAGTTCGTTCCATGGGAACGCCTCGGGCCCGCAAAGATCGTACGTTTTCCCAATGCTGTTGTCGTTGCGAATCGCCGCCACGAATGCTTTGGCGACATTCTCGACCGAAATCGGCTGAATCTTCGTCGTGCCCGGTCCGAGCACGGGCACGAACGGCAATCGCCGAATCACCTTCATCAAGGTGTTCACGGACCTGTCTTTCGGCCCGTAGATCACCGACGGACGAAAAATCGTCCAAGCCAATCCGCTCTTGCGGACGTATTCTTCGGCCGCCCATTTGGTTTGGTGATACCGGCTCCGAGCATTTTCTCGTGTCCCCAAGGCGCTCATGTGCAGATAGCGCTTTACGCCAGCGCGTTTGGTTTCATCCACCACGAATTTGGTCGCCTGCGCGTGGGCCCGTTCAAATGTGCTTTCGTGTTGTTCGTGGATGATGCCGACCAGGTGAATCACACAATTCGCGCCTTGCATGGCGCCTTCCAGTGACGGCGCAAACAGTACGTTACCGTGAAACAACTCGACACCGTAGCGGTCCGCCAACCACTGGCCGGGGGGCAACTCGCGCACGATCATCCGAACGGGAAATCCCGCGGCACGTGCCTGTTTGACGATCTCTTCCCCGACGAAGCCGGTTCCGCCTGTAATGACAATCATGACGAGATTCCAATATGCCGATACTGGACCGAGCAGACAAGAGCGAATCCGACGGTCTCTTGGCGGGCGGGGCGCAATGAACTTGCAGGTTACAGGTTGAGGTTTGCGAGAAACCGTTCGAGTTGTCCGGTATCGAAATTGGCGAGCAAGTGGCCATCGACCACAATGGTGGGCACGTAATGCTGTCCAGAGAGGCGTTTCATTTCTTCGTAAGCTGTGCGGTTCTTTCCCACATCGATTTCCTCGAAGGCGATCCCGTGCTGCTGCAGGTATTCCTTCGCGTCAATGCACCAGCCGCATAACTGACGCGTGTAGAGCCGAATTTGTCTCATGGTTTTTTCTTGTGAAACCGGCCTTAAGGTCGCAAATTGGATGCCAAATTCAATCAAGGAGTTTCAATCGCAAATGAAAGTTCTGATTGCGGATCCCATTTCCAAGCGCGGCGTCGAGTTGTTGCGGGCCAACCCGGCTTTTCAAGTTGATGAAAACACGGGGCTGAAGGAGGAGCAACTGTTGCCGATCATTGGCGAGTACGAAGCGCTCGTCGTTCGCAGCCAAACCAAGGTCAACAAACGCGTCATCGAGGCGGCGAAAAAGCTCCGCGTCATTGGACGTGCCGGCGTCGGTGTGGACAATGTCGACGTGGACGCTGCGACGCGGCGGGGCATCATCGTCATGAACACGCCGGGCGGCAACACGATCTCGACGGCGGAACATACCTTTTCGATGATGTTAGCCTTGGCGCGCAAGATTCCGCAGGCTCACGCCAGCGTCAAAGCCGGCAAGTGGGACCGCAAATCGTTCGAGGGCGTGGAGCTTTACGGCAAGACGCTGGGGATTATTGGCATGGGCCGCATCGGCGGCGAGGTCGCGCGGCGGGCGGTCGCGTTTGGCATGCACGTGCTGGCGTACGACCCGTTCCTGAGCCTGAGCCGCGCCAAGGCATTGCAGGTTGAGGTCGTCGAGCTGGACGAGATTTATAAGCGGTCCGATTTCATTACCGTCCACGTGCCGATGACCGATCAGACCCGCGGGATGATCGACAAAGATACCATCGCCAAGATGAAGAAGGGCGTGCGACTGCTGAATTGCGCCCGCGGCGGCATCATCAACGAGCAGGATTTGCACGACGCCATCAAGTCCGGTCAGGTTGCCGGTGCCGCGCTGGATGTTTATGAGAAGGAACCGCCGACAGAATCGCCCGTGCGCGAACTGGACGCCGTGGTCATGACGCCGCATCTCGGCGCTTCCACAAAAGAAGCGCAGGAATCCGTCGGCACGGAGATCGCCGAACGAATCGTCGAAGCGCTCACGGGCGGGACGATTCGCAATGCCGTCAACATGCCGTCCATCGATGCCAAAGTGCTGGCGGCGCTGCAGCCGTATATTGCATTTGGCGAGAAGATGGGGCGGCTGCTCGCGCAACTGGCGCCCAAACGCATTGAGCGTTTGACGATCGAATTCTGCGGCAAAGCCGGCGAATTGGAGACCGGTCCGATCAGCCGTTCGGTATTGAAGGGATTTCTCGAAAGCGCGGAGGGCGGCGATGTGAATTACGTCAATGCGCCCTTTGTCGCCCAGCAACTGGGCATTCACGTGGACGAAGTGAAAAGCAGCGAGCCGATTGATTATGCAGAGTTGATCAACGTGCGAGCGGCGACTGACGGCGCAAGCGCGAGCCTGTCGGGCACGTTTTACGGGTCGATCAACAATCCGCGCATTGTGCGCATCAACGACAAGCCGGTCGAGGCGGTGCCCACGGGCGTGCTGTTCATCATGGGGAACACGGACCGGCCGGGCATCGTCGGTTGGATTGGCACGATTCTCGGCAAACACGGGATCAATATCGCCAGCATGTCGCTGGGACGCGACAAGGCCGGCGGCCAGGCACTCACCGTGCTCAATCTCGACAGCGCCCCGGCCGATTCCATCGTTGCTGAAATCAAGAAAGACAAGGACATCCTCGACGTGAAAGTGGCGAAGTTGTAGGGCACGTCCCACGGCTTGACGCTGTGCGGATTTCGTTCAACTGTAATCTGCCTGTGCTTGCCAGAGCGCTCGCGAAGCTGATGAATTAAAGACTTGTCAGGAGGCCAAGCATAGCCTAAGAGGTTTTGCATTGCGGTGGCTTGACTCTGTTTAGCCCGCGGAATGGGCTGGCTTTGAGGCTAGATTGCGTCCGCAGTCAGCATCGCGGTCAGCGCAGCGCTTGGAAACAAATGAAGTTATCACCAGACAAGAAGTTGGCGGGGGTTTTGTGCCCCGTCTTTTCGATTCGTACGGAGAGCGACCTTGGCATCGGCGACACGGAAGGCGTGCGCCAGATGATCGATTGGTGTCACCGGCACGGGTTCGGCGTTTTGCAGGTATTGCCCATCAATGAAACCAGCGGCGACAGCAGCCCCTACAATGCCGTTAGTTCCCTGGCCATCGAGCCCACGACCGTCGCCATTTCACCTGAGCTCATTCCCGATCTTAGCAAGGCCGACTTCGACCGGCTGGTCACACCGGAGTTGTTGAATGAGCTTCGCTCCGGGCCGGTCCGCTATGGCAAGGTGAAACCTCTGAAACGCTCGCTCCTGCGAGCAGCCTTCGATGCGTTTCTCATCGAGAACTGGGAGAAGGGAACCCCGCGCAAAATCGCGTTCGACGCCTTCGTGGCGGCGAATGGCGACTGGATCGCGGACTACGCCATTTTTCGCGTGTTGATGGAGGAACACAACAATTGGCCGACCTGGGATAAATGGCCGGAGGTGGAACAGGATCCGCAAACGGCGACTTCGTGGCTACTGTCGTTGCCGGAGGATCGCCGGGAACAACTGATGCAGAAGTTGGTGTTCTTTCAATACGTTCAGTGGATTGCGTTCGAGCAGTGGACCAAGCTCAAAGAATACGCCCAGAAGAAAAAGGTCTTCCTCGTGGGCGACATTCCGTTCGGCGTGAGCCCTTACAGCGCCGACGTTTGGGCCAATCGCGATATTTTTGATTTGAATTGGAGTGGAGGCGCGCCGCCCGAGGGAACTTTCGGAGATAGCGAGTTCACGCGCCACTGGGGACAGAACTGGGGGATCCCGCTCTACCGCTGGGACGTGTTGCGCGAACGCAATTTCGATTGGTGGCGAATGCGCATTGAGAACGTGCACAAGATTTTCCATGCGTTTCGCGTCGATCACGCGCTGGGTTTTTACCGCATTTACGCCTTCCCCTGGCCACCGTCGCGCAATGCGGAGTTCGCCAAACTGACCGAGACGGAGGCGCTCGAAAAGACGGAGGGATTGTTGCCGCGCTTCTTTCCCGGTCCCGATGAAACGGAAGAAGAACAGGCGGCCAATCTCGCCCAAGGCGACGAATTGCTGCGGATGGTGAAGGACGCGGCGACCGACACGGTGGTGATCGCGGAAGATCTCGGCACTGTGCCGCCCTACGTCCGCCCGCACCTGCTGCAGTTGGAAATTCCCGGATTCAAGGTGCCACATTGGGAACGAACACCTGATTATGAGTACATGGACGGCGCCGATTACCCGCGTCTTTCCGTCTGCACGCCGTCCACTCACGACCACGATCCGCTGGCGGGGATGTGGCGCCGCATGTGGCGCGAACACGAGGAAGCGCTTCTTCAAAATGACAAGGAGAAGGTGCATGCCACGTGGCTGGAGTTGCAGCGGTTCTGCAAGTGGTGCGGTCTCGATCCCGAGAACATCCCGCGCGATTTTTCGCGTACGGTGCACGAGGCGTATTGTCGGCGCGTGTTGGAATCCAATTCCTGGCTGGCGGTTTTCCAGTTAGCCGACGTCTTCGGACAAGAAACCCGCTTGAACGTGCCGGGCTCGGTCGGCACCGCCAACTGGTCCGCACGTCTCGACAAAACGGTGTCCGAACTCGACCACGATCCGCAAACGCTACACAAGGTTCAATCGTTCACCAAGCTGGTGAAAGAGAGCAACCGGAAGCACTAAGCAGCTTAAGAACCGCTAACAAAACTGTAGTCGCAGGGCTTTAGCCTGCGCGGGAAAGACGCACCCGTAAAGGGTGCGGCTACACGGAAATCGATTTTGTTAGCCGCTCTAAATCGCCGCGAGCACTTCTTCCGCGTGGCCGGCGGGTTTGACTTTCCGAAAGATCCTCTGGAGGCGGCCGTTGGGACCGATGATGAACGTGCTGCGTTCCACGCCCATGTATTTCCTGCCGTACATGGATTTCTCCTTCCACACCCCGTACGCCTGACAAATCTCGCGATCTTCATCTGGCACAAGAATGAAAGGCAAACCGAACTTCGCAGCGAATTTTTCGTGGGATTGCGCCGAATCAGGGCTAACGCCGAGAACCACGGCGTCCTGCGCGCTGATTTTCCGCTGTGCATCGCGAAACTCGCAAGCTTCGGTCGTGCATCCCGAAGTGTTGTCCTTGGGATAAAAATAGAGAATCACCGTTTTGCCCTGGTGGGCGCGAAGTTCGTCGAACGCTGGTGCTTGATCGCCGGCTTGGAGTTCTTTCATCATCGGACCCCGATTTTGGGACACAGGTCGTCGATTTCACAATGGATGCAATCCGGCCTGCGGGCAGTGCATCGTTTGCGCCCATGCCAGATCAGCAAATGCGAGAAATCGATCCAGTCTTTACACGGGACCACCTTCATAAGAGCACGCTCAATTTTCTCCGGCATCGTTTGCCGTGTCAATCCCATCCGCCGGGCGAGTCGCATGACATGCGTGTCCACCACGATGCCTTCGGCCTTCCCATAAGCGACGCCGAGCACCACATTCGCGGTCTTGCGTCCAATGCCATCCAATTGAATGAGCTCTTCCAGCGTATCAGGGACTCGTCCGTCGTATGTTTCGACAAGCGCAGCACAACATTTGCGAATCGATCGTGCCTTGTTGCGAAAAAAACCGGTGCTGCGAATCATCCCCTCCAATTGCGCGGGTCGGACGGAGGCGAAGTCCGCGGCCGTATGGTATTTGTCGAACAGGGCTGGCGTGACTTTGTTGACGCGTTCGTCGGTGCATTGGGCGCTGAGAATTGTGGCGATCAAAAGCTGCAACGGATTCTGGTGATGCAGTGCACAGCGCGCGTCGGGGTAGCGAGTTCGCAGACGACGAAGGATGGTCTGACAGCGATCCTGCACTTTCCTCTTGGCAACTTTCACGGTTCGCAGTATAGCATACGCTCCAGACGTACTCAGTTTCACCGCCGTGTTTTAAGGAAGAACAGGAGAAAGCGAAAATGGCTTATGTTGTCTGCGAACCCTGCGTAGGTTGCAAATACACCGACTGTGTGGAGGTGTGTCCGGTCAATTGTTTCTACGAAATCGACGACCGCCTCTATATCCATCCCGACGAATGCATTGACTGTACGGCGTGCGTGCCGGTATGCCCCGTTGAAGCGATCTTTGCAGAAGGCGACGTTCCCGAAACCTGGAAGAGTTACATCGCGGAAAACCGCGAAAAGGTTTCGTCCGGCGCCAATATCACTGCCAAGAAGGAAGCGCTCGGTAAAGACAAGCCCGATTGCCAGCCCGGCGCCCGCAAGCCTTGATGTGCTGGAAACTTAGTCCGTCTTCGCGGCGGCGTCTTTGTCGGCCAACGCGGCTTTGCGGCTGAGTTTGACGCGGCCTCGATCATCGACTCCGAGCACTTTGACCCAAACTTCGTCGCCCAGCTTCAGGACATCCTCAACCTTCTTGACCCGGTAATCAGCGATTTCGCTGATGTGCAGCAAGCCGTCTTTGTCGGGCAGAATTTCAACAAACGCCCCAAATTCTTTGATCCCCACCACTTTGCCCCGATAAACCCTGCCGACCTCGACTTCGGCGGTGATGGCTTTGATCTGTTCGATGGCGCGCTGGGCAGCCTCGCCATCGGTGGCGAAGATGTGAATTGTGCCGTCGTCGTCGATGTCGATCTGGCAGCCGGTCGCGTCCACGATTCCTTTGATGACCTTGCCCTGGGGGCCGATGACGGCGCCGATCTTCTCGGGATTGATTTTGATCGTCGTGATGCGCGGCGCGTATTTCGACATTTCAGAGCGGGGCGTCTGGATGGTCTCAGCCATCTTGTCGAGGATGATCATGCGCGCCTCGCGTGCCTGCTCGAAGGCTTGGCGCACCAGATCGAAATTCAGTCCCTCGATTTTGAGATCCGTTTGAAAACCGGTAATTCCTTTGCGCGTGCCGGCCACCTTGAAATCCATATCCCCGAAATGATCTTCGGAACCAAGAATGTCAGTCAGCGTCACCGCCTTGCCGGTTTTCGCATCGGTAATCAACCCAATCGAGATGCCTGCCACTGGCGCTTTCAATGGCACGCCGGCATCCATCAACGACAACGTCGCGCCACAAACCGATGCCATGGAAGTGGAGCCGTTGGATTCCATGATCTCGGAAGTCACACGGATCGTGTAAGGGAAATCTTCTTCTGCCGGAATCATCGGTTCGAGGGAGCGTTCGGCCAAGGCGCCGTGGCCGATTTCGCGGCGACCGGGCCCGCCGGTGCGTCCCGTTTCGCCAACGCTGAACGGCGGAAAATTGTAATGCAGGATGAATTTTTTCTCTGTCGGACCGCCTGTCCAGGCATCCATATCCTGCGTATCGGATTTGGAGCCGAGCGTGGTCATGACGAACGCCTGCGTTTCGCCGCGTTGGAAAATGGCCGAGCCGTGGGTACGGGGCAGCAAGCCGACTTCACAATGGAGGGGGCGGATATCGCGTGAGCCGCGGCCATCGGAGCGTTTGTTGCTGTTGAGAATCGAATTG
This sequence comes from Verrucomicrobiia bacterium, assembly GCA_035516795.1. Lineage (GTDB taxonomy): Bacteria > Verrucomicrobiota > Verrucomicrobiia > Palsa-1439 > Palsa-1439 > DATJBF01. The sequence goes on from DATIZX010000143.1 coordinate 29,331, forward strand.
CGAATCGCTTCCGACTGGATCTTGTAGAACGACTCATTGATTTCGAAATCCGTGATGTCCGCGAATTTCTCCTTAAGCCCTGTCGTCATCTTTTCTTTGCAGGCATCGACGGCAGCCTCCCGGTCCTGTTTGCCTTGCGTGAGAACGGCGCCCAGAATTTCGCCACCGATCAATGACTTCGCTGCGCTGAGAACTTCCGGTCGGACCAGCTTCAAGGCCACTTCGCGTTTCGGTTTGCCGGTTTGTTGAGCAAGTTGCCGGATGGCGGCAATGATCTTCTGCACCTCGCTGTGCGCGAGATCGATGGCTTTGACCATGTCGGCTTCGGAAATCTCCAGTGCCGAGCCTTCGATCATGACCAATTCTTTCTCGCTGCCGACATATACCAAATCCAGATCGCTTTCCTTGCGTTGGGTGTGCGTGGGATTGGCGATCAATTGGCCCTGGACACGACCCACGCGCACTGCGCCCACCGGTCCGTTCCAAGGAATGTCCGAAATCATCAATGCGGCGGAAGCGCCGTTGATGACCAACATGTCGGGATCGTTCTCGCCGTCAGCGCTTAGTAGGATCGAAATGATTTGCGTGTCATTGTAGAAACCTTCCGGGAAGAGCGGACGCATGGGACGGTCCGTCATGCGGGCAGTAAGAATTTCCTTTTCGGTCGGTCGTCCTTCCCGTTTGAAATAGCCACCGGGGAATTTGCCGGCCGCCGCCGCTTTTTCGCGGTAGTCCACGGTCAGCGGGAAAAAGTCCAGTTCTTCTCGGGGCGCGCTGGCGACCACAGTTACAATCACGACCGTTTCGCCGTATTGAACGGTGACGGCGCCGTCGGCCTGCTTGGCCAACTTGCCGGTTTCGATGATGAACTCCTTGTCTCCAATGGAAGCGCGAACGTTGTGCTGCATGAGCTTTTTCGAACGCCCGCCGGAACTGGATTAATGGAATGATGCGTGCCGTCATTCGCAGGCTACCGGACGGCAGGCATCAATCCATCAATCCCCCAAATACGCGTCGGGCGAATCGCCTTTCTACTTTCTGAGGTTGAGTTTTTTGATTAGTTCCTGATAACGCTTCGTGTCCGTGTGGCTCAGATAATCCAGCAGCCGCCGCCGCTGACCGACCATTTTTAACAGGCCACGTCGCGAGCTGTGATCTTTACTGTGCGATTGCAGGTGCTGCGTCAACTCATTGATCCGGGCGGTCAACAACGCAATCTGAACGTCGGCCGACCCGGTATCCTTCGGGTGAAGCTGGAACTGCTTGGTAATTTCTTGTTTTTTATCGAGAGCAATCATTTCCAACACAATCGCCTTTCGCCACTAAAACAGTCGTGAGTTTACTGCCCCCTGGTAGAACTGTAAAGTAGTTTTTCCCAGCCGCCAAACACCGCCCCAGCGAATTGACAAACCCGCACAAGCTGGTTAGCATGGCCAACGCTTCATTCTGTTTGCCGGGTTGGGGACGTAGCTCAGTTGGGAGAGCGCCGCAATGGCATTGCGGAGGTCGAGGGTTCGACTCCCTTCGTCTCCACCATTTCGAACATCGCCACGTCCGAATCGACGGAAAGCTGATTTTTGACTGCTCACAAGCTTTTATCTCCTTTCGGTTACCAACCACGGGCCGGTTTTCTTTTTCCAAAGGAGTGCTACGGTATTTCAGTGCACGGAGACCCGAATGAAGTTCAAACACCAGCCAGGACAAAGTGTGGCCGAATATGCCGTGCTTCTCGCACTCCTCATCATCGTCGTCACAACCGTTTTGATTGGGATCGGCCATCATTCGCGCGTCCGTTTGGCGAATGTCAACGGCGGCTTCAATGACCAAGGCGCAGCGAGTGCAGCTTCTGCTGGTAGTGCCGGCGGCGGTGTCGCGCGATAACGATAACATCCATCGACCGAGCAGTAACCGGTGGCGATTTCCCTCGTGGCGGACCTGGCTCGTGAACTCATCCTTGTGACCACAGAGGCGGCTTGCGCCAAAGACTTGCATTTATAACCAGTTCCACTAAATTGGTGCCACCTCGAAGGCGCATCGCTTTCCTCGGACACGACATGAACAGCAACATTCGTAATATCGGTATTATTGCGCACGTTGACCACGGCAAGACCACGCTCGTGGACAAATTGTTGCGCGAGGGTGGAGTCTATCGCGCCAATCAGGCGGTCGAAGAGCGTGCCATGGATTCCATGGATTTGGAGAAGGAAAAGGGTATCACCATCAAGGCCAAGAACGCTTCGGTCCATTGGGGAGGCGTCACCGTCAACATCGTAGACACGCCCGGCCATGCCGATTTTGGCGGGGAAGTCGAACGCATCCTCGGCATGGTGGATGGTGTGCTGCTGCTGGTGGATGCCTTCGATGGTCCGCAGGCACAGACGCGGTTCGTCTTGAAAAAAGCCCTGGGGCACGGGTTGAAAGTCATCGTGGTCATCAACAAGATCGACCGCGAACACGCCGACCCGCACAAGGTACACGACAAGGTTCTCGAACTGTTGCTGGAGTTGAACGCGACCGAAGAACAGTTCAACGCGCCGTTCATTTACGCCAGTGCTCGCGACGGCTACGCGCTGCGGAACCTCGGTGACCCAAAGAACGGTATGACGCCGCTCTACGAAACAATTCTCCAGCGCATCCCACCGCCGGCGGCCGACCCGAAAGCCCCGTTTCAGATGCTGATCAGCAATCTCGATTGGAGCGACTACGTTGGCCGGATCGCAATCGGCAAGATCACCGGGGGCAATGTCAAGGTCGGCGATTCCATCGTCTGCATTCATAAGGACAGCAAGCGCGAACGCGCCGCGGTGACAAAGGTCATTGAATTTAGCGGGCTGCACACCTCGGAGAGCATCGTGGGCGAAGCCGGCAACATTGTTGGCGTCGCCGGGTTTGAGGAACTGGCCATCGGCGAAACGCTTTGCGACAGTGAGGCACGCGAGCCCGTCCCGTGGACCGAACTCGATCCGCCGACCATCCAGATGCAATTTGCCGTCAACGACGGCCTGCTGGCTGGGAAAGACGGCAAGTTCGTCACTGCCAGGCACATTCGCGAGCGGCTCTACAAAGAGATTCGTACCAATATCTCCCTGCAGGTCGAGGACACCGAAGCTCCGAATATTTTCCTCGTTAATGCCCGTGGCGAAATGCAGATTGCGATCCTTGTTGAACAGATGCGCCGCGAAGGCTACGAAGTCCTCGTCTCGCGTCCCGAAGTCATTTTGAAACAGCAAGGCGGCAAAACACTCGAGCCATTCGAGACACTCTGGGTCGAAGTCCCCAACGAATGCCTGGGCGACGTGATGCAGAATTTGGCCGGGCGCAAAGCGCAAATTACGAACATGCAGCATCACCCTCACGGAGTCGGATTGGAATGCGCCATCCCGACACGCGGCCTGATCGGGTTTGAGACGGATCTGGTCAACGTGACCAGCGGCCGCGGCGTAATGAGTCACATGTTCAAGGGTTACGAACCGTTCAGTGGCGAAATTGCCACGCGCCTGACGGGCACGCTCGTTTCCATGGAGACCGGCATCGCCACCGCATGGGCGCTTAACAATATCCAGGAACGCGGACGTTTGTTCGTCGGCCCTCAGGAAGAAGTGTATGAAGGGATGATCGTTGGTGAAAACCCGCGTGCCGAAGATATGCCGGTGAATCCGACCAAAACCAAGCATCTCACCAACATGCGCAGCCAAGGCGAAGGGAAAGGCATTCAGCTCGAACCGCCTCTCAAGATGAGCCTCGAACGCGCCATCGAATACATCGCTCAGGACGAATACGTCGAAGCTACGCCGAAGAATCTCCGGCTCCGCAAAAAGATTCTCAACGCGACCAAACGCAAACGTGCTGCGATGTCGGCCGAAGCGGTCGTTTGAAACGGCGGGTCTAACTCCAATGCAGAAGCCGTAGCCGCGGAAGTTAATAATCCGTCAGCGCCTTTGGTGGAAGCGCGACCCGCAAGGCATTGGCCACGGCCAACACATCAATGACCTCTTGGAAAAGTGCCCCTGCGACCGGCGGCAGATAACCAAACGCCGCAAAAATCATCCCGATGATACTTAGCGCCATGCCGCCCACGGCGCTCTGCAGCGCAATCGAGCGCATCCTGTGGCTGATATGCATGAATTCATCCACCCGCTGCAAAGAGCTGTCCATGATTACGACGCCCGCAGCCTCCGTGGTGACATCGCTATTCTGTCCCATGGCGACGCCAACGGTGGCCGCCATCAACGCCGGCGCGTCATTAATACCGTCGCCTACAAAAATCGTGTGTCCGCGCTCCGTTTCTTCCCGGACAATCGCCAATTTCTGCTCCGGGCTCTGGCTGGCAAAAAGGTCGCGAATGCCCACCTGCTCCGCGAGATAACGGACTTCCGACTCACGGTCGCCCGAGACCAAGAGCACGCGCTGGAACCCGTGCTTGTGACCGAGATGTCGGATGAAGGCCGCCCCCTCATGACGCGGCGTATCTCGAAACCGGTACGCCGCAGCCACCTGCTTGTCGATCAACACAACGCATTCCATTCCACCAGTCATCGATGGCAACCGACCCGCGGCTTCCGGCTGACGATCCAGCAACCGTTTGCGGCTGATGATTTCGACATTCTGACCCGCCACCACGCCGCGCAATCCCTCCCCGGGCCGTTCGCTGATGCGGTTGGCCTCGTGAAGCGCCACCGACTCCCGCTCGGCAACCTCCAGAATAGGAGCCGCCAGCGGATGTTTCGAGTACCGCTCTAGGCTGGCTGCCGACGCCAGCACCTCTTCGCGCGCAAATCCGGTCACGACGCATTGCTCCGCCAACTTCGGTTCTCCGTAGGTGAGTGTGCCGGTTTTGTCGAAGATCAATGTTCGGCAGGCACCGGCTTTTTCCAAGGTCACAGGATCCTTGATAATGATACCCCGTTTCGCCGACAACGAAATCGATCCAATGATGGCCACGGGGATCGCAATGAGCAACGGGCACGGCGTGGCCACCACCATCACGGCCAGAAACCGCACGGCCTGTCCGCCCCAAGCCCAAGCCGCGATGCCAATTGCGACCGCCACCGGCGTGTAATAACTGCCGAGTTGATCTGCCAGCCGACGCATTCGCGGGCGCTGTTGCTGAGAGGTTTCCATCACTTGCATGATCTTCGCGTACCGCGAATCCACCGCCAACTTGTCCGCGCGAATGGTCAGCACCGATTCCCCGTTGATGGCGCCCGACAACACAGTTGCGCCCGGCGTCTTCGACATCATATACGGCTCACCGGTCAGATAGGATTCGTCCATCACGCTGTGGCCCTCGACGACGGTGCCGTCGACAGGACAGATCTCGTGTGGAAACACCGTCACCGTATCGCCAACGGCGATTTCATTTAGCGGCACATCTTCCACCGTTGCCCCTTGCTTCCGATGGGCGACCGACGGCATGCGTTTGGCCAGCGCCTGGAGCACCGACGACGCGCTGCGCACCGCGTATGCCTCCAACGTCTCTCCGCCCGAGAGCATCAACACCACCAGCGTCCCCGCCAGATACTCGCCGAGAATGACGGAGGTCACGATGGAAATACCGGCCAGCAGGTCGGAACCGAATTCCCGTTTCAAGAGTTTCAACAACAAATCCCAGACCAGCGGGACGCCGCCCACAGCCAGGGCTACAAACAAGGGCCAATCCCGCGTCGGTTCGGGAAGGCGAAAGCCGAAGCGAAGAATGAGATAAACAAGAATCGCCACAATAGCCAGAACAGCGATCACGGCTTCGCGAGGCGATCTCAGGGGCGACTCAGCAGTTGTTTGATCGTTTGAAGTCGTCAGTCTGCAGCCTCCACGGGGCGATACAGGTACTACTAAGCCGCGGACTCAACCAACGCAATCCCCAAGTTGCCGCACAAGTTCGCGACGTTCACTGTAGCCGCAGGGTTTAGAGCGCTTGGCAAAGCCGATTCTCCTGTAGCCGCACCGTTGCCGCACACGACAGCGGCGTCTCGTCCGACTCGGCTTACGGGTGCGCCTTCCCCGCGCAGGCTGAAGCCTGCGACTACAGTTTTGTTAGCGGCCCTTAACCTGCGCGGGAAAGGCCGCTAGCATAGTCCGAGTTGGATCAGACACGGTGTTTTTTGCGGCAACTGTGCTACTGAAAGAGGGTGCTTTTGTTGGCCTGCCCAAATCCACGTTCAACGTCCGATGTTGGACGTTCGACGTTCAATCCTTCAAAAGGTCTCGCCGTTCCAACCCCACAGATTTGCAGGCACGTCCGAAAAGTTAAGAAATACGCGCTCCTTGGGAACGCCGAGTTCGGACTCGACCAGCTCGCACAGCGAGCGCGACAGTTCCCCGGTCTTATTGGTCGGCAATCCAAGTGCCCGCAACTCCAAGAATGCCGTCGGCTCAGGACTCCCCGCAAACAGCATCGGACTTGACGGTTCCACCCTGACCATCACGTAGCTCTCGGGCTTGCTCAATTGTTGCACGACCAACTGAGACGCCTTTTTCAGGAACGCTTGGCTTGCTTTGTCGTCCATCGATTTGTTCGTTTGAATTCTCAAGTAGGGCATGGCTGAACCTTAGCATCAAGTCGGTCAAACAAGCTAGACAATCGACTGCACCACGCCCCCGTCCACGCGCAATGCCGCGCCATTCGTGGCCGAAGCCGCCGCGCTGCAAACGTACACAATCATGTTCGCCACCTCCTCCGTCGTCGCGAACCGCTGCAACAAAGAACTTGGCCGCGCCGACTTGAAGAATTCACGCTCCATTGCGGCGAAATCTACGCCGCGTTCCTTCGCCGACTTTTCCACAAATACGGCCACGCCTTCGGATTTCGTCGGCCCCGCCAACACCGCATTCACGGTCACGCCTGAGCCCACGGTCGTCTCCGCCAACCCGCGCGCCACCGCCAACTGCGCCGTCTTGGTCATCCCATAATGAATCATTTCCTTGGGGATCTGCACGGCTGACTCGCTCGACACGAACACGATTCGTCCCCAGTTTTTCTTCTTCATCGCTGGCAAATAATGCCGGCTCAACCGCACACCGCTCATCACATTGGTCTCGAAAAATCGCAGCCAATTGTCGTCCGTAATCTTCTCGAACGGCTTCGGTTCGAAGACGCCGACGTTGTTGACGAGAATATCGACCGTCGGTACCGCGTGAATGACAGCCTCGCACCCGGCTGCGGATGAAAGGTCCGCCGCCACGCCGGTCACCTCGGCTCCCGACACGCATTTCGCAATCGCATCGATCGCCGCATGGACCCGCGCTTGTGTTCGCCCGTTTACCACCACGGACGCGCCTTCCCGCGCCAATGCCACCGCAGTGGCAAACCCAATTCCCGCGGTCGATCCTGTCACCAGTGCCTTCTTGCCTTTCAATCGCAGATCCATAATCACGCCTCCTGAAGCAGAACCATTCACTCAAGGATGACTCGACGCAAGTGTTCCGCTTCCTTTGATCCTAACCCCATGCAAGGTTTTCTCCTTGTCCCACCGCAATTCGGCAGTTGCCGCGAGGAAGCGCATGTTGTAGCCGTTATGCAAACAGGTGGCTGGTTGAATCGGGGCAACACACAATCGTACTGGCTGACCCGCTTTTGTTTTCAACGGGTGCTCGGCTTCATCTATCTGCTGGGATTTCTGATCGCCGCCAACCAGTATCTTCCGCTCCTCGGTGCGCATGGTCTGTTGCCTGTACGCCTATTTCTGCCGCGTGTGAAGTTCTGGAATGCGCCGAGCATTTTCTGGTTTGATCATTCTGACGCGTTTATCACCACGGCGATCCGGTGCGGACTGGGTTTGTCAGTCCTCGCGCTTACGGGCATCTCGGAACGCTACAACACGCTCTTTTCCGCAGCGGTGTGGGCACTGTTGTGGGTGCTGTATCTCTCGCTCGTCAACGTCGGCCAAGTGTTTTACGGATTCGGCTGGGAAACGATCTTGCTGGAGAGTGGGTTCCTCGCGATCTTCCTCGGTTCACGCAACACCAAGCCACTTCGCATCGTGATGTGGCTGTTGTTGTGGGTGCTGTTCCGCATCATGTTCGGCGCCGGCACGATCAAACTGCGCGGCGACCCTTGTTGGCGCAATCTCACCTGCCTCTACTATCACTCCGAGACCCAGCCGCTGCCGAATCCGTTAAGCTGGTTCTTCTACCATTTGCCACACTGGTGGCAGAGGACGTGCGTTGCGTTCACGCTATTTGTCGAGCTCATCGTTCCGTGGTTTTACTTTGTGCCGTGGCGCCGGGTGCGTGCCGTGGCGGGACTGCTGACCATCTATTTCCAGTTCACGCTAATCCTGAGCGGCAACCTCTCGTGGCTCAATTACGTCACGATCGCGCTCACGATCCCCTGTTTCGACGACGCCATGCTACGCCGTATCATTCCGCTCCGATCACCAGTCACCGATCACCAGTCACCATCTCACCGCGTCGCCGTGTACGTGCTATTGGCACTGGTCGGCCTGCTCAGCATCGAGCCGATACTCAATCTCATCTCCCCGGGCCAGATGATGAACGCCAGTTTCGAGCCGCTCCATCTGGTCAACACCTACGGCGCCTTCGGCAGTGTGAGCCGCGAACGTTACGAAATCATCATTGAGGGCAGCGACGACGGCGTGACGTGGCGCGCGTACGAGTTCAAGGGCAAGCCCGGCGATCCGCATCGTCGTCCGTGCATCGTCTCGCCGTACCATTGGAAGCTCGACTGGCAGATGTGGTTCGCGGCCATGAGCGACTACCGGTATCACCCGTGGATTCTGAACCTCGTCGCCAAGCTGTTGGAAAACGACAAACCGGTGTTGGGCCTGCTCGCCTCCAACCCCTTCCCCAACGCGCCGCCGCGTTACGTCCGTGCCCTGCTTTACCGGTATCGGTTCACCGATTCGCTCAAGGACGGCTGGTGGAAACGCGAACTCGTCGGCTCCTATCTTCCGCCGCTGTCACTCGACAACGCCGAATTCCGCCAGGTGCTGCAACAACAAGGCTGGCTTGAATAGGGCGACGCGAAGGATATTTCGCTCTCCCGAGGCTTGCATTGGTGAAAAACCCTGTTATCCTGCATTCCTCGCCCAGATCCGATGTGGTTCTTATTGCCGGGATCAAAGCCTGTCCTTTGATGCCTGATGAAACCTTGGCAGGCATGAAATGGAAGGAACGCGCATGGAACAGTTAGTCGACGTGGAAGGTACCGTGACCAAAGTGCTGCCAGGCACCATGTTTCACGTGGCATTGCCCAACAATCATCAGGTCCTCGCGCACATCTCCGGCAAGATGCGCAAACGGTTCATCCGCCTGTCCGTCGGCGACCGCGTGAAGATGGAAATGACGCCCTACGACCTGAACAAAGCCCGCATCGTCTACCGGCTGTCGTAGGGACAGTCCTCGGAATCCACAGTGTATCGCAGGATATCCGGTAGTCGCCGACACGGATGCGGTAACCTTCACTGCCCTGCAACTTTTTCATCCCGGGAGGGCGAGGATTGTTTTCGAGTTCGAGCAGTTGTTTCGTAAGGCGGCGGTGGACATTCTGCTGCAAACGGTCGAGCTCCTTTTCGGCAGAGCGCTTGAGAATAACCGTGTAGGCCATGAATGACTACTTGGCTTTTCGCGAGGCCAAGTACGCACGCAAGGGGCGACCGGGTTCACGCCGGCGTTGCTTGATGAGGGCAAGATCGCGCAGGTCTTCAAAGAACTCCTCATCTTGCAGCAGTCGTCCAAGGACTTCTTCGCGTTCTTTCGGTTTGAGCTTTCGAAACGCGCAATAAACTGTATCGGCAGTCTCTCTCACTTTGTCGGCCATGGCGGAAGGATAATGCTGGGCTGATACGAGTGCAATGCTGGTTTGAGGAAGGCCGATGGCGCACCTGAGCACTGCCACCGTGATTTGGTGAGTCGTTGGTAGGGACGGACCGCCGGGCCGTCCGAATTTCTCAAAACATGCGGCGCGCCCGGCGGTCGCGCCCTACCGCCCGGCAGGATTGATGGCAGTGCCAAGAGGCACACCCGAAGGTCGACCGAAGTTGCACCGCAACGTTTTGGCGGTTGCGGTGTCTGATAGCTTGTATGAAAAAGAACCTTTGCTCCCTCATCGTCGCCACCGTGGCGTTCGTGATGGTTGGCGGAACTGCCCGACAGTCAATCGCCCAGGATCAGCCGCTTGGGCTGGCCGATATCAAGATGCTCACCACGAACGGCGTCAGCGAAGAAGTCATTCTCAGTTAGATTCGGAATTCGCATACTGTGTATCACTTGACCACCGCTGAGATCATCGATTTGAAAGACGCCGGCGTGAGCCAGAAAGTGATCGATTTCATGATCAACACGCCAACGACCAACCGCGGCGGCCCGGTAGCCGTTGTTCCCCCTCCGGTCGCGGCACCGGCAGCCGCGGCGCCACCGCCACCACCGCCGTCCAACGCAACCGTGGTAGGCGAAGTCGGAGCCCCACCGCCGCCGCCCATCGTTGAGGCTGTCGTTGTCCCGCCAGGACCACAGTACATCTGGGTGGCCGGGCACTGGCGCTGGTACGGACGCACTTGGGTTTGGGTGCCCGGTACATGGATTTTCCCGCCGCGTCGCGGAGCCGTCTGGGTTTCAGGACGCTGGGGTCGGCGGTTCGGCCGGACGATCTGGATCGAAGGACACTGGCGGTAAGGGCGAACAAAGAATTCAGGAGCCAGCATCCAGAACCCAGAAGACGCTACACGGCGCCACACGGATCCTTCAGAGCCGCAACAATCAACTGAGAACGAGACTCGGAATGGCCTGTACTCGGTCGTTGAACGCTGAACCTTGAACCGTGAACCCAGAACTACAAAGCGCTTCGCGCTTTATGCCCACTTCTTGCCGAGAGCGTCGAGGCCGGACGCTTTGAGGTCGTCGGGCGTCATCGCGATGCGGAATCTTACGTCGGCGTTGAACGTGACAAACCAAGGTTCGGCCAGCGCTGGAATCTTGGATGAATTCGGCAGATCCACGACGAGGATCGCGCCTCGTTTGCCATCCTGCTCGGTGAAATAAGTGGCTTCGGGTTTGAGCGCTGTCAAAATGTCGGCGAGTTTCTGGCCAACGACTCCCTTGCGGACAAGCGAATTGAACGGTTCATGCGGAATCGTGATATCCAACAATATTCTCATGGCGACCCTCCTGAGTTTTTGTTCTGCAGACCGCCTGAGATGCTACTCCTCCTTCAATCCGAGTCAAACCAAAGATGGAAAACAAAGTCGAACTTCTCAGTCACCATGGATTCCGCATGCTTACAAAGACCGCTTCTCAGCCTTTTGCAGATTTGTGTTCGGCACGGGCCGGCTTTCACGGACGCTGAAATCCTCGACATCCCGCAGCACGAACGTCGGCACCTTGGCAACGCGCGGAACCCCGAGGAAGCGGAACACCGCGTCCTTCACATCCGTTAGAAGAAATGCCGGACGGAAGTCGTCCTTCATCAAGCTCAACTCGATGTCGGTGGCACGGAATCCTTTCACGTGTCGGAGGAACATGCCCCATGATGGAATCGTCCCGAACCGCGACGGCTCCGGATAATCCGTTTCGTATTCAGGCACTTCGCGGAAGGCCTGTTCTTTCGTGCCACCCCCTTGATAGACGATCCGAATATGGCTCAGGCTGACATCTTCAATGGGATGATCGGGCAAACCGGTGATCAAGATGCCATGATTGGCAGAAACGTTGTAGGCAACGACATTGCTGATGTTGATGCGGCGGACCATTCCCACCGGAGGTTTGCCTGGTCCGCGCAGGCGTGCGCCGAGTCGGATGAAGATCGGGGCGTTCACGATGTTCCGCATGGTGATGTTCGAAATGCTCACGTCTTCCAACGGCCCGCCGTCTACTTCTTCCAGCGCAATCCCCCGGCAATAATCGAAGACGCAGTTGGCGATGGTAATGTTCTTGAATCCGCCATTGGCTTCCGTGCCGAACTTAATCCGTCCGGTGCGGCCATTGCGGCTTCGCGAGGTCCGCTTGTAGGTGCCGTCGAGCAGCGAGCCCTCCGCGTATCCACTGACCTGACAATTCACAATGGTGAGGTTCTCTGTCGCGCGGACATGACCTAAAGCGTACGAACTCTTCGGACAAATGCCGTCGTCGGTTGGCGAGTTGACGGTGCAATTCGAAACGCGAACATTGACGCAGCAGTCGATGTCGATGCCGTCGCGATTGGTGTCAATCTTCAGATTGTCGATTGTAAAATTGTCCACGCCGGTCGCGAGAATGGCGAAGTGACCGCCGTGGAAAACAGTGAAATCGCGGAAGATGACGTTGCGGCAGTTTTTGAGTGCGATGGCTTTGTTGCCGACGCCGGCCGGCAGCGCATCGAGCGGACTCGGATAACCGAATGGCGTTGCGGCAGTGACGGCGTTGGTTCTTGAAGGTGGAAGAGCCCGGTAGGGTTCGCCGGGAAGAGGATCTTTACGGCCCACGCCGCGGCTCAGTCCGCGCCCGAAGATCAGGCCCGGTCCGATGATCGAAATGTTCTGGAGACCCTCGCCCCAGATCAAGCTGTTACGCCAATGCGAGTGTCCGAAGTCCTGATATTTATCGAAAGCATTCGGTTCGGGTGCATCGTAACCACCCGGCTCCCCTTCCGGCGGCGGATCGGCCGCCAACAGAGTCGCGCCAGAGTCGAGGTAGAGAGTGATGTTGCTTTTGAGATCAATGGTGTAGCAGGCGTACGCACCCGCCGGAAAATACACCGTGCCTCCGCCCGCCGCAGCCGCTGCTGCAATGGTTCTATCCACAGCCTCGGTATCGAGTGTTTGGCCGTTGCCAGTTGCGCCGAACGCCTTGACATTGAAAACAACCGGGCGGGCTGCCGCTGATGAGCCGTTGTCAACCGCGTAAGCAATCGGTTGGACAAACAGGATGATGGCCGCCAGACACCATCGTGGGAAAGCAGAGAAGGTCTTCATCGGGCCTTCAAACTGCCGAAGGCACGGAGCGCGGTCAAGGATAGATTTCCCCTTACGGACGGGAGACGAACACGTTGTCTTTGATATAAAAGCGTAGATGGCGTTTCGCCCAGTGCCGGGCGTAATCCACTCCGACGCGAGGTCGACGTACAATCTGGAACGCATCGGCCTTGGCTGGTACCGCGATGTAAAAATCGTCACTGACCAAATCGTGAGCATTGAGACGTTTGTCAATCCGCAGGGCCCGACACAGCAAGCCGGGGCCTTGGGTTCGGCCCGTGACGTTCCGCACCGGCTCGACCGCACGCAGCAACACAGCGGAAGCGTGGCCTTCGCGCTCGGTCACGACGTTCATGCAGAAATACATTCCGTAGATCATGTAAACATAGGCGTGTCCCGGCGGACCAAACATGACTTTCGTCCGTTCCGTCAGACCACGGGACGAATGGGCTGCCAAGTCGTGGGGACCCAGGTATGCTTCCACTTCTACAATCCGGCCGATCCGTTCCACACCAGCGAATGAGTGGACCAGGCATTTGCCGAGCAGTTCCCGGGCAACGAGAATCGTGTCCCGATCGTAAAATGCCCGCGGTAGTTTTTGCACCCGGGAATTATAGACCGGCGACGGCAAACGTCAGCATCTACTTGCGTCGCATCAGAATCGACCAAGCAAGCGGGCGGAAATCTTTCTGTCGGCTGGTAAACCGAAATTCGCGTAGTTCCAAGATGTGGAACATTGGTCCAAGCTCCGCGCGAACTTCTGCTTCACTGACCACGGGTGGCCTCTCGTCCAGTTCCTCCCTGGCATTGCCGTCCAAGCTCAGCCACACACTGCCGGGGCGTGTGACCTGTTTCAAAAAACTCAGAAACGCTTCAAGGTCATCCGTACGCAAACAATGATACACGCCCCGGTCAAACAGAATATCGTACGGTCCACCGACGTCGTCCCGCAAGACGTCCGCCACGCGAAAATCCACGCCGACCTTTGCTTGGCTTGCCTTCTTGCGGGCGGTTTGAATCGCCAGATCGACGATGTCCACCGCCGTGACCTGAAAACCGCGGCGCGCCAGCTCAGTGGCGTTGGTCCCGGTGCCACAACCAAATTCCAAAACGGTGTGGCCGGTCAACTTGCCGTCATCCAAAACGCGGAGCAACTCCTCGCTGGGCTTGCCGGAATCCCATGGTGTTTGCCCTTGAGCATATCGTTCGGCAAAATTGGTCCGCTCTGACATGGTTACAGATCCCCGTAGCCAGCAGCCACAGTCATTTCTTCGCGGCGGCCTGCTTCACGAATTCCGCATTGATCTGGATATCGACGTCTTCTCCCAACATCAGTCCGCCGCTTTCCAAGACCTTGTTGTACGTCAGGCCGTAATCCTTGCGGTTGAGTTTCGTGTTCGCCTCCAACCCGAGACGCGTTCCACCCATTGCCCGGATCGGCCCCTTGAGTTTGATGGGCAACGAAATTTCTCTGGTCACACCATGCATGGTGAAATTGCCGACGAGAACCTGTTCGTTGCCTTCCGTCTTCACCTCTTTGCTTTCAAACGTGATCGTCGGGTATTTTGCCACGTCAAAGAAACGGGCGCTCCGCAAGTCATCGTCGCGGCGAGAGATGCCGGTGTCAATGCTCGTCGCCTGAATGGTCGCCGTGCCACTCTTCAAGGCGTTGCCGTTTTCTGGGTCAACGACAATCGTACCGCCAAACTGTCCAAAGCGCCCGTGGACGGTATTGATCACCAGGTGCTCGATCGAGAAACCGATGGACGAATGGGCAGGATCAACTTCGTACGTGTCCAACGCCAACCCGGTGGTGCCAACGAACCCGGCCACAACTCCGATAATGAGAACATGAGTGGTTTTCATAATCGACCTCTTCTTCCCTTCATAATGGATGATGTATGGCTGCCGTGGCCAAATTGCCAAGGCCTGCCTGCGACCCAACTTGCGCAAAGTTTGGCACGAATCCGGCGGGAGAGCAAATGCCAAAAGACAGGAGGCGACCTGCCGCCGTGGACCAGCCCGCCAGCACGTCCAAAGTGAAAATCCAACCCTGACGAGGCCGAAAGCCTGGCCCCGTCAGGGTTCCGAAAAACGTCAGCCTTTTTTCTCTTGGAGGGCTCTAACGACCTGCCGAAAGCCCAAGAAGTTGACGATCGCCACGATCACGAGTCCTAGAAAGATCAATGCAGTTGATTCCATACCTTATCTCCTCTTTCGATGTGCGTGAATTGCGAATAGTCCAGCATTCGTTATAAGTCGGCGCCATTTCGCGCGTCAACACTTTCCACGTTTTCGCTGAGCGCCAGACGCGCCTCTTCACGCGCCACGACGACGAAACAGCCGTGGAACCTCTAACAGTTTATCGTCTCGCGTCCTGACGCAGTTGCCCTTTTAATTCAGGATTCCTAGCTGCGTAAGTGTCCAACAGATTGCGCAAATACGAGTTTTCGTCGCGCAGATTCTTCATGATGCGGGCATCCGGCGCCTCAGCGGGGGCGTTCGCAGCGGCCTTTTCCGCAGCATTCAGCTTCGCTGACAGTTCCGCATTCTGTTTCTCCAGTCCAGAAATGCGCGCGGCAGATTTCGACTGGGTCTGTTCTGCGTCCTTATGCGCCTGACTCAACTGAGTCCGCAAGGTTTTCACTTCCGCCGGATCGACGGCTGGTTTGGCAGCCACCTGTTTCCTCAATTCTCCGGCTTCGGACCGCGCTTGAGCAGTTTCAGTGTGGGCTTTCTCAAGATCGGCGCGCAACTTCTTCACTTCGGCGGAATCAACCGCTGCGACAGGCCTGGAATTGGCCTTCTTTTCTGCCGCAGCGAGTCTGGAGTTGAGTTCCCTGTTCTCCCTCTCCAACTCGGCCGTGCGCGTGGCGTTCTTTTTCGCCTCAGCAGCTTCGGCGCGAGCGCTTTCCAGTTCCGCGCGCAGCTTCTTCAGTTCGGCGGATCCTTTGTCTGGCGCAGGCGATTTCTTCGGAGCAGCAGTGACCTTGGTCGCCGCAGGCTTGGCGGGTTGCACCTTTGGTGTCGGCTGCGGTTTTGGCTGCAGCGCCGAGGCATCTGGCATGGTGCCCGAAGCGGGGCCAAAGTTCTGTGTGGGCGCGCCGGTAGCGATACTGACGAAGACGGCCGTGGCTAGACACACGACCAGCACGGGTACAACGCGAGCATGGTTCCTCATGTCAACCTCCTTGTAGGCGCGATATAGCGAAATCGGGCGCATTTTGCAACACTTTCGTTGGGACGCTGGCCGGTATGGACGGCGGCCTATATGGCAGCGAAACCTAGTGGGCGTGGCCGCCGCCACCGTGAACGTGGCCGTGCGCGAGTTCGTCGTCGGTAGCCTCGCGGACCTCGGTGATTTCGACATCAAAGTTCAGATCCATGCCGGCCAATGGGTGGTTGCCGTCGAGGGTAACATGGGTTTCCGTGACCTTGACCGCGGTGACGACCGGAGAATGGGCTTCTTGCCCGGCCCGAAAACGGTCGCCCACCTTGATGTTACAGGTTGGCATCTGTTCCAAGCGAACTTCTACAACATTCTTCGGATCCTTTTCGCCGTAGCCGTCCTTGGCCTTCACCAGTACGTGTTTCTTGTCACCGACTTTCATGCTTTTCAGGTGGTCTTCCAGTCCGGGGATGATCTGCCCGACACCTTCGAGAAACGTAAGTGGCTCGCTGTCGGAGGAGGAGTCAAGTGTCTTGCCTGCGGAATCCGTCAGTGTGTAATGAAACGAGATGATCTTTTGGCTCATTTGAATGTCCTTCATTTTGAAAATGTGGCAAGCACCCTACTTTGCCGCCGTACTGATGTCGAAGATTAAATGTGGCAAGAACGATGCGAACGTCGCTAATTCTCCGCGGGCACCGGCGACTGCTTCTTGCCGGCAAACAGGTGGTTGATCACGACGAAGAACAACGGGATGAAGATCAGATCAATGAACGTAGCCGAAAGCATCCCGCCGGTGACGGCCGTGCCGATGGCGTTCATCGCGCCTGCGCCAGCGCCGGTGGCGAGAGCCAGCGGCAGCGTGCCGAAGAAAAAGGCCAGCGACGTCATGATGACGGGCCGAAACCGGATGCGTACCGCGGCCAGAGTGGCTTCGCTCAGTCCCATGCCCTGGCGCATCTGTTCTTTGATGAACTGGATGATCAGGATGGCGTTCTTCGTGGAAAGCCCCATGGTGGTGAGGAAGCCGATCTGGAAATAGACGTCGTTGGACAGATGGCGCAGCGAGGTGGCGACGATGGCGCCGAACACACCCAGTGGCAGCATCAGCAGGTTCACAAACGGGATGGTCCAGCTTTCGTACAGCGCCGCCACGCACAGGAAGATGACCAGAATCGAGAACGCGTAGAGAATCGGCCCCTGCGCCGTCGCGATCTGTTCCTGGTAAGAAAGCCCGTTCCAGTCATAACCGATCCCCTGGGGCAACTTCTTGACAATGTCTTCCATCGCCTGCATCGCTTCGCCCGAACTCCGGCCCGGGCCCGGCTCGCCCCAGATGTTCATCGATGAGAACCCGTTGAATCTCTCCAGCCGCGGGGAGCCGCTCGTCCAGTGGGTCAAGGCAAAGGATGTGAACGGCACCATCTTGCCGGCGGAATTGCGGATATAGAGCTTTTCCAAGTCCGACGGCAACATGCGGTACGGGGCATCCGCCTGAACGTACACGCGCTTGACGCGACCGGCTTGAATGAAGTCGTTGACATAGGCGCTGCCGAATGCGGCGGCGATGTCATCGTGGATCGAGGTGATCGGCACGCCGAGCGCGCCGGCTTTGGCCCAGTCCACGTCCACCCGGTATTGGGGCACGTCTTCCATGCCGTTGGGACGCACGTTCGCCAGCCGCGGATCCTGGGCCGCCAAACCGAGGAGTTGGTTGCGGGCGGCCATGAGCGCGGCGTGACCGAGGCCGGCGCGATCCAGCAACTCAAAATCCACGCCCCGGGCATTGCCCAACTCCACCACCGCCGGCGGGGGGAAGACAAAGGCCATCGCGTTGCGAAATTTGGAAAACGCCCGCATGGCGCGCGCGGCCACCGCCGCCGCCCGCAACTCGGGCCGGTCGCGCAGCTTCCAATCCTTCATCATGACGAACACCAAGCCGTTATTCTGGACGCGCCCCGAGAACCCCGTCCCGGCAATGGTGAAGCAGGATTGCACGGCATCTTTTTCGTGCTCCTGAAAATATTGCTGCACCTGATCGGCCACCGCCTGCGTCTGTTCCAGCGTGGCGCCCGCCGGCAAGAGGATTTGGGAGAAGAGAATCCCCTGGTCCTCATCCGGCAGGTATGCGGTGGGCAGCCGCAGAAACAGGAAGCCGATCACGACGACGATCAAGACGTAGGCGATCAGGAAACGGGTTTTCTTGGCGAGCGAGTGGCCGACCAGATGGACGTACCGGTCCCGAACCCAGAAAAAAATCCGATCAAACCACAAGAAAAACGGGCGCAGAAAGAAGATCGCACTCTCGGCCGCCTCGTGTCCTTTGGGTACCGGCCGGAGCAGCCCCGCGCACAGCACCGGCGTCAGAATCAACGCCACCACCACCGACAAGAGCATCGCGGCAATGATGGTGATGGAGAACTGCCGGTAAATGATGCCGGTCGAGCCGGGGAAAAACGCCATCGGGCCGAACACGGCCGAGAGCACCAGGCCGATGCCGATCAACGCGCTGGTGATCTGGCCCATGGATTTGATCGTGGCGTCGCGCGGAGACAGCCCTTCTTCGGCCATGATACGCTCGACGTTTTCCACGACGACAATCGCGTCGTCCACCAACAGCCCGATGGCCAGCACCATCGCGAACATCGTCAGCATGTTGATCGAAAACCCGAACACTCCGAGCAGGGCGAACGTTCCCAACAGCACCACCGGCACCGCGATGGTCGGAATCAGCGTCGCGCGGATGTTGCCCATGAACAGCCACATCACCAGGAACACCAAAAAGACGGCTTCGAACAAGGTCTTGACGACTTCGTGAATGGCCACCCGCACAAACGGCGTGGTGTCGTACGGATAGATCACCTTCATCCCGTGCGGGAAATACCGGCTCATCTCCGCCATCTTCGCCCGCACCGCGTCGGCGGTCGCCAGCGCGTTGGCGCCCGGCTCCTGCCGGATGGCCAAGCCCGCCGCCGGCTTGCCGTTGAAATGCCGAAGCTGGTCATAGAATTCCGCCCCGAGTTCTACGCGACCGATGTCCCGGACGCGCACGACGGAGCCGTCCGGGTTGGTGCGGATCGGAATGCTGGCAAATTCATCGGGTGTTTTCAGGAGATTCTGGACGATGATGGAGGCGTTCAGCCGCTGCCCTTTCACCGCCGGCGCGCCGCCGAACTGGCCGGCGGACACTTCCACGTTGTAGGCGCTCAACGCCGCAATCACATCATCAATCGTGAGGTGATAATCGGTCAGCTTGTCGGGATTCAGCCAGACCCGCATGGCGTGCTGCGCACCGAATTCGACCACTTCGCCAACGCCGGGCACGCGGGCGAGCACCTTCTCGACGCTGGAGTAGGCATAGTCCTGAAGATCATCGCTGGTCATGCTGTTGTCTTCCGAAATCAGGCCGACGATGATCAGGTAATTGCGCGTGGATTTGCTGACCGTGACGCCGGAACGCTGGACTTCTTGCGGCAAACTGGCGAGGGCGAGTTGGAGCTTGTTCTGCACCTTCGCCCAAGCCAAGTCCGGGTCCGTGCCCGCCTTGAAGGTCAAGGTAATGTCGGACGCCCCGGCGGAATCACTCGTGCCGGAGATGTACAGCATGTCGTCCAAGCCGGTCATCTTGGACTCGATGATCTGCGTGACGCTGTTTTCCACCGTCTCCGCCGAGGCGCCGGGATACAAGGAGTCAATGGCGATCGACGGCGGCGCAATCGGCGGATATTGGGAAATGGGCAGGTTGTGGATCGCCAACCCGCCGACCACCATCAACATGATGGCGATGACCCACGCGAATACCGGCCGGTCCAGGAAAAATCTCGATAGCATCGAAGTTCTCCGTCAGCGCGCCGGGGCGGGAGCCGGTGCAAACGGCACAGCTTTCACGACCATACCGGCGCGAGCTTTCATGAGTCCCTCGACAACCACCCGGTCGCCGGCAGCCAGCCCGTCAGTCACGAGCCATTTGTCGCCAACCGCCCGTTCCAGCGTGAGCATCCGCAACTCCACCTTTCCGGCGGCGTTGACAATCATTGCCATCGGATCGCCCTTCGGATCGCGCATCACTGCTTGCTGGGGAATGAGGATGGATTTTTCATTGACGCCCTCCTTTACCAAGGTTCGCACGAACATTCCCGGCAACAGCACGTCCTTCGGATTCGGGAATACCATCCGCAGCGTCACCGTCGCCGTTGTCGGGTCCACCGAGACGTCGCGAAACTGGAGCGTCCCTTCCAGTGGATACTCCGTGCCGTCTTCGAGAACCAATTGCACCGCGTTTTGGTTATTGCCGTCGTGAGTCAATTGCCCGTTGGCCAACCGCTCCCGTAAACGCAGCAAATCAGCGGTGGATTGCGGCACGTCCACGTAAATCGGGTCCAATTGCTGAATCGTGGCCAGAGCCACCGGCTGATACGCCGTCACAATCGCACCGTCTGTCACGCTCGATGTACCGATCCGCCCAGCAATTGGCGCCGTGATTTTCGTGTACGCCAGATTGATGCGAGCCATTTCGAGGTCTGCTTCGGCCTGTTTTAGAGCGGCATCGGCATCGTCGAAATCCTGTTGACTGACGGCCTTCTCCGCAAGCAACTCGGCCGCACGTTTGGCCCGTGACCGCACCGCCGCCAGGTTGGCCGCGGCCTTATCGAGCGCCGCTTGGAAGGGGGCGGGATCGATCTGATAAAGCGCTTGGCCAGCCTGCACCTCGGTGCCTTCCGTGAACAACCGCTTCTGGATCAGACCGCTGACCTGCGGACGGATCTCCGCGATGAGGTACGGCGACGTTCGCCCCGGCAACTCGGTCGTCAGCACGACTGGCTGCGGGGCCACCGTCACCGTCGCCACTTCCGGCGGCGGCATCACCGGCGGCGCCACCTTGCGCCCGCAACCGGCAAACATCAACGCCCCCAGCATCCAGCCCCGCGCGCCGATGAATCCCCAAACGCGCCGTTGCGGATTTTGCGATGTAAATCTGCCTGCCTTCCAATGAGGGTTTTTCATTTCTTTAGCATTCCATTCAACCAGATATCCGTCAGCGTTTCACTCACCTTCTGGACGTCGAATCTGTGCGGCCGTCCGGCGAAAAGCTCCTGCACAAGGAAATAATTGAATACCATGCCCAGAAAACCTCTGGCGGAAAGCAGTGGATCGACTTTGCGATAGGCGCCCTGCCGTACCCGCCGCCGAATGTAGCCGGCCAGGACTTCGTAATAGCTGGCAATGTATGTCTGGAAGAATCGCTGCGACAACTCATGTTCTTCGAGCCCGCTAAAAAGCAGCAGTCGCGTCAGCGTTGAATCGTTGGTGTTTCTTTCGAGAATGTTTTCGGCAATGGCCGTGAAAATCTTCCGCTCATCTTGCTCGGAACTGAGTTGAGTCTGCAGGCGTTCTTGCTCCGACAAATGCTCGGTCTTGGCGTCGATCACCGCCCAATACAAGTCGCGTTTGGTTGGGAACAGTCGAAACAGAATCGTCTCCTCCACGCCGACGCGCTCGGCGATCTCGCGTGTGGTCGTGCCGTTGAATCCTTTGCGGGCGAACAATTCCGTCGCCGCCTGCAGGATTTGCGTGCGCCGCTCCGAACTGGGAACCGTGTGCCGTCGCCTGCTCATGTAAGTAAACGCTCACAAAGCTAGCAAAGTCCGCCCTAATGTCAACAGGCCAATTCTCGCACCGGGCGTATCTTGATGGTCTGGCCGTGACCCAAACCGGTAGCGGCCGGTGGCCCACCGCGCCGGTGATATTGCTTGCACCTCCAAAGGGCTTGCATATTGATTCATCTTTGGCGAAAGTTAGGCAAGCGTAGGCACGGCCATCCACATCCGCTGTGCAGTAGGAGTTACGTATCGTGGAGAAGCCGGGACAGAACCTTGCAGATGCCCGTTCACGACGACCGGCACCTGCTTCAGCCATGTTCAGCGAACAGGCGTGGCAGGAAATCGCTCGCTCGTTAGCATTGTCTCCTCGCGAACTGCAAATCGTACGCGGCATCTTCAACGACCACACCGAGTTCGCCATTGCCGCCGACCTCGGGATGTCAGTCCACACAGTCCATACGCACATCCACCGCTTGCACCGCAAACTGGGCGTAACCGACCGTGTCGGTCTGATCCTGCGCGTCACAAACGAGTTCCTCACTTTGACAGCCGCGCCCGAGAGCACCCTGCCGTCCATCTGCGCCAACCGTACCGCTGGTCGCTGTCCACTTCGTAGCTGACGGCTGAACAGCCGACTTTCCCCAGAAAACTGCTGGATGTATAAGCGACGCCGCGAGTGTGCGAGAAGCCGCTTCCTTCCACGAGGGGCGCTTTCCTGCTTTAGGAAATCCTAGCCACACGTGAAAGGGAGAGGGTCTTGATTCCTAGCCTTGGTTAGGACTCGGCAACCGACAGTACGAAAAAGCGCTACGCGCTGAAAGGAGTGAGTGTGCTATGAAAGTGGTGAGGATATTGGCAGCCGTCGGTATTGCATTTCTGCTCACGCTGATGACCGCGTTCGGTCAATTCAGCTTTGATGAAAACGGCAACGGATTCGGGCCCAGTGGGCCGATCTCAGGGTTTATGTCCACCGACCCGTACTCGGGCGTGCTGACCCTGACGTATACGCTGCCGTTTGGGGCGACATCCGGTGATGTAATCCTTATCGATGCTGAAACCTCCGAGATTTCGGACGTGCTCCGGTTCGGAGGCAACCACCTATGGTTCTTCTCGGACCCGGGTGATGAGGATATGGCGGATGTAGGTCTGCCTCAAGCAATCGAGCCAAACAACGCGGGTCCATTTCCCGAGACCGGAGTAGAAGGTGGCTTTCGAGATTTTGTGTGGGCTCCTGCGCCAGGATCCAATCAACCCGGCGATCCGGGTTTTGCGGTGACGTATCAGTTCATCAGCGACGTTCCCGAACCGAGCACTGTTATGCTGCTCGGCTTGAGTCTGGCCGGATGGCTGGCTGTTATTCGTCGTAAGAATTAGTCGACCAGCCCCGGGGCAAGAGAGCCGCCCGATCATTCCCGTCGGGCGGCTCTTGTTTGAAATCAAGCAGGCAGAATTGCTTTGTTGTTCGGACGGAAGCCAAGCAAGCGGTATTTCTCTGAAATCCGCAGATTGACAGCATTCAAGCTGAAGCAGCAGGAGATTTTCCTGACCGAAATTGCCAGACTAGACCGTCTGCGGGTGGACCTTTTCAGGATCGATGTTTAAGTCCTTGATCGCCTGGGCGACGATCGTCCGCGCGATTGCACCGCGCTTGGCCAGCGCGTACAGCACGGCAATCACGACGCATTCAGCATCGATCTCGAAAAACCGGCGCAGGTTTTCGCGGGTATCACTGCGGCCAAAACCATCGGTCCCCAACGTGTCCAAACCGCCCGGCACCCACGGCGCGATTTGGTCGGGAATGAGCTTCATGTAGTCCGAAACCGCGACGAACGGACCCTCTTGCCCTTCCAGTAGCGTTTCCAAATGGGCTTTTCGCGGCGTCTCAGTCGGATGCAACATATTCCAGCGGCTGGTGCGTTGGAGATCGGTCTTGAGCAATTTATAACTTGTCGCGCTCCAGACGTCGGCCGACACATCATAGCGGTCGGCGAGAATTTCCTGCGCCCGCATCGCCTGGCGAATAATCGGGCCGCTTCCGAAAATTTGCGCTTTGTGCTTCTTGCCGTCTACGCCCTTGCGGAATTTGTAGAGCCCCTTGAGAATGCCGTCCTCAACGCCTTCCGGCATCGGCGGCATCTGGTAATTCTCATTGTAGAGCGTGAGATAGTAAAAAATGTCTTCGCCTTCCTGATACATGCGCCGCATGCCGTCTTGGACGATTACCGCGATTTCATACGCAAACGCGGGATCATACGTCATGAGTGTCGGAATTGTTGCCGCCAGCAAATGACTGTGACCATCCTGATGTTGCAAGCCTTCGCCATTCAGCGAAGTGCGACCAGCAGTCGCGCCGAGCAGGAATCCCTTAGCCTTGATGTCGCCCGCCAACCACATCAAATCGCCAATCCGTTGGAAGCCGAACATCGAATAGTAAATGTAAAACGGAATCATGCTCATAGCGTGATTCGCATAAGACGTCCCGGCGGCGATGAACGAGGACACGGAGCCAGCCTCGGTGATGCCTTCCTCTAGAATCTGTCCGTCTTTCGTCTCGTGGTAATAGAGCAAAGCCTCGCGATCGACCGGCTCGTAAAGTTGTCCTTTCGGCGCGTAAATGCCAACCTCACGGAACAAGGCATCCAATCCGAACGTACGCGCTTCGTCGGGAATAATCGGGACGATGCGTTTTCCGATCTTGGCATTACGCAAAAGTGAACTCAACAATCGCACAAATGCCATGGTGCTCGACGCCTCAAGCGCGCCGGAGCCTTTGTAGAATTCGCCAAACTCGCTACGCGTCGGCACTTCGATCTTTGGCGCTTGGACCTTCCGCGACGGCAGAAATCCGCCCAGCGCTTGGCGCCGCTCGAGCAGGTACTTCGTTTCTGGACTTTCGGGATCCGGCCGGTAGAACGGCGTCTGGGCCACGTCCTCATCACTGATGGGAACTCCAAATCGCTCCCGAAACTCACGCAGCTCCTTTTCATTGAGTTTCTTCTGCTGATGGCTGACGTTGCGGCCTTCGCCGGCCTCGCCGAGTCCGTATCCTTTGACGGTTTTCGCGAGAATGACAGTCGGACCACCCTTGTGCTCGACCGCCGCTTCGTAAGCCGCGTAAACCTTTTGCGGATCGTGTCCGCCACGCACCAGTTTCCGGATTTGATCGTCGGTGAGATGATTCACCAATTCGAGCAACTCGGGGTATTTGCCAAAGAAATGCTTGCGCGTGTAACTGCCGGGCTCAACCGAGTACTTCTGATAATCGCCATCGACCGCTTCCCCCATGCGTTTGACGAGCAAACCGGTCTTGTCCGCCTTCAACAACGGATCCCAATTCGAGCCCCAAATAACTTTGATTACATTCCAGCCCGCCCCACGAAATGCAGCTTCGAGTTCTTGAATGACCTTCCCATTCCCGCGGACCGGACCATCGAGCCGCTGAAGATTGCAGTTCACGACCCAAATCAGGTTGTCGAGTCGCTCGCGGGAAGCGAGCGTGAGCGCCCCGAGTGTTTCCGGCTCGTCGCTCTCACCATCGCCCACAAAACACCACACCTTCGGCTCCTCACCCTGAACCAATCCCCGAGCGCGAAGGTAGCGGCTAAAACGCGCTTGGTAAATCGACATGATGGGGCCGAGTCCCATTGACACGGTCGGGAACTGCCAGAAGTTTGGCATTAAATACGGATGCGGATACGACGACAACCCGCCGCCCTCGGCAAGTTCCTGCCGAAAGTGATGGAGATGATTTTCATCGAGCCGTCGTTCGAGGAACGCGCGGGCATAATTGCCCGGCGACGCGTGACCTTGAAAGTAGACCAAATCGGCTGGCCGGCCGCCATCACTCCCGTGGAAGAAATGGTTAAACCCAACTTCGTAAAGCGTCGCGCAGGAAGCATACGTCGAAATGTGACCGCCCAAGCCGGAATGTTCGCGATTCGCGCTGACCACCATCGCCATCGCATTCCAGCGAATCAGGCTCTTGATGCGACGTTCCAGTTCGCGGTTACCGGGATAAACCGGCTCATCCTGTGGCGGAATGGTGTTGATGTAAGGCGTTTGCGTGGCGGATGGCAACTGCACGCCTGCCTCACGCAAGCGTTGCCACAACTTGTTCAACATGAGCGGCGACGTCTGAGCGCCCTCGTCCTTCAGCACGTGCTCGAGGAAAAATTCCAACGAATCGAGCCAGCGCTCGCTATCATTGCCGTTGTCGTCCGGCGCCGACGCGGGCGATACGCCCGCTGTCCCACGCGACGAAGCCGGTGCGGCCTGCGGTTGTTCTTTCGTTTCAGCTTTCATTATGCGACCGACCAATTAGATAATAACTGCTTTCCAACGAAATCCAAGCCCCATGAAATGGTTTGACCGAACTTTTGACACGCCGCAGGAAAATCTCGCCTGCGATGAAGCTCTGCTCGACTGGTGCGAAGAAGACTTTGACGGCGAAATCCTGCGCTTCTGGATGCCGCGCCAGCACTTTGTCGTGCTGGGGTATTCTAACAAAGCGCAGACAGAAGTGAACCTCGATTCTTGCCGGGCGCTGGGGGTGCCGGTTTTCCGTCGGTGCAGCGGCGGCGGAACGGTGCTGCAAGGACCGGGCTGCCTGAATTACTCGCTCATCTTGCGGATCCGAGCGGGCTCACCTCTCGACGACATCACTCAAGCCAATGCCCTCGTCATGAACCGGCAACGCACCGCGCTGAATCCACTGCTGGGCGGCAACGTCTTGATCCAAGGTTACACCGACCTCACGCTCGGCGGCCTGAAGTTCTCCGGGAACTCGCAACGGCGGAAGCGTCGCTGCCTGTTGTTTCACGGCTCATTCCTGTTTGGGCTCGATCTCGATCTCCTCCAGCGCGTCCTGCCGATGCCGTCGAAACAACCCGGTTACCGCGCCCACCGATCTCACGCGGAATTTCTTATCAACGTCAGCCTACCGCCCGCTGAAATCCAGAACGCGCTGCGGAAAGCCTGGAGCGCCGACGAGCCACTTCTTAAATCGCCGAACGACAAAATCGCCCAACTCGCCCGCGACAAGTACGCCACCGACGAGTGGAACTTGAAGTTCTGAATCCACAGGCTACAATCTGTCCCATGAAAGTTCCCGGTCTTCGCAGTCCACATGACAAAGTTCTCGGCCTCGTCCATTTCGGTCGGATGCTCGACAAGATTCGGTTGCACCGAGCCGGCAAGCTGCCAGAGGAATATCATTCAAATCTCGGTCTCGGATTTGACGGACGCTGCTGTGCGCTTCTCGGCGTGAAATATGAAGACATCGTCGCTCGCGTCAAACTCGGTGGCGAAGACGAAGATATTCTGGAATGGTGCTTTGAGAATGGCCGCAAACCGTCCGAGGAAGAAATCGGGATGTTCAACGATTACCTGCGCAAACGCGGCTGGCGCGACGACGCGAGCGCCCGTCTCGCGCAGCGCAAGAAGGAATACGGCATCGCGGACCGGGACGAGATTCAGTGTTTCTTCGATCTCATCGATGTCGACGAAGGCCGCGAAGTCCGCACGAAATTCTGATGCAGTTCGTGGGGTAGGTACGCCTAACAAAACCGATTTCCGCGCAGCCGCACCCTTTATGGGTGCGTCTTCCCCGCGCAGTCTAAGCCGAGCCGGGTCTGACGAGACGCCGCGATGATGTGTTCGTGGCAAACCACCTTACGGAATTAAGCGCACGCGATAAAATCTCATTGGCCCGTTTGTCGCCGCGCCAACATCGAAATAGTTCGTCAGGGTCCCGGTCGTATTTGTGACGGTAAAAATGTCAGCAAATCCATTGGTGTAGTAGCCGCCGTCCCCGGCGGCAACAGCGCTCTGCAGCGCATTCGTCTTCCCGCTGCCCATCATCCATGTAATCAGAACATCGTGATCGGTTGCCACGAGACTGGTGATCCGGAATGAAGAAGCGCTATCCTGCGGATCGGTGCCGGCCAGATATTCTTGCAGATTGCTCATCCCATCGCCGTCGCTATCCACGTTCGCATCAGCAGCGTCCAATGGATCGAGTCCGTGACTTTGCTCCCAACCATTCGGCATCCCATCGCCATCGTCATCGCGATTTGGATCGAGCACAGCGGCGCCGTAGATCAGCGTTCCCCCCGTCCGCACAAACTGCGCACAAGCATTCGTCATCACAAATCGATCAACCAGCAGCGTGCCGCCATTCATCATGAGCTTCCCGTTCCGCACCTCAAGCACAGCATCGTGTGTCGGATTCGTAACGACCAAGTTGCCGCTGTCCAACTGAACCCAGTCGTCGCAAGTGGATGTGAAGACGCCAATGACAAGATTCGTCGCGAGAACCGATCCCCCGGCTATTACCACTGAGTTGCTTTTTCCTTGTTCGCCTATATGCAGTGTGCTGTTCCACCAGCGACCACCGTTGGTCACGCGAACGCAGTTCGTTCTAGGGGTAAGTCCCACATCGCTGTCGCCATTGACCACTTGACCGCCGTTGCTGATCACCAAATCCCCGTTGATCATTAAAGTGCCAGTATTGCTCCAAATCGAGCCGGCGTCGGAGATCAGCACCTTGCTTCTTCCACCGCCGATGAAGCCATCGGCATCGATCACGATGCCGCCGTTGCTGATTACTAGACTGGCAGACGAAGGCCCGACACTCAGGCTCCCACTATTGCTCCACACTGAACCATCGCCAGTGACCAACGCACTGTCGAAAAGACCATCAGTTCCGATGGTGCTCGAACGGGCCTCAACCCTACCCCCGTTTTCGATAACCAGACTATTGAACGAACCAACACTGCTTCCGACTACAACATTGCTGTCGTTGTGCCAAATCGAACCTAAGCCAGTTACACGCACACTGTTGCTGAACGATTGATAATGACCAACATAGCCGACGCTGTTCACGACCCGCCCGCCGTCGCTAATCACCAAAGTGTTTTCCTGACCTTGGTCACCGATGTATAGAGGGCCGGAATTGCTCCAGACTGATCCAGCGTTGACAATGAGCACGCTGTTGCTCCTGCTTTCATAATCGCCGCCAACGTGGCCGGTAGAATTGACGACTTGCCCACCGTTGCTGACCACCAAGCTATTCCCAGAGCCGTAGTATCCCAAGTACAATGCGTGAGTTGTACTCCAGATCGAATTGCTGCCGCTGACCAGCACGCTGTTAAAATCTTCTAGTCTACCTACAATGTCGTCAGCGCTATAATATCCTTGGAATACGCAACCACCGTCCTCGATCACCAAGCGGTTGCCGGCACTGCTGTATCCGAGGTACAAAGTACCGACGTTACTCCAGGTCGAGCCCGTGCCGCTGACCAAGACATTGTTGTTGCTAGCCGAAGGGAGCAAGCCAATATAGACAATTCCGTCGTTGTTCAGCACTTTAGCTCCATTGCTGATTACTAGGGAATTCCCAACACCAAAGTATCCAATGTACGTGTAGAAACCGATACTCCAAGTGGAGCCGGGCCCGGTGATGAACACGTTGTTGTTGCTGCTGCCGGAAGTGCTGTTACCCACGAAAGCAGTAGTGCAACCCACACTCCCACCGTTGCTGATCACCAAGCTGTTGCCCGCGCCAGCGAGGCCGATGCCGAGATCGAAGATAATGGACCAGACTGAGCCGGTGTCGGACACCAGCACACGGTTGTTTTGGCCGCTCGTGTTGTAGCCCAGATAACCATTGCGGGAGGACACGCTCCCACCGTTACTGATGATCAAACTGTTGCCGGAACCAGAGTTGCCGACGATTAAGCCTGACTGGCCAGCCAAATTCCATACTGAACCACTATCAGTAACGAACGCGCTGTTATTACTGCTGTTAATATCATAACCAAGATAGCCGTCGCCGTTCGACAGCACTCCGCCACTTTGAATTCGCAGCACATCGGCAAATGTGTTCGAGCCCACCGAATAATCGCCAATCCAATTGCTCGTTACCCCGCTGATGATATTGGTCTGGAAATCGGCGGTGTATTGGGCGTGGATGGGTGGCGAAAGAAAAAGGATTCCTGCAAGAATTCCCGCGAACTGATAACCGCGTCGCACTCGGTGCATAGCTTCGCCTCGCCTGCTGACGGCAGACCTCGTACAGGGTGAAATGAACTCCTAGCAAGGCCGATGGTACTTTTGCCACGACTCAAATACAAGCCTATTTTCTGGCAATTTCAGGGGATTGGCAGACTGCTGTTGGCGGTGCGATTTGCTACGGTGGCG
The DNA here is from genome assembly GCA_035516795.1 of Verrucomicrobiia bacterium. GTDB lineage: Bacteria > Verrucomicrobiota > Verrucomicrobiia > Palsa-1439 > Palsa-1439 > DATJBF01. Next base: position 59,204 of record DATIZX010000143.1, read on the forward strand.
GCGGACGCGACGCAACGCCTCCCTACCGAACACTGGCGGGGAGCGCAGCCATAAAGGCTGCGGCTACACGGAACGTTCACACGTTCCGCTCCCAGGCGATCCAAGGAAATACAACCTCTGCGAACTCTGCGCCTCTGAAGTGACCCGGAAACTACTTAAGCTTCTGCAATAGTTTCTGCGCGTCTGCCTTCCACTGACCGCTTTCAAACTGACGATCGGGCCATGGCCTGGCGTCGAGCACTTTTTGAAGCGCTTCGTGCGCTTCATCGTTCCGTCCCACCGCGTGCAGCGCCTCGGCCAGATAGATATAATTCTCCGGATAATCAGGGAACAACAGGACGGCGCGTTGCAGTAATCTCAGGCCTTTGCGCGAGCTGCCGATGCTGACTGGCGGCGCCGGCGTCCGCAAGTACAGAATCCCCAGCGTCCGCAACGGCCCCGCATAATCAATACGCTCGTCGATCTCGATCGCGCGCTCCAGTGCCGACTTCATTTCGCCTACCGCCTTCAATCCATAGGAGCGGTCAGAGTCGGCCAACAGCCCGATGTTGATTGCGTACCAGTAATAGCCAGCGGCGCCGTTCGGTTTCAATTGTTGCGCGCGACGCGCCAAGACGATTCCGCTCTTGGCAGTGTTGCGCCGGACGTCCGCTGTGGTTCCGTTTTCCGAAACGAACGACAGCACCGCGGCGGCTTCGCATTGGGCATCATAATTGTCGGGTATTGCTCGCGCGGCTTGTTCCAACATCCGGGCGGCATCGGTCACGCGCGCGAGATTGCGTGGCTGTTGGGCCCAGAGCGCCCAGCCCTGCTGACGCATCTTCTCCGCTTGTGATGTGCGAATCGCCAGCGGCGGTTTCGGCTCGACGCGCACGCTGCGGACGGATTTACAGCCGGAAACGGCGAGGAGAAAAGCCAGCACCCCCAACGCGGACCGTCGCCGCGCCGACAATTGTCTATTTCCCATAAAACAATGACTGCGCCTGGGACAAGCGCGGCTGGTGGATATCGACAAAGGCATCGACCTGGATACTGCTTAGAATTTTCTTTCCCGCATCGTTGCCGGTCATTTCCTTTAGCGCTGCTTTCAGTTTGTCTGAGTTCAGCGCATCATTCTTCGGGCCGAACAACACCACCAAATCGCGCGGCAATTCTTCCGATTCGTAAACCACCTTCAGCTTCGAACCGAGTTCGGGATCGTCCTTGAACAACGCCCAGGCTCCGGTCTCCATCAACACAGCGTCAGCGGCGCTCTTCGCGTTCTCCACCAAATCGAATACGGCGTTTTCCACATCACTCGCTTGCTTGAGCCGAATCTCATCGCCGAGTTTGCCGCGCAGGATCACAGCCATGACATAACGCTGTTCATTCGCCAGAGGAGTGGCAATCGTTTTGCCGGCTAATTTCGCCAGATCGTCGGGAGCGTCCTTGCGCACGACCAACACGTACCGTTCTTCTTTCACTCCCGTGCGTTTCGTCTCCAGCAACGGTTCCATTTGGAGCGCCTTGGCATACTGCAGATAGAACCCTGGCGTCACCACTCCGGCCGCCGGCTTCTTCGCCCCGCAAAACTCCGCCGCTTTGATCGGATCGTTCATGACGGTCGGCTCGAATTTCGTTCCCGCCTTGTCGCCCACGTAGGCTGTCAATTCCGCCACGGTGGGCTCGGCCGTTTCCTGCGTGGCAAATTTCTCGCCTGTCTTCAGAAACAAAAAGGCTGCTGCCAAAAGTACACTCATGATTTCCTTCCCCAATTCTTGAGCACGATCCACAGTTTCTCCGCCGTCGAGAGACGAAGGCGAGAATCGAACACGGCGAACTCGCTCAGTTCGATCTTTCGCAGAATGCCACCGTAAATGCCGATCATCACTGCCAAAGTGCCGCGACTGTCCGCATCGATCAGCTTCAGCAACGGCTGGGCCTTCTCATAGAACCCGTGAGCGCGCACCGCCTCGAACTTCATCAACTCAACAAACCGCGAATGAAATCCAGCTTCAGTGGATGAGTCCGCGCTGGCGTCGATGATTTCGTTCTCGGCGATACCGAATTTCTTCAGGTCTTCCAGCGGAAGATAGATCCGACCCAACCGCGCGTCTTCCTTTACGTCGCGCAAAATGTTCGTAAGTTGGAACGCGATGCCGCAGGCTTCGGCGGGCACCAGCGCGGCTTCGTTTTTGTAGCCAAAGATGGGCAACACGATCAGCCCGACTGCCGACGCCACGCGGTAACAATATTGGTAGAGTTGGTCGAACGTCGCGTACCGCGTCGTCGTTTGGTCCATCTCGGTGCCGTCGAGCAGTTCCTGGAAATGCGGGCGGGGAATCCCGTACCGTTGCACGGTGTCCACCAGCGCCGGCAGAATCTCATTTCCCGGTAGCATAGGCGTCCCTGCCTGTGATTCTTTCCCACTCAGCGCGTCATTCACCTGCGCGCGCCATTGCCGTAGTCCATCCAGAGCCACAGCCGGGTTGGCGGCGCTGTCGGCGATATCGTCGCTGCGGCGCATGAAGGCGTAGATCGCGCACATGGCCCGGCGTTTCTCGCGCGGCATCACCAGAAAAGAATAGTAAAAATTCTTCGCAGTCCGCCGCGCAATTTGACAACACTGCCGGTACGATTCCTCCAAGCTAACGCTCATTCGCCACGATTATGGCGATGGAGCGAATCGGAGGCAAGGGCGCAGTCGGATTAAAACCGCCACGCCACCGCGGCATGAATGCGACAATCGGGAACGAGTTGATCGCCTATGCAACTTGTCATTTGCACCTCTTGAAAGTACCCGTGCCGACCCAATCGCGAAGATGAAATTACCAACACCAATGGGACGGATGCCGATGAGACACGTCCACGGCGGAACATCCGGCCACGCGAAGTCCGGATCAATCCGGCTTGCCCGTTTGGCTATGCGCGCCACCAAGTGATCTCACGACCGCGTTGTAATTGGTGACCAACCCATTGTATTTGCGGATGCTGGCGTTCAGGTCGGCGGCGAGTTGTTCAATTTTTGCGTTGGCTTCCTTCATGCGATTATCCCGGAGCGTTACGGCGTTCGCCCAGTTGGATATGGCGGCTTTAAGTTGGTCCCGCTCCTGGGTCAGTTGCTTGTCGGCGGCATCCGAGGATATCCGCTTTCTCTCGGCGAGGGACCGCAAGTCTCGCTCGGCAGCCAGCGAGGTTTTGAGTTGGTTGAGATCTTCGCTCGCTCCTTTCAATTGGCTGGCTTGATCCTCAATCTTGGCGGATTGCGCCAAGCGTACCTGGTCGAGGTATTCGATTTGGAGGTTGAGGCGTCGATCGTGCACCCATTGGCAGACGCACAAGGCCGCGAGCACCATTACGCCGAACAGGTTCACGTATATCAGTCGATCCTTCATGGCTGCGTGGCGGTCGGTTCGCGGACTTCGAAGGCAACTTTTTGGATGCCCGTCGACCGCACCAGATCGAGTACATGGATGACCGCGCCATAGCGGACGTCCTGGTCGCCGCTGATGAACACGCGAAGGTTCTCGTTGGTGTGATGCCAGGCATTCAACCGTAATGCCAACTCGTTCGGGCCGATAGGCTGTTTATCAAGGTACACCGCGCCATCCTTGTCCACGGAGATACTCGCAAAATCGTTCTTCGTTTCGAGCGTTGCCCTAGTGGCTGTCGGCAGGTTGACCTTGACGCTTTTCAAATTGACCATGCTCAGGCTGACCAACATGAAGCTGGCCAACAGGAAAAACATGATGTCGATTAGCGGAATGATTTCAATCCGTCCTTCGGATTCCGTCGATTGTCGGGGGACTAGTTTCAGTGGCATGGGCACGACTCAGGGTTGGGGGTTGATGGTCGAGAGAGGTGGGCCATTGGTTCGCTCGCGCTGGGCGCGCAGCCGGGCAAACTCCTCAAGATCGTATCCGTGATGTTTGGCGGATTCGACGAGCAACTCGACATGGTTGATGGTTTGCTCCAGCCGCGAGCGGAACCGGGCCAGCCGCCGGTTGTAGTAATTGAAAGGCAACAGGCAGAGGATCGCCGTGCCCAAACCGCACGCAGTGGCAATCAAGGCTTCGGCGATACCGCCGCTGACTTTCACAGCGGCCAGTTCTTCCTGCCCGACAAAACTGAACGAGCGCATGATGCCGGTGACCGTCCCGAGCAGCCCGAGAAGCGGGGCTAGGGTGATCAGGGTGCCCAAGATCCAGAGGAATTTTTCGCCCTTCTCAATTTCGTCGTTGGCGCGCAGTTGCATGGCGCCGAGCAGGGACGAGTGCGCGTGCAGCAGGCCCTCATGAACTGTGCTCAGGAAGGGGTCTTCGCCGTTGTCAGTCAACTGCAGCGCGCGATCGAAGTTGCCATTCGCGATGGCACCAAACGCCTCATGTAATGATTGGGAGTTCGCCCGACGCCGGAGGCCGAGCCACCAGAGCGCGCGGTCGACGATGACGACGAGGGCCGCCAGAAATGCGAGCAGGATCGGCCACATGACCGGCCCGCCTTTGAGAAAGAAGTCGACGACAATGTTGGCCAGCATAAGGTGAATCATAGATTGAAGTCTTTCATTGGGGGGTGATTTGGAAGTGAATGGCTATTTCATACTCGCGCACATCGCCGGGGCCGAACCGCCAGAGACGACGGATCGTGCGCACGGCGGATTCGTTCAGCAATGGCCAGGGACAAGGCTGGGAAACTTCCGCCGAAGTGACCAGGCCGCTAGTGCCAACGACAAACCGAACCACGACGGTGCCTTCCTGATGTAGCGCGAGTGCCTCGGCCGGATACTCCGGAGCCGGCTGCTCGCCTTCGCCAACGCCATACGTGAGTTCTTGCACAGCGGGGGCGGGCGTGGCGGGACGGCCATAGGCCGCTTGGTCGGACGGAACGACGCGCGTCACGCCTTCCACGGGCACAGCGAACGCAATGGCGGGGGAGGGTTCGGCGACTGGAATTGGCGGCGGAGCCAGTTCATCGGATGGCGAGGCCGGGGAAGGCTCGGCACCGCCCTGTTGAGGAACGTTTTCCAACGGCGTGGCGGGTTGACGGGCCAACTGGACAAACAGTTTTTCCGTTTTGACCGGTGCGGACGGTCTGACGACCCGGTGCGGATGGGAGTAGTGCAGTACGAATCCCAAGGTTCCCACAGTCAGACAGACCGTCCAGGCGACGAACGTTAACACGGGTACCAGCGAGATATGCTCGCTCGGCTCCATACCGATATGGGCAATTGAGTCCTCCGAGGACGGCGTTCCCAGTGGCCCGGCGAGTGGGAGGGGATTGTTGGCAGTCATTGTGTAGTCTTGTCCTGCTTAGAATGCGATCCCGAGTGATCCGAAAATGCCACGGCGCATTCCGTACTGTGCAGCATTGACGCCCACGCCGCTGCCACTACGCAATTCGTAGATATTGTCCGTGATGTTCACGACATCCAGCCGGGCTTTAAGCACACGCTTCTTGCCAAGATTCACGTCCTGTTCCACCCCTAAGTTTACAGAGGAGTACGACGGCACCGAGGAGCCGTTCGGGATCTGAGCCGACGGATCGTTGGGTTCAAATCCGCCTCCATCCTGTCGCAGTCCGCTGCCGTAAATGGCATCGATATAGATTCTTGTGCCGCCGCGCGCTTGCTTCCAAGTGTACGCCGCGCCAAAGGACCCGCTGATACGTTGGTCGTGGTCCAGGTAGATCCAATGATTTTTGACATACGTCAAGTCGCTGGGGTCAAACAAGAACTGCGCCGACGCCCAGTCTTTGCCCTGCGCCACTGAATAGGCGACGTTCGCGTACGTGGAAAAACCACCGGAGGCATAGCTCCCGGTGAATTCCACGCCGTAAATTCGGCCCTCGCGGTAATTGAACGCCGAGAGGATTTGCGACTGACCAAACAATCCGTCATCCAGTTGGTTGTGAGCATATTTATAGTAGCCATCCACGCCCACTTGCAGTCCCGGCATAAGTTTCTGGCTGACGCCCACATCGAAATAGTCGGCGCGCTCGGCCCTGACCGGATCGTCCTGCTTCACCAGGGGTTCATTCGACGTGCCGTTGAACTTCGACACGGTCGACGACGACACATTTTCCAGCGGTGGCGGCGTGAAGTAACGCGCGTAGCCGGCGTGCAACGTGGTCTTGTTCGTGGGCTGATAGATCAGGTTTACTCGCGGGCTGGCTTGGTTTTCGTCGTCGAACGAGGAGGAATACAGGTCGAAGCGCACACCGTAATTGAGTGTGAGCTTTGGCACAATCTTCCATTCGTCTTGTGCGTAAACACCCAAAAACGTCGCGTGCTGCTGTCCGTTGTCGACGATAGGAAGTGCTGGCCCCGACGCGTTGCCGCTGCTATTGGTCGGATAAACAGTCGTCGTTGTGTCGGCGGTCAGGAATTCCTGCAACACCATCACCCCGGCGCGCAGCGTGTGCTGCTCGTTGAGGAGATAACTGCCGTCGGCCTGGAAGCCGCCCGAATCGAGCGACCGATTTAAATCGGTTGCCGCGCCGTCGAAATAGAGATCCCCCACCGGATCGGGCAGGAAATGCGCCTCACTAAAGCGACCGTAGCCGGCGAGTTGAAAATTCAAATCGCCCGCCGTTTTTTGATAGGCCAGGACCCCGTAGTAATTTTGCTCGTTTTGGTTTTCATCCAGGTCGGCGGAATTTAACGTCGGCGGCTGGCCGGGCGCCCCGGTAAACGCGGAGTTGGTGTTTCCCGGAGAATTGGGAATCTGAAACGTGCTGTAGGACGCGCTTCCCATGAGACTGATACGGCTGGTGTCGTCCAAGATGTAGGACAGATACGTGAAGCCCTTGTATTGTCGAGTGTCATCATGGATCGGAGTTGCGCTGTCGGTGGGGTTTTCGAGACCGATGCCATTCTGTTCGTAGCTACCGTCAATGAAGCAATTCAGTTTTCCCTGCGTGGCACCGTATTCAAAGCTGGGCCGCAACGTGTCGTAGGAACCGCCATACATTTCCGCTTCGCCACCATTTTCAAACCCGTCCTTGGTTTGAATGTCGATGATACCCGCCGTGCGGAAGCCGTACTCGGCAGGCAACGATCCGGTAATGAGTTGCAGGCTGTTCACAAACCGGGGATCGAGCTCCAATCCAAATCCCGTGATACCCTCCGGCAGGAGCACGCCATTGATGCGGTATTGGAGATTCGCGTGTTCGCCACGGACATGCAGGTCTCCGTTGGCCGCGGAATCCTGTGCCACGCCTGGCGCACGCAAGACCACCTGATTGAACGGAGCGTTTTCGCCCTGCGACTCGGATTCGATCTGCACCTGACTGACCGAATAGGCCGTGGCTCCGAGATCCGGGAGAATCTGGCTGCGGGCCCGATTCAACCGGCCGTAAACGGTCACTTCCGGGAGCGTCGATAGGTTGGTGTAACTTCCCGAACTGGCCGGTACGGGGGAGACCGCAGGAGTGTTCGTTGCAGCCGGTGCAGGAGCGATTGCAACCGGTGGGTTGTTGGTGGCAAGAGGAACCGCCACCGGCGGGGTGGTTACAGTCGGGTTCTTGATGGCTGGCGGCGGGGAAGCTACCGATGGATTGTTGGTGTCAGGCAGACCGGAAAAGGTGGGTGTGGTTGTCGGATGGTTGGTCGGTGCTGTCTGCGGAACCACGACGGTGGTTTGACTGTTGGTTTGGGCCGGCAGTATATGAGTGCAAACTAACAAGCTGATGGTCGCGATGAAATGGGCGCGGGCAAAACCGGGGAGTACCCGTTCGCCGAGCCGAACGGCGTGTTGATCGAAGTTGGATTTCATTTCCTATGTCCTAGTCTTTTCCTCTCCTGGCCTGACAGGTTCACATACCTGGAATGCGGGCAGGAGAACCCCGTTCATTCTTTGCTCTATGAAAGTCGCTCCCAAAGCCCGGCTCCTGTGACGGGTGCCGGATCGTGGCGGATGATGACGGGAGAGCCCGGCCCGTTGATGCATTGGTTCGGGTGCCTGCTCACCGCATAACCGCGCGGAACGACCTGATGCCCGGGTTATGCCCGGGGAGACGGAGGCGCGCGGCTGGGAGGAAGAAGAACAGAAAGGGGGCCGGCAACAAGAAACGTGACAGGAGGGACAGTATCGATCCACCAGATTGGAATCGTCGGAGCAACTATTTTGCAGACGGCGGAATTCACCTGGCCGTGAGCGAACAAGGTGACAACGCAATGATGATCGGGTTCACCGGCGTCGCGATGGATCACTTCGTGCAACGCGGGTGAAGCCGCCATCAGATCGACCAGCAGGATCGTGCCGACGATCAGCGCGGTGAGCAGCCATTTGCCCAATAGTCTCAGACGCCAGGTTCCTTTATTGCAAACGAGTTGCAATATAAACAAACCGGTCAAGAATGCAATCTTTCTTCGGAGTCTGGGGCCGAGGGCGCCACTTCAGTCGGACCACTCACCTACCGGCGAACTTCGCCGCAACATCAGCAGGCCACTGGTACAACTCCGGGTGGCACGAATTTGCAATTGACCTGCTTTGGCGGGTGCAGTACAAACCGGGCGTGACGATGCGGCTGGGCAAAGTGTTGATGCTACTGGCGATGATCATCGCTACCGGCTCGCATTGGATCGTGTTGCAGTCTGCTGCTTGGACCGAGATGCTGGCCAGAAACGCCTGCACGGGTTCGCTCGCGGAAGCTTTCGAGAAAACGTTCGATGGCAAGCACCCCTGCTGTCTTTGCAAAGCGATCGCCGCCGGGGAAAAATCCCAGAAGAAGCATGAATCGGCCGTGCCAATGCCGAAACTGGAATTCCCGCCTCTCGACCAGGATTTTATTCTGACCGTCGCTTCGCAATTTGAAATTGTATCATCCGTAATTCTCTCTGCCGCATCTTTCTCCCATCGACCGCTCACGCCACCGCCGCGCGTGTCCTTCGTTTGATACAATTAGCGCTGGTTGCCCGCATCCCGGCTGGCGCGGGCCGCTTCGCTTCCCCCTAATCTGAGAGCGCATGGTTGTGCTCTGACAACTACGGAATTTGAAAAATCGAAAGGACCAAAATGAATTCACAGGTGACGAAAATTGGTGGTGGTTTGTTGGCGGTAATCCTCGTGCCGAGTATTGTCCACGCGTGCGCGTGTGGGTGCGGCATCTTCGATGTTGGCGGCAGCGGCATGTTGCCGGACCAACCGGGCGGAATGGCGTTTGTGGAATATGATTATATGAATCAGACCCGCAATTGGCACGACAGTTCATCCGCGCCAGGGGCAAACAACGATGACAAGCGGCTCGAATCGCAGTTTACGACAGTTGGGCTGCAATATATGTTCAACCGCGCTTGGGGTGTGCAGGCAGAATTGCCTTATACCTTCCGCACCTTCAAGGCGACGGACGATGCGACCGGCCGCGTCGCGACCCATAGCTGGGGTGGCTTGGGTGACGTTCGCCTTCGAGGGATTTACACGGGCTTCTCCGAGGACATGTCCACCGGCGTGTCGCTCGGCTTGAAATTGCCGACAGGGAGTTTCCGAGAAGATACCGAACTCGTGGATCGCGACACGCAGATTGGCACGGGAGGCTTGGAGGTCTTGCTGGGTGGCTTTCATCGCCGTCATCTGGGTCGCGAAGGAAAATGGGACTGGTTTAACCAGTTTCAATTGGAGTTGCCGACGTACATTCAAGACCACTACCGGCCAGGAATCGAATTCGACGCGGCAACGGGGATTGTCTACACAGGCTTCACAGTGGGCGGCGTGCGAATTTCGCCGCTGGGGCAAATCCTGTTTTCGGATCGCGCGAGCGACAGCGGGGCGAACTCGGCACCAGACAACACCGGTTACCAGCGCGTCCTGCTTTCGCCGGGCGTCGAATTCCACATTCACCCGGTGAAGATTTACTTCGACGCTGAATTCCCGGTTTACCAAAACTTCATCGGCAATCAACTGGCTGCTCCGGTAATGTTCAAGGCGACTGCGAGCTTTATGTTCTGACCGATTCCCAAGGTAGTTAAACGGATGTTGAGAACAGTCAGTGGCGCGGCGTGAAGTGGACAACAAAACGGACACCAAACGAATTAGAAAACGTATAGCCGGGTAAAGGTGATTATGGCTGATTTGCCAATAAAATGAGGCGTTATCTCACGGCACTCGCGACGGAAAAAGGACGATTCCGATCCCAACAATAGATCGCGTTCACGCCACCAGTCCTGCGAACCGCTAGGACGATACGCGAGGACCTGTGAACGGTTCAATATGAATCGTCACGTCCAGCACGCGCGGCAGTTTGGTGCGAATCGCGTTCTTGACCGTGTGTGCCAATTCATGCGCTACCGACACGGGCAGTTCTCCATCCACCTCGATGTGCATATCCACCAAGAACCCATATCCCATCTTGCGCGCCAAACATTTCTCGACGCCCTTGACTCCCTGGACCTTCAGCGCCACTGCGCGAGCCACGCCGACAATGTCTTCCCGCGGGGCGGCGTCCATCAGTTCATCCACCGCCGGACGGAGCAGACGAAATCCGTTAAACGCGATGATGAACGCGGCGAAAATCGCTGCCCAATCATCCGCGGACCGGTAATTCTCTCCACCCACCAGGGCGATGCTGATCCCCAGCGCCGCCGCGGCCGACGTGATCGCGTCGCTGCGATGGTGCCAGGCATCGGCCTGCACCGCGCTGCTTTCGATTTCTTCGCCCACTCGGCCAACGAATCGAAACAGCGTCTCCTTCACCAGAACGACACCCAGCAAGACGTACAGTGTGTAAGGCTCTGGGGCGTGATGCGGCGCCAGGATTTCTTTGACGGATCGGACGAGAATCAGCAAGGCGGCGGCCAACAACATTGCGGAGACCGCCGCCGCCGCGACGGCTTCCGCTTTGCCGTGACCGTACGGGTGTTCTTCGTCGGCGGGACGTTCAGCGATCACGACCGCGCGCCAAACGATAATCGAACTCGCCGAATCCGCCATCGACTCAATAGCGTCGGCCACCAGAGCGTAGGAATGTCCGAAGATGCCCGTGAGCAACTTGGTGACCGCGAGCAGGACATTGGTCGCGAGCCCGACAATCGTGGCGCGCACGCTGCGTTGGACGCGAATCGAATTCATACGGTAGGGCGCGACCGCCGGGCGCGCCGTTCGTCTTCGATTATCAAGCTCCTTAGGCTCGCCCGGCGGTACGAGCCGTACCGACTACTGCGCCAGCAATGCCATAATCGCCTTCTGGACATGCAGACGGTTGCCCGCTTGGTCGAAAATCGTTTTTTGATGCGCCTGATATACGTCGGCGGCGATTTCCTTGCCCGGATAAGCTGGCAAACAATGCATGACCAGGGCGTTCGGCTTGGCCAGTTTCAAAACCGAGGCATTCACCTGATACGGCGCGAGAATCTTCAGCCGTTCCGTCGCTTCCGTCTCTTTCCCCATCGAAACCCACACGTCCGTGTAAACCGCATCGGCATCTTTGGCCGCCGTGGCGATGTCTTCGGTCACGTGAATGTTTCCGCCCGCACGCCGCAAAAACTCGGGCGTGGGCTGGAACTCCTTGGGGGCGGCCACCCACATTTCCATGCCGGTTTTGGTCGCGCCAAAGAGCCACGAATTGCACACATTGCAGGCGCCGTCGCCGAAGAACACAATCTTCTTGTCCTTCAACCGGCCCAGTTTCTTCTGAATCGTGAAGAGATCCGCAAGAATCTGGCACGGATGCTCTTCATCGGTAAGCGCGTTCACGACCGGGATCGTGCCCGCTTCGGCAAATTGTTCGACAATGCGTTGTGCATAGGTGCGAATCACCACGCCGTGAATGTATTGCGACAAGGTCCGGGCTGTATCGGCTGGGCTCTCACCCCGTCCCATCTGAATTTCAGTCGTCGAAAGGTAAAGCGAAGAACCTCCCAATTCCCGAATCCCGACTTCGAAGCTGACGCGGGTTCGCGTGCTCGACTTGTTGAAAATCAATGCCCACGACTGGCCCCGGAGCGGCTGCTTCGCATCCGGCTTGCCGCGCTCCTGCTTGAAACGCTCCGCCAACGCAAGAATCTCTTCAATCTCACGTGGACTGAGTTGCTCGACTGTCAGTAAATGTTTCATATCCTCGAAGGACGAACCGCTACGCCATCACAAATGTCGTCCCCCAATGCCGCTGTGCCGGAATTTCCCGTCTTCGACCTGCTCCAGCCAGCGATTCAGACGCGCGGCGATCTGTTCCGGGGTTTCTTTCATCAACGCCCAGCGCGTGGTGACGGTGATACCGGTGTCATTGATTTCCTCCACAAACATACTGTTCGGCTCCATGTCCTGATTCCACGTCATCAGAAACGCCTCGGACGGCTTTTGTTCCCATTCGAAGCGCAAACGCTTCTCCTGCGCCGAGCCGACGGGCAATACCCGTTCGACATCCACGATTTCCACGCATTTGCCCACCTTGCCGCCCATGTGATCACTCCGCCGATGCTGTCGTTGCGTTCCTAAGACTGATCCGCCAAAGCTGATTTCAATTTCTCCACCGCCTCATCCACTTCCGCTCGCGTGATATTCAGCGGCGGCAGGAATCGCACGACGTGATTGCCGGCGGCGATGCCAATGAGGCCGTGTTTGGCCAATTTGATCACCGCGGGACGCGCTTCCCAAGCCAATTCGATGCCGATCATCAGTCCGATGCCACGGACTTCGCGGATGACCGGGCATTTTGCCGCCAAGCCGCGCAGCTTGCCAGTAAAATACGCGCCGACCTCCCGGGCATTGCGCATCAAGCCATCGCCCTGCAACGTGTCGAGCACCGCCAAGGCCACGCTGCAGGCCAGCGGTGTGCCGCCAAATGTCGTCCCGTGCGTGCCCGGTCCGAGCACGTCCGCGTACGGCGCTCGCGCCCAGATGGCCGCGATCGGAAAACCGCCGCCCAGTCCCTTTGCCCACGAAATCGCATCCGGTTGCACGTCCGGGGCAATTGCCCGGAAACCACAGAATTCGCCGGTGCGCCCTAATCCACACTGCACCTCATCGAACATCAAGAGAAGTTGCCGGTCATCGCAAAGCCGGCGCAAACCGCGCAAAAACTCCGGCGTTGCCGGCCGAATCCCGCTTTCGCCTTGAATGGCCTCCAGTAGAATCGCCGCGGTCTTGGGGCCAATCGCTTTGGCAACTGCGTCCAGATCGTTGAACGGCACCTGACGAAAACCGTCGACCATCGGCTCAAAACCGTGTTTGACCTTTTCCTGGCCCGTGGCGCTGATTCCCGCAAGCGTCCGTCCATGAAAACTGTTCTGGAACGTGAGAATTTCGTAACGAGCTGTTGGTAGGGCGCGACCGCCGGGCGCGCCGCCATTCCCAAATTTCCGCGCAAGCTTGAACAGCGCTTCGTTGGCTTCCCCGCCACTGTTGCAGAAGAAACATTTACCCTCGATTCCAACCAACTCGACCAACCGCTTCGCCAGCAACCCTTGCGGTTCGGTGTAATACAAGTTGGAGCAATGCACCAAAATCTCGGCTTGTTTCGCCAAGATGTTCGCCAGTGCGGAGTGTCCGAGCAGGTTCACCGCGATGCCGCCGCCGAAATCGAGATACTCTTTACCGTCGGCATCCCAAACTCGCGTTCCCTTTCCCCGCACAAACACGTGCGGATACCGCGCATAGCTCGGTACCACATACTGGTCGTACAATGAGATGATCTCACTGGCGGTCATCTTGGGGCCATCATGCGAAGCGCCGCGCACAGTTTCAAGGATGAACTCTTGCCACTGTTGTCGGAGAGTGTAATTACGTTAAGCGCAGCTGCGGCGCGGCCAAATCAGGTCGCAATCTCAACGTTTCTCAAAATGCGCCGAAGGTGCACCCCAGTTCGAGCAAAGCATCGCCGATATAGGAGTGAGTCCGCCGTCACGGTCAACAAAACAGTGGCGCGGCGGCCTTCCATCGGGCTTTGTCGTGCGCTGCGGGCCGACGCTAAATCCGCAATTTGAGAGGGTGAACAAGCGGCCAGCATCTCAGTGGCTGGTATCTGCTAGCTGCACGTGCGACACCGTGAAATTATAAACAGATTCGGGCGCTGCCGAGTGTTTTATGCCGGAGAAATAGAAGACGTCGTTTCTCTTGGCATTCAACAAAGCCTTGAATGCTTCCCCATCCTTGTAGCACGCCGCCCAAACAATTGCGCTGCCATCCCGGTCCGCGATTCGAAAACCACTAAGCTGCGGTGCTACTGAACTCAGGCCTCCCAAATAGCGAGCCTTCACAATAATTCCTGTTCCTTCTGGAAAAGAATCGATAGCCGCCGCTAGGTATTTTATTGTGTAGGTGCGACGAGCAACTTCCTGTTGGATTCGGGTTTTCTCTTGGTCGGCTTGTTGCTTCCGCTGAGCGTCTTGCCACTCTGCGGCTTTTTCTGGGCTGTAGCCTAGTTGCTTCTGTAGTTCGGATGGTAATTTAGCTAGCGGGATAGTGGCCACACCAGCTGAATGGAACAGAGTGACTTCTACTGGTGTTACTCTCCCGAACCGAACGTTATGATAAACAGTCCCATCTATAGTCACCGTCAGATTAGTCTCTGCCGCAACTGTGACACCCGTAAGCGACGTTTGGTTACCTTTCAGAGTGAGATTGCTCTCGTCTGCAACGGCAACGGCCGAAATCAACAAACATGGTAACAACGATATCCGCAATCTCCCTGTCATATAATTGGCATTCATTGCTTCCAACGTTCCACACGACTGACTTTTTTGAGTCTCCTCAACCCGAGTTGTCGATTCTGAAGCTTGATCCGTGGGTCATGCCGGAAGATGTGCAAAAGCAGGCCCTCAAGCTCGAGAATCTCGTCTCTGGTAATATTGTCGTGAACCTCAAACGCAGAATAATAACCCCACTTTCCTTTCTTCGACCCACGCTCGGCGTGATGTTTCAACCTGCCATGGATACCTCTCTTCGGATTCCTTCCGACTCCGGCAACACCAATATAGACAACGCTAAACTGCTTGCTTCCTGCCGGTTTTTGCTTGTACAAAACGTATACGCCACGAGTAATGTGCGGTATCAGTTTTGCACCATCCCATTTTCGGAACAGCAAACATCTCTTGATAAGACGCAATTGTGAAGGCTCTGGCATAGTGCCCTTCTCCGGGGAGAAACTAATATCACCCCTTGGAAGGCAATCCAAGCTTTTTTAAATCTCCGAGCGTGTTGGTTGTGTCAAGTTCTCTGGATCGGCAGAACAGCTTGCGTACGAGAAACTCACTTCACAATTTCTGTGCCGATCCCTTTGTCGGTAAAGATCTCCAACAAGATGGAATGCGGGATCCGGCCGTCGACAAAGTGAACGCGATGCACGCCAGTCCGCACCGCTTCCACGGCGCTGTCCACTTTCGGGATCATGCCTTTTTCAATGACGCCTTCCTTCTTCAACGCCATCACCTCGCTGATGTGCAGGCTGGAAATC
>DATIZX010000144.1:0-53220 GCA_035516795.1 Verrucomicrobiia bacterium
GGAGAGTTTGCCCGCGGGTCGCTGGAATCGATACGGCGGCATCATGGATTATTCGGCCGATCCCGATCTGTTCCCGAACGGGCTGGCTGCGTTTCAGAAGAAATTGGGATTGCCACTGGTCGTGCACGGTCGCTGGGTGGACCGCGAGAGCCCGTATCAGAAGCGATACAAATTCTCCGGCGTGGCGCCGATTGATCCCGCCTACTGGCAGAATCGCATGGAGTATCTCGCAAAGAGCGGCGTGGTTTGCTACGAGCAGGATTGGCTGGATAGGATCTATTTCAACGGCGATTTGGGCCGTGTTGTGGGAGCCGGTGACGCGTTTGCGGATGGGATGGCGGCGGCATGCGCGAAGAATGGTTTGGTGATGCAATACTGCATGGCGCTGCCACGACATTTCCTACAAGGCGCGAAGTACTCGAACCTTACCTCCATTCGCACCAGCGGCGACCGATTCGAACCGGGGAAATGGCGCGCCTTTCTATACACGTCCCAGCTCGCGTCTGCGCTCGGCATCTGGCCGTGGTGCGACGTGTTTAAGAGCAGTGAAACTGGCAACATGACTTTGGCCGTGTTGTCCGCTGGCGTGGTCGGCACGGGCGACGCGATCGGCAAGGAAGTGCCCGAGAATATCCGGCTTGCTGCACGCGCCGACGGTGTCCTCGTAAAGCCCGACCGACCGTTAGTTCCCACCGACGACACGTATTTGCACGAGGCGCGGAGTGGCGGAGACAGTGTGCTTACTGCATGGACTTGCACTGATCATGGAGATTGCAGGACGTTGTATGTGTTCGCGTTTCTTCCCGAGAACGCGAAGAGGAACGGAGTTTCTTCACGGAGTACTCTTTGGGAAATCAAGCCTTCGACTCTTGGAATATCGGCGCCTGCCTATGCTTATGATGTAACCCAAAAACGAGGTGTGGCACTTGGTGCTGGCGAAGCTTATCGATCCAATGTCACCAGCAACCTCTACTCGTTCGTCGTCGTCGCACCGGTTGGTCCATCCGGAATCGCATTCCTTGGCGATGAGGGTAAGATTGCTTCAACGGGCAAACAACGCATCGCGGATATCCGAGAGACTGCCGACAGTTTGCAGGTCACTGTCGTGGCGGCATCGGGTGAGGCTGTCACGTTGCACGGGTTTGCTGAATTCTGTCCCGTCTGCCAAAACAGCAACGGCAAGGCCTTGCCGGTTCAGTACGATGCCGCGACAAAGGAGTTCACGGTCGTCCTCGATGCACGCTCCGGGGGCCAACAAATCGTGACGTTTCGTCGCCCGGAGCGGAACCGGTAACGGTTCCGAGGCGGTCTTGGCTGCGGGGCGCTTCCACAAAGGCGGAACGGTTACCCGTTCCGCTCCAGAACCAACTACATTTCGAGCAGAATCTTGCCGCGGCGACCGCTCCGTCCGGCATGGGCCACGGCCTCCCGCACGCGCGCGAGCGGATAGATTTTCTCAATGGGCGCTTGCAGCTTGCCCGCTTGAACGAGTGGAAATATCTCCGCAAACATTTTCTCGATTTGTACTCGTGTCGATTGCCGGAACCATTCACTAACCCAGAACCCGCGAACGCGAATGTCCCTGAAAATGAGCAAACCGTTGGCGATGTGTAACGGCTGACGCGCCATGGCGCCGTAGGTGACCAACGTGCCATGCGGCCCAAGCGACTTAGCGATCTCTCGCGCGCTTTCGCCGCCGACTGCGTTCAATCCCAACCGCGCTTCGGCACCGCCTGTCAACTCGCTGATCTGCCGAGACAGCGGAGTCTCATCGGTCACCGCCACATCCGCGCCTTTGCCGCGCAGTTCCTCGATCAGTTCGCGACGACGTACCACATTCACAGTACGCCATCCTTTGTGTTTTGCGATTTGAATGACGAACCGTCCCACCGCCGAGTTGGCCGCATTTTGGATAATCCAGTCACCGGGTTGTAATTTGACGAAGTCCACCAACATCCGGTACGCCGTCGCCGGATTGATCGTCAACATCGTCGCCATGTCACGAGGAAGGCCGGACGGAACGGCGAACACCTGCGCGGCCTCCAACACTCGGGCGGTGCACCACCAACCCAAACGCACCGGGGCGATGACTCGCTGCCCAACCGACAGACCGGTCACGGCGCCCCCGGCTCCCGCAATGACTCCCGCGCCTTCGTTGCCGACCACAACAGGGAAATTTGGTCGAATGCCATAGGTTCCCGAGATCAAATTGAGATCCGCCGGGTTGATCGGTGCGGCACTCACTTCCACCAACACCTGGTGCGGCTCCAATTTCGGCAATTCCCGTTCTTCGAGGCGGATTACCTTTTCCGGTTCGCCGAATTCATGCAGACAGGCGATGGTGGCTGAGTGTTTCATGATTGGTGAACAGTATAATCGCGTTTTCCATACTCGCACAGCCTTCATCGGGGCGCGAGTGGACGCAGGATGTAGTCGCACCCTTCACGGGTGCGGGGACGCAGGGGTAAACCCTGCGACTATCATTGAACGGAGGCGCAGGCTGAAGCCTGCGGCTACAGCAGCGGTTTATCGGCCAATTCCTGCAGCGCGGCAGTCAAATAACGATATTGGTCGAGCGAATTGTAAGCGTGAGCTGAGATGCGCAGGCAACGTTGCTCGGGTTTGCCCCACCGTGACACCGGAACTTCAATTGCATATTCGTCGAAGAGCCTGGCTTGTAACGGGTCGATCCTAGCGTCCTTGCCTGCCAAAGTTTGAAGACTCGGCGGCAGCAGAATTGCGGCCATCGATCCCAGCATCGTCTCCGGGCAAGGCGGTTCGACCTTGAGTGATTCGCATAAAATGCCTCGGGCCTCGATGGCCAGCGAGCGGTTGCGATTCATCAATTCCGGCAGTCCGCCCGGCAGAAGCGCCGCCAGCCAATCAATGGCCGTTCCGACGCAGAGCCAGGGGGTGGGATCGATGGTCCCGATCCAATCGAATCTCGTGTGAAACGCGTTGCGGCCGGGGCGGGGCGTATTGAAACCGTGGCTGATCGTCGTGGGCTGAATCGGATCTTGGCGATCCGGCCGCACGTACAGAAAGCCAGCGCCTTTGGGAGCGCAAAGCCATTTGTGGCAGTTGCCGGTGTAATAGGCGGGATGCAATGCATCGAGGTCTACAGGCAACATCCCAGGTGCATGGGCACCATCGACGAGCGTGTCGATCCCGCGTTCCTCAAGCACACGCACGATTTTTGCGATGGGGTACACCATACCGGTGGGACTCGTGACGTGGTCAATCATTGCCAGTCGCGTCCTGTCGCTCAACTGCGAGAGCACTGCCTCGACGATTTCGCCTTCGCCGCGCACCGGGAAAGGTATGCGGGCCACCATCACTCTGGCTCCGGCTCTTTCGGCGGCAGCTCTCAGTGCGTTTCGACAGGCGTTATAATCCTGATTGGTTGTCAGGATCTCGTCGCCCCCGTGAAAATTCAGTGAGCGGACCACGGCATTCACGCCGGTGGTGGCGTTCGGAACGAATGCCAGATTCTCCGGCGCGGTATTCAAGACTCGCGCCAGGCGATCGCGCGAGGCGTCGAGGAGCGGCTGCAATTCCTGGGAGAGAAAACGCACAGGTTCCAATTCCATGCGCGCCCGGAGTTGATGTTGTTGCTGCAGCACGGCACGCGGACAAGCTCCAAAGGATCCGTGGTTCAGAAAGACAAGCGCGGGATCGAGCGTCCAGTGGATCGCCAGATCCGACGCCGGCGGCAGGCTGCGCAGGTTGTTGGACATGGTTTCCGCATAATGAGCGAAAAGGCGGGTTTTGACAAATCGGTTGACCGTGCAGCCGGGTCCTAGGCTGAATTACCGATGGACTTCAGGCGCGACACCGATGCCAGATTCAGCCAGCAACCCGATTGCGGCCGGCGAGTTTTCATCTAGCATGATACGCATCGGGAAAAGGAGTCGCGAATGAAAAGAATCAAACGTACGGCGAAGCTGGCCGGGTGGTTCGAGTACTGGTGGCTGCTGGTGACGAATCCAACGTTCAAGGCGGCCCCCGACCGGCGAAAAGCCTATTACGAATATCGGCTGGGCAAAGTTTACAACATGCCTTGCTACTGACCTTGCGGCAGTTGATGTTTCGCATGTGACGAGCGCGGCGGCGCTGCGGTGCAAGCGGCGTATCCGCATGATCTTCAGCGATCGGCGGTCGCCTTTATGATTTGCCGTCTCGCGTTCCTTGCTATAATGCCTCTTCGTCATGCCTCGGAACGTGGAAATCAAAGCCCGGGTTCGGGATCGCTCCGCGCTTCTGGCTCGAGCCCAGAAGATTGGCGCCAGCCGGCCCGTCGAAATAGTACAAGAAGACACGTTCTTTGCATGTTCGACCGGCAGGCTCAAGCTTCGGGCTTTCTCGGAATCGCACGGCGAACTTATCTTTTACAGACGCCCTGACTCGACCCAGCCAAAAGAATCCCAATACACCATTTGCCCAACATCCTGCCCCTCGAAACTCCGAGAACTCCTGGCGTCCGCTCTCGGCGAATGCGGGCGGGTTCGCAAGAAACGAACTCTGCTGCTTGTCGGCAAGACAAGAATTCACATTGACGAGGTGGAAGGTCTTGGTGATTTCGCCGAGTTGGAGGTCGTCCTGTCGGAGAAAGACACTGTTGACAAAGGCATTGCCGAGGCGCGGCAGCTCATGCGGGAGTTGGGGATTAGCGAACAGGATTTGGTCGACAAAGCCTACGTCGATCTTCTTAAAAACCACCGCTCAACCGGGCACTAAACTGCACGGTTTTTGACTGGCATGACGATTGTCGGCGTGCCAGAGTTCCGTCCACTGGCACTGTTAAAGCCGACGCCCGGGTGGCGGAACGGCAGACGCATCGGACTTAAAAGTCATTTTTCGGCATTTTTGCTCCAATTAGCCCTGGTATGCTTAGGGGCTCTACACTTGTGCAAGCCAATGTTTTACTGGACTACAAGGCGCTCATTTCTTATGCCCCGTTTAGCGTGAGTTTTCCTGTGTTTTTCAATCGGGTTGCAACCAAGGTTACAACCAAGGACTGTAACGCACTTGGCCGAGGCCAAGGGATGCAGCGTGGGTGATCAAGACAATGGCCGTTGACAACTGGTAGCATTATGCTACCTTTTTGCATGAGCCAACCTGTGAAACTTTCAGATGCGTTGGTGCTGGACGCCCGACTGGCCGGGGAAGCCGTCGAACGGTCTATCGCCGGACAAGTGGAATTCTGGGCAAGAATCGGCAAGGCGATCGAGCCATTGCTCCAGGGCGCGCAGGTGATTGCCTTGTGTCGCAATGCCGCAACCCACCCGCTATCCGAATGCTTGAAATCCGTGGATTCGCCCGCCGGTCGCCGCCGCGTGGTCGAGTTTCTCCAGAGCCAGCCTTATCCGCATTACGAACCGCACCCGAACGAAGCCGGAGTGCTCATTCGCATTGAAGCGAACGGGAAACGCACGGTTGGGCGATTCGTCAACCGCCAGTTCCAGCCGGTCAAGGTCAAGGTCAAGGCAACAGGGCGATGAGCCTGCCGCTCGACCGTCACCCGGTCATCGTCGCACTCGCGGGGCCGAATGGTGCGGGCAAAACCACTTTCTACCACGCACATCTCCAGCCCGCCGGGCTGCGGTTCATCAACGCCGACGTTCTGGCGCAGGAACTAAGCGTCGATTCCTACGCGGCCGCAGGCTTGGCGGAGGCACTCCGGCGGCAATTGGTGGAACAGCGCGAGAGTTTCGTGTTTGAAACTGTGTTCTCCGATCCGGTCGGCGACAAAGTGACATTCCTGAAAGAGGCGGCAGCAACCGGCTCCAACGTCATTCTGTGCTTCATTGGAATCTCCGGGCCGGAAGTTTCCGAAGAGCGCGTCGCGATGCGCGTCTCGCAAGGCGGACATGATGTGCCGGCCGAAAAGCTGGTCGCGCGGTTTCCCCGCACCTTGGCGAACCTGAAGACCGCAATCCGCGAGCTTCCGAATGTCTGGGTTTTCGACAACGACGATCTCCGAACTCCGTTCCGTCAAGTGGCTGTTTTCGAAAACGGTCAGCGGGTGCATTTGAATGAACCGGTGCCCGCGTGGCTCATGCCGCTGCTGACATAGAGTTGTGCACTTCTAATTTTGCGGCCAAATACCATGCCACGACCGGGAGTGCAACGACCCAATAGGCGAACCGATGAAAAGGCGCGACCAGTGTGCTACATCGATACACTTCACGGCGAATCGCCCGGAGATTCCCAAGGCCTGCTCGCGTTGGAAGTCGTCCGAGCCGACGGGTTGGTTCTAAAGCGTCCACTATCATCGCGGTGAGCAGCACAGTCCGCCTGCCTCTGCAGGCGACGTTTTCGCTAGAATTTCTGGAGTATGCTTGGCAGTATAAGGACGGCGATGGAGTTCGCCGACAACTGCCTGTAGCTTTGGGCTGATAACTCCTACTGACGAGCAAAGTCGGTAGGAGATTTTTTATGCTGCGGATTCTGGCACTGTCATTGGGCGGCGCAATTGGAACGGCAAGCCGTTACGGTTTGAACGGTTTGATCTCCGGCCATCAGGCGAAGCACTACCCGTGGGCAGTTGCATTTCCCCTAGGCACGCTTGTGGTCAATGTTACCGGTTGTTTTGTTATCGGTTTCCTAGCGGCGGTCTCTGGGCCGGCGATGGGGCGGGCATGGTTGAGGCCCGAAGGGCGCGATTTTTTAATGATTGGTTTTTGTGGTGGTTACACCACCTTTTCCAGCTACGGGCTGCAGACGCTGAATCTTGCCCGTGACAGTGAATGGTTGTTTGCGGGATTGAATCTCATTGGCTCAAACGTCATCGGGTTGTTGATGGTCTATCTCGGCATCGTCACCGGACGGTTCCTGCAATCCAGATTCCATGGAGGTACCTTATGAGGCTTGAAGGCGAAGGTTCGTTGCTACGTATTTATATCGGCGAACTCGACAAGACGCACCATCTGCCGCTTTATGAAGCCATCGTGATGAAGGCGCGGGAGATGGGGTTGGCAGGCGCGACCGTGCTGCGCGGCCCTATGGGCTTTGGCGCACATTCGCATTTGCACACCGCCAAGATCTTACGATTGAGTGAGGATCTACCGGTACTGATCGAGATCGTGGACAAGGAAGAGAAGATCAACGCCTTCTTGCCCGAACTCGATAAACTCATGAATGATGGTCTTGTGACAATGGAAAAGGTCCGCGTGATCAAATACCAAGCCAACCCAGCCAAATTGTAGGACGTTGGGCGGCGGTCCGTGCCGTCAGTTGACATGGGGTGGCGATTTGCTAAGCTTCGCGTGAAGTGCGCGATGGAGTTCGCGCAGCGATGTGCCCGAAGACGGGCTGATAACTCCTACTGACAGAAGCGACGGTAGGAGTATTTTTGTATCCTGCCGATACGAGAAATGAGAAGCGGATCATGAACGCATCGTCAAGAATACTGGCGCCATCGGAGAAATACGTCCGATGAGCAATCGCATTCTGTTCAACATCATCCAAGTTCTGGTGGTCATGGGGTTTGCGCCACTAGCGGCGGGCGTCACCAATCGGCTTAAGGAAATGGTGCAATCCAAGCGCGGGCCGAGTGTTTTCCAGCCCTACCGTGATCTGTGGAAGCTGTTTCACAAAGACGAGGTCGTATCTGAGCAGAGTTCGTGGATTTTCCGATTCACACCTTATCTCATCTTCGTCACTCCGATCTTCGTAACGCTGCTCATCCCGGTGCTTACGAGCTACCCTTTGTTCTTCGCATTCATGGGTGACATGCTTGGTGGCGGCTTCATTCTCGCGCTCGGCGGCTTCTTCGCAACATTGGGCGCCGTAGATACCGCAAATCCGTATGGCCCGGTTGGCGCGAGCCGCACGCGCATGGTGGGCTTTCTCGTGGAGCCGGTCTTCATGATCGTATTCTTCACTGTGTCCTTTGTCGCCGGCTCGACCATTCCCTACATCGTCCAGCAGAAATGGGTGACTCCGCTGGCCAATTTCTTCGAGCCGTCGCACGTGTTGCTGATGCTGGCATTCCTGATGTTGATTCTGGCAGAAGGCGGGCGAATTCCCATCGATAATCCATCGGGTCACTTTGAGTTGGCGATGATCGACGAATCCAAGGTGCTCGAGTACTCGGGTCGCGGTGCGGCGCTGGTGAAATGGGGTGGGCAGATGAAGTTCTTCGTGCTGCTCTGTATCTTTCTTAATGTGCTTGTCACGCCGTGGGGGCTCGCCGACGTACAGTCGCTGGCGCAGGTGTTGTTAGCGATTCCGCTGATTCTTGTCAAAATTCTTGTCTTTGTGCTGGTGTTGGTCGTGATCGAATCGTCGTTGTCAAAACTGCGCCTGTTTCGGATCACGGAGTTCTTGGGTGCGGCATTTATTACGTCGGTAGCCGCCATGATCACCCGGATTTTCTCGTTCTGAATCGATGACACGGCCATCATGAATCCAGGAACAGAAATACTGCTCGGAAACCTCAACGCCTTGGCCGGTGGGTTATTCCTGCTCTGCACGTTCGGCATGGTGGCGACGCGGCAGGTGCAGGGTTGCTTGCGCCTCTTTATCGCGCAGGCGTGGTTTCTAGTTGTGTCCGCCCTTTTGCTGAGCGTGTTACTCCATTCTTGGCATGTATTTGCCGTCGGGATCATCAATGCCATCAGCAAACCATTCCTCATCCCTTGGCTGTTGCGGCGGACGGTGCGCGATGAGGTATACAGCCGTCGCGAAATCGATCAGCTTGTTAACATCCCTACTTCCTTGTTGATTGCGCTCGCGCTTGCCATCGCCGGATTTTTTCTGGCCCAACCGCTGTTGCATGCTGCCGATGGCAGATTTGTGGCAGTGAATCTGCCCATCGGACTTGCCTGTCTTTTGCTGGGCGGGTACACAGCTTCCGTCCGTCGTGAAGCCGTGCCGCTGTTGCTGGGGCTGCTGGCAATGGAGGACTCGGCATTCTTCGCTGGCGTCGCCATTGTGCCGGAACTACCGCTGATTGCGGAATTGGCGATTGCCTTTGACGTCTTGATGTTGTCACTCATCGTTGGCCTGCTCACGCGCACCGTCCACGAGCACATCGGCACGACAGAGGTCGGTGCGCTTACGAAGCTGAAGGAGGAGTCGAAGCCTTGAGTCTGCTCGTGATTCTGGCATTGCCGCTGGCGGCTATGGCACTTTCCCTACTACCGCTCGGTCGCCGCGTCGCGCCGGCTGCGACTTTGTCAGCCGCGGTCACCGTGTTCATTCTCGCAATTCGCGCGGCTCTGCGTGCAGGCGCCGGCAATTCGATAGTGGCACTCCCGCACTGGATCGAACTCGATGGTTTCGGCGCATTGATCCTGTTGGTCGTCAGCCTTGTCGGCACGACCGCGGCCCTATTTTCCTTGGGTTACATGACCAAACACGCGCCTAACGAGCGGCGACTGCGTTTCTATTATGTCCATTTCAATTTGTTTTTCTTTGCGTTGCTCGCGGTTCCGCTCGTGGTCGAGCCGAATATCGAGTGGATCGCCCTCGAAATGACCGCTCTCTTTTCCGTGTTGCTGGTTGCTTATGAAAACACGCACGAGTCGCTGGAGGCGGCGTGGAAATACATCGCGTTGATGTTTATGGGTGCGGCCATCGCGTTGCTGGGATTTCTGATTTTGTTCTGGGCGTTCAAAACGGGGGGCGGTGAAACGTACTCTTGGAACGGGCTGCGCGACGTTGCGCCAAAAATGCCGCCGGTTCTGGTCAAGACGGCATTCCTGTTAATCCTCGTCGGATTTGGCATGAAGGCCGGCTTTGTTCCCGTCCACACTTGGTTGCCGGATGCGCATAGTCAAGCCCCGTCGCCAGTGTGCGCGATGTTGTCGGGCGTGAAGACAACCACCGCGCTCTACGTGATCCTGCGCCTAGTGCCATTGCTCCGCGCAGATCACATTGATGTGTGGTTGCTGACTGTCGGTTTGATCTCGGTCGGAGTCGCTTCGTTTCTGCTACTCCAGGTGCGCGACTACAAGCGCCTTTTTGCCTATTCCACGGTCGAACATATGGGAATCATCTTTACCGCTGCCGGACTCGGCGCGGTCGCCGGCCACTATGGTGCCATGATGCAAATCCTGACGCACAGCATCACGAAATCGTTTTGTTTTCTTGCTGCGGGCGCGGCCCTCTTAGCCGTGGAAACGCGCGAGATCGCTGCTGTGCGTGGTTTGATCAGAACCTCCCCGGCGGCCGGTGCAGCGATGTTGTTTGGCGGGCTGGCGATTGCCGGCGCGCCACCTTTTGCGGTGTTCCTCAGCGAATTCTCGATTCTCAAGGCGGGGCTTCTGCAAGGGCGCTACGTCGCGACGGTGTTGCTGGCTCTATTCATCGGCATCGCGTTTTTTGGTGTCCTTGTCCATGTCAACCGGATGGTCTTCGGCAAGCCGACCGGGAATCCGCATCCAATCCGCGTGCAACTGCCATTCAGTTGCGTGTTGACGTTGATCCTGGCTGCCGCGCCGATTGTAGTGTTGGGAGTGTATGTGCCCGAACCACTACATCAACTTTTGAATCAGGCCGCCTTGTGTCTGTCCCGGTAGGTTGCCATGAAGCCAATCGAATTGTCCGAACAAATTACTCAACGCTGGAAGGGACGGGCACGGGTCCTCCGCGACGCAAAGCACCCATGGTGCGACGTGGAATGTTTCCCGGACATTCTTCGCGAACTGGCGCGATGGTTATTTGCCGAACTGAGTTATCGTTTCGCGGGTCTGATCGTCGAGGAGGGAGAGAACGAGTGGGAATTGCGCTACGGATTCTACGGCCGACGCGATGAAGGCTTCGTTCAGCTCCTCGTTCGCCGTCCGCTTCCTGAGCGAACGTTCCCGAGCATCAGCGAGCACGTGCATGCGGCGGACTGGCACGAGCGCGAGGCGGAAGATTTATTCGGGCTGAGCTTTGAAGGGCATCCGCGCCTTGGCGATTTCATTCTCCACGACGACGCGTGGCAGGAGGGAGTCGAGCCGATGCGCCACAAATTCGACGGCAACAAACCTGTCACACAGCGCGCTCCCAAGGCTGACTGGCGTCCTCGTCGCATTGTCGAAGCACCGGGGGCGTTTGCCATGCCGATTGGACCGGTCTTCGGGGCGCTGACCGAGTCGGTCCATTTCCAACTGGAGACCGTTGGCGAGGATGTGATCCGCACCATCCCGCGCCTATTTTACAAGTATCGTGGCATCGAAAAAATCGCCGAGGGTCGCTCCGTCGAGGATGCCTTGCTGCTGGCGGAACGATTTTGCGGCACGTCAGCATTCGCCCACGGGTTCGCGTTTTGCCAGGCGGTCGAATCAATCTGTGGGGTGGAAGTTCCTGCCCGGGCGCGCACGTTGCGCGTGTTTGTGGCCGAGTTGGAGCGATACCGTCATCACGTTACTGCGATTGAAGGCATCTGCGAGTCAACCGCGCTGGCGGTAGCTGCCAGCCAGACGGCAATTTTGCAGGAGGAATTGCTACGGCTCTCGTGCGTCTTGACGGGCCACCGCTATTTGTTTGGATTGCTGGTGCCCGGCGGATTGACTCGCGACCTCCAAGACGGAGTTTGTCGAGAGACGCTCGCCACGGCCCAGAACATTCTCAGACGCCTCCAACAGATTGATAAGATGCTGCGGTTCTCCAGCAGTTTTCTTGACCGATTGGAGGAGGTCGGGATTGTCGGCGCCGATGAGGCTCGCAACCACGGATTGGTGGGTCCGGTGGCCCGCGCATCCGGTCTTGTGCGCGACCTGCGTAAAATTTTGCCTTATTCGGCTTACACTGAGCTGGCATTCGACGTGCCGACCGAGCGCGAAGGCGACGGGTACGCGCGATTGCGTATTTTGTTCGCCGAAGCGGTGCAATCCGTGCGGATCATGGAGCAGGCTTTTGCTGCACTGCGGGAGGGCCCGGTGTCCGTACCGTGTCCGCCAAAGTCGGGCGCCGCGTTGGGCTGGGTCGAAGCGGCGCGCGGAGCGGCATTTCAATGGGTGCGGATTGGCGACGACGGTTTGGTGGGCCGTTATCGGATCATGCCGCCTTCATTTGCCAACTGGCACGGTTTTCATTTGGCGGCCGAAAATTTCGCATTTCAGGATTTCCCAATCATCCTCGCGACCTTCGATCTGTCGGTAGCGGAAAACGATCGCTGAGGGAGAAGAAACAAGCATGAGCCAATGGGTTCGCAAAGGAATTCGGACTGGGATCAAGACGACGCGCTATCCCGCGGCGGCTGAGACCGCGCCGGGTGTCTCGCCCGGCTTGCCGGTCGGCGGAACGTTGGCAGCTTCTTTCCCAGCGGGCCGTTGTCCGACCGACGCGATCCGCCAAACCAGCGACATGGTGGCCGTGGATTATCGGCGTTGCATTCACTGCTTCCGTTGCGGTCGGGGCGTGCCGACTCCTCTCGAATGGAAGCCGGGTTATGAATGGGCTGCGTTGCCAGAGCAACGTCAAAACCCTCAAAGCCAATTGGGCGACGCATTTGCTCATTCTATCAATATCATCGTTGTGGATGTTGGCGACTGTGGCGCGTGCCTTCATGAGGTGAAGCAACTCAACAATCCGTACTACAACATGCACCGGCTCGGTTTTTTCCTCACGCCGACCCCGCGACTGGCGGACATTCTGCTCGTCGTCGGGCCGGTCACCGATCATATGCGGCTGCCATTGCAGAAGACGTACGACGCCATGCCGACACCGAAGCGTGTGGTCGCCGTCGGTGCTTGCGCGTTGTCAGGCAGCGTATTCGGGCCAAGCTTCGTTTGTTGTGGAGGCGTCAAGGATGTCTTGCCCGTGGACGTGGAAGTGCCGGGCAATCCTCCCCCGCCGCTGGCGATCCTGCATGGATTACTCGTGGCGGTTGGCCGGAAGCAGCCAGCGCCCATCATTTCTCCGGCAACCGCTGCTAGCCAAGAGGTGACGACACAATGAGTGCCATTGGTGCATGGATGGGTGCCTTCTTCATTCTGTGTAGTGCGGGCATCGTGCTCGCGCTGCTGATTCCCGACCGGCGGAATCCGCGATGGCTTGCTTGGATCGGCGGGCTGGCCTCGCTCGTCCTGCTGGGCGCAAGTGGGCAAACACTGTTCGGCGGAAACCCGTGGAGCATAACGCTGTGGACCGTGGCCGATTTGGGCACGCTGACGATCAATATGGACCGCCTGTCGGCGCTGTTCGCGTTCATCACAGGGTTGGTGTTCCTGCCGGTTTCGGTTTTTGCCGCTACCAATCTGCCGCGTTACGGGGGACGCTACAGCCTGAAGGTTTTCTCGGTGATGTATCTCGCTCTCCTTGCCTCCATCGTGTTGGTTCTGATCGCGTCGGACGTGCTGCTGTTCTTGCTGGCGTGGGAGGCGATGTCGATTCTGTGTTACCTGCTGGTCAACTATGAACACGAAGAATCGGACCATACGCGCGCCGGCTATCTGATGCTTGCGGTAAGCGAGGCGGGCGCGCTGGCAGCGGTGGTGGCGTTCCTGATCCTCGGTGTCTCGGCGGGGTCGCTGGCTTTTCCTACTCTCAAGTCATCCGCTGTCGGACTGGGTGCCGGCGCTCGCTGGACGGTGTTCCTGCTTTCGTTCTTCGGGTTCGGGGTGAAGGCGGGACTCGTGCCCGTCAATTTCTGGCTGCCGCGGGCTTACACCGCCGCGCCTTCCGCGTTCGTTCCGATCCTCGCGGGGGCAACGTTGAACCTCGGCTTCTACGGCATCGTGCGCATCAACACCGACCTGCTCCCGATGTCCATGGTCGGACCGGGCGTGGTCGTGATGATCGTCGGCACACTCTCGGCGCTGTTGGGAATCCTCTACGCGACGACCAACAATGACCTGAAAACCATGCTCGCCCACAGTTCCATTGAGAATGCGGGCATCATCGCGGTCGGCTTGGGCGCGGGGATGATTTTCATGGCCTACGGTTTGGTTGTGCCGGCGGGCATTGCGTTCGTCGCTGCGCTCTATCATTTGACGAACCACTCGCTTTACAAAGCGCTGCTGTTCCTGGGCGCAGGCACGGTGGAGCAACGCGTCGGCTTACGCGACCTCGACCGGCTGGGCGGCCTGATTCGACGAATGCCGTGGACGGCGCTGGCTTTTCTTGCGGGAGCGCTTTCCATTTCGGCGCTGCCGCCATTCAACGGCTTTGTAAGCGAATGGCTGACGCTGCAAACAATGTTGCGCAGCGCGGTACTGTCCTCGACGGGTGTGAAAGTCGTTTTTGCACTTTGCGGCGCCGGGTTGGCGCTCACGGCAGCACTGGCCGTGACGTGTTTCGTGAAAGCCTTCGCGATGGGCTTCCTGGGTATGCCCCGCTCGGATTCAGCCGAAAAGGTGGTCGAATCTCGACGGTCCGCGCTGGCCTCAATGGGGTTACTCGCAGGACTTTGTCTCGCGCTTGGCGTGCTGCCGACCTACGTTATCCCCGTTTTGAGTGAGGCGCTCACGCCGCTGACCGGTTCGAACACCGCCGATGCCCTCGTGCCGCCGTTCTTCTCGCACAGTCCCGAGCACGAACGATTGCCGGGCGCGTTCGCGGCGGAGTTTCACGATCTCGGCGCACAAGTGGGACAGTCAGTTATGCCAGGGCGCGGCCTCGTGGTATTGCATCGCGGCGGGAAGGAAAACCCGGTCGTGTTTGCGATGTCCACCTCATACACGCTGATTGTGTTGGCCGGTTTGTTGGGATTAAGCTGGGTTGTTGCTCGGTTCGTCTTGACGCGCCAGCGCAGCGTCGTGCGGCGGACTTGCTGGGATGGCGGCGTGCGGCGATTGTTGCCCGAAATGACGTACACCGCGACCGGGTTTTCCAACCCGGTACGTGTAATCTTCGACGCCGTCTTTCGTCCCGCCACCACGGAGGACACGCCACAGACTGTGGCCCAACATTTCCGAACGGCGATCCATCGCGAGCGGGAGGAAGTGTATATCATCGATCGGCTGATCGGCCGACCGGGCAAGGGCATGGCCCTGAAGATCGCGGGCGTCTTGGCGACGCTGCATCGCGGGCGGATCAACGTTTATATCGCCTACGCACTGCTGTCGTTGTTATTGGTGTTGTTGCTGTCGCTGCTGTGAGCAACAGCGGATGCAACAACACCTTTGCATCGACGCTGCGCCCGTTTCAGCGTGTTGAAAGTGAATTACCGGTAGCGTAAACTAAGAATCGACGGCGATGGAGTTCGCCGGCAACAGCGCTCCGAAAGCGTTCGGAGTTGATAACTCCTACTGATCCCGCAGCACGGGATTTGTAGGAGTTTTTTGTCGGATGAACATGTTGCAGGAAGCGAGTGGTTGATACGAAAGGGAGAAGAAGATGAGCGCTCAGGAAAGACCGGGGCGGGAGCATTTGGCAACCGAGGTGCGGTCGCGTCTTCAAACAGATCTCGGACCATATACTCGGGTCTTGCTCGAAAACGCCGTAGAGTCGATCTCGGAAATGTCAGACTTAGCCCTTGAAACCTTAGAGGCCGAATTGGCTAAGCCACCCGAACGCTTAGAAAGAGAATTGAGGAATCTTCACAGAAACATCCATAGAGAAACATCGGGGAATGGGTAGGTGTGTCGGACAAAATGCCTGAACAGAACAAAACGCCGGGAATAGATCGGCCGATGAACACGGGCGAAGCAAAGCGCTGCCGGTATTGCCAGAGCCGGGCGGGCAGTTGGCAAAAGATGGAGCATAGTATTTCACATTGGCCGCATATCCTGATCGTTCGCACTGAAGGTTGGGTCTGTGATTCCTGCCGGCAAACCACTTTCGATGATGACGTGCTGCACTTCTTTGGCCGCATGGCCGATAAATTACGCTCGGGCGACATCGACGGTCTGATGAGTCTGGGCGGCGATTATTTTTCCACAAGCTACATGCCGTTAATGAAACATGAACGTCGAACAGCCAAAACTTGATCGTCCAGAAACCACTCCGGCCTCAGATCAACTGAAGGAATACAGCCGCATCAAGCTGTCGCTCGCTGGCCAATTGCGTTTGCTCCGCGAGGTGGCCAAGAAATCCGGCGATGCTGCCCACGACAAGCAGTGCGAAGAATTGATGGTGAAATTGGCGGAGGATCGCTTCACCCTCGCGGTGCTCGGCCAGTTCAAGCGTGGTAAGAGTTCGCTGATGAACGCGATCATCGGACGCGAGTTGCTGCCAACCGGCGTCCTGCCGCTCACTTCGGCGATCACGGTGCTGAAATTCGGTCCCCAAGAGCGGCTCGTGGTGGAACGCGAAGGCTTCCAGTGGGCGGAGACTTTGCCACTCTCGCAACTCGAAGATTACGTAACTGAGCGCGGCAACCCGGGTAACCAGAGGCGAGTCAAGATTGCCACTATCGAAGTGCCAGTGCCGTTCCTGAGGCGTGGGCTGGAATTTGTGGACACGCCCGGAGTCGGCTCGGCCATCGTCGCGAACACTGCCACAACGTATGCCTTCGTCCCGCAATGCGATGCCGTGCTGTTTGTCACCAGCGTGGACACTCCGCTGACGAGCGTGGAGTTGGAGTTCCTTAAAGAAATCCGGCAATACGTTCACAAGATTTTCTTCGTCCTCAACAAGACCGACCTACTTGCAGAACCCGAGTGTCATGAAGTGCTCGAGTTTGTCACCCAAACGATCCGTGAACAGATGGGCGCGGCCAGCCAGCGTGTCTTTCCGCTATCCTGCAAACTCGCCGTTGCCGGGCAAGAAGGGTCAGGGCTGCCGGCGTTGCAGGACGAACTGGCGCGATTTCTCTCGGACGAAAAGATGGAAACATTCCTCACGAGCATCGCCGAGCGCGCGTTGCAGTTGAGTGAGATCGAGACGGATGACGCTCGGTTACCTGCGATTCGCAACAGCTTGTGCGAAAGTTTGGACCGACCGGGCCCGTCCGCGCCAACACCCACGGCGGAAGTTTCGAAGCCGGTTCTTCCGAAGCTCGCGCCACCGGAATCAGCCGTCGCCGTGAAAACTCGCAGTTGCCCGGTGTGCGATCACCTGAATCGCGTTGCTTTCGATTTGTTCTCGAAGTGGCAATACGCAATTGCTACCGACGAAAAGGCACAAATCAAGTTCGCTGACGAATTGGGCTTTTGCCCGTTGCACACGTGGCAACTCGATATGCTTTCGTCGCCGGTCGACGCATCCATCGGCTGTGCCAAGCTCGTCGAACGTGTCTCGCGTTTGTTGGTGGCGGCATCCAAACTGCCCGACCCACAAAGGGCCGTGCGCGACTTGACGCGCGACTTTAGAAATTGTCGCGTCTGCGGTCTCCTGCGCGAGGCCGAAAAGAGCCATACGGCGGAGCTTGCGGGGTTTCTGGCCGAGACCGCCGGGCGCGAATCCTATGCACGTTCACAAGGGGTCTGTCTGCGTCATCTGGCGTTGTTGATCGCCGCGTTGGACAACAAAGAGGTCGTGAACTTTCTTCTGACGGAAGCCGCACATCATTTCGAAGAAGTGGGGGAGGACATGCGGGCATTCGCGATGAAGACGGACGCGCTTCGTCGTTATCTTCGCAACAAAGACGAGGAGGACGCCTATCTGCGTGCGATCACTCATCTTGTCGGCAACCGAAGCGTTTGCGTCCCCTGGCCGAACGACGCGGAGATTTGATGACCACATTTTACTGCGCCAACTGTTGGAGAGAAGTACCGGAGTCGGCGACAATTTGTCCACATTGCGGCGACGACATGATCGCGCGCCAGGCCCGATCTGATTTCGTGGATAAACTGATTGCTGCACTTCGTCATCCTGAACCATTAACTCCTATGCGGGCCGCGTGGATTTTGGGAGAACGCCGCGAGCGCCAGGCCGTGCTCCCGTTGATCGAGACTTGCCGAAGCGCGGACAATGTGTTTCTTATGGTTGCTGTCGTCGAGGCACTGGGGAAAATCGGCCACCCGCAAGGCTTGGAAACATTACGCGAAGCCGCACGGCATCCCAACGCTCACCTGCGCCGCTCCGCAGAACTGGCGTTGGCACGCTGGAAGGAATGAACATAGGCAGCGCGCCGGTGCATTCCGGCGAAACGCCGATATTGACGAATCGCGGCACGGTCACTATTCTGACCGGCCAAGGCAATGGAGTTTGCCTGTGAATTTGCCCCACGAAAGTGTGGGGTTGATGACTCCTACTGACATGCGTCGGTAGGAGTTTTTTTGTCGAATCGATCAATCTGAAACTAATCATTCAGCCAGAAGGAGACACAAACATGACAGCATCCGCACAACAACTGCAGAAAACGGTCAAGCGTTACGAAAAGGACATTATCAAATTCTCACGCGACCTGACGGCGATCCCGGGCTTCAGCGGGACGGAAGGCCCGGTGTGCAAACGCATTGCGCAAGAAATGCGCAAAGTCGGGTTCGACAAGGTCTGGTTCGACAAAATGGGAAACGTCATCGGCCAGATCGGGCGCGGCAAAACCAAGATTATGATCGATGGACACATGGACACCGTTACCGTCGGCGACCCGAAGGCGTGGAAATGGGATCCATTCAAAGGGAAATTCGAGAAGGGCAAGATTTATGGTCGCGGCACGTCGGATCAACGCACGTCCATGGCTTCGATGGTCTATGGCGTAAAGGCAATCAAGGAACTCGGCTTGACCGGCGACTACACGCTGTGGGTCGTCGGCAGCGTAATGGAAGAGGATTGCGACGGGCTGCCGATGCTTCACATAATCGAAAAAGAAAGGATGGTGCCTGACTACGTTGTGCTGACCGAACCGACCAATCTGAGCGTATATCGCGGGCACCGTGGCCGCATGGAAATCCGGATCATCGTGAAGGGGCGTTCTTGTCACGGCGCTGATCCCTCGCGCGGCGATAATCCCGTGACCAAGATGAGCTATATCATCCAGGACATCGACAAGCTCAACCGAACCGGCCTGAAGGATGACAAATTTCTCGGCAAAGGTACGGTTTGCGTCAGTTGCATCGAGTGCAAGACACCGTCGCAATGTTCCGTGCCTGATGAATGCACGATTTATCTCGACCGGCGGATGACCAAAGGCGAAACCCCACAGTCGTCCGTGCGCGAAATCGAATCACTGCCGTCCGTCAAGAAGGCGAAAGCCAAGGTCGAGATTCTGCATTATGACGCGACCTCGTGGACGGGATTGAAGGTCGGCCAAGAAAAATTCTTCCCAACGTGGGTGTTCGAGGAAAACCATCCCCTCGTGAAGGCCGGCGTCAAGGCCGCCACGCAGGCGCTTGGCAAGAAACCACGCGTCAGCCGATGGGTTTTCTCGACGAACGGTGTTGCCACGGCTGGTCGCCACGGCATTCCGAGCATCGGGTTCGGTCCACAAAACGAAATCTATGCGCACTCCGTCGAGGAATTCGTGCCGGTCGACGCGTTGCTTAAAGCGGCGGCATTTTACGCACTAATTCCGCAGGCGATCTTGGAAGAGATGCACGGCAACCGAAAATAGGCACACTGAGGAAACGAACGTGAGCAAAATTACCAATATTCATGCGCGCGAAATTCTCGATTCGCGCGGCAACCCGACGGTTCAAGTCGACGTAATGCTGGCCAATGACGTATTCACACAGTCTGCCGTGCCCAGCGGCGCCAGCACTGGAGAGAGGGAAGCAATCGAACTGCGCGATGGCGATAAGAAGCGGTACGGCGGGAAAGGCGTCCTCAACGCCGTCGCGAATGTGAACAAAATCATTGCGCCAAAGCTCAAAGGCAAGTCTCCCGACGCGCAGAAGGAGATCGATCAGTTGATGACCCAGCTCGATGGTACCGACAACAAATCCAAGCTCGGCGCAAATGCAATGCTTGGAGTGTCGATGGCCATTTGTCGCGCGGCGGCGCTGGATGCAAAATTACCGCTCTATGCATACATCCGCAATCTCCACCGAGGCAAAGGTCAGTTTCTTCTTCCTGCGCCCATGATGAACGTGCTGAACGGCGGCGCGCACGCTACCAACAACGTGGATTTCCAAGAGTTCATGCTGTTTCCCGTCGGCGCACCAACATTTGCCGAAGCGCTACGTTGCGCGGCCGAGACGTTTCACACGCTCAAGAAAATTCTGCAGAAGCGCGGACTGGTCTCCGCGGTCGGCGATGAAGGCGGGTTTGCACCAAGCCTCAAGAAGAACGAGGAAGCGGTGGAATTGATTCTCGAAGCCATCGGCGAGGCAGGATACAAGGCGGGCACAGACATCGCCATCGCCATTGACCCGGCGGCAAGCGAGTTTTACGAGGATGGCGGTTACGTATTCAAGAAATCCGACAAATCACGGAAGAGCCCTGCCGAAATGGTGAACCTGTACGGCAACTGGATTCAGAAATATCCCATCGTGTCGCTCGAAGACGGAATGGGCGAGCGCGATCGCGAAGGCTGGATTGCCCTTACGAATACACTCGGCAAGAAACTGCAACTCGTAGGTGATGATAACTTCGTGACCAATCCGAAGATTTTCGCCGAAGGCATTCGAGCCCGGATCGCCAACGCGATTCTCATCAAGCTCAATCAAATCGGCACAGTGAGTGAGACGCTCGAAACGGTCGCAATGGCGCAGAAGGCCGGTTACGGCACCGTCATCTCGCATCGCTCTGGCGAGACAGAAGACGCGTTTATCGCCGACTTTGCCGTTGGCACTGGTGCGGGACAAATCAAGACCGGGTCACTTTGCCGTTCTGAACGCATCGCCAAGTACAATCGTTTGCTTGCGATTGAAGAAGAACTGGGCAAAGAGGCAAGCTATGGCGGCGCGGCATTCAAAGCTCGTTGGAAGTGATGGATCGATTTGGGAGCGCCGTAGCTTCGAACCCGCCGGCGAACCCCATTGTCAGGCGGACTGTGTTCGGGAGAAATCCGACCACATATCATTCGATGCGCGGCGCTCCCGTTTACCAAGACGGTTGTATTCATCTAAAACGATGGTAGAATCTGGTCAGGCAATGGAGTTTGCCTGCCCCGAAACGTTGGGGGAACCGCCTTCCGGTTGATGACTCCTATCGAAAAACGAATGGCATTCGGTAGCGTGTCATGGAAACAATAACAGCGACCAAGACCCTCGAACGGGAAAGCTCCGCCTCCGCCACCCTCGAGCCTTTCCGCAGCATCCTTTTTGAGGCATCGCAGAACGGAAACAGCGGATTGTCAACCGAGCCGCCCGACTTTTTCCGCGATTTGAATCTCGATCAAATCGTGGACGCCATCACTTCCGGCCGTGACGAGTACGATCTGAAGCCGTATTTTTACACACGTTTGACCAGCCTGGACGCGATCACGTATCGGCAAGAAATCATGCGCGACCTCGAACGCGCAGCGGTCTTTGAAAGTCTCAAATTGTTCGCGAAACAAATGCGCAGTGTGCGTCAGCACAGAGGCACTGCGGAGAAGGCGTATTACAAGTACGAAAAAGAAGCATGGCTTCTGGATGCCGTGGAAACGTATTGTGAGGCAGTCGCAGAGTTGCGTGACAATATGGATCAGGCCGAGATCGGCTCGCGCGGTCTGATGTCATTTCGAGCATATCTGGACCGGCACGCCGAATCTGATCAATTTGCACAACTCGTACAGGAAGCAGACGCGGTCAGCGCTGGTCTGTCGTCCATCCGTTACGCACTACTCATCAGAGATGGCAGCGTAACGGTGCGCCGATACGAATCCGAAATCGACTACAGCGCGGTTGTCGAACAAACCTTTGCCAGATTCAAACAAGGCGCAGTGAAAGACTACCGCGTCGGTTTCCCGGCTTACACGAATCTGAACCATGTCGAGGCCGCCGTGCTGGATCGTGTCGCGCTGCTCTATCCGGATGCGTTTCGCGCATTAGACGAATTCTGCGCAAAGCATGCGGATTTTCTGGACACCACGATCACGGTTTTCGACCGGGAGATCCAATTCTACATCGCCTATCTGGAATACATCGAACCGTTCAAACGGAAAGGACTGAATTTCTGTAATCCACAGATTTCCGATACCAGCAAGCACGTCAGCAATCGAGATGGTTTCGACCTGGCATTGGCCGGCAAACTCATTCGCGAGAACAAAGTGGTCGTCTGCAACGATTTCACGTTGAGCGGTCGGGAACGCATCTTCGTCGTTACCGGCCCGAATCAAGGCGGCAAGACGACGTTCTCCCGCACGTTTGGTCAGCTACATTATCTGGCAAGTTTGGGTTGCCCAGTGCCTGGTGTGGAGGCGAGGCTCTTTTTATTCGATCGACTTTTCGTTCATTTCGAACGCGCGGAAGACATCACAACCCTGCGCGGTAAATTGCAGGATGACCTCGTAAGGATTCACGCCATCCTCACCGAAGCCACGCCGAACAGCACCATTATCATTAACGAGATGGTCTCGTCCACAAGCGTGCAAGACGCCATCTTTCTGACCAGAAAAGTTCTGGAGCAAATATCGCAACTCGATTGCCTGTGCGTCTGCGTGACGTTCCTGGACGAACTGGCGTCGTTGAATGAAAAAACCGTCAGTATCGTCGCCGCCGTCGCGCGGGAAGACCCAACGATCCGCACTTACAAGTTGGAAAGGAGACCAGCCGACGGCCTCGCCTATGCCGTGGCCGTTGCCGAGAAATACCACCTGACCTACGACCAGTTGAGGGAGCGGCTCAAGCGATGAAAGCGCATCTGCTCTACCGCGACCGGGATTCTGATATGCAGGGCGAATTGCGGGCGCGGTATCCGTATCGGAATTACGAAATGCCAAAGCTTGTCCGGAACGAAGACGAGCTAACGCAGGATCTGGAATTGAAGACGCTGTTTCGCGCCATGGCCGGCGACGATGACTTTTTGTATCAAGTGTCACGGCAGGCGGTCCTTTCTGGTTTGCAGGACGATATTGAAACCATCCTTTATCGCCAGGCGGTCCTAAAGGATTGTCTGCGGAATGAGGCCTTCGTCAGGACGATCTACGATCTGGCGGTCGAGGCGATTGAACGGCAACGACGACGTTGGCTGAGTCTGTCCAGCTCGTATCCAAGCACCATCTTGTATGAAGCTGGCGAATTGTTGCGTATCTACACGGATGTGCTCGGCAAGTTACTCGCCGTCGCCAATGAGCATGCGCACACATTCGAATCGGATGGGTTTACGACGTTTTTCAGGATGCTCAAGGCGGAATTGACGGATGACTATTTCGCCGAGATCAGAACTCGTCTCAGGGAATTGAAGTTTCGCGGCGGCGTTCTGGTGAGCGCCGAATTGGGTAGGGGAAACCAATGCACGAATTATGTTTTGCGTTACTCCCCGCACGGCAAACCTCGTTGGATCGAATGGATTTTCTCTCGTCAGCCGGCTGCCTACACCTATCGCCTTGCTGATCGCGACGAGGCGGGCGCTCGGGCGTTGTCCGAAATGCGCCACCGCGGGATCAATCTGGTGGCGAACGCCGCGGCGCAATCTGCCGATCACATGCTGAACTTTTTCGCCACGCTGCGGACCGAACTGGCGTTTTATCTCGGCTGCATGAATTTGCACCGGCAACTCGCCCAACGCAGCGCAGCCGTATGCTACCCGGCTCCAGTTGCGCCGGGCAGTCGAGAGCATTCGTGTGTTGGACTTCGCGACGCTTGTCTCGTGCTCACGCTGAATCGGGAAGTGATCGGAAACGAGATGGAGGCGGACGGCAAGAGTCTGGTGATCATCACCGGCGCGAATCAGGGCGGGAAATCCACGTTCTTGCGCGGCATCGGGTTGGCGCAACTGATGATGCAGTGCGGCATGTTTGTCGCCGCCGAATCGTTCCGCGCTGACATTTGCCGCCATCTGTTCACGCATTACAGACGCGAAGAAGATGCCACGATGACCAGTGGGAAATTCGATGAAGAATTGAAACGCATGAGCGCCATCGCCGACACGCTGAAACCGGATTCGCTGCTGTTGTTCAACGAATCGTTCGCTGCGACCAATGAACGGGAAGGCTCGGAGATCGCACGGCAAATCATCCGCGCGCTACTGGAAACGCGCGTCAAAATCTTCTTCGTGACGCATCAGTACGGCTTCGCTCACGGTCTCAACGGCGACGCGGCCGGCCGCGTTCTCTTCCTACGCGCCGAACGCCAACCCGACGGCACGCGCACTTACAAACTGCTGCCCGGCGAACCGCTGGAAACCAGCTTTGGCGTGGATTTGTATAAGGAGATTTTCACCGGTGCGGAGGCGAATACTCACCACGGCTAATTGCTTCTGCTCAGTCAGCGAGCAACCGAGTAAATCCTGCAGTCGATAAGCGAATTTTAAGAGACTCCAAGGCCCTGGCGGCTTCGTTTCGGACGCGCTCTTCCGGGTCTCGGAGTACGAGTTGTAATCCCTGAACAGCTTCGTCGCCGCCGATCTCGCCCAACGCAACGGCGACTTCCCATCGCACTCGCTCTTCTTTGTCATGCAGAGCGGCAATCAATGCGCCAACCGCGCGAGGTTCACCGATTCTTCCGAGCGCTCGGACCGCCTCCCAGCGGACTTGCGCCTCCCGGTCATTCAATGCAGCCAACAGCGGCTTGATGGCGCGAGCGTCGCCCAAGTTCCCAAGGGCGCGGGTCGCTTCCCAACGCACCCATTGATCGGGATCACACATCGCCGAGACGAGCGCTTCGGTGGCGCGCTCGCCGCCAATGTTCCCCAAAGCATGCGCTACTTCCCAACGTACCCAAACATCCGGGTCGCGCAGGGTGGCGATTAGCGGCTTAACGGCGCGTTGTCCACCAATGCTCGCCAATGCCTTCGCGGCATGCCAGCGCACCGTCCAATCCGGGACGCGTAGCTCGGCGATGTGAACATCCTCTGTTGTCAGCATGTTCATTTCCGATTTGGCGCGAGTTGTTGACGAATCTTCAGCAGATTTGCCACGGCGGATTCCAGCCGGGCGATTTCCGGGGAGACGCTGGCTGTGTCTTCGGTCCGGCGACAACGGGCGGTTTCGATGGCGGTGCGCGTGGTCTGAATGGCACCTTGCAGACGATCTTCCAGCGCGATGCGGAAGCTCTGAACGCTCCTTGCCAAGTTCTCCAGAAGACCCGATTGAAGGTCGCCAACATTGCGGGTGACGAGATAATTCACCTGTTCCGTGACGCGGCGACGAATGCGGGCGTGGCGAAATCTCTGCGGGAGTAGCCGGTCTATCCACGATGGCGGGATCGAACTGACCGACGTGAAGATCCATTGCCGCGTACGCCAGTGCGGCCGGCTGCTGGCCAACGCAATTTCCGCCGCCGGTGGTTCAAACGGCAAGTCGAACAATTTCGCCACGAGGTGGTGAACGGAAGCAATGAGTTCATCCGCCCGGCGGCGGTGAGGCAGCAAGGCTTCGTGCAATTCCCGCTCACACATCTGGTGCGCCGCACCAAATTCGCGCTCGAAGAAACTGGGAATGGCGTCCGCAATGGCTTTGCGGGTTGAGTCTTCGGTCCACCTTGCACGATCGTGTTCCGCGCTCGCTTGCACGATCCCGTGCAGGAATTTGAAGCTCTTGGGCAACAATTGATCGGCGCGTTCGCCAATGGACTTGGCTAGGCGTTTTTCTTCCTGTGCCAGCCGGGTCAACAGCACAATACGTTGTTCTTCAATATGAATGAGGCTTTGCTCGAATTGCCGAACGCGCTCGTCGAGGTCAGCGAGCGGCAACTGCAGGGAGCGACGGGTCAGTTCCAGCCGGCTCTGCACGTCGGCAAGAATGTCGTGCGCTTGGCGGGCAATCGCGTGATTCAACACGTCGGTCTTTTCGTTGAGCAGGAATTCTACGATGCGGTGTTCGATCTCGGCCATGCCGCTGCGTTGCCAGCCGGCGGCATCTTGGTC
Organism: Verrucomicrobiia bacterium; assembly: GCA_035516795.1. GTDB lineage: Bacteria > Verrucomicrobiota > Verrucomicrobiia > Palsa-1439 > Palsa-1439 > DATJBF01. The sequence goes on from DATIZX010000144.1 coordinate 25,714, forward strand.
CTGCCGAGCATTCAAGCCTTGCCGGGCCGAAGCGCAGAAGATTACCGGCGACTCGAACCCGGCTTGTTCACGCAACATCCGCTGGAGAAATGCCACAGCGGTAACGCGTTCATCGGCGTCGAGGTAGTCAACCTTGTTGAGGATGAAGAACACGCGAGCCAGTTTGCTGCGTACATGCTTGAGAAATTCAATCTCGACCTCCGTCACTGGCGGATCAGCGGACACGACGAACAATGCGGCATCGCACTGCGGCAGGAAGTTCAAGGTGGCCTCGGTATTGTGCCGAAACGTCGAACCGATACCAGGCGTGTCGATTAAGGCCAAGCCTTGACGGAGTACTGTTGCCGGGTATGTCACTTCGACCTGTTGCACGCCGAGTCGGTTGTGCGGATTGGCTTCCTCGGTGACGAATTTCTCCAGGAACTCCACCAGTGCGTCGGCATCCGGCCCAGCAAACCGCTCGTTGGGCTTGTTGGTCTCAAAAACGACGCGCGCCGTCAGTTGTTCGCCGCCGTGAAGAAATGTCGGAATCGAAGTGAGCGGCACGACAGCGGCGGGCAATACCGGCGCGCCGAGCAACGCATTGATCAACGTGCTCTTGCCGCGCTTGAATTGGCCAAGGACGGCGAGATGACACCGTTCTTCACGGAGACGTTCCTGCAACGCGTCCAGTCTATCACGGTCGGCTTTAAATTCCGCGCCGAGTGCCGCGATGCGTTCGTTGGCCTGGCGTAAAAGGTCGGGTAAACGACTGTTGTGGGGAGGTGCGATCTCCACCGTCTCGGTTATGTCCAGATTGTCAATCTGCATTTGCTGACTGCTCCTGAATGAGGTTCTTTGCCTCAACAGGAGTCATCAGCCAACCGGCGATTCAGGTGGACTCCATCACCTTCTGGAGCAGAACCATGCCCCAGACTGATTAGGAAACTACTACCAACCGTCCGGTGCCTTGTCAACGATGGCCGTCCGGTAGTCGAGCGTGGCGTAACCTTACCGTGCCGCGTCCAAACGTCGAGTTCGCCGCGCCGATAGGCGTCCCGCCCGACTTCGCGTACTGCGCGACATACTTGAAGCGGCGTTCGTAAGAAATTGATGGCTGATTATCAAGCACTTACAAAGAAACAGTTTTTGGGGCGGTATTACTGCAGGTGACATCATCGCCTAGGTGCCCGGACCGACTTAACCGGGGCGCGAATGGATGAACCACTTTGTTGAAACGAGCCGTGTAGTTAAGGCAAGAGGCAAATTGTGCCCCGAACAAATATTGAGGTTTGAGATGAAGTCGGAACAGCGGCTGCAAGTGAAAGAATAGATGGGTAAGTCACAAATGAGGAAAGCGCTGGAACGCGAACGGGATTCGATGAGTCCTTGGATCGTGCTCCTTGCCGGTTGTCTTACCGTTTTGTCCTGTGCGCAGATATTGGGAGCGCCACTGTTTTGGGGCATTTCATTTATCGCCATAGTGGCTTACCGGTTCTGGTTGGTGTTTCTGAAAAACGCACTGGAGAACGACTTCGGAATCATTGACCGGTTGTGCCTAAGTCTTTACACTGTGCCGTCATGGGGAAGAAAACTCCTGCAACTCCGGCAGCGAAACCTTCCGCGCTGGTGGATACGCGCGTCATCTATTGCGGCGATAATCTGGAACAACTCCGAAAGTTACCCGATGCGTGCGTCGATCTCATCTACATCGACCCGCCGTTCAACTCGAACCGCAACTACGAGGTCTTCTGGGGCGAGACGAAAGAAAAACGCGCCTTTGAAGACCGGCATGCCTCGACGCAAGCGTACATCGAATTCATGCGCCCGCGTTGTCTCGAGATGCACCGGGTTCTGAAACCGACCGGCAGCTTCTACTATCACTGCGATTGGCACGCCTCCCATTACGTCAAAGTCATGCTCGACCAGATTTTCGGGGAGAACCAGTTTCAGAATGAGATTGTGTGGAAGCGGAGCAGTGCGCACAGCGATTCCACCAGCTACGGCGCGAACCACGACACAATTTTCTTCTACACGGCCGGCAAGAAATGGACTTGGAACAAACAGTTCACGACGTACTCTGAGGGCTATGTCGAGGAGAATTACCGCTACAAAGACGAAAGCGGACGCCGCTTCCGTGTTTCCGATATGACAGCGAACAAGCCCGGCGGCGACGTTTCCTACGAATGGACGACCCCAGAGGGCGCGAAGGTCAAACCGTACAAAGGCCGCTACTGGGCATACTCCAAAGAGAAGATGAAGGAGATGGAAGTGGCGGGTCAGATATACTATCGCACTACCGGCATGCCCATGTTGAAGCATTACCTCGATGAGATGCCGGGCGTCCCGCTACAAACATTTTGGGACGACATCAAGCCGGTAATCTCAGGCAGCGAAGAGCGTCTCGGCTACCCGACGCAGAAGCCACTTGCATTACTTGATCGAATCGTCAAGGCCAGCAGCAACGAAAACGACATTATACTGGACGCGTTCTGCGGTTGCGGCACGGCGTTGGTGGCTGCACAGACACTCAAACGGCAGTGGATCGGCATTGATATTTCGCCAACATCCTGTCGAGTCATGGCGAAGCGGCTGCGCGACGTGTGTTACATGAAGGAAGATGAACAACTGTGGCGCGCCGGCAAAGGTTTCGTCGTTCGCAACCTGCCGTGGACAGTCGAGAAACTCCGGGAGATTCCGCCGTTTGAATTCGAGAACTGGGCAGTCATTGCTCTCGGCGGCATCCCCAACAAAGCGCAAGTTGGTGATATGGGCATTGACGGTCGCATCTTCCCGGTCAGCGCCGCGCCCAAACACGTCGGCAAGGAAACCGGCCATCTCGATTTCATGGACGTGTGGTATCCGATTCAGGTGAAGCAGAGGGACAAGGTCGGTCGCCCCGACGTTGATCAGTTCGAAGCCGTGATGACACGGGAAGACCGCACCAAAGGCTTCTTCGTCGCGTTCGATTATTCTAGTGACGCGCTCACGGAGATCGACCGGTATTTCAAGAAGTCCGGCAAAGCGATCATCCCGCTTACTGTGCGCGAAATCCTCGACGAACAAATCGCAAAGAAGTTAGCGTGACAATCGACGACTGGAATTTCGACCCCGTACCAGACTGCGAACTCATTCCCTGCTGTTATTGGGAGTATGCGCGTGAATCGCAATTCATTTGGTTCACGCATAAAATGCTTTCCATCCACAGTAAAAAGCGAAAGAGGCGAGAGACGCTTTGGGATACAGCCATAGAAGATAGTCATTTGAAGCTACAGACCATTTTCCCTCATCAACGAATTTTTCTGTATGATCCGGAATTACACGAGTGTTCCCCCCGCTTCACGCGAACACACCCCATCAGGTATTGTGGCGGAGGCATCCGGTCCCGATAGCATTGCTGCCGCTGCGGGTCGCGACGTGCATTTACATTTCGGAGAGAAGCAGAAGCCGCGAGGTCGGGCAAAGCCGCCGGCAGATGTGATTTCGGAGGATCAAGGCATACGACTTAAATCGCTGATGGATGAAATCATTGAACTTGATTCGGCAAGCTATGGCCGGCGTCTGAGCCCGTCTCAGCTCCAACAGAAGTGGTGGGGTGCGCTTGCGAAAGTCGTACCCAATACTACGTACAAGAATTATTCGCAAAAGAGGTTTGAAAGGGCCATGAAGTGGCTGCGCGAGCAACGCGGGAGACTTCTCGCTGGAGTCGCGCCAGACGAACCAGAGTTGTCTCGAACAGCAGCCATTCGCGCGATCCACGTCCATATCACACGACGTAAACTAGATAAGCTTTCCTACTACGCAGAATTGTCAGACCGGTTGGGTATATCGCCACCGTTCCATTCCAGCAAAGATCTCTCGGACTACGATCTTCAGCGCGTTTACCTAGCGGTGCGTCGCGACGCAAAAAGCAGCTAAACGCGACGAGGAAACCTTCGGCAAGTCCAGCGGTAAGCCTTCGCTATGTTTCGCTCTGCAAGGTTGGCTCTCGCGATTCACATTTGGATACTATTCGCATCGGCAGCGCAGCGAAGACCGGTGTAGAGGATGTTGACGAGGGCGGGAGGGTTGGCGCGGCGCATGGCGCAACGGAACTCCAGTCGGTTGCGGCGCAGGCACGCGCCACCGCGGGCGATGCGACCGACACCGCTCGTGGGTGGACGGAGGTCGCCGTCGGCATAACGCTGGTACACATCGGGCTGATACCAGTCGGCACACCATTCCTCGACGTTACCGACCATTTGGAAGACGCCATAGGGTGAGCGGCCTTCAGGAAACGCATCGACCGGCGCGGTGGTTTCGTCACGACCACGATTGCTCCACCAGCGCACCCAATCCGGCCGCCAGTCATTGCCCCAGGGAAACAGGCGAGCGTCTGTCCCGCGCGCGGCTTTCTCCCATTCGATCTCGGTCGGCAATCGCAGACGCGCCCATTCGCAGTAGGCGGTCGCGCCGTACCACGAAACGTTGACCACGGGATGACGTTCAAAACCGGGCGCAACCTGGTACGGCTCGTTCTCAGCGTGTGGGATGATAATGCGTTCGTTCCACGGCAACCAGTGTTCGAGTTGCTGCGGCGTCGGACGCGCATCGGACAAGAACCGGGCAAACTGTTCGTTGGTGACGGCGTGCATGCCAATGTAGTAGAGCGGCGTCCAGCCGGTGAACTGCGGCGCCTCGTGGCTCAACGCGAATTGCTCACCGTCTTTGTCCATGCGAACGGCGGCTTCGATGTCTTCGGGCGTCGATCCCATAGTGAAAGTGCCTATCGGAATCAGGCGCATCAACGAGCCGTCACGTGGGTTGGTCCATGTCTCTGGTAAAGACATTGAGAGAACTTTAACGCCGGGCGAATCGTTCCGCGAGGTTGACTTTGGGGGTGAGTGCTGGCAATCTAATAATGTAAACAGTGCCGATGGAGTTCGGCCAACGTCGTTCTACCGACGACTAATGACTCCTACTGAAACAAAGGTTTCGGTAGGAGTTTTTTAATTCGTGGAGGTCGCCATGAACAAGACGTTAGCGATGATGCTCCGACTCCAAGAGTTGACGCTCCGTGCCCGTCGCTCTGGAGGCCCGGCAGGCGTCGAGAAGGATATTCTGCGCTTGCGCGGCGCCATCCCAGAAGAATACCTGAGCCGATTTGACCGTCTGCTACAACGCCGGCGCGTTGCTGTGGCTGGGATTTCGCAGTCGGGCGCATGTGGCGCATGCCATTTGCAGTTGCCGGTCGGCGACATCTGGCTGGTACGGGAGGCCAGCGAAATTCTGGCATCCTGTCCACATTGCGGATGTTTTCTTTACGATCCGCAAAGAAAAACTGGTGGGGCAGAGGTGATCGCATGAAGATCCTCATCATCTCTGACATTCACAGTAATTACGAAGCGCTGCTTGCAGTAGCGAACGCAGAAAAACACGTTGATCAGATATGGTGTCTTGGCGACTTGGTGGATTACGGGCCTCAGCCGGCCGAGGTCGTACAATGGGTGCGGCATCGCGCGCAACTCTGCGTGCGCGGCAATCACGATTTTGCACTCGCCTTCAACGAGGACTGCCATTGCGGCAAGCGATTCCGGGAGTTGTCGAGAGAATCGCGCGAGATGAACCGTCAGTTATTGACGCCCGAGCAAATTGCTTATCTACAACTGCTGCCGGAAACCGAGGAGATCGTGTTGGAGAATTGCCGATTCCGTATTGCCCACGCCACACCCAGCGGCAATCTATACCGGTATCTTCTGCCGGGAACGACCGACATTGAACTGGCCGCCGAAATAGAATGCATCTTGGCCGACGTGGTCTTTTGCGGCCACACGCACTTCCCCATGATTCGCAAAGTCGGCAGCAAACTATTCGTGAATCCTGGCAGTGTCGGCCAGCCACGCGACGGCGATCCGCGTGCCAGCTACGCGATTTGGGACGAGGGTGTAGTCAAACTCAGGCGCACGCAATACGACATCAGCAAAACCGTTGAGAAGTTGCAGGGCTGTTCTCTGTCACCGGGAATGGCCGACCAACTGGCCATGGTTCTCCAGACCGGCGGAACGAACGTGTGAGGAATGAATGATGAAGTCGAATCGCAAGTTGGCTTCGATAAAACAGCAAGCCGCAGGAATGGCTGTGCTGTCAGTTGTGTTTCTCGGAGTCGGCGTTTGGTTATGGACTGTGAAGATGAGCATCACTCACGTGACAGGGATCATCTTCTGCATTTGGGGTGCAAGCGGGATGTTCTTCGCGATCAGAGCCTATCTGCGTGCGCATCGCCCAAATCGGCTTGGCTTGGTTGATGGAGATGAGAACCAATGAGGGCGCTACGCACTCACGTGGAGGTCTTCTGATGGGCTCGTTTGATCGATTTGCCAGAAGGCTCGAAACGGTCGACGAAACGCCCGAACCATTTCGCAGTCCGCTTGTTTCCGAACTGTCGTCGGAAGATTCAGTGCAACTCTTGGTGTTCGGGCCGCGAAGCGAGTCGTTTGGAGACTTTTCCCCGGGTACAGTGCTGGCCATTACCAGCCGCCGGTGGATTGTCGTCTCGGAGCAACAGCGCGGCGGCGTGACCGTAGTGAGTAGCAACTTCGCCAACACGCTGTTCGTTGAGCTGACCATCGTCCTTCTTTTTGGAAAATTGCGAATCGCGTTTGTCGCGGACGCCAAGGCTCAATCCGTCGAGATGGAGTTCAACACCGTCATGCGCCGGCTCTACACGCAAGCCGCACAGTTGCTGCTGGATAAGATGGATACTTCGCTGACCACACCACACGACAATACATCCCCTGATACAATGGGATTTCTCGATCCGTTACCATACAAGTTTCGCAATGCCGTCCCGCGTTTCACGCCAGTCGGTCAGCAAATCTTGACCGTCGAATACTGGCCCGCACTTTACGGACGCAAAATGCGATTCTTCCAATACGAGGTTGTGCCCGAAGGTGTGCTGGTTCTCACTGATCGCGAGTTGATGTTGCTATCCGAGGAGAAAACGTGGTCGTGGACTCGGATCGCACGCCAACCCAAACACGGCTACATCGTCACGCATTGCCCACTCTCTCGGTTGGCTGACTTTTGGATTACCGAGCACGACCAGCTCATCACGCTCCAATTGGAAATGCGAGTGCCGAATGGATGTGGTCCTGTCGGCTTTGATCTCTCGCCAGAGCAGCGCACGGCAGTCGTGGCGTTGATGGAACGGGCGGTGCAGGTGCGCGCCGCAGGAGCCGAAGTGGCGTGAAGCGCGTGCCGTCCAAGTCCGTTCACCGTCCCGACCTTTACGTGTTTGACGAGCGCGTCACCGAGCGGCAACCTGTGTTGCCGCTGGTGAAACCCGTGAAATTCCGCTTCCATGCGCCCGAAGCGGAAGATGTCTGGCTCGTAGGGAAGTTCAATCGCCGCGGATTTAAGAACCATGCGATGAAAAGAACGGTAGACGGTTACTGGGAATCCTCAATTGAGTTGCCCCGCGGCCATTATGAGTACCACTTCCTTGTGGATGGTGTACCGACCGCCGATCCGCACGCCATTGCGCGCGTGCCGGATGACTTGGGTGGATTCAATAGCGTGGTGGAGGTTGGATGAGCGATACGGAACGCGCATACACGAACATTTTTTCGACCGAGATGCGTCACGGTTTCAACGAGAATCACCAGCGTCATCTGCGCACGACGTTCCAGTACATTGACGGACTGCTGAGCGAGACCGAATCCATCCTGGCCAGCGCTGACTCGGCGTCGCCGTTCAGCCATTACGGCGCGGACTCCACGCCACTCCAACGCAAGGTGGCGCACGACTACATCGCCCGTATCCGCGAGGCCATGCGCCGTGTGCTGACGGAACTGGAAATCCCGTTGCGGTCGCCGCACTGCGGCGCGTTATGGGCCGCGCGCACGCAATTGATGGGCGTCGGCATCAGCCTTTCCGAACTTGAAGCCCGATACCTGCGCGGTTATGGCGCTCTCGCGGATGGCGCCGCCGTTAAGCTGGATCAAATCCGCTCAGAACTACAGGGGCTGGTGACGCGCTTGGAAAACTATCTTGCCGGCAGCGAGGCCGGCGATCTACAAGCGCGGTTACAGCGACTCGAACAGACCACCGACGAAGTGCGCCTGTTGCGCGAACTCGAACGGATCGGCACGGCTCACGGACTCGTGGAGTTTCGCGCCGCGATCACCGCGTTGCTCGACCGGCTCGAAGCAACAACCTTTGAGATCGGCGTATTCGGCCGCGTCAGTTCCGGCAAGTCTTCGTTGTTGAATCATCTGCTCGGCGGTGAATATCTGCCAGTTGGTGTGACGCCGGTAACGGCGCTGCCCACGCGAATCCAGTACGGACCGGTTTCGCAAGCAGTTATCGAGTTTGCCGAACGCGCGCCTGTCACGGTTGATCTGTCGCGTTTGGCGGAGTTTTGCGCCGAGCAGCAGAATCCCGGGAACACCAAGCACGTCGCCCGCATTCACGTTGCGTTGCCGGCTTCGTCGCTGCGCGAGGGCATCACGTTCGTGGACACACCGGGCCTCGGGTCCCTGGCCGTAGCCGGTGCCGAAGAAACCGTTGCCTACCTGCCGCGCTGCGATCTCGGCATCGTGCTGATTGACGCCGCTTCGACGTTGACGCATGAAGATTTGGTCGTCATCGAGGCGCTATACCGTTCGGGCGCGACCGCGATGGTGTTGCTCAGCAAAGCCGACTTGCTCACACGCGAGGAACGCGAACACGCCGTCGCGTACGTACTCCGGCAACTTCAAGAGCAGGCGCAACTCGATCTGCCGGTTCATCTGGTTAGTGTGCGCGGAGCGGATGCAGCGCTGTGCGACCATTGGTTTGGAAACGAATTGCAGCCGGTTCTGGCGCGACACAAAGAACTGGGTGCCGCTGCTCTGAAACGAAAGATTGGCGGTCTGTGCGAGGCTGTTGCCGGGGCACTTCAACACCGGTTGCAGATGCAGAGCGGTACGGGGTTCCTTGAAGCCGGTCCGCAAAGGGAAGCGGCGCTGCGAGCCTTGCGCGATGCGGACACTTTGCTGGAAGCTGCTGAGCGCAACGCGCGGGATGCCGCGCGCGACATAACCGAGTTGGTCACGCCGATTCTCGACAGCGTTACCCGATGTCTCGCCGACGGACACAATGGCGCACACGCCGATGCAGCGGCTATCTTCACGGCGGCGGCATCCCAACAAATCAATAACGCGACTGGCCCGCTGTGCCAACAACTGAACGATCTCCGTTCGCGGCTCGCGGACGCTCTTCATTCGGCAGAGGAAGCAACCGCGCGGCGCTCCGATGTCTTTGACGCCTTGCCGGCGCTGGCAGGACTGCCCGGTTTTGACCTCGCCCCGGTGCTGACCAATTTGAAAGGGTTAGCGCCGCCATTGCCGGTGCGCTGGAACGCAGACCTGCGACGGCGCTGGCTACGCCGACACTTGGACGAACAAGCTGAACATGAACTAGGCGAGGTCCTCGACCGGTACGGTCAACGTCTCCGGCATTGGGCGCGGGAGACGGTGGCTGGATTGCGCGATGCGTTCACCGTCAGGGCGGATGTTTGCCTCGCGCAGTTGGACGTGATCGGCGAATCGACGAAACCGGGTGGACCGGCCATGGAAGAAGACCTGCACAGTTTGGAACAGTGGGGACAATGAAGCTCATCGGACGCGACAAGGAACTGGCTATTGTGCGCGAGCATTTGCGCGTGGGCAAGAACCTTGTCGTATTCGGCGTGAAAGGCGTCGGCAAATCGGCGCTGGTCACGGAAGCACTGCAGAATGCTCCCAATGCGCTGTACTGCGCCGACACTGCGACGCTGAAGACAGCTTGCGAATCACTACTGACACAACTCAATCTGACGGTGGCCGAAGCAGACAACGTCGCGCGCAAACGCGCAATTCTGAAGGCGACCGCCCGCAAGAACTGCTGCTTCATCTTCGATCATGTCGGCTGGGTCAGCCCGAAGCTCTCGTCATTTCTGGAGAACATCCAAGAATCGCACCCGATGATTGTCGTTACGCGCAGTATCGCGTGGTCGGACATGGGGCACCTGAGAATGATACTTTGGGACTTCGACCAACTCGAACTCGCGTCGCTTTCCCATGCTGCGACACTGCAAGTGCTGCGCGCCCAAATAAAGCGGCTCAATTTGAGCGTGCCGGACCGTGAACGTTTTGAGGCCGATGTGCTGCGTATTGCGGGTCACAATCTCCACGTGCTGATGGAGCTTTGCCAGCAGGCCGCCAGCGGCAAATACGTTTTCGGAAAGTACCTTTCCACCCAGCTACTCGATCTTGACCGCCGTATCAAGGAATTGCATCTCCGATGAAACAGCAAAACACTGAACGACACTGAGGCCAAACATTTGGCAGATCGCCCTCAAACGGCGGACGTTGGTGTCTTCAAACGCCTCGGCCGACGAAGCCGTCTTGTCCAACCCCACCTTACGACTGCCCTCTGCTGAGTGGGGTGATGATGATGGAAGCAACGAAAGGTCTGCCGCGGTCGAGATCGCCATAGCGTCGGGGGAGGACGTGGACCGTGGCGAGTTCGCTTTCCCGGAGCAAATCGGTCAAGCGACCGAGACGCCAACCCAAGATCACCACATCGGCGGTGGAGAAGGCGAGCGCGAGTCTCTGCGGCGGGGTGTTCTTGTCCTCGTCGGCGTCCGGGTTGGCTTCCAGGGTGTAATCAATCAACTGGCTGGTGTGGAAACCGTGGCGGCACTCCTCATCGAGCTGGAACTCGATGCAAACGCAATACTTTACGGAGGTGGTATAGCAGTCGTCTTTGGTGGGGTGCATGGGGGGGATTGATGGTTGAAAGTTCAGACGCCAATGCCGCGAGAGTGGCCGGTGTCGCCGGCCGGGGTGATGCCCCAACCGAGTTTGCGGCGTGCTGCCGGTTTTTCTTGAAGAGATTCTTTGACCGCGCGTGACCGTTTGATTTTCTGAGTTGGTGCGACAGTCTCAGGCTGTTTGATGGATTCGGTTTGCGGGAGCTTTTCCGCGAGAACTTCCTTTTGCTCAACGCCGGACCGTTCGCGAAGCCAGCGATGCACATCCTCAACCACCTGAGAGAGCCGTTGCACCGAAGACAAACGCGTGGCGCGAAACACTCGCGGCGACTGACGCATCGGGCGCATCTTACGAAAATCTTGGTGCGCCGTGGATACTGAGGTGGCAGTGTTTTTCTCTTGCTGCGGTTGCCGCAGGAAACCGAGCTTGGCCAGGTCATCGCGCAGGCCTTGGAGTTCGACGGCAGCTTTGCGTTCGTGGGAATCCGTGACGCGTCGAGCGAGCAACTCGGCATCATCGGTGAAGACTTGGACGCGTTTGCGCCCGCGAGAAATGGAAACGTAGAACTGTTCGCGATTCACCGCCCCGAACGAGCGCGACGACGCGACCAAGTACACGTCATCGACGGTCTTGCTTTGTGACGAGTGTGAGGTGACAGCGTACCCGTGCGTAAAAGTGTTGTAGGCGCTTGGCAATACCCGCCCATCGGCCAACGTAATGGAGCCATAGCGGATCTCCCGGACTTGCACGCGCTCGCCGTTGATGAATTCTTTACCCTGGTTGGCTTGCAGCAACAGCCAATCGCCAGCGGCGATTTTCAATTCACGGGATTCACCCACATCGAATGAGGCGGCGCAACTGGCCGGGATGAAATCGACTTCCGTTCCGTCAGAGCGGCAGACGCGCAAACCGTTTTCGAGAACTGATTGAATATTGACCGTCTCCCCCCGATCAAAGGTACGCGTCCTTCTGACAAACCGCAGACGTTGCCCCGGTTCATACTGGTTCGTGTTTCTCTTTTGCGCTTTCGTCCACGAGAGCGAATCAAAGACAACAAACGTCTGCTCATCCTTGCTGACGACGCCTTCAGCTTTCAAAGCCTCACGCACCTTTTCGGTGACTGCTTCAATCTCGGCCCAGGTGGGCGAAATCAGCAGCGCCGACCGGTGTTTATTGGTGGAGTCCAAGTAGGCATGAGCCGCCCGTTGGTAGAGTTCCCCATTCTCCGTCGCAGCCTCCGTCACCGCGCCAAGCTCCAGGAGTTTGGCAAAGGCTTTGTCGGTCTGTTTGGCGGCGGCCAACTCGACGACCTGTCGGAAGGCGGCAGGTTTCTGACGGCGGATCGTGGTCAATTCACTGAAACGGTAGGACGAGTATTGTTCTAGGATGCGTAAGGCATCGCCGCGAGCAACGGAACTGTGCTGGCCGGTATCTCCCGATAACACCACACGACAGCGATTAAGCTGAGCCAACTCGAACAGTTTCACCATATCATCCAGCCCAACAGCGGCGGCTTCATCCAGGACAACCACGCTGCGGGGGGAAAGTGTTCGCTGCACAGCCCAATCCGTTAGCAGCTTGGCGACGGTGACCGCTTCCAGCTTGTCCTTGCGCAGCGTATCGGCAGCGGCAGCAGTTGGAGCGCAGAATACTGGCTCGAATCGCTTACCGCCAAGAACGTGGTTCAGTTCGACGAGCACCGTGGTTTTGCCGGTGCCGGCCAAGCCGCGAAATCCTGTGAACTGGTCGGTACTGGCGAGCACATGCGCCAGGGCTTTACACTGGTCCGAGCCGAAGTTTGGCGGCGGCTCGTAACGCTCGGTGATCGGAGTCAGGGTGTCCATGGCTCCATTGACCGTGCGGATCAGGGAAAGCTCTTTGGTGAGAATTTCTCTGGTGGAGAATTCTGCGCCGACGTGAACCAATTCGGAGCGTTCGGCCAGTTTGTTCTTCAGCAGGGACAGATCCAATTGGCCGCATCCTTTGACCAAGGCGGCTTCCAGAATCTTGTGTTGCCGCGCGACTGAAGTGCGCTCGAACACGTGCGCAATGCCGTGGTCAACCGCCTCGTGCGTCGTGACCGAGTGGGTGAAATCCCTAGACTGACCATTGGCTGCTTCAACCACTGTGCGCAATGCCCGTTTCTCGAAGAAACCGATCTCCCCAAGCTGCTGCCGGCGCACCTGGTCATCGGTGGCGCCCTTGAGCTTCTTGGGGCGGGACTGGTGAACAACGTGAGCGATCTCCTGCTTGGTCAGTTTGCGACCAAGCTTCAGTTCCTGGCACTTCACGGCCATGTCCCGTTGCTGCGACCGTTTCGAGAACCGGTCGATCAATTCAGGCGCGACGCCCTCAATCTCAAATCCGTTGGCGGCCTTCCGGGTCTGATAGCCGAGACGTTGGAGCCGCTTGACCAGTTCATTGCGATAGACCGCCGTGCCATAGTTGAGCGCCCCGAACATGTCGCCGGTTTGCAGCGCCTTCCACCGTTTCTCGGTGTTATCCCAGGTGCAGTTGAACAGTACGAAATGGGTGTGCAGTTGCGGGTCCAGCGCGCGGGAAGTCGTGTGCAAAAACGATGCTCCAACCAGGTTGCCGGTGGTGCGATCCTGATCCTCGATGCCGGCCTTGCGAATCCGTGTGGCGGCGAACTGCTCCAACTCCCGCAGAGCCATCGTGGAGGCCTCCTGGTGTGCCTCGATGATGCGATGGTCATTCATCGTGATCGCCAGAATTGACACCGACTTGGGCGGCGAGCAGACGAAATCGAAGTACAGCCGGCGCTCCCGGTACAGTTGTGGCGTGAGTTGTTCGCTCGTCGTCGGGTGCAGATTGTCGCAGAGCCGCAGGAACGCTTCCCGCGTGACGGCTTCACCTGGCTGCAATCCCAATTGCTCTGCTCCGAGGCCAATCCAATGACCACCTTGGTCGTGCGCCAACACTTCACCCTGGGTGTAGTAGTCGTTGTGCGACAAATGCTCGTCGAAATAGGTCGTGGCGGCGGCTCGGTTCTTTTGTGGAACGGCGCTGAACATGGCTGGCGAGATTACCGGAGCCGAGGCGTGAAGTTGTTCCCGAACAGGAACAGCTTGCCAGGCGTCCGTGTGCTGAAATGGGCGGTGATGCATGAGTCTTTGATCATTGGTCGGCACTCTCGCACGAGAGTCCCCACTTGTTGGGTAACGCTTACACAAGCTGAGAAAACCGACTGGGCTCTAACGTCACCGATGTCAGCAGATTCCATGCGGCTCACTGTAACCGGAATCACCGGATGCAATGTTCGCAAGCGCGAACAAACTGTGCAGGCCAACTGTGGCATGGAAAAGGAATGGGTGGCTCTGACACTTACCCCTCCTCGTCCGAGTTGCGGGCTGCTGGAGGCCGGTGCGCTTGACTGCTCGCCGCCGCGCGCAACCGCTGCTCGATAGAGAATCAAGCGACGAGCCAAACGTTGTCGGTGAAATCTCCCAAACGCCGATGACAAGATAGTAGAGGGAAACGTATATGAGAACACGTGTTGATTACGGACAGATCGCCGCGAAACTGGATTATGCAGCACTCGAAAAGAAACTGGACCAAATGAGCCAGCGCGATCCGCCGAAGAAACGCAAGACCGCCGCCACTGTGCTGGAGCCGCTCCGCGAGCGGCTGCTGACGTTACATCGCAATGGCTGGCGCAGCGCACAATTGGCGGAAGAATTGAAAGCTGTCGGTGTACCGGTGAGCCCGGCGCGGCTACGCGAGTGCTTGAACCGTTGGATGAAAGGTGGCGACGGAGCGACAACAACGCGCAGGCGCTGCCGACCGAAACGACTTGCTGCAAACGCTCAGCCGACCATCCCGGCGGCCCATGCCGGACCGACCAATGACAGTCAAACGGGCCTTCGGTTGACCGCCCGATGAACACAGCAGGTGTGGATTCTTCGCCGGCGATTTGCCGTGAGAAGGCTGGCAGACCCGGCGCGACGGACGCTCATCCCGCGTCCTGCTCGCCGCGTCTGCTGCGCCGCCAGGGCGCACCAATCAGGCGTGGCTGTCCGTGGCTGCGCGCTGCTCGCCACCGACAGCCGGGAGCGACAGTGAATCGCCGGTCGGTGTCATCGGAGACGGTTCATCGTTGCCGCCACACCCTGCCTGTACAACGTTCGTCCACGGTTTCCAATCATTCCATTCACTGTCCACGGGAACCGACGGACATGCCTTCCATCATCTCGTGTACATGGTACACAATCAGGGGACTTACGTTTGTTAATCATGCGCGAATGATTCTGCTCCATCAGTCATCCGCTCTGCGTGACGTGCCGTTTCGATTGTACGGCTCGCTGCGCGCCGTCAATGTCTTGCTCGCAAGCTGCGCTCCACATTGCACTGCGCTCGCTGCGCCGTCCGCTGGGTTTGTATGGTTTGACGCTGGAGCATTTCACGTCTGGAGGAATCATGCAAAGACCTGAAGGCATTGTGAGGGTGAACCAAGAGACTGCTGCGCAAACGAACAATAAAGAGTTTCGACTTGCGCTAACGCGACAGGAAACAGCCAAAGCCCTGGGGGTGACACCGATTACGGTTGACCGTCTTGTTGCTCGCGGATTGCTGCGCCCGTGTCGCGCACTGCGGCGACCGCTATTCCCGATTCCTGAGATCAAACGATTTCTAAGAGAAACGAGCGCTGAATAGGGTGGTGGCATGCAAACCGCACAGGTTCGAGTCCTGCGTGAGGACGTGTGTTAAGTTGGGGTTGTCACTGCCTTTTTGACTTGAATTGGTGAAGCTCTCCGCCGTACACTCTTGCTGCGAGGCGAGGGTTTTTGGACGTTTGAGCACTTTGCTCCCACCCCGTTGCACGGTGCAATCGTTCCGAGGGAATGGAGTTATGGTGAGGATATGAAGATCAGGATTCGCTTGTGTGCCATCGCTCTGGTGTTTGGCGTTCTGTGTTCTGCCCACGCGCAGGGACAGAACTTGTTTGTGTCGGAGTACGGGGGCAGCATTTATAAAATCGCGCCCGGCGGAGCGCAAAGCACCTTCGCCTCCGGGTTGAGTCAACCTGCTGGTCTGGCCTTTAACAGCGCGGGTAATTTGTTTGAGGCGGATTTCGGAAGCGGCAACATCTACGAATTCACGACAAATGGAACGCAAAGCACCTTCGCCTCCGGGTTGAGCAATCCTACTGGACTGGCCTTTAACAGGGCAGGCATTCTGTTTGTGTCGGATTTCATAAGCGGCAACATCTACGAATTCACGACAAATGGAACGCGAGGCACCTTTGCCTCCGGTTTGGGTGGACCTCTAACACTGACCTTTAACAGCGACGGCGATCTGTTTGTGGCGACTTTGGGCGGCGGCAACATCTACAAATTCACGCCGAGCGGAGCGCAAAGCACCTTCGCCTCCGGGTTGTCTTCCCCTAGGGGACTGGCCTTTAACAGCGACGGCAATCTGTTTGAGGCGGATCAGCTTAGCAACAACATCTACGAATTCACGCCGAGCGGAGTGAAAAGCACCTTTGCCTCCGGGTTGAGTTATCCTTTTGGATTGGCCTTTAACAGCGCGGGCAATTTATTTGAGGCGGATGAATTCGGCGGCAACATCAATGAATTCACGCCGAGCGGAGGCAGCAGCACTTTTGCCTCTGGGTTGGGCCACCCTTATGGTCTGGCCTTCCAAGGAATCACCTTGCCCGTCCCCGAGCCTTCCACATGGGTGATGGTGGGCATGGGCATCGGTGTATTCCTCAGTGGATTGCGATTTAGCCGCCGCTCGTCGTGATTCACTGGATGATTTGGCAACTCGCGGGAATTCAAACCGCCAGGTTCGCAAATCGTCCAAAGCGGGGATGCTATTGAGGCGCACTGTTCGCCTTGCGGCTAGCCCGGCGAGTCGGCGAACTCACTACGATCGGACCAATGTCAGCCGTTTGCCTTCGGTGCTCGCATCGGCACTACGTTGTCGGCTTCGATCTTTACTGCCAGATTGATCTTGGCAGCCTGTTCCATCGAAGCCTTGTCTTGGTGCGCTGCATAGGTGCGGAGTAACAGCGCCCCGCCGTCCCGGTGTCGCAACCAGCCTGCCAGCGTGCGAATCGGAACATTCTGTTCCATGCAGCGGGTCGTGAAGTATCGGCGCATATCATGGTGCGTGAAGCTGCGCCGGAGCTTGGCCTCTTTGCAGGCTGTCTTGAGCGCGTCCTTGCATCCGTCCACGCGCATGATTGTGTCCTCGGGCTTGATGTTGGTGATCTTCCTCGACTGCCGGGCCTGTCGGATTCCCAGGAGAAGTTCACGCATTGCGGAAAACAGCGGAACAGTATCGCGCTCACTTGCGTCGCGTCCCTTGCCGGCGACGTAGAACACGCCCTTGTCAAAATCCACGTCGCGCCACTTCAATCCGCA
Source organism: Verrucomicrobiia bacterium (assembly GCA_035516795.1). Taxonomy (GTDB): domain Bacteria; phylum Verrucomicrobiota; class Verrucomicrobiia; order Palsa-1439; family Palsa-1439; genus DATJBF01. The sequence goes on from DATIZX010000144.1 coordinate 42,857, forward strand.
GGCCTCAGACAATCGAAGTCCACTGTAGGCCATAAGTTCAACCAAATCGGCAGCGTCCCGATCACGGTGACTTCGTAACGTGATAACCAGCCGGCGGAATTCATCTTCTGTCGGCGGGTCCGGGTTGGGGCGGGGGAGTTTCATCCGAGGGAGCTTGGCGCTCGGGTCGTGCATCATCCATCCGCAATCACGCGCCCATTCAAACAGGTCGCGCAGCGCGCACACCTCGTTGTTCATGCGCTGGGCGGATATTATGTGCCGACGTTTGGCGAACCATTGCTGGCAGTCAATCATCCCGATCTTGCTCAAGGGTTGTGAGGCAAACCCCGAATGCTTGAGCAGCGCCTTATGCCGGGTGATGTAGTCCAGCAACGCTTTGGGTTTCAGCGGTCGGACCGGCAGCGCAATACGTTGGTGCTTCTCGACGAGTTCCCGGAATGACCGCGGGGCCGGTTCATCGCTGGCAATACCGCTTTGCTCCTGATACTGCTTTTCCAAATCGCGGAGCTTGCGCTTGGCAACCTTGGCCTCGGCGGTCTTAAGTGACTTCTTGATCTGTCTGCCGTTAATCTTCAGGATGGCGTAGTAGCGCCCGCTCTCTTGACTTTTCCAAAGGTTCTCCGCTACGTTTACCAGCGTTTGCTTCATATGAAACCGACTTCCTTTCGATGCTCCAAACATACGGGTTACAACTTCGGGTTGCAACCACTATTTTATGGCAGCAGGATATTGGCATACAGCCCTTATAAATAAAGGCTTTTGCCCGGGTGGCGGAACGGCAGACGCATCGGACTTAAAATCCGAAGATGGGTTAAACCATCGTGGGGGTTCGAATCCCCCCCCGGGCACCATTGAACAGATGAACGTCGAACGTTCAACTTCGTACACGATACGCGAGCAGGCGTTGAACTCTCAACTGTGTAAACTCTCCGAGCAGTTAGTCAGCAACCTTGAACCCTGAACTTTGAACCTAAGACGCCAGCATCATGCCTGAACTCCCCGAAGTCCAGATCCTGGTGAATCAGCTTGCACAGCGACTGGCGGGAGCACGCATCCGGGCGGTCGAAGTTCGTGACCCAAAGATCAAATTGGCGCGCAAGATTGTCGGACAGCAAGTCCGTCGTGTGTGGCGGCGTGGCAAGAACATCATTTTCGATTTATCCGGCGGTCTACACCTCCTCGTGCATTTGCGGATGACGGGCTGGCTGGAGTTCTCCGAGCCCAAGCGTCATCGCGCGGCGATTCGGACAGGGAAGGGGACCATCTATTTCGAGGATCAACGACGATTCGGAGTGATGGAGGTGTTGGACTCGGCGGAATTGGAGAAAGCACTGGCGGGGCTCGGGCCGGAGCCGTTGGCCAGGGGCCATATCGATCTTTCAGGGCTGGCCCGGTCGGCTCGTCCCATCAAAATCGTGCTTCTCGACCAGCGGTTGCTGGCCGGCCTGGGGAATATTTACGCCAGTGAATCCTTGTGGCGGGCGCGGATCAATCCGCGCCGTCATGCGGATCGACTGCGCCCCGTGGAGTGGCAGGCGTTGCGACACGGTATCGTGAAATCATTGCGCAAGGCGATCAATTATGGGCCGCGCATTTTCCAGGTGCAACGGTTCGCGGTTTATGATCGGGAAGGCAAACCCTGCCGTCGTTGTCGGACGCGGATTCGACGCATTGTCCAGGCGCAGCGCAGCACGTTCTTCTGCCCGCACTGTCAGCATTGACAACAGCATTGTCGCTTGCGCAAAACCCACTTCTGCGCCTAAATTATCGTCATGAAAGCCCGCAACTTCGTTGTTCTCGCTTTTGGCGCTATCGGCTTGCTTTTGGCCCCGAGATTATCCGCCCAAGTGGTTGTTCGTGGCACCGAATCCTCCGACAATGACAACTCGAGCACCCGTGCCGAAGTCAAGATTACGACCACGGATCGCTCGGTTGTCCCGCTCGTCAAGGAGCGCGAACAGACGAAGATTGACGATAATACGGAACGCACCGAGACGGTCACGCGCGTCCGGCGCAACGACGGCAGCTATTTCGATGCGCAGCGCAGTACGACGATCAAGAAGCAAATCTCTCCGGACGTGACCGAAATCTCGACCGCTGTGGTTGAGAAGGATCGTCAGGGGCAGGATCGAACAGCGGAACGCAAAGTCGAAACTGTGGTCAAGACCGACGAGGGCGAGAAGTCGCAGGTAGACACCTATGCACGCAACAGTTCCGGCCGGTTGGTGCTGGCCCGGGTGGTCGACGCCAACACGGTTACCAACGCGAATGGCCAAACCGACACGACGGTGGTGGAGAAAGCTCCCGATGTCAGCGGCAACATTGTTGTCCAGAAGCAGATTGACAAAACGACCGTTCAGAAGGGCTCGAACGAGAAAGTGACGACCGCGGAGACACGTTCGGTCGATCATCTGACGGGCCGCATGGCGGTTACGGAAGAGACGACCACGACCGTACGCAGCGAGGGTGACACGAAACAAATCAACACCGTGGTGCGCACGCCCGGTCGGCTGGGTTGGGAAGTCACCGGACGCACGACCACCTCAGAGACCACGGCTCCCGACGGTTCCGTGACGCGTGAGATCATCGAGGAAGGGCGTTCGCTTTATTCGACTTATAGCGGCAACCAAATGATGGAGCCGTTGGTGCCGCAACGCAAGCTTGTCGAAAACGAAACGCGCAGCCCGGATGGCACGGTTGTCGTCCAGCAGGATGTGTTTCGCCGCGATGTCAACGGCGATTGGGTGCCCCAGTCTTTTTCGACAGTTCAACCGACTGCGGGATTTGGACAGAATCATCCTGCGCCACCGCCCCCAGTGGCACAGCAACCGGCTGTTTCACAGGAGCCAGAGCCGACTTCTCCTCCGGTCGTGCCAAACTAGCATCTCCCAACGTTGACTTGTTACAGCTTCTCTCGACCGGCATATCCGGCATCGAGATCGTGCCAGAACTCGATGTCTTCTTCGTCCAGTTCCCAACACAGGAACACCTCGCGGCCTTCGCGGATGTGGGGGAAATCCACCAGCCCACGATCGAGGTCCTTGATTTGCACACCGGTTTCCTGAAGACGGCGAAGTTGCCGGTCAAGCTGGAGCATTTCCATCAACAAGCCGGAGACTTTTCTGCCACCGACTTCGGCGCCGGTCTTCTTCAGTTTTTCGCCAAGCTCGGCATCGGTTTTCTGGGCGGCGTCCCGGCGGCGGTGGACGTCCTGAAAGATTCGGCGCAATTCCGGCAGCAGTGCCCGGGCTTCTTCAAGAGTGAAATGTTTTTGGAACTGCATGACTCAGGGAAATCCGAAATTCGAATATCGAAACTCGAAACAAACCTGCAAACAAAGAAAATGCTTCAGTGCCGGCCGCACGGTCTCGGTTATTTGGTGTTTTCCAATTCCTTGGGATTTCGGATTTCGGATTTCGGATTTTTCTCCGCAATTCCTTTGGCGGCCGTATTCCACGCCAGCGTGGCGCACTTGACGCGAACGGGGAATTTCAGCACCCCTTCCAGGGCTTTCAGGTCACCCATCTCTTTGCCACCGAAAGGCAGGTCCCCGCGCATCATCTTGAGAAATCCGTCGATCAGCCGTTCGGCCTCAGCCAGCGTCTTGCCGGTCAGCTTCTGGGTCATGATCGACGCGGAGGCCTGGCTGATGGAGCATCCGTGTCCAGCGAATTTCACGTCGGCGAGCTTGCCATCGCGTAACGTCGCGGTCACCTCGATTTCATCGCCGCACAACGGATTGTATTCCTTCGCCTGCAAATCGGCCGGGGCGGCCCGGCCCTTGTTGCGGGGACGGCGATAGTGGTCCAGGATGATTTCCTGATACAGTTCCTCCAGCATTGCGCCGGTAAGTTAGCACAATGCGCCTCCTCGGAAACCAAAAAACGCCGGAAAAAGCCGCCGGTCGTGGTTAACGCACGAGCACCCGGTGATTGTGTCCTTCGATTCGCATGCGAACAATGCCGCGATTCAACAAGTCGGTAACCGCGAGATTCGCTTCCAAATCGTTCCGGGAATACTTCGCCACGATGCGGATTACATCTACCAGTCTAAGTTGTGCCTTTCTGCGACCAATCATAACTGCCTCTGCTTCGTTAGACCACTCTCTGGGTATTTTGTTGAAATCTATTCTGGCGAAGGTATCCGGCGACGGCTGGATGTGTGAACCGCAACGCTACGGGAAACGCGTTGACGGACATCACGAGGCAGCTTAAGAATCCGCATCGTGAAATTCGTCAGGTTTCTGGTGCGGCTGATTGTCGCTTTGGTTTTGCTCGTTTTGCTTGCGGTGGCGTACCTGCACACCGCGGGTTTTCCAGCGTTTGCCAAACGATTCTTGGTCAGCGAGCTGCGCAAAGTGGGAATCGAAGCGCGATTCGGTTCCATCCGGCTGGATGCTTTTCGGGGTTTGGTGGCCACCGATGCGGTCTTCTACGACGCCAATGCGCCGGGACAGATTCTGGCGCAAATCGATGAATTGGAACTGCAATTCAGTTTCTGGCGTCTGATCCATAAACGGAATGCCATTCAGGCGATTCAAATTGCCAGCGCCGAACTGTCCGTACCCACGCCACCCGATGAGGAAGGTCCCGCCCAATTCACCGCGTCGGACGCGTATGCCACCTTTCGGTTCGCGGATGATGGGACGATTCAGGTGGACCGGCTGACCGGTGTTTACTGTGGCATTCGCGTGAACGTATCCGGCCGGTTCAAACCTCGGGCCGTACCGGAACACGCGGAGAAACCTTCCGAAGGCAAAGGCCAGTTCTTGTTCGTGACGAAAGCCGTGCGTGAGTTGAACCACATTCAAGTAACGCTGCCGCCGCAACTCGATGTGGATTTTGATATCGATCTGGCGCACCCACTCGAGGCAGAAATGGTGGCACGTTTGCGCGGCAGCCAATTCCGCTATCGCGGGGTATTGGTCGACACGGCGAGCGTCGATGTGCGGATGCATGGTGGTGCCGTGGAGATCGGGCAGTGCGTGGCAAAACTGTACGGTGGCGAAGTCTCCGTCAATGGTCGCTACGACATTGCCGCGGGCCAATTTGATCTCAAACTCACCAGCGACACGGATCCCGCGGCGATTGCCGCGGTGGTGGTGCAGAAAGCCGAGCCGGTCTTGCGGGAACTTCGATTCCAGGTGAACCCCACGATTACCGCACACTACCGTCTCGCTCCGGATACCGGCAGCGTCCCCCAACTCGACGGCACGGTCCACACAGGCGGACTGATCTTTCGCGGGGTCGAATTTCGCTCGATCCGGTTCGCCTATGACAATCAGGGGCCGGTCGTCAAACTCTCTGACGTGGACATCGTCACACCCGAGGGGCAGTTGACCGGGAGTGGCCAATATCAGATCGAAAGCAGCGATTTCACGTATGAATTGGATAGCACACTGGACCCAACTCGATTGTTGCCGCTGATGACGCCGGCCATCCGGCAAATCGTCGAACCAGCCTGGTTCGAAACGCCGCCGCACATCGTGGCGCAGGCCAGCGGCGATTTCGTCGATCCGGACGCCTTTGCGTACGACGCACAAGTCGATGCAAGACGCTGCAGTTACCGCGGGGTCGGCCTGGAATCTGCCGCCGGCCGCTTGCAACTCCGGCACAGCAAATTGGACGTCCAACAGATGCGATTGCAGCGGCGCGAAGGCGATATAACGGGCACGGTGCTGGCGGACTTTAACACGCACCGGACCGCATTCGATCTGTCAATCACCGCCAATCCGACCGAAGCGGCCGGATTGCTCGGGGACAAGGCGGCCGACATGATGGCGCCTTACCGCTTTGGCGAGCATACGGACGCGCAGGCCAGGGGCACCATTGATTTTGACGAATCCGCGCGTACGACATGGTCGGCCAAAGTGTTCACCGACATGTTTTCGTATTGGAAGCTCACCTCCACTCGGACACAGGCCAGTCTCGCGTTTACGAATAATACGATGGAAATCAACGGCTTTAACGGAAGCCTGTATGGCGGGAAATTACAGGGGCAGGCGGCTTTCACGTTTTCCAAGGCGTTGCCGAGGTACAGCTTTGATATGAAAACGCAGCAGGTGGACGTGCAAACGCTGCTGAGTGGTATTGAGGGACATCAAGCCAAAGTGACGGGTGAACTTTCCGGAAACGCTCAAATTAGCGGTTCGGGCTCTAATCTGGCAACCATGGAAGGCGGTGGTGAATTGACGGTCTCTGACGGCATCCTGTGGGAAGTGCCGTTGTTTGGAATTTTCTCCCGCATCCTCGGCAACACGAAGGCGACGGATGCTCATGCCACGTTCACGATTGCCCAGCAAGCCGTGCAGACGGACGATCTGCGGATCGCTGCAGGCGTATTCACTGCACGCAGTCGTGGGCAAGTGGGGTTTGACGGCCGACTCGATTTTCGGGTGGAAGCGCAATTTCTCCGTTCGTGGCCCGGGATCGGCTGGATTTCTGCCATCATTGGCAAGGTTCTCGAGTATAAGGTGGGCGGAACGTTGGGCGACCCCACCTACCGGCCCGTCAATCTGCCGAAGGAACTCCTACCGAGCAAGTAACCCATGAGGGTCGAATTGATCACAACCGGCAGTGAGTTGATGCTCGGGTTCACGATCAACACCCATCTGAGTTACATCGCCCGGCAACTCGCTCGCATCGGCTTGCGGTTGGACCGGCAAGTTACGGTTGCGGATGACCGCGCGGAGATGCGCACCGCGATTGCCGAGGCGTTGCCGCGATGCGATGTGCTTCTGATTACGGGCGGGCTCGGTCCCACGAGTGACGATTTCACGCGGGATGTCGTGGCCGAATTACTGGGGCGCAAGTTGGTCCGGGATGAGGCGGTCGCGGCCGCCATTGCGGAACGTGTTCGCAAACGCAAGCTTCGCTTGCCGGAATCGATCTACGTGCAGGCGCTCGTTCCGGTCGGTGCGCAGGCGTTGCCGAATCGCAGCGGCACCGCGCCCGGTTTGGCCATTGACCACGAAGGGAAACTCGTCCTGCTTCTCCCGGGCCCGCCTCGCGAATTGAAGCCGATGTTTGAGGAATATGTGCTGCCGGTGCTGGAGAAACACTTTGCCGCTCAGTTCCGGTTCGATTGCCGTGTATTCAAGGTGGTCGGATTGCCCGAGTCCACGGTTGAGGAACGCATTGCGCCAGCCTTGGCCGACTTGGAGGGACTCGAACTCGGCTATAGCGCCAAGCTGGGTGAGGTCGAGGTGCGAATCATCTCCCGCCTCAAATCTGAAATCACTGCGGCCGAAAGCCGGATTCGCTCGGCCCTTGGGGAGGATATTTACGGCACCGAAGACGACCGGCTCGAAGAAGTCGTCGTGAAAATGCTAACGGCGGCGCACCAGACCATCGCAGTGGCCGAATCATGCACGGGTGGCCTGATTGCCAACCGCATTACCAACGTCAGCGGTTCCAGTGAGGTGTTCATCAACGGGTGTGTGACGTATTCCAACGAATCGAAGACGCGTCTGCTCGGCGTGCGCGAGGAAACGTTGAAGGCTCACGGCGCGGTCAGCGAAGAAGTCGCCCGCGAAATGGCGGAAGGCGTTCGCGCCCGGGCCGGCACGCATTTCGGAATAAGTACGACAGGCATTGCCGGCCCGACCGGCGGTACACCGGGGAAACCGGTCGGATTGGTTTACATCGGGCTGGCCACGCCTACCCGCACCGAAGTGAAACGCCATCTGCTGTTGTTCGATCGCGAGACCTTCAAGTTCTTCACCAGCCAGAACGCATTGGACATGGTGCGACGAGAGTTGCTGCAGTTGGACAACGGCGCGGTGGGCCACCGCGCCCTACCGAGCAATCAGCTTTCAAATCAATCGGTGGCCAGTTCGGTAGGGCGTGCTGGCCCCAGCGCGCCGCTTCCCCAACGTAGAATCCTGAACCACGACATCCCCTCTTGGCTCCGTCCGGAAGATGCAGTCTTTTTCCTTACGGTGTGTTGCCAGCCCCGCAAGCACAACCAGCTGTGTAAGCCGGAGATCGCGCCTGCGGTATTTGAGTCCATCGACGTGCGGCAGCGGAGCAGCGACTGGTGGATGCATTTGGCTTTGCTGATGCCCGACCATCTGCACGCGCTAGTTTCATTTCCTCAAGACAAAGAAATGCGTAAAGTCATCACCGAGTGGAAAAAGTATCTTGCCCGCAAACTCGGAATACGGTGGCAGCGCGATTTTTTCGATCATCGAATCAGAAACGAGGAGAGCGTGCAGGAAAAGGCTGATTACATCCTGCAAAATCCAGTGCGTGCGGGATTGGTTGCCCGTGCAGAGGATTGGTCCTATGTGTGGACGCCGGATAAACGGCGCGGCGCGGTGGGGGCACCGCGCCCTACCACGGATTCGGAGCGAGAATCGCTGCCATGATCCGGGCTTTCATCGCCGTCGATATTCCTGACGACGTTCGTGCTGCACTCAGCAAGGCGCAGGCGCGGCTGAAGCGGGCGCCTGCCGGCGTGAAGGTTTCTTGGACGAAGATCGATAACACTCATCTGACGCTGCAGTTTCTTGGCTACGTGGAAGAAGAAGCGATCGAGAGCATCAAGGAGTTGCTTGAGTCTGTCGCGCAAAAACATTGCAGATTTGAAATTGCCGTGCAGGGCGCAGGAGCGTTTCCGAATGAAAGGAGTCCGCGTGTGCTGTGGGTCGGCTGCGACGATGCGGAAGGCAAATTGAAAGAACTGGCTCAGGCGCTGCAGGCCGCGATGCAGCCACTCGGATTCAAGCCGGAACATCGCGAGTTCTCCGCGCATCTCACGCTCGGTCGGGTGAAATTTCCGCGCCCGGACGCCGCGTTGACAAAAGCTCTGGATTCCATTAAAAACCAAGCGTTCGGGACGTTGCGAGTGGCGGAGATCCATTTGTTCGAGAGCCAGCTTCATCCTGAAGGTTCGATTTATACAAAACTTTCGTCACATGCATTGAAAGAGTAGCGTCGAAGCCCAATGTAGGCCGACTCTGTGAGTCGGCGGACTTAGCGCCGCTTCGCAGAAGCGGCCTACAGCAAACAAGGAGATTCATCATGCCAGCCAAAGTTGAGCCGAAGGAAAAGGAAGCCGCCAAAGCCGGTGCCTTAAAGGATAAGAACCTCCAACTGGCCGTCGCCGCCATCGAGAAGCAATATGGCGCCGGCTCAATCATGCGGCTCGGGGACAATACAGCGCACGTAAAGATTGATGTCATCCCGACGGGTGCGTTTGCGCTCGACCTCGCGCTGGGCGTCGGCGGAGTGCCGCGCGGACGCGTTGTGGAAATGTATGGCCCGGAAAGCAGTGGGAAAACGACGTTGTGCCTGAGCATCATCGCCAATGCACAGCGGGCGGGCGGACTGGCGGCGTTCATTGATGTGGAGCACGCGGTCGATCCCTCTTATGCCAAAAAGATCGGCGTCAATCTCGATGATTTGCTCATCAGCCAACCCGATGGCGGCGAAGAAGCGTTGACGATTGCCGAAACGTTGATCCGCAGCAATGCCGTGGATGTAATTGTGGTGGACTCCGTGGCGGCGCTCGTGCCGCGCGCGGAACTGGAAGGCCAGATGGGCGATGCGACGGTCGGCGCCCAGGCGCGGTTGATGAGCCAGGCGATGCGCAAGCTCACGGCGGTCATCCACAAATCGAAGACCTGTTGCATTTTCACGAACCAGATACGTGAAAAGATCGGTGTCATGTTCGGCAATCCTGAAACCACGCCGGGCGGACGTGCGCTGAAATTCTATGCCAGCGTGCGCATTGATATTCGCCGCGTCAATGTCATCAAGGACAGCGCCGGTAAGGTCATTGGCAGCCATGTCCGCACGAAAGTCGTGAAAAACAAGGTCGCGCCGCCGTTCACGGAAGCCGAGTGGGACATCATGTACGACGTCGGCATCGCGAAGGAAGGCTCGGTGATCGATGTGGCGACCGATCTCGGCGTGTTGGAGCGCAAAGGCTCATGGTTGGCATTCAATGGCGAAATGATCGGACAGGGCCGTGAGGCGGCGAAGGATGCACTGCGCGAGAAGCCGAAAGTGCTCGCCGAAATCATTGCTGCGGTGCAGGCCAAGATCGCCGCCGGCGCGCCCGTGCCAAAGAAGATCGGCGCGCAAGTATAGCAATTGGCGCGAGATTTTGTTCCCGCAGCCGGTTGCCTACTTTGTGGGGGTACGGACACAGCGCACGAAGTTGTAGATGCGGATGACATCACCCTGCGGACCGCGACCGTGAGGGAAATCGGCGGGATTGCCGGCTTTCGGATCGCTGCGCTGCGCGCCAGCGCCGTGGACGTCGAGCAAGCGATATTCGCCGAAGCCCGGCGGCATATGCATCCAGCCAAGGGCGCGTCCGAAGCAAACATACACCGCGGCGTTCCCCATGCGGTCGGG
>DATIZX010000145.1:0-56389 GCA_035516795.1 Verrucomicrobiia bacterium
CGTTTTGATCTTCCCTTTGATGTATATCTTCGGACACGAGCACGAGGAGACGGCCAGTAACGTGCTGTCGGTTCTTTTTGCACTCTGCATGTGTTGCTCGTGGTTTTTGGATGCGGAGATGTTTGACCCGGGCAGATGGTATTACTGGTTTGTCGTCCTTCTGTTCTACACAACCTTGGGCTACGGTTTCCACTTGTTGCGCACCACGAAAAACGAAGCCCCAACTCATCCCGGCGAACTGGCGGAGATGGCCCGTAGTTGATGGCGCCCCGCAATTTGCTATCATTCTGGCGTGATGACTCGCGCACGCGAACATATCCCGGTCGAGATCGCTTTGCTGGTGTCGCTCTTGCTGCATGTGACGGCATTCATCACCTGGCAGCATCGGGCAACCTTGTCGAGTTTGCCTCTGTTTTCCTCGGTCATGAAGTTGCTGCGGGCGCCCACCTCCACTTTCACGGCGTCGCATCCCCAGACGATTACCTTTGTTGAGGTGGAAGAACCCCGCGGCAAAGAACGACAGAAGCAACCGGAAAAAGAAACCGAGTCGGCACGGCGATTCATGGAGACGGATGCCTCGCAGGTAACTGGCGAGAAACCGAAGGAAGCGAAGTATTACTCCGACAAATCAACTGTTGCCGCCAACCCGAAGAACCCGACCGGCAAGGAAGGCGAAACACCTTATCTGGAAGGCACGGAGACACGTGCGCCCAGTTCCGTCGACGTGCCTACACCCTCCGGCGTGCCGCAACCGCTTGTGGTTCAACACGGGGCGCCCGGCGCCGTCGTCAGCGCCGCCAAAGCAGCGCCGCCACCGTCGCAAGTCGTGCGGCCGGCTCGGGCTCAGCCAAAAACACCCGAACAACCAAAGGAAGTTGCGGCTCAGGGCTTGAAGATTGTCGAGGAGCAGCCGCTGGCGATGGCGTCGAAGCCGGCAGCGCCAGAAGTCATGACCGGAGGGTCCGGAGCGGAACCGGGAGCGGCAGGTGCGCCGACGATCATTTCCGAGCCGGGCACACCGGGCCGCGAATTGGTGGCGCACAAGGAGTCGCTGAAAGCGACCGGCATTTCGCGCAAGGGGATCGCGGCCTTCAACGTGGCCGAGAGTCCGTTCGGCGCCTACGACAAGAAAGTCATCCATGCGGTGCAAAGTCGCTGGTATGCCTTGATTGACCGATTTGGCATGTACGAACGAGCCGGTCAGGTGACCGTGCACTTCGAAATGCTCGATGATGGACAGGTGCAGAACCTGGAAATCACGGATAACACAGCGGGACAGATTTTGGCGTTGTTTTGCGAGAAAGCCATTATAGAATCCGGTCCGTTCGATCCGTTACCAGATAATCTGCGCGCGCTGGTTGGGAAGGAACCGCGCGAGGCGAGTTTTACCTTCTATTATTGATCGGGAGGTTTGGTTTCATGCCGCAATGGTTTTTACGAGGTGGAATCGCCATGTGGCCGCTATTGGTGTGCTCGATAGCGGGACTGGCTATCATTTTGGAACGCGTTTGGGCGCTGCAACGTCGGCGCATAATTCCTATCATTCTGGCCGAAGCGATTGAGAAGCAGCCGGCGACACCCGAGCAGACGGAGATGATCCATGCCTTGAGCGAAGTGGATGATTCCGTGCTCGGGACGCTGGTCAACGCAGTTTTTGCGCACGCTTCTTTGCCCAAAGCCGAGAACGTCGAAGCTATGCAGGCGCTGGCGCGCCAAATCGTCGGCCGCATGGAACGAGGATTGACGACCCTGTCGCTAATTGCCGAATTGGGCCCACTCTTGGGCCTGCTCGGCACGGTCATCGGCATGGTGCGATTGTTCGAGGATGTGGCCATGAAAGGGCTTGGCGATCCGGCACAGATTTCCCACGGCATTTACGAGGCGCTCACCGCCACCATGACAGGCTTGAGCATCGCCATTCCCGCGTTGATTGCCTACATGTACTTTCGCCGCCGCATCGAGGTGCTGGCGCTCGAATTGGAGCGGCACACGAACGAGTTGCTCACCCGTTTGTATCGTAATCCCTAAATGGTCCGCGAGATGCGCATCTTCGAGCCCACCAAATCGCAACGTCCACCCGTGATTCGCCTGATCAATCTGGTGGACGTGTTGTTTATTCTGCTGATCTTCTTCATCGCCACCACGACCTTCCGCGCCTATTCGCCCACGGCCGTAAAACTCGCACTTCCGGAAGCGAAAACTGCGGAAGAGATCGGGCGCCAGAAAGTGGATCGCGTGTCGATCGCCGTTGACAACGCCGAGAAAATCTACCTCAATGGCAAAGAGATTCCCCTGAGTACTTTGGAACAATCATTGCGGGAGGCGAAAACGAAGGATCCTCAGGTGCAAGTGCAGTTTTCCGCCGATAAAACCGTGAGCTACGGAACGGTGATCGCCATTGTCGATGCCGCGCGCGCCGCTGGGATTTCTGATCTCACGGCGTTCACGAAAAAGTCAGTTCGATAACCAGCAAACCGAAAAAGAAGAGGCGACTGTGCCTGGCACAGTCGCCTCGTGAACTTTTGGCCGTGGAGCGGATTACTTGCCGCCGAGAATCGAATCTTTCGCCGCCTTCGCAACGCGGAACTTCACAACGCGCTTGGCGGGAATCTGAATCTGTTCGCCTGTGGCCGGGTTGCGGCCCATGCGGGCTTTGCGATCCACCAACACGAGCTTGCCCAAGCCCGGAATCGTGAAAGAATTCTTCGCTTCCTTATAGGCCAGCTTGACCAACTCGTCCATGAACTGACCGGCCACTTTCTTCGAAACGGCCGTCTTCTCCGCAAGCTTGCTCAGTACTTGTGACTTCGTCATCTTTGCCATAAATCTGCTCCTTTATCTCCTTGGTTGAGGGTTTCACGAATAGTACAAAAGCAGCGAAATGCTTGCAACTATTGATTTTTCAGCGTTCCGGCGCCTCAGCCCACCCGGAATTGAGCGCTGATGATGGCTTAACACAACTCCTCATGCCCGGCGGCAGTTTGCCAAAGTAAAAACTTACGCAGCCGGAGTGATCGCCGCGAAGCACATTCGACTGTCCTTGCGGACCGGTCGTATCGGCCGTCTTGAATTTGCTGCCAATGGGTGGAAGTGCGTCTAATAATCCGAGTCCACACCGCGGGAGATTGACTTTGGTTTTTCCAACCAAAACATCTGGTGGTTGTTCTGGCGTAAGCACTTGCACAAACGGAGTTCCGTCCACGACGACTGTGATCAATCCCTCGGTCGTTTCCAGTTGCAACCAGCGAACGTTGGCAAAACAACCTTTAAACTCGGGATAAATCCAATCACGATACCCGGTAATCGTGTTGTTGTAGGCGTTCTCCCAGACCCCTAACGTGACGCCGTCGAGTCGGTTTTTCCAAACGCGATACGGACCGTCTCCCAGCCAACGTTTGCGCTTCACAAATTGTTCGGGATAATCGAACAGAACGCCCGCATAATCTTGCGTGCCGGATGCAGTATAGGCGTAATTGCATTGCAGCCACCCGTCCTCGCGCAGTTGCCAGACTAGTTTTGCTAGCGTCCCGTCTGCTGCCGCCAACCGCGGGCCGTTGCTCATGGAAAATTTCTCATGGCTGCGGTTAACCTGTTTCAATAAACCGGTCTGACCGTCAATCCGCACCACGACGTCTTTGCATTTCAGCTCAATCAGCCCATTTTGTTGCTGCCCAAAACTATCGGCGCGCGCGGCGATGCCGACATTCCGGGGCAATACTTCGCACTCTCGCAGCGGCCAAACGTAGGTCCATAGCTTCCGCCCTTGGGGGTCGTCCACGCGCAAGGCCAACGCGTCCGCTCCGGCAAATGTTGGCGGCAGATCAAGATGGAGTGCGCCCTTCTCACCGGGTAAAATGGACGGAGCGACAGCCTTTCCCTCTGCGACGACAAAGAAGCCCGACGCTGCATCACCCGGTTTGTGGAATTGGCGGAGTTGCCACGAGAATCGGCATTGTTTCGTGTCTGTGAAGCTGTACCGGTTTTCCACGGTGAATGTGCCATTCGTTTCACGCGCAACCTGTATCGGCGACCAGATTTTCTTGATCGTATAGAAACTGGCTTCGCGTTGGCGATACGGTCCGACGATGCCGTCGGGCGCCTGGTTGCCGGCGAGATCGAGCTGACCGGTATCGGGCCGTTTCACGCCGTCGTCTGTGAACGCCCAAATGAATCCGCCACCGAGCACGGGACTGGCACACATCAGTTTCCAGTAATCCTCCAGCCCGGCTCCCGCGCCGCCATCGTAAAGCCCGTGCAAGAATTCCGTGGGCATGTAGATGTATTTCGCCGGGTCATTTGTGGCGACGAGCTCCCGGCCGTTGTGGTAATAGATGGCGCGCCCGGTACACGCGATTTGCGTTTTGTTGTAGGCGAGGTAATGCGCGGTGCACAGGCCGTTGAAAGCCGCCCACGGATGCAGCACGCGGCGTTGCTGCGGATCGAACTCAAGAAAGACGCGGTCGAGATTCGTGTTGAAGCCGCCCTCATTGCCGTTGTCCCAGAAGAGAACGCACGGGTGATTTACGTCACGCGCGACCATTTCGCGGACAAGCTTTCGGCCAACTGTGTCGTCGTAATGCTGATGCCAGCCGGCGAGTTCATCCAGTACGTAGAGGCCAAGTTCGTCGCACAGATCAAGAAACTCCGCATCGGGCGGGTAATGCGACATGCGGACGGCGTTCATGTTCATATCTTTGATCGTCTCGATGTCGAGTCGATGCACGGCTTCGCTCAGACAACGGCCCGAATCCGGCCAGAACGAGTGACGATTGACGCCTTTGAGAACCACGCGCCGACCATTAAGATAAAGTCCATCGCCGTCACGAACCTCAAACGTACGGAAACCGAACCGCTGCTGGATGCGGTGGATCACGCGCTGACCCCGCTTGAGTCGCACTTCTACCTCGTAAAGATTTGGCGTCTCGGCAGTCCAAAGAAGGGGCGAACTAATTTTCGTCTTGAGAGTTGCCTTCTGACTGACAAGCTTTCCGGGAAATGCGCACCCAACCGGTTTGCCATCGAGATTGGTGATTTGTGCCTCGATATCATCTGCGTCATCTGCGCCATTCGCTGACACATTCATTGTGAACACACCGTCGGCCCGGGCATCGATTGCCACGCGCTCGATGAATTGTTTTGGCACGGCTTCCAGATAGACCGGCCGGTAGATCCCGCCGAACACCCAATAGTCAGCGTTACGCTCGGCGCGGTTGACCGAATCGTTGGCGGAATGCTTGGCGACTATGCCTTCGAGGCGGTTGGATGCGCCAAACTTGACGAGTTTGGTCACTTCGTACTGGAAGCGGTAAAACCCGCCTTGATGTATTGGCCCGACGGATTGGCCGTTGAGCGAAGCACTGGTATCGGTCATCACGCCGTCAAACACGAGAAACACGCGGCGCTGTGCCCAGTTGGCCGGTACTGTGAAATCATGTTCGTAGAGGCCCTGCTCGGGAGGCGGATTCGTTGAGTCGTGCCGATAATTAAGCGTGCCGAAGCCGTGGAGTTCCCAGTTAGATGGTACCGGCAGATTCGTCCAGTAACCCGACTGCGCGCCAGCGGTACACAGGAAACGCCAAGGCATAGCGTCATCTTTGCCCTGCCCGGAAAGATACTGGCGTTGCGTGTCCTGAGCCCACGCAATTGTCGGCGCGATGAGTAAAAGCGCCGCGAGAATGGCCAATCGCTTTCTCATGTTTCTTCCAGCAAATGCAGCGCGAGCATCTGCTTGCGAAGCGCATTGCGCTCCAGTTGCGAGAGCGGGTGCAACGGCGGCAGGACATCGGGGCCGCAAAGGCCGCGAAACGCGAGCGCAGTCTTCAAAACCGCCAGCGATTCGCTAAGTATGCGGCCCTTTTGATAAAGTTCCGTTACTGCGCTCATGCGGCTAAGATGCCGTTCGGCCTGCTCCCAATTGCCCCGCCGGGCGGATTCGTAGAAGCGCTGACAAACATCTGGGATCAAATTGGCGACACTGGGCACGATTCCCTCAGCACCGCGTCTCAATCCCGGCAGCATAAACGAGCCGACACCAATGAGAACAGAGAACTGTGGACGATCGCCGAATTTTTCCAGCACTTCCTCCAATCGCGCCGGGTCATTCTCCGAATCCTTGAGGCCAACCAGCTTGGGATTTCCGACCAGTTGATCGACGACAGTGAGAGGAATGGAAACGTTGGTCGTGGCCGGAATGTTGTAGAGAAGCACCGGTCCCTCCAAGCCGGCCAACACCGAGCGGAACCAGGGGAGTAACTGCTGCGGCGGAAATGAAACCGGTGGACGCGCCACCACAGCATCGGCCCCGGCACGCAAATACTCATTACCGGCCGAGATCTCATCCGGATAGAGGTCTCCCAATCCCGCGTAAACCAAAACGCGGCGCCGCACCGTTGCGACGGTGCACTCGACCAATCGTCGCCGCACCGGGCGCGGCACGCCGGCGCTCTCTCCGGTCGTCCCCGCAACGAAAATAGCGTTCACGCCGGCTTTCACCAGAGATTCGATCAGACGGTCGGCGGCGCGCTCATCGAGAGCACCGTTGGTTGTGACCGGCGTGACCATCGGCACCACTACGCCGCGATGTTCAGGTGGAAAACTCAAACTCATCGCTCGCCACCATTTTCGTTGAAGCGAATGCTATTCGCGACCGGTTGCATACCAGGCGCAGCGTTTTTTCGTTTCAACCAGCCCCAGAGAGTCAATTCACTGGCCGCTCGATCGGTTTGCAATAAGAGGCTGGCCACATAACCCACGACGATAAGTACGAGATGACCAACGACCCCGATCATCACGCCGGGCATGTGGAAGTTGAGCCGTCCCAGATTGAGGAGTTGTTCCTTGCCCTGCGTCAACGTGGCGTAGGCGGTGAACAAAACCGACGCGATGATTCCTGCCCAAATACCGCGCGTGTTGGCTCGAGTCGAAAAAAACGCGAGGAAGAAGAGCCCGAACAAGCCGCCCGACAAAATGGCTGTGAAGGTGAAATAGAGCGACAATGCATGTTCGGTATAACGGGCCAGCACCAGGGCGATGAGCGTTGTGAGGACGCCCGCAACAACGACCAGTATTTTGCCAACGTGCAAGCGTTGGTGGTCAGCGGCATTCGGTTTGAGCCGGCGATAAAAATCCTCGACGCCAATGACGGATAGACAATTCAAATCGGAGGAGATTGTGGACATGGCCGCAGCAAAGAGCGAGGCCATAAACAAGCCCGCCAAGCCCGGCGGAATGTGGGTTGATAAAAAGTACGGAAAAATCTGGTCCGCCTTGGCAATGTGTGACGGGAAGTGTTCGCCAGTCAATTTGTAAAACGACCAGAGCAACGTTCCGATCAGCATGAACAGTGTCCACACCGGCACGCACAACATCGCGCCCAATACGGTTCCCCGGGTGGCCTGGCGGTCATCTTTCGTCACGAGATAACGCTGCACCACGGTCTGGTCGGCTGTGTATTTCTGCAAATACCAGAAGATTCCATACAAGGTCATGACCCAAAAGCCCTTCCTCGTGAGGTCGAAATCGAGGGCGCCGAGGCTGAGCTTGTGGCTGTCCCACGCCGTTTGGAATACCGCCGACGGCCCGCCGGCCGGCAGGAACAGCAGGAATATCAGGCAGATGAATATGCCAACAATGGAAATCATTCCCTGGATCACATCGGTCCAGATCACGGCCTCAAGACCGCCCAGATAGGTGTAAAAAACCGTTACGATTCCCATCACGACGGTTACCCAATAGATGTTCCAGCCGGCGATGCTCTGGACGGTCAACGCCACCAGATAGAACACGAACGCGAGTTTGGAGAAGTGGCCCATCGCGAACGCCAACGAACTGAACGCCCGAGTGCTGTACCCGAAGCGCTTCCCGAAATATTCATACGCGCTCAGGCCCACCACGCGCCGGTAAAACGGAATAATGATCCATACCACTAGGAACAGGACAGGTATCACCATCAGCCCCGGTACCAATTCGTTCCAATTGCCGGCGTAGGCTGAGCCCGGATAGGCGATGAACGTCACACTGCTAATGAGCGTGGCAAAGAGGGAAAGGCCCATGGCCCAGCCAGGGATGGAACGTTGCGCCACAAAATAGCGTTCCGTCGAAGTCTGCCGCCGGGCAAATCGCCACCCGACCAGCGCCATTCCGGCCATGTACAGCCCGATGACGATTAAATCCAGCCAACGCAGTGTGGACATGGGCGCGCGTCTCTTCTGGTTGTGCCGCCGGGCGGAAAGCCGAGCGGGATACTCATTGAGGATAACCGCGCTCGTTGAATGGAATCAAGAATTCACTCTGTTATTGCGGTCGAGCTTTCGTTTCCGTCGCGCCGCTGGATCGCGCGGAGCAGGCGAACGGTCGCCTTCGCCCGAAAGGAAATGCAGACGAATGGAGAGATCCTGCTAATCCAGGGCTGGAGCGGTGATGCAGACCACGTCACCCATTACCTGGCATTGGCAACTCAGGCGGCGGTTGCCCGGCTGGCCTTTTAGGCGGATGCGTTCCCGGAAGGTCTTGGGCGATAGGTTTTCACTACCTTCGACCACTTCCATCACGCATTTGGCGCAAAGGCCGAGGCCATGGCAGTTGAGTTTTTGCCAAACGCCCTTGTACACTTCTATGCCGTTCAGTTTCGCCACCTTCCGGAGATTGGCGTACTGTCCGCAATCCACGTGTTTGCTCTCGTTCAAGAATTCAATCATCGGCATAAATACCCTTCAGTAAGCATCGAATCGCCGTTCGTGCCATTAGACTCCGACTTCTTCTGTTTGTATACGAAAGGGAGGGATCTTGGCAACGGTTTCGGTAATCCGCTTAGTGGCGGCCGGATCGGGGCCATAGCTTGCGTCTGTCAAACTCCTGAAATACCCGCCGGAAACTCGGCGCAAACTTGTCGGGAGGCTGCGCCAGCATCGCTCGGATTTGCCCGGGCAAATAGAAAGCACCGGATTCAATCTCCAGCGGATGGAGGCGGAGCGGCGCGCGTGTTTGAAGGCTGTACGTCCACACAAATTCCCAGTCGGTTTCCGAGCAGGCTTCGATCTTGAAATGTCTTTTGAGGTCTTCCGCAAGGATTTCCAACCCCAGTTCTTCCGACAATTCACGGACGGCGCCAGCCTCGTAGCTTTCACCGCTGTGGACGTGGCCAGAAGCGCTAGAGTCCAAGCGACCGGGGAAGGAATCCTTGTTGTGAGAGCGCTCTTGGAGGAAAAGCCTTCCGTTCGCATCGAAAACAAACACGTGCAAGGCCCGATGCCGCAGTTTGCGTGCATGGACTTCCGCTCGTGTAGCCCGTCCGACAATCTCGTCAGCTTCGTTTACGACGTCGAAGATTTCATCCGAATCTTGCACAAGTCCATGAAACCACAATCGAGGCAAAAAGAAAGCCCCCCAATGCGGGGGGCTTTCTGTGACGCGTTGCGTCTTGAGGCTTGCTAGAACTTTACGTCCACTTCTGCGCGAACTTCATGAGCAACGGACGAAACAGCCGGGGAGTCCTTGTAGGCACCTTCAGGTATGAACATACCGTAAACCAGTTGTAGACGGACATCCTTGCTGTAATCGTAACCGAGGATCCAGTCGAATTCCCAACCGAGATCGCTGCTGTTGGCCTGCGTGAATGCGGGATCACCATTGGCGAATTCTGGGCCGCCAAAGTCCACATTCGGATTGCTCCCGGCGAACGAGTCATGATCAGCCTTCAGGTAGTAATAGCCCTGTAGCGACAATGTCGTATTCTCATAAGGCTTGATCGAAGCACCGAGATTGAAGATATGGATGTTCGATAGGGCTGGCGCGAACAGATAGCCATTGTAACCATCCACATAGTCAAACCACGGGCGGAATGCACCGTCGCCATGGTTGCCGCCACCAGAAGCGTAGATGTAATTCGCATTCAGCATCGGTACCCACTGGACGTCCTTCAGCGTATAACGGCCGCCAACGTTCAAAAGAAAGGCGCCGATGGTTTTGTCGGCTACGGTGCCGTCGGCGCCCCATTCATAGGCGCCTTCAAACCAAGTCTGCAAGGCGTCGCTAAAGTTCAGGTCACCGCGCAATCCAATGATCAGAGGCGACGCAGCGCCCGTAATCGGTGGCACACGGCTCGAAGTAATTGGACCACTGTCGCCCTGGCCGACCCATCCAAAATAGCCCTCAATATCTTTTAAGGCCGAATCGCTCATCTCATAGCGTGCATTGACAAACAAAAGATCGGCAGATCCCGCATGAAGGCTGTCTGCGCCGAATGTCTGATTATTGACCAACTGAGCGCCGACAAGATCGATCGTCAGCGGATAGTAATCCAACACCAAGCGAGCCGCGTCATAGTTGTATTCCTGCTCGGTGCTGCTGATGATCAGGCCACGACCGTAATGCAGGTACTGGCGACCCAGTTTCAACGTGGCTGCGGTATAGAACAGTTCGTTGAATTGGACATACGCCTCAGACACGCCCACGTCCCAGCCGCGGTTGATTGGATTGGCGGTGTCGTCCATGGCACCAGCGCCGGCGTCTGTGGTGGTAGTGGTGTTATCGCCCCACTCGCCTTCAGCCTTTAGCGTTACGACCACCAGCACGTGATCTTCCAGATCGGCTTCCACCGAAACGCGCGTTCGTTGTGAGATGAACGCCGCGTCGCTCTGGAAGTTGTTGTTCGCGTCGTTTTCGGCAGCGCCATTGAGGTAATATCCTCGAATACGAATATCACCGCTCAGGCGTATATTTTGCACATCGGCAAATGTGTTGATCGCCAGCCCTCCCCAAGCAACCAGCGCAACCACTAGCCATAATTTCTTCACTGTTTCCTCCTTTGTTGTTTGCGTTTGCTGCCTCTCAACTGCTTCTCTCAAAAACATGACCGTCCTCCAGATGATGAGACTCGTGTTCCTCCCTTACACCTCAACGCACAGCAACCCTTCAACACCGACCGAAATTCTGGTGCACTTTTTCACTTCCGCGCAATTCAGAGCCTGCCTCCGTCGGTCACTTGGGCTCCCGTCCAGACAACTATTCCCAAGCGCGTGCAACTATCAGATAGGGCAAAAAAACTGTCAAGCCTGAAAAACCACTGCAAACGCGCCCTCTGGTCAACATTCTATTTCAGAGGTTATGGCTGTACATTTTTGGCCGGCGCCATTCCTAACGGCAAAGAAGCAGCCGGGTTGGCACTGGGCGCCTCCGTACCCGTCGCCGGCGAAGGTGGCACTTCTCTTCCCAGCACGGTCCAGCGAAGGTAAGCCTCTTGACGCCAAAGCGATCCTTGCGTGTTTACCAACACCTCTTCGTAAAGCTGGCGAGCTTCTTTCGCCTGTCCCAACGCCTCCGAGCAGCGGGCCATCCCCATCTTGGCGGCTGTCGCGGTGAATCCGGTAGGATTCGATTCGACGATCAGCGCATAGGATTCTTTTGCCGCTTCATAATTTCCCTGGCCTTCCTGAACTGCGGCCAATCCCAATCGGGCGGATTCTGCGAGGGGCTGGGACGAAAACTCCTTCAGAATCCGGTTGAAAGTCGCTGTCGCCTCAGCGTACTGCCCCGCACGAAACTGCTCGTCGGCCAATCGAGATAACGCCTCCAAGGCGGCTGACGTGCCTGCAAAGTCGCGAGCCACCGCTTCCAAAGCGGCGGGATCACGTGCCGCCGCCAAGCTGGCCGAGGCCTGCTCAAGACGCTGATTGGCTTGATTCTCCCGAAACAATAATACTCCCCCAAAGGCGACGACCGCCAGTATTCCAATGACGATTTTCTTGCCGTGCTGCGCCCAGAAAGCTTCAAAATCAAACTCGTCTATAATTCTCAGATCGCTTTGTGCTTCCTTTGCCATAAACCTCCATCAATCGCTGGCATTCTTCCGAAAAGCTTCCAAAACGCAAGCCCGAATGCCATTCTAATCTTGCCCTCGACGTTGGGCGCGCCATTCCGCCCAAACGAGTCGAAAAAAAGCCATGTCTTCGACCAAATAACGGCGCCACATCCGTCGGGGTTCTTGCGAGAGACGAAAGAGCCACTCCAGCCCCGACCTTTGCATCCAGAGAGGAGCACGCTTCACCTGCCCGGCCACGACGTCAAATGTGCCGCCGACACCCATCACAAATGGAACGCTAAGTTGTTGTTTCCACGTATTTAGAAACAATTCCTTTTTGGGTGAACTCATGGCCACGAAAAGAACATCGGGCTTCGTTTGCTGGATTTCCTTGACGACATCTGCTTCTTGCTCCGGATTCCAATAGCCGTTTCTCGACCCCGCGATTTGTAGAGAATGATGCTGCTGTTGGAGGATCTCCACCACGCGCATTACGACTTCCTGTTTGGCCCCCAGAAAGAAAGGTCGATAGCCACGCTCCGCGCAGCGCTTTACCAGCCCCGCAAACAAATCCACGCCGGTAACCCGTTCCTTAATGGGCACTTGCAAAATCCTGGAAGCCCAGACGATCGGCTGCCCGTCGGCATTAATCAGGTCACAACTCAGCACCGCTTGACGAAGTTGTTTATCAGCTTGGAGCTTCACAATTTTGTCCACGTTGACGACGACATGCTGGTGCGTTGCTCCATCGGAAATCATCTCGTCTATTCGATCCAACGTCTCGCCGAGAGTGAGGTTGTCAATCGGCACCCCAAACAGCACGACTTTATCGCCTACTGTTTGCTTCACTTTTTGGGTCGATGCTCCAACAAGCAATTCACAATGCGCTCCGCCGCTTTGCCGTCCCAAAACTTCGGCACCCGCCCTTTCTTCCCGTGGCCCGCAAGCACCCGATTCGCTTCGCTCACAATCTTCTCTCGATTTGTGCCCACCAGCGTATTTGTACCTTCAGAAATCGTGATCGGCCGCTCGGTGTTTTCGCGGATTGTGAGGCAGGGTATTCCCAAGACGGTGGTCTCTTCCTGCATGCCGCCGGAATCGGTGAGCACCACCTTCGCGTTTGACATCAGCCACACTGAATCAAGATATCCCACCGGCTCCACCAACTTCAAGTTCGGCCAACCTTGAAGCTCATCCCAGTGGCCGAATTGTTTCAAGCGATTGACGGTACGCGGATGAACCGGGAAAACAAGGGGCAATTCTCTCTGTAAGGCGTCCAAGGCGGAGAGAATTTCCTCAAAAGTTTCTTTCAAATCCACGTTGCTGGGTCGGTGCAACGTGACAAAACCAAATTCGCCGTTAAGACCAAGCCGTCGTCCGATATCCGATTGCCGGCTCGCCTCCTTCAGCCCCAACAACGTGTCGATCATCACGTTGCCCACGAAGAAGATTTTCTCCGCTGGCACGCCTTCCCGAAGCAGATTCTCATCGGCATCCGGACTCGTGGTAAAACAGTAATCGGACACGGCATCGGTCACCAAACGGTTGATTTCTTCCGGCATTGTGCGATCGAAACTGCGCAGCCCGGCTTCCACGTGAGCCACCGGGATGCACAGCTTGGCCGCCACAATCGCCGCCGGCATCGTTGAATTTACATCGCCCACTACCACCACAAGATCCGCCGGCGCGCTCAGGAGCAATCTCTCCATCTCAATCATGATTTTTGCCGTCTGCTCGGAGTGCGTGCCGGATCCAACGCCTAGGTGCACGTCGGGCTTGGGCAAGTGCAGTTGTTCGAAAAAGAGCTTCGACATGTTGTCGTCGTAATGTTGGCCGGTATGCACCAAAGCCGGCTCGAATTCCGTTGGGTGCTTGCGATACTCCTGTATCAGCGGCGCGATCTTCATGAAATTCGGCCGCGCACCGACCACGTTAACAATTCGCATTTTCATTCGCGTCGATCAATTCTTTCAAAGCGTAATATATCCAAGCTTCCGACCAACGCATATAACAGATGCGGTTGGTCCATAACGGCCATCGTTGATACCAGAAGAACCCATGTTCATCCCACATGTTTTTTAGCGCCCACCATGCCAGCCGATTTGCTTTCGGCTGCTCACCATAGGCCAAATACGTCAAAATTCCCTGTGCACAACAATGGATGTCTAGCGGGTAGGCCCGATCGTGATAGTAACGTGGCGTTCCGTCGGACAGCCAAAACGTCTTATCCCAATACTCAAATGCCCGTCGCGCCGCCTCTGCAAACTGCGCGTCGCCCGTCGCTTGTTCGTATTCGCGTAACGCCACGAGATTGTATCCACTGTGAAAATTGTCAATCCAGCGTTGGTTCGCCGCCTCGCCATACCACCAGGAACCATCGGCGCGTTGGCGCTTGACCGAGAACTCCATGCAATCGCGGCGCCCCAACAGGGCCGCGCCCGTCATGTTGATGTTGTGCACCTGGGTGTCGGATTGCGGAATGTAGGTAATCCATCTTTCGCCGGCGCCCTCGCGTACGAGGCTCTCCACGAATTTCAGGTCGCAAGTGCGCCCGAGCCGTCGATACGCTTTCAGCGCCAGCGCGGTACAAATCAGGTTCGGCGTGTTCGGCGGCGCATAAAACGCTCGCGATTGCCAGGGAAACGGATAACCCCAGCCCCCTTCGGGAGAGCGTAGTTTCTCCAGCATGTCCAGAAATCTTGCCTCACGGCTACCCAGGGCAAACAACGCCACGGCCATTGAATTGAGCTGGGGATGAATGCCAAAAACCCCTCGAAGATTCACCGGACTGCGCCGGTGGAACTGCGTCCAAGTTTGCCGGGCCGCCTTGCCGGGAAGCACCCAAGCCAACGGAGAACTCAATCCGTCGTACGGATCGTAACCGCGCCACCCACGTGCCGCGCAGAATTCATGAAGGCGTTGCCAGACACGAAACAGCGGTTCGCGCTGATTGACATCTGCGCTGAAGTCGGCCGAAGGGTTCATCCGTCAAATTTCGATCGCTTGCCCGGTTTGCAGGGAGCGTAATATCGCAAACGTTGCGCGCGTGCTGGCCACGATCTGATCCAGCGCAATCGGCATCGGCCCGCCTGTTTTCACTGCTTGCACAAACTGGCGCACCTCTTCAGCTTGGCCCTTGTCGCGAAATTCGTTTACCACCAGATGCTTCCCGTCACCAAATACCTCAAATTGTTCCTTGCCGAGTGACGGATCAGCCACGTCAAAATAATCGATCGAGCCGACCGAACCATCCGCGAACCGCACAGCCACTTGCACGTTGTCGCCGCCAAAACCCTGCGCAAACACACGCACCGGTTTGGCCCGAGCCGTGGACTGCAGAAAATCAACGAAGTGACAGACTTCGCCAAGGATTCGGCCGCCACCAATCTCAGGATCTGCGGCCCAGTGTCCGTGCGGCAACGGGCCGACGCTCACCCGGTAACGCATCACCAGCGGTGTCGCCATTTCACGCGTCTTCGCAGCAAACGGTGCGAATCGGCGGTTGAAGCCGACCATCAGTCGCGTATTCTTGGTTTCTTCCGTGGTCCGAACAATTTCTTCCAGTTCGTCCTCCCGCAAGCAGAGCGGCTTTTCACAAAAAACCGATTTCCCGGCTCGCAGAGCCTCGCCTACAATCGTCGCGTGCAAATCATGGCGCGTGGCGATAACCACCGTGTTGACCGCCGGGTCGGAAACGATTTCATGCCAATCCGTTGTGCATGCTTGAAATCCGAATTTTTCCTTGGCCTTTTGCGCCTTGGCACCGGTGGCCGTGCAGACCGCGCGGAGCGCCACGTCCGGATTCGCCTTGAATTGAGGCAGCAACACCCCCTGGGCATGGTTGCCCGCACCGATGACACCTAGAACAACCGGCGACGCCAGTGCCGCGCCGGTTGGCGCGGACGTCTCCATCGACTGCGGGCGCGAGTCTCGTTGGTCGTATTTCAGCAGTACGCCGACAGAACGTTCACCGGTCTTGCCAGTAATCAATTGATATGCTTTTGGTGCGTCTGCAATGGCGAACGTGTGCGTCACGAGAGGGGCGACAGCGATTCGCTTCGACGCCAACAATTGAAGAAATGCCTCCATATTCCGTTGCTCGGTCCAACGCACGTAACCAATCGGATAATCCAGCCCCTGCTCTTCGTACAGTGGGTCGTAACGACCGGGCCCGTAGCTGCGGGAAAAGCGGAAATCCAGTTCCTTGTGGTAAAACAAATCTCGTGGCACTTCCATGCCGGTCACTCCCACCATCACCACGCGTCCCCGATCTCGGCAAGTTTCCGCCGCCAACTGGATCGGCTCGTTCGTTTCAGTGGAGGCGGTGATGATGACCGCATCCACTCCAAATTCGTTCGTCATCCGAGCGGCAATTCGTTCCACGTCGTCACGCGGAATGATCGCAGTCTCGTCACACCCGCAACGTTTCGCCAGTTCACAAGCAGCTTCGCTCAAGTCGATACCCAGCACCCGGCCCCCCGCCGCCTTCACAAGCTGCATCGTCAACTGCCCAACCAATCCCAAACCGATGATTGCCACCGTTTCACCCAAGCGCGTTTCCGCTTGCCGGACGCCCTGCATGGCAATCGACCCGAGCGTGGTGAACGCGGCCTCCTGAAACTCCACGCCGGCGGGAATCCTGGCACAGAGATTCTGGGGAACGCAGACGACTTCCGCGTGACAGGCATAATCCTGTCCCGCGCAAGCCACTCGATCGCCGACAGAAAACCCGGTGACCCCTTCGCCGATTTCCAGAACGGTGCCCGCCATCGAATAACCCAGCATCTTCCATTGATCAAGACGGGCTTGCACCTTGCGCACCGTCGCCGCCACGCCTTCGCGTTTCACGGTGTTGAGAACCTGTTTGACCAGATCGGGCCGCGAACGGGCTTTGCCAACCAGCGATTGCTGCCCGAGGCTGACGGTGGCGCGTTCCGTTCCCGCACTGACCAGCGAAAAGGCATTGCCCACCAACAGACGTCCCGGCGCGATCACCGGCGCCGGCACTTCGACAAGTTTGATGTCGCCCGTCTTGAAATCCTGAACCAGTTGCTTCATCGCTTGGCGGATTCTAATTGTTCGCGAGGCAGTTGGGAAAGGATAAAGCGAAACTTGCCGGCAGCCGTGCGCTCAATGCGATCGACGAACTCAAGCCGAATCGCCATCGCGTCTCCCAGCCGTATCCGCGCTTCTTTTGAGATGGTCTGCTCGTCCTTCGAGTTGAATCCCTCAGCCTTCACAATGCGCAACACGATCTCGTCCAACTGCCTCTGCACGATCTGGGCTTCGCGGACGTGCTGCACATCCTTGAACAAATGGTCCAGCCGCCCCACAAAACGTCCGTCCGGGGTGCGTACGTAATCTTCGACGCGGCCTTCCACCCGTTCGATCAATGGAAACGCGCAGCCGCAAGCGCAAACGCCTTCGCGGGCGACAGCCACATCGCCCACCCGATATCGAATGAAAGGCATCGCCAAATTATTCAGTCCGGTGCACACCATCGTCCCGTCCGCGAGCAATTCCAGCACGCCGTAATCGGTGCGGTAATGCAGACTGCCGGCGGCGCACTGGACGATGTTGCAGGTCATCTCGCTGTTGCCATACCAGTTGAAAACTTTCGCGCCGAACGCCCGTTCGATGGCTGCACGCTGAAAATCCAGCAACGTCTCGCTGGCCGTGAACACCGCCCGGGGCCGGACGTGCTTCGCGTTCTTCTCAATCATGTACTGCGCCAGCACGTAAAGTGACGACGGATAACCATGCACGAAATTGGGCGCAAATCTCGCCAGTGCGGCGACGTAGTCCGGGAGATTTTGTGGCGCGAGGTGATAAGACGAACAAAGCAGACGTTTTTCAACCCGGTCCACGCGCCAAAACGGCGGGTGCTTCTGGTTGGGTGGCACGACGGGATGCCCCGAGACGTAAGCGCTGCTACTGGGGAATGACAAGCCCGCCCAGGCCCGGTGTCGCCAGCGAAATGCCATTTCTGTTTGGTGGTAGTTCTTGCTGAATCTCACCGCCAGGGGCGTGCCGGTCGTGCCGCTCGTGTGCAATTCCATCAGGTCCCGCAACGAGAATTCGTCCGAAAGAAATTTCTCCGGTGCGGTGGCGACCCACGCCTTCTCCAGAATCGGCCAATCACCGAGATTGTCGGCAGCACATCCCTGCTTGCGGTAATGAGGAACATGCTGCAAGGCATAAGCCAGGAGCCCTCGGATAGCTTGCTGTTGATCGTGCAGCATCTCGTCGCGCGATTTTTTCTCGTTTTGCGCGAGTCGCCCCAGCATCTCATGGAATACCGGGCCGTATTTCAGGCGAAAGTTGTGGGAGCTGACCGCGTTGGCGGCCAGTGTTTGCACCCAGACCGGCAGCGAGTCATAAAGTTTCTTGCAGCGAATCATCGCGTGGACGCTTCGATATGATCCTTCCAGCCAAAATGCGGTTTGAAGTGAAATCCCTCGCCAAGTTCAGGCAGCACTTCGATTTCTTCGGGAGAAAAGCTGGCCAGATCGAGGTGGGTCTTCTCAAAGGCCTCGCGTAGCATCGGAATCTTCTGCCAGTCAAATCCCATGATTTTTGCCCCCACGAAATCGACGGCGACAGGATTTGTGCCGGCAATCAGCACTCCGCACGGTTTGGCATCCGCTTCCATAGGGCCGTTGCCCTCGCCGGCGATGATGCCGTCGATGATCGAAAGGTACCGCAACGGTATCTTGCGCGGCTGGCCTTCGCCGTCGAAATGGAGCAATGCTTTGTTAAGGTCCAACACCATCCGCCAGGTAGTGTCGTTGCCATGCCAATTGCCGCTGCGCACGACGGCGTTGGTGTCGCCAAAAATCTTGGAACCCACGCGCCGCGCGGCCGGCCCCCAGAGCCTTGTGGCCCCGCCGGTTCGTAGAGCCGCCGCCT
The DNA here is from genome assembly GCA_035516795.1 of Verrucomicrobiia bacterium. GTDB lineage: Bacteria > Verrucomicrobiota > Verrucomicrobiia > Palsa-1439 > Palsa-1439 > DATJBF01. Next base: position 18,707 of record DATIZX010000145.1, read on the forward strand.
TGAACGCACGGATGGCCCGGCTCTGGAATTTGGTCATGGCATCGCTGCGCGGGAATTCATCGCCGCCTTCATCCGGCGTCCCGATACAGAAATGTGGCAGAAAGTTCTTATCGCCGTTGATGCCAACGAGATTTTTCAGGCTGAGCGTCACCCCGACTTTCTTGTGCGTTTTCAACTTCGGCAGATTAATGAGGACATCGGCATCCATCACGCTGCGCGAAAGCAAATACTCGTGGGTGCCGTTAGCATGGTGTTTTGCCGTGAAGGCGGTGTCGTAATCGGCGCCGAAAAAACGCCCCGGCTTGCCGTGAAAAAGGCTCCGCTGGCCGAGGTTTACCAGCGTATAACCGCGGGGATCTTCCTTGAGTTTGCGACGCTCGACAATGACGCCATTCACCGTGCGCCACACTTCGCGGCGCAAGTCGAGGATTTCGAGCGCGACACCGGGAAATTGTTGTTGTAACCGGTCCCGAAGTTGCGGAATCTGCGCGCGCTCACAGATCTTTCCAAAATCGCTGTCGGTTTGGGGTGCGTCGGCGATCGTAATGGTGCCCCGGGCGTCCAATGCTTTCGCCACTTCCAGCGCGACGGCGGCAATCACCGAACCATGGGTGATGATCTGTTCCCACTCGCCGGGCCGATCCGTGTGTGATTCCCGTATGAAATTTGGCTTCAACAAAACGCGCTCACCGGGTCGCACAAGCCCAGACCAGGAGATGCCAAGGTGGCCCATGATGTTGTTGATCGACCTGGCCACCGGCGCTTCTTCATACCGCGGCGATTGGTGAATGACAGCGACGCGATTCTGAGTGTCGATCAATGGTTTCACTTGCATCCGACGATTTCGGCCAGCGTTTTCGCCGCGTATTCGACCTGTTCGGCCTTCAATTCTGGGAACAGCGGCAGACACATGACGCGCTCGCAGGCGTGTTCGGCGTGTGGGAAGCTCCCTCGTTCGTAACCGAGCGCCGCAAAAGCCCGTTGCAGGTGCAAGGGCATCGGATAGTGAACGGCGCTTTGCACGCCGCGCGCCTCCAGTGCCGCGCGGACAGCATCGCGGTTCTCGACATAAACCACGAACAGGTGGTACACGCTCTCGTCGCGCGGATCATCCTGCGGGAATTCGACCCGGGCATTCCCAAGCAGTTTCTTGTAGAGCGCGGACAACTCCTGACGTTTGGCGGTCCACTTGTCGAGGTGCTTCAATTTCACGCGCAAAACCGCACCCTGAAAACCGTCCATGCGATAGTTGTAGCCGACGTAATCGTGAAAGTAACGCCGCGTCGAACCGTGATCGCGCAACGAGCGGACAACGTGCGCCACCCGCTCATCGTTTGTAGTGAGCGCGCCCCCTTCGCCGTAGGCGCCAATGTTCTTGGCCGGATAAAAACTGAACGCCGCCGACTGGCCAAAGCCGCCCACGCGTCGGCCGCGATACCGCGCTCCGTGCGCCTGACAGGCGTCTTCGATCACAATCAACCCACGGCGCTTGGCGATATCCAGAATCGCGTCCAGTTCCGCTGGTCGGCCGTAGAGATGCACGGGCATGATGGCTTTGGTTTTGGCGGTGATGGCTCGCTCAATCCGTTGCGGATGGATATTGGCGGTAGCCGGGTCGATGTCCACAAAGACGGGCCTTGCCCCGACATACGAAGTCGCCTCAGCAGTGGCAATGAACGTGTTCGGCGTTGTGATCACCTCGTCGCCAGCCCGCACGCCAGCCGCCAGCAACGCCAGATGCAAGGCGCTGGTACCGGAGTTCAAAGCCACGCAATATTTCGTTTCGCACCAGGCGGCAAACTCCTTCTCAAACTGCGTGACTTCCTCGCCGAGAATGAAAGACGCATTTTGGCAAACCCGGTCCAGCGCCGCCAGAATCTCGTCGCGGAGGCCGGCGTATTGTGCTTTCAGGTCAAAGTAGGGGACCTGCATGTTCATGCGGATACGACGATACCGTATTGAGGTCGGAACGTCTAGCGGGGAGAGCCTGTGTTCGGTGTGGAAGCGTTTTTCAGGCGCGACCGGCCGCGACCACAAATGGACTGAGAAACCAACGGGCTTGTTGCGGCACTCTATTTGCCGCCGGCATCTTGGTTATGTTTGGCGACTGACTGCTCAACCGACTCGCTCACCTCTTCAGCGGCGGCGACCGCCGCTCGCACCTCAGCTTTGAGTGCTTCCGGGGCTGGCTGGCCGAGGACTGGCTCGGGTGCCTCGATCGGCGTCGTATCGACGATCGGCGCAAGCTGTTGTTCTTTCTGGGCAAGCAATTCGTTGTGCAGCGGTTCTTCGTGAGGTCTCAAATCCTCTGCGACCACGGCGGCACCGTCAATGCGGTCTTCCTGTTCTTCGCGGGCTTTCTCCTGCGTCCTGCGGTCTGTTTCTTCGCGCGGACTAAACTTCACGCTCACGACTTTCGAAACGCCGTGCTCTTCCATGGTGATGCCGTACAACGCGTCAGCCATGCCGATGGTGCGTTTGTTGTGGGTAATAATGACGAACTGCGATTGGGTAATGAAGCGCTGCAAAATCCGAATGAAGCGGTTGATGTTTGATTCGTCCAACGGGGCGTCCAACTCGTCCAGCACGCAGAACGGTGACGGCTTGACCATGTATATCGAGAACAGCAGCGCTGTCGCCGTCAACGTTTTCTCACCACCGCTGAGCAGCGTGATGCTCTGCAATTGTTTGCCGGGCGGTTTGGCCACAATCTCGATTCCGCTTTCGAGAGGATCGGTCTCGTCGAGCAAAATCAAATTCGCCTTGCCACCGCCGAACAACTCCGTGAACATGGTCTGGAAATTCTCGCGCACTTTCTCGAACGTCTCGCTGAATAGCTGTTTCGTGGTCGCATTGATCTTCGCAATGATCTGGAGAAGCTGCGCTTTGGCTTTCACCAAATCGTCGTGCTGTTGCGTCAGATGCTGATGGCGTTGTTCCAGTTCGTCGTACTCGTGGATGGCCTCGACATTGACCGGTCCCATCGCGTCGAGCCTGGACTGCATCTCGGCCACCTGCTGTTCGATGGCATCCCAATCCGTGGGCAGTGGCACTTGCTCGCTAATCGCCGGTCCTTGGTCGGCCACGGTGATGGTAATCGTGTCGGCGCGCACGTCTTCGATATTGACCTGATATTTCTGCCAGGCGCGGTCGCGCAGGTTCTGGATCTCCATCCGTTTCTGCGCCAATTGCAGGTCGAGAGCAGATTTGTGTTCCTGGGCTTCGCTGGCCTGCTTCCGCAACGCGCGCAACCCTGCTTCGGCCTGCTCGATTCCCGTCGCCACTTCGCCGCGCTGATGCTGCCAACCTCCCAATTGTTGCTGCGCGCGCTCACGCGCAATGGCCAATTCGCCGATCGATTTCTCGGATTCTGCAATCTCAGCCCGCAGTTGCTCGATTCTCGCCGTGTAATTGGAGTTCTCCGCTGCACACGTCTGGACGCGTTCCCGCAGGTCGTGCACGCGTGCGGCAATCGGCTCGCGCTGCGCCTCGATGGCTTTGCGCTTGTGCTCGATGCCGCCCACGCCGACGCGCAATTCCATCAGCACCTGTGTCATCAACTCTTTGCGCGTCTGCATTTCGTCTACCACCTGCTGTACCACCGTCATTTCCTGCTGCAACGCGATGGCCGCAGCTTCGGCTTCGCGCAAGGCCGTCAAATTTCCGGCCCGTTGCTCTTTCTCCTCCGCGTTCTGCTGTTCGATCCCCTGCAACTCAAAAATGACCGTGTGCACCTTGCTGTCGACGTCCCGACGCTCGGTCGCCAGCGCGCTGACTTCCCCTTCTTTCGCGGCCAGTGCGATTTCTTTCGCGTGCAACTCCGACCGCAAACGGTTGATTTCCTCGTCCAACGCCGCTTTCTTCTGTTCCAAGCCGGCTTGGTTCTCGGTGACGTTCGCTGCCAACGTGTGCAGCCGGTTCGTTTCCTCGGAAAGTGAGGCAATCTCGGCAATGCGGCTCGTCGACACCGCGCTGAGCACGCCATGCTGGTCCACGAATTCGCCGGCCCGCGTCGCCACCGCCAATTCGGGTTGCGTTTTCCGCAAAGCCAGCGCCGCATCCAGATCGTTCACGATGATGACGTTGGCTAGCAACGAGCGGACCAGTGGTTCGAATCGTGCATCTTTGATGCGGACGACGGACAAAGCGAATCGCGATTGGAATTCGCTTCTCGGATCCCAATCAGCCGCTGCGTCGCAAGAGCGAATCGCATTCGCGGCCGGAGCTAATTCCGGTGTGGCAACGATCGAATTTCCGTCCAGCAGCGCTCGCGCCATATTCAGATCGTCAGCTAAAATAGTTTGGAGCCTGTGGCTCAGCACCGCTTCGATCGCGGGACCATACTGCGGCTCGACTTCAAGGATCTGCCCGAGCGTTGTCCGACCATCCGGCGCAGCAAACAACTGCCGCAACACTTCAAGTCGGGCAGTTTTCTGCGAAACCTCCGATGTCAAGGTGTGATGACGGTCGTTCGTGTCGCGCAAGTCGCGGGCAAATGCGGCCGATTCCTTCGCGCGGGCGTCCAACGTTTCACGCAAAGTCTTTACCGCATCTCGTAGTTCAGCCAAGCCAGCATGGAAGGTTTCGAGACGGGTTTCGAGGGCCCGACGCTGCTCTTCGAGTTCCAGTTTCTCCATCGAGAGACGTTCGGCGCGTACGGTGTCGTACTTCTTCTTCTGGTCGAGTGCCGCCAATTCATTGCGGTGGCGCGCCGCCCTGCTCTCCAATCCAATCAAGGCAGATTTCGACTCGTTGGCGACTGCCATCTTTTCACCGAGTTCCGTGTCGAGCGCCTTCAACGCATCCTGCTGGGCGTGCAACTTCGTCTGTTCGTCCACCAGAACGGAATCGATCTGCGCAAACTCCGCGTTCAGTCGCGCGAGTTCCTGATCCTGAATGTGGATCTTTTCTTCCGACGCAGCGACCTCGCGGTGATGATTGGCGATGAGTTGCTCAAATTCGGCGATGCGTTCAGTGTTGGAACCAATCCGCTGCTGGTGCCGATCACTTTCGCTTTTCAGTTCGTGATCGCGGCTGACCGCGGCGTTGATCGTGGTTTCAATCTCGCCAAGAGAGCGGCGGAGATCGGAAATCTGCGATTCGTGTTCAGTCACTTGGGTCGCGAACTGGTCGGATTGACTGGCGAAATCGGTGATCTGAGTTTCGAGTTCCGAGATTTCGCCATGCAGCACGTCGTATTTATGGCGGGTGAGCCGGGTGTCCAACGTCTTCAGTTGATCGAACAATTCCTTGTACCGGCGGGCCTTGCCGGCCTGACGCTGGAGCGAAATGATCTGGCGTTTGACTTCTTTGATGATGTCGGTAATGCGGACGAGGTTGGCTTCGGTGTACTCGAGTTTGCGGAGCGCTTCTTTCTTCTGGTGCTTGTATTTGTTGATGCCGGCCGCTTCTTCAAAAATCGTCCGGCGATCCTCGGGGTGAGCACTTAAAATTTGGTCGATCTGCCCCTGGGCCATCAACGAGTAACTGGAACGTCCGATGCCCGTGTCCATAAACAGCCCCTGAATGTCGCGGAGACGACACGGGGTTTTGTTAATGAAATATTCGCCGTTGCCATCGCGATGAACGCGACGGGTAATGGTGATCTCGGAGAAATCCAGGTTGACGCCGGGCAAGGAAAGCAAAGTCGGATCGACCTCGGCAAAGGTCATGTTGACCTCGGCGAGATTGATACCGCGTCGGCCATCGGCGCCGCTGAAAATGACATCGGCCATTTCGCTGCCGCGCAACGCCTTGGCGGATTGTTCGCCAAGCACCCAACGAATGGCATCAGCGATGTTGGATTTGCCGCAACCGTTCGGTCCGACGATTGCGGTCACGCCTGGCAAAAATTCCAGTGCTGTCTTTTCAGCGAACGATTTAAAACCCGTAAGCTGAAGGCTCTTCAAATACATAGGGTCCCCACCCCTTTCTTTTCGCGCAACCATAGCGGCCCGCGCCCCAAACGCAAGCCAAATCTGCCCGTCCAGTACGGTTTTGCTGTTCCTTGTGGGAGCGATGTCTCACCGCGACCGGATCTTTTCACCGCAGAGTTCACCGAGAGCCAGAAACTGACGCACTGCCCGAATTGGCAATACAAAGCAAGGCTCGGAACGCTCGCGCGCTTTCGCGATCACGAAGCCGCGATGGCGGCATAGTCCTGCTCCGCTCCATGGCGGAATCTCTTCACTCGGAAGGTCGTTCTGCGTGGAGACGCCGATATTCCATCTCGGTTTCGGCAGCAATCTGGACGTGGCGGACGCCAGACCGTCCTGCCATGATCGCAAGCAAGGCGAAAAGGAATACGGCAAACACGATGTCCGTATCCGGTATGACTCCGTATGTGAGGAAAAACGCGAAGCTCAACGCGACAAGAATCTCCACGGCTATCAACGCACGGCAGACGTGAGCCGCCGTGAGCTTGGCATTGATGACGCGGCGGTCCGGAACATTCACGAACCGTTTGGAAGCCGACCGCTTCACAAGCATGGGCATTACCAAGGCCCATATCACGCCAGCGCCTATGATGAGAATTGCGACCACGCTCATCTGAATCGCAAGATATCACCCATAATAACATTTCTCAAACTGTACCACCACATCTCTCCCCGTTTCAATTTGGCTTCCCGACTCGGAGTGTTCATCTCCCCGGAGTGGGACAAGCACACCATCTGCTCCGGTTGGCTGTTTGCGGATATCTTGCTATCCTCGCCCCGCATGAAACGCATTACGACATCGTTTGGTTTCCGTTCCACCGCCGCCGAAGTGGTCCAGGGGATTGATTTGTTGGGCAAACGGGCAGTTGTCACGGGCGGTGCGTCAGGAATCGGCGTGGAAACGGCGCGAGCGTTGGCGGGAGTCGGCGCCGAGGTGACACTCGCGGTGCGCGATGTCGAAGCAGGCGCTCGTGCTGCCGCTGATATCATGGCCACCACTCATAACTCAGCGGTTCGCGTGAAGAAGCTCGACCTTCTTGATCGGACGTCGATTGGGACGTTTGTCGCCGCGTGGACTGGACCGCTTCACATCCTGGTCAATAATGCCGGCATCATGGCCTGCCCCGAACAACGCACGCCCGAAGGCTGGGAATGGCAGTTTGCCACCAACCATCTTGGTCATTTCGCGCTCGCGATCGGTCTGCACGACGCATTGGCTGCGGCCGGCAATGCCCGCATCGTGGCTGTGAGCTCTTCCGCTCACATGCTTTCGCCGGTCATTTTTGACGACCTCCACTTCGCGTTTCGTCGATATGACCCCTGGCTTGCCTATGGACAGTCCAAGACGGCCAATATCCTCTTCGCTGTCGGCGCAACTGCTCGCTGGCGTCCGGAAGGCATCACGGCCAACGCGCTGAATCCGGGGGCGATTGCGACAAACCTTCAGCGGCACATTGGTGGCAAACTTGCCACGCCATTGGAACTGCAGAAAACCCGCGAACAAGGAGCCGCCACATCGGTGTTCTTGGCCATGTCTCCGCTCCTGGAAGGCATCGGCGGGCGCTACTTCAGCGATTGCAACGAAGCTGAGCCCGTCACGCACCGCCAAGCCGATTACGGCGGGGTAGCGCCTTATGCCTTGGATCCCTCCAACGCGCATCGCCTGTGGGAGATGTCGGTTCGCTCGGTTTCTTATGCGAGTGAGTGATTAGCTGTGAATAACCCCGCTCTTCGTACCGCTCAGAGCGACGCAAGGGCAGCGAGTAGAATTAAAGCCAATGGTTGTAGCGGCGGCTTGCAACCGTCGGATGAGTCAGTTTCTCAGGCCACCTCGCCAGGGCCGCAAAGCTGTCCGTACGGCGCGGCGCCTTCACCACGCGGAAAGAACGAAGTCCATTCGTGTAAATACGAGTGCATTCGTGGTAACAGTTTGCAAAAGCATTAAATCGATTTTGAGTGGCACAGGCTAAAGACCTGTCGCCACGCAATTCGTTCTTGTCCCTGGCTCAGCGCTTCAAACCAAACTTGGGCGACCAGCCCGTCTCGCGTTCAATATGGGAGATATCGACGAGGCTGGTGATGGCCGAAAGGGGCCGTCGCAAGGGAGTGTTGGGGAAGTGCTCATGTACGACTTTGGCCGCCGGCTGCCCCAGCCTATTCTCTCGCGCCGCTGGAAAGTAAACTCGAAAACCGGTCAATGGAGTTCGCAAGATCGCTTCCAGTAAATTCGCCGCGTCCAGGAGATGCAGGAAACTAAATCCTTCGCCGCGACCAGATCGAGAAGGAGAGGTTGCCGCCTTCGCCAAGTGTTCGTCATCCGCAAGGAACGGGAAGCGAATCGCCACACAGTTGATTCCAGTGGTGCGGGCGAAATAAGTCAGCATCGTCTCGCTGACTTGTTTGCCCAGGGCATAGGGGTTGCCGGGGTTGGGAGGCACGTCACCATCGAGCGGTAGGTAGGGCAGGGCACAAGTTGTGTTGGGTTCATCCCCTCTGGCCGGACCGGAGATGACCTGCACCGAACTGGCGAAAAGGATCCTCTTCACTCCCAAATCGGCAGCGGCCTGAAATATGTTCATGTTCATGGCGACGTTCTCATGGAACGCACGCTGCACGTTTCCGTCACTGAAATTTGGATGATTGGCAAGGTGGACCAAAGCTTCGCTTCCTTCCAGCAATCTGTAACAAGCCGTCCGCTCAAGAAGATCGGCCACTTCAATGGGGACAGGCAGGTCGGTGCGGGGGACCTTGTCAGTCGCACGGAGCGAGTACTGGCGTTCTGCGAGTGTGCGGCAAACATGCGCTCCCAATCGACCCGCAGCTCCGGTCAGAGTCACTTTGATGGACGAATTCATTACGTTTTCTGTATTTGATAGCGCATTTCCTGGTCTATGGATAGCGGTGAATGGCGATCTTCTCACTGACGTGCTGCTTCCGGTGGAGTTACGTCATCGAAATTGGAAAGCGCCTGGCAGCCGCACCGTAAACGCAGTTATTCCACCTGGTTCCTGGTCGCCGCACGGACGATCGCATTCGAACGGACCAAGGTCGTAAATGTCGCTAAAGACTTCTGGTCTTCGGCTGACATCCGGGCAATCGTATCCAGCAGCTTTTGCGGTTTGGTGGCGGCTTTCTCGCTCAACATAACCGGATTACGGAGAACGTGCGTGAAATGGCTGTCCACAGTGCCTCGCAGAAAGACGGAGAACAACTGCGCCAGTGCTGCCAATACCACGTTGTCCACCTTCACAAATGCTGCCCGCGTGTACTCAATTTTGTCAGGAGTTTTTTGGCGATAATCTACCACCGCCACGCCGCGTCCGCCTACATCGAACAACCCGTGTTGGGTGCCCTCGACGTAAACCACGCGTTTCCCTGGCGAAGATGGCTTATCATCGCGCGCGTAGGCGGTCAGCAGGTAACCGGTCGCGCCTTCGTGGTCATCGGCGTAGAGCCGCCCGTCGGCAGTGCGCGTCGCGCGGTAGGTAATCAAACCAAGCTTTTGGGCCAACATCGAGCACGATTCCATGTGATCGAGCAAATAAGCAAACACCGCTGTGCGTCCGCGGAATTCCTGTGCGGGATATTCGCGTCGCAACGTGTAATGATCCGTCACCGCCCGTACTAGGGCGCGATTGGACGCGGTCATGGAATCGAACGGTATCAAGCGTGCTGCTTCGGTGTCGTCATCAGCCCAAGCGAGTGGGATCGCGCAAAGCAAAAGAGCTGGTAAGAGAAGACTGTAACGCCTGTGCTTCTCCGAAACGCAGCTACGAACCCGACCCCGCCATCTCATGGGTGCCTGTGACCCCGTCGGCACGGCAGGGACTCCGCGCCCTACCAACGACTTCGGCAGGGGGCCTATGAGACTGCTGCTATTCATGGCGCTGAAGAAAACTCTGCAATGCTGCCGCCATTTTTGGACCGATTCCGGAAACTTCGGCCATCTCGTCCGCCGTGGCTTCGCGGAGGCGCTGAATTGAGCCGAAACGCTGCAGCAAAGCCAGTTTCCGTTTTTCGCCCAGACCGGGAAACTCGTCGAGGACCGATTCCTGCAGGCGACGTTTTCGCAGCTTGTGATGATAGGTGTTCGCGAACCGGTGCGCCTCGTCACGCAGTCTCTGGATGAGATGCAGCGCCGGGGAATTCGACGGCAGCCGAATCGGCAACGCTTGTTCCGGCACATGGATTTCCTCCATTTGCTTCGCCAGTCCGATCACCGGTAGCTCGCGAATCCCCAGCTTCCACAAGGCTCGCAGCGCCGCCATCAATTGACCCTTGCCGCCGTCCACCATCACCAAGTCCGGCAGCGCTCCGCCCTCGCTTTGCACCCGGGCATACCGGCGCCCCACGACCTCGGCCATCGACGCAAAATCATCGCTGCCTTCTACAGTCTTAATGCGGTAATGCCGGTAATGTTCCTTGTGCGGTTTGCCGTCGCGAAAACAGACGGTAGACGCGACGGACAACGTCCCGCTGATGTTTGAGATGTCGAACCCCTCAACATGCTGCGGCAGCGTCGGCAGATTTAGTACGTGCTGGAGTTCTTCCATCTCCTTGTGAAACTCGATCTTCGGCTGGAAATCCCGCACGAACTTGCGTTCCCGCGACATGCGTCCGATCTCACGCAGACTGTTGACCACGTCGCGGAGTTCGGCGGCTTTCTCGAACTGCATCGCCCGCGACGCGCTGAGCATTTCTCGTTCGAGTTGATCGGTGGCTTCTTTGTTGCGGCCTTCGAGGAATTCGCAGGCTTGTTCGACACGACGCAGGTATTCTTCGTGCGGCATCTCCGCCAAAGGGACCGGGACGAGATAAGTCGAGTACTTCAGATCTTTTTCTTTCGGCGCGCCCGTGCCTTGAATCAACACACCGTACGTCTTGCGAATCCATTGCATGGCCAGCCGCACGGCACCCGCATGAGCGAACGGCCCGAAATAACGTGCGCCATCGTCCTTCTTCAACCGTGCGAACTTAAAGCGCGGGTATTGCTCGCTCATGTTGACTTTCACCATTAGGAACCGCTTGTCGTCCTTGAACATCGCGTTGTAGCGCGGCTTGAATTCCTTGATGAGTTTGCCTTCGAGCAAAAGCGCTTCGGGTTCGCTCTTGACTACAAAGGTTTCAAAGTCGGCGATGGAATCGATCAGCGCCCGCGTCTTGGGGTCCCACCGCATCACCCGCGACGGATGGAAATACTGGCTCACCCGTTTCCGCAAAGAGCGTGCTTTGCCGACATAAATGACGCGACCCAATTTGTCGCGCATGAGATACACGCCTGGCTTGTTCGGCAAATCACGGACTTTGGATTTGAGGTTGGTTGCCGACATCTTGCGATTGTTGGTCTTTCCGGGAACCAGAATAGCATACCAGCGCCGCACGAAAAGCGGTGGGATTATCTGCAATTGGCGCTAGTTGCAGGGATCCGAGGGAAGAAGAGAATCGGTGTGTTCATCGCCGATGACGGCGGCAGTCCCGCTCCCGAACACCTGCGTTCAATACGGCAGCGGGAACACGGCGGTGAGAGCGCGGACCTTTTCTTTCACGCTCGCCTGCACAGCCGCATCATCGGGTTTCTCCAACACTTCGGTGATGAGTCCGGCGATTTGGTTCATTTCGGCTTCTTTCATGCCGCGGGTCGTGACCGCCGGCGAGCCGAGACGAATACCGCTGGTGACCAGTGGCTTTTCGGGATCGTAGGGAATGAGATTCTTGTTGGTCGTGATGCCGGCTTTGTCCAGTGACTCTTGGGCGATCTTGCCGGTCAGCTTTTTCGGACGCAGATCGACCAGCATCAAATGATTGTCCGTGCCGCCGCTGACGATGCGGAAACCGCGTGCCGCCAACGCCGTCGCCAGCGCATTCGCATTTTTGACGATCTGGCGTTGGTAATCCTTGAAATCGGGTTTCATCGCTTCGAGGAAGCACACGGCTTTGGCGGCAATAATGTGCATCAGAGGTCCACCTTGAATGCCGGGCAACACCCAACTGTCGATATCTTTGGCGTATTTCGCCTTGCACAAAATCAGACCCGCCCGCGGGCCGCGCAAAGTTTTGTGCGTGGTCGTGGTAACGAAATCAGCCAAGGGCACCGGACTGGGATGCAGACCGGCGGCGACCAACCCGGCAATGTGCGCCATGTCTACGAAGAGCAACGCACCGACGCTATCGGCAATCTCGCGCATCCGCTTGAAGTCGATGATGCGCGGATACGCGCTGGCTCCGGCGGTGATCATTTTTGGTCGGCAATCCCGCGCCAGCTTCGCGAGTTGATCGTAATCAATTCGCTCGGTATCCTGCCGGACTCCGTAGTGGACCACTTTATAGAACCGGCCCGAGAAATTGCGCGGCGAACCGTGCGTGAGATGGCCACCATGGGCCAGTTCCATGGTGAGGATCGTATCTCCATACTGAAGCATGGCGAAGTAGACCGCCATGTTGGCTTGGGAGCCCGAATGCGGTTGGACGTTGACGTGTTCGGCGCCAAATAACTGTTTGGCCCGGTCAATGGCCAACTGCTCCGCAATGTCCACATATTCGCAGCCCCCGTAGTAGCGTCGGCCCGGGTAACCCTCGGCGTACTTGTTCGTTAACACGGTGCCGGCCGCTTCCAGGATGGCTGGCGAAACGAAGTTTTCGCTAGCGATGAGCTCGATGTTTTCCTGTTGACGCCGCTTTTCGCGTTGCACCGCGTCGAAGACTTCGGGGTCAGTAACGGCCAACGCGGAGTTTTTCTTCCCGGTTCGGGATACCACGGACGGGGGATGATCCATCTTTTCCACCCGTCGTTCGTGCCGGCCGCCGGCGAAGGCCGTATTCAGCCAGACATCGAGGATGTGCTTGGCTCGTTCACTGTCGATTTCGATGGCCGACAGGACCAGCACGTTGGCATCGTTATGTTCGCGACTGAGGCGGGCCCATCGTTCGTTTTCGACCATGGCAGCGCGCACGCCAAGTACGCGGTTGGCGGCGATGGTCATGCCGATGCCGCTTTTGCAGATGAGGACGCCGCGGTCGAAATCTCCGGTAGCGATTTCATTGGCAACGACAAAAGCGTAATCGGGGTAATCCACCGCTTCCGTTGAATGGGTTCCGAAATCGGAGAACTGATACCCATGTTGCGCCAGCCAATCTTTCAGGGCCGCCTTGATTTCCACGCCGCCATGATCCGCCGCCAACGCGATGCGCAAGGGGCGCGTCGCGTCCGCCGCAGACGGGTGGACAATTTCCCTGGCGGCCTTACGCGCTGCGGCGGAGGTTTGGTCGATAAATACAATCAGGCTGGGTAGGGCGTCGCGAATCTGGTCGCGTGTCCGCCGATAGACCTCGATCGATTGTCCAATCGGGTCGCTGATGTCGTTGTTCTCCGCAGGGGAAGAATCCTCAAACTCGCGTACCAGGAAGGTCTTTTCAGCCGCGGCGGGGTAAAGAGCCTGGATCGTGTCTTGTTGCTGGCGCGTCATTGTGAAGATGAAATCGGCCTGCCGCACCAGGTCGCTGTTCAGCGATTGACTGATGTGCGAGGAAATGTCGACCCCGAGTTCCGTCATGACTTCGATGGCGGCCCCGGTCGCGGTGGAGCCATCCAGCGCGCCGAGACCGGCCGAGACGGCCTGCACATCGTTGCGTCCTCGCAACATGTGCTTCAACAAACCGGCAGCCATTGGGCTGCGACAAACGTTACCAGTGCATATGAATAGAATCTTCTTCATGTCACGCGGAATACCGAATAACGGAACATGGAAGAGCCAGGCAGGAACGCGATAGAATTCTGCTCACACCGCAATTCTCCCAAGGTTCATACTACCGTCTCCCGTCGGGCTCATTGCCACGAGAGTAATACGCGAATGCCTTTCAATATGTCCACTGCGCGCTGCAATACCACGTCGCGCACGTTTTGGATTTCGCCTTCCTCTTCGCTGTCCTTGTCGGTCGATGTAGCCCCGTTGGTGTCGGTGTCAACCGGTTGTCCGCGGAAGGCCTTGACCAATTCCGCCTCTGACATCCCCTTCTTCTGCACCCGCGGCTGGAGACTGGCGGTTAATGTCTGATTGGTTTGGGCTTCCAGCACAACCTCCCGTTCGACTTTCGGGTCGATCTTCACTTTGACATCAGGCCTCATGCCCCCCGGGAAGAGATCCACCGGTTTGCCGCCTTCCTCGTCCTTGGCCGGCAAGATGATTTTCGCCGTTGCCAACCGCAGCATCTGGCCATCGCTAAGCGGCACGTCCTTCCAACCCGCCGCGGTACCGGCCGTCTTGGAGCCGACGAGAATTCCGCGCTGCTGTATCCGCAACGCTCCCGCCAGTGCCTCCGCGCTCCCGCGGGTCTCGACATTCACCAGCAAGATGATCGGTACTGTCGTTAAATCCAGGCCGTCCAACGAAACCGGTTTGGTCTCCATGCTCGCGCGGAAGACTCTCGAACCTTTCTCGGGATCCTTTAATGTGAACAATTCCTCGCCGTTATTCACGAACTGGCCGGCAATCGCGGCGGCCGCGTCGTAATTCGTGCCATCGGCAAATCGCAGATCCAAAACAAGCCCCACGGCTTTCTCGTCGGCCAGCTTCTTCAACTCCGTATCGAACGCACTTACGGCGGTGTCCGAGACATCCGCCAGCCGGATATAACCGATATCAGGATCAATGATTTCCGCACGAGCGATCGGATTCACAGGTTTTGACTCGGCGGTCGCTGTCTTGCCGGAGTTGGTGGTCGCCGTGTCGGAAGGGACGATGGTGGCGCCTCGGCCCAGGGCATCCAAAATCCCGGTCACCGTGGCTTCGTCGAGCATGTGACTGTCGAGTTTTTCCCGATCGACATAATTCGACTTAAGGGCGCTGATGATTTCTTTCGTCTCCGGCAGTCCCGGCGCGGTCGCCGCAGCGTGGAGCGGCCGTTGGCCCACGGCAAACAACAGACCCAGTACGAATGCAATTGGTACAGCGATTCTTCTCATGATTCCTCGCAACTCAAAAAACTCCGTCAGGCGATCTTCGTCCTCTCTTTTCGCAACGCACGGGCGGCAATATCGCGGCGAAACTGCGCCCCGTCAAAATGAATCCTTTCGACCGCCTCATAGGCAGTTCGGGCCGCCTGTTCCATCGTGGCACCCAACGCGGTGACCCCCAGCACACGGCCTCCATCCGTGACAACTTTACCAGTTGCGTCCCGACGCGTTCCAGCGTGAAACACGTATACCTTATCCAACTGCGTTGCGTCTTTCAACCCTGCAATCGGCCGGCCACGTTCGTACGTGCCCGGGTAGCCGGCGGCAGCGAGCACGACGCAAACGGCCGCCTCGCTCAGCCACTCTAACGATAAACCGTCCAGCGAGCCGTCCACGGTGGCCTCGATCGCCTCGAGGAGATCGCTTTCCAAGCGTGGCAATACGACCTGCGTTTCGGGGTCGCCGAAGCGGCAGTTGAACTCCAGCACCTGCGGTCCACGATCCGTCATCATCAATCCGGCATACAACCCGCCCCGATAGTCGATGCCTTCCGCTCGTAGTGCGGCCAACGTCCGCCGGAAAATGTCAACGATCTGCCCTTCGAGTTGCCCGTCCAGCAGCGGCGTTGGCGAATAGGCCCCCATGCCGCCCGTATTCGGGCCGCGGTCTCCATCCCAAGCGCGCTTGTGGTCTTGCGCCGATGCAAGAAGTTGAAACGATTGGCCGGCGACGAGAGCCATGATGGACAATTCTTCGCCGTGCAGGCAATCCTCAATAATTACCTGCGCGCCTGCCGTGCCGAACACCCTTTGCTCCATCATTTCGTGGATCGCTCGTTCCGCTTCCTCAACCGTTGAGGCAACGGTCACGCCTTTGCCCGCGGCCAAGCCGTCCGCTTTGACAACCACCGGCGCGCCGGTTTTCCGCACATACGCACGCGCCTCCTCCGGTTTGTCGAAAATCTCGGCGGGGGCTGTTGGCACGCCGTACTTGAGGAGCAACCTTTTGGTGAATACTTTGCTGCCTTCGAGCTGCGCCGCGCGTTTGGTGGGGCCGAAAGCGCGCAGACCTTTGGCTTGAAAAGCATCCACGATCCCCGCGCACAGCGGTACCTCCGGACCGACGATAGTGAGATCGACTTTTTCCTTGAGAGCCAACGCGGCGAGCCGTTCGATGTCCGCGGCTGCGATCGGTTGGCATTCGGCCCAAGCGGCAATGCCGGCATTCCCGGGGGTGCAGAACAGTTTCTTGACGTGTTTGCTCTGGGCCAGTTTCCAAACGAGAGCGTGCTCGCGTCCACCGCCGCCAATGACCAGAATTCTCATAAGAATCGCGCCGGCAATGTAGGGGATGCCGTAAAGCACGGTCAATTCCGAAAGCCGAATCGGCTCAATGTTTCGAGACGTAGATCACGAGAGGGTGGCCGGT
The DNA here is from genome assembly GCA_035516795.1 of Verrucomicrobiia bacterium. Taxonomy (GTDB): domain Bacteria; phylum Verrucomicrobiota; class Verrucomicrobiia; order Palsa-1439; family Palsa-1439; genus DATJBF01. The sequence goes on from DATIZX010000145.1 coordinate 35,021, forward strand.
GTCCTTGGTGCCATGAAATCTCGCCCCATCCAGCGAGGGCGAGAATTTGCCCGCAAACGACCAGACAGAGGTCGTCCCCCCGGATCCGAAATCGCTGAAAAGATAACCATTGGCGCGACGGTTGGAGGTGACTACCAGTGCGCCGTTGATTGTGTACACGTTGGTCTGCCCGAGGTTCGTACCCGTAAGCTCGAACCAGCCGGGGAGATTCGTCGCAGCGGTAAACGTGTACAACTGAAACCTGGTCTTCCCCTGAGTGAGCACTTCGAATAGCCAATTCTTGCCGCTCACATCCGGGGGTTCGGTCAGCGCCTTACCTTTCAAGCGAATTCCAGCTAGCGTTTTGCCGCGACCGTGGAGACGGTAATATCTCGCGGCCAGCATCGTCAACTCGCCCGGGATGGTGGTCCCCTGCCGATATTCGGTGAATCTGCTAGTGGTTTTGCCCTTGGAATTGAGACCCCAGTTGCCCGAAAACGAAATTGGCCCGAACGACTTGAGCGCGATGCCGTAACCCGCCCAAGTGAAGTCATTCGAAAACGTCAGGAAACAAGTGGCGTGGTCGGATCCGGGGCCAATGATTTGAGTCTCCCAAGTGTCGATGAGGGCATTGGTATCGGCTGCCAGTACGGACCAGGCATTGAACAGAGCCAGAACAAAGCATAACTGTGCCAACAAAGATAACCGTTTCATGTTACACAACCTTTCCCGGCGCGATTTTCCCGGGTGCGCCTCTCCCATCAAATCTCGTCTGCAGAGGAACTGCAATCCTAAAACGCTCCGGTGCGGAAAAGCCGCGAGGCCATCGTCAAGGACCGTTCGTAAATTGCGTGGCGCAAAGAATGATCAAGCTCTTGGGAAAGCAGCGAAGCGTCGTCCATCGGACGGAACGCGCGTTTGCGCGGCACTCCGCACACATTCGGCATCACGGCCAACGCAGTAGCCGTGAGTTCTCCGTGGTTTTTGCGGATCGAAAACGTCGCGTCGTCAGTTCTGATGGTGAATGAGCGAATGCCAACCGCGCTGGCGTCGCGTTCCTCCTTCTCCGTGAGGCGAAGTTTCGCTTGCGCGTCGCTCACAGGCCATTCCAGTTGTGCCGCAAACCACGAAGCTAGTAACCGCGCACGGACGCCGGCCCCGGGGCCGCATCCATGCTCGATTTCGACGGCGCGGATTTTACCCAATTCCTTCTGACAGAGCGGGTCGTCGAAGAAATCCGCCGCCAGTTGACGCCACAAGTCGAGCCGGGTCCAGCTCAGGTCGGCAAAAAGGCAGCGGCGATTCTCCGCGATCATATCGGCCAACGGGCAAAGTTGCCTGTACGGCTGATTCCAAGACGAGGTATCGTAAAGGATTCGGTCGGCAACATCCATCAGTCGGCGGAATGACTGGCGCTGTTGCAGGAAATTGCCGGGCCACCAGATGACTGTGGGCAGGTCCGATTCCAGAAGTGGCAACACGACGGCCTTGAGCTTCTCCACATCCGATCCCGAAGCACGAATGGCAATCTGTTCACAACATACCTGTTTGCGTCCGCCGCCGGCGACGTGGCAGTGCGCCGAAATCGTCGCAGAGAGTTCTGTTTGCGGGGTGTCGGGTTGCGCCCACAGCACGATAGCCCGGCAAGGATGACGGGGCGTCAGCATGCCAATAGTTTGTGTGGCGTGATCGCGCTCTGACTCCGTTCCGCAGTAAACGACGAAACTGAACAGACAGGAGCGCGCGATCTGGCGTCCCGACGAATCCTGTCCGGATTCGGCAGCAGCTTGCCACAACTCATGGAGTTGACGTTCGATCTGCGCCACGTCCACGGCGGTTTCAACACCGGCTGCAAAAGTTTCGATCTGTGCGTTGGTCGGCATACTTATTTGGTGATCCGCTTCTTCATGTCATTAATCGATCCGCGGAGGACATAAACAGTTAAATCGATAACGTAGCAAATGTGCAACAGACCCGATCAGATCGCAACACGCGTCGGAAGCAATCAGGATGACGGCAGTTGCTGCCGCTAAGGAGACGTTTGGATCAGCCCTTCCGGTGTAAATCGTAGAATCTGTTCGGAATGTCGTTCGTCCTCCCAGGTAATTCTAAACCGCGTATGATTCTCAGGCACGTTGGGCAACTTCTCGACGTGCCCTAGGAATGTATAACGGACACCCCTGTCTGTCTCGAATGCGATTTGGTCTTCGTCTATGTTTCTGAGCCGGATTCCGAGGGTACGTTTGGCCGATACCCTGGCAATGACGAAATTTTCAGTAAAACCGGTTGCTTCTTTGGGGGTATTGGGGCCGGGTACCCAGCCGCTTTCAACCGGCTCCAGATTATAACGGTAAATAATGAGAATGAGTGCGTCTTTATCGCCTATCGTGTATCCACCCTGCGTGACAAGATAAACGCTCCGGCCAGCCCGCAACGCTGCGTTGATGACGGACGGGTCGGGGAAAACCGTGTGAGGATATATGTCTTGAGCGCCGTTTTCGTACATGCGCCTGTACCGCACCGTGGCGGTATTGTCTCTGTTCGTGCAATCCTCTGTAATCCATTCCGGATGCGGCGGGCGCTTCCACTGAACGTAAGAATCCGCTCCGGAATCAAATCGATTAAGTGGAATCAAGGTCCTCTGGGAATCGCGTGCGACAAAATACTCCATCCAAGGCAGCGACCAATCGGTCAGTATCATCGCGTTTTTCTCCGGGATCATATCGTTGACATGCTGTAGATAGGCGGATTGAGGCAGTCGCGCAAGCGGCGGAATATACGGATGGAGAAACATGTACAGCCCCGCTCCCCCGAAGCCGACCATCAATAAAATGCGCAACGCCCGGACCCAAGACGAGGAAACCGCCCCGCCCAATCGAGCAACCCAATCCCAACTGGTTACGAACCCGATTGCCGTAAACAGGCAGACGTACGGTACGATCCTCTGTAGATATCGCGGATTGTCGGTTGGAAAAAAATAGCAGCCCAAGAATAGCACCAAGGACAGGAACCAAACCAAACTCCAAGTCAGGAAGTCTCGCCAATCTGAGTTTCTCTTGGCGACCCGCCAGGCTTGCGCCAAACCCACGACCAGGAACACATCGGTCGTATAATAGAAGTACCTCTTTACCGAGGTAACCTCTGCGCCAAAAAGGCTCCATTGGATGGGCGCGCCCTGTAAAAGCTTTATAAAATTACTTTCCCGAAACGAGGGGTTCAGGAAATACCGCCACGACACACTTCCGCCCCGTCGGTCGTTTTGCGCGGAGAAGTTGACAGCATAACCTGTGCGGAACCAATCCCCAGTATACAGAAAGTTCGCCAGCAGGATCATCATCCCCCAGAAGAATATTCCACTTGCGAATATCATCGCCTTCGTCCGAGCCCGATTCTGACCGCGGATATATAAGAACAGCACTATCGTCGTCGGCACCAACAGCAGTACGTTGTCCGGCCGGACCGTTACCGCGAATCCTAGGATCTGACCGAGGAGCGCCCAAATCGCCAGGGAGGATTGAGGAGTTCGTAAGGCGCCAAGAAGCAGGACCAGAGAGCTCAAACAAAAAAACGCGGAAACCGCTCCATCGGGGGAGATAATCTTGGCGTAATAGCGAAATTGACCAGCCAATGCCAACAGCACACAGGCCACGACAGCCACCCTTCTATCGAACAAAGTGTTCGCTAGGCGGTAAGTCAAAAGAATGGTGACAAGCCCAAATATGAAAACCAGGTATCCGCCGTTGCCTACATGAAGACCGAGCACTTCGTAAACCGGGGTGAGGAGCACCGAAAGGCCAAATGTGTGCGTCGGCGGATACTTATGGCCATTGGCGATAAGGACGAAACCTTCTCCGCGCAGAAAATTCAGCGATGGCAAAACATAATCCGGCGTATCGGCCTGCACGTGGTCCGCCACTGTTGGATCGGGCCAGAAGCTGACAACCGCCAGAACAAGGACGAAGGAAAGTGCGACTGCGTCTCGTGGAGAGAGTGCGCTGCTGAGCCAGGCTAGTGCTCTACGATAAAAGCGATTGAAAATAGCAGCCAAGGGTTATCTTAATGTTCCGAGGCTGGGTAGTATGCGAGAAGATGCAGCAACAAACAACCACTTACGTTTCACTGAGCAGGGACGGGCGGCGTCTCAAAGCGCTTCGCCCAGTCAAACAAGGTGCGAGTCGGCAGTGGCGGAAAAGTTGACGGGGGTCGGCGATGGCTGTCAAGAGAAGGCGATGGGCCGCTATGTTCGGCCTGCATTCATGGTCGCCGCCATTCTCGGCCATCCTGCTCGATGAGTTTGTCCGCTTCCGTCGGACCCCAGGTTCCGGATTCGTAAACCACCGGGGGAGGTGCCTGCTTCCAGCCTTCGATAATCGCATCCACAATCTGCCATGACCGCTCTACCTCGTCGCGGCGGGTGAACAACGTGGCATCGCCGATGATGGCATCGTGCAGCAACCGTTCGTACGCTTCGGGCGTACGCGTGCCGAAGCTGCCGCCGTAGCGAAAATCCATCTTGACCGGCTGGATATTCATCACATTACCCGGGACTTTGGCGTTCATCCGAATGGCGACACCTTCATTGGGCTGGATACGCAGTGCCAGGACATTCGGCTGCAAGGGGGCACAAGATTCGGCGGCGAACAACACGGCCGGGGCCGCCTTGAATTGCACCGCAATTTCGGCAGCCCCTTTGGGCAGGCGTTTGCCGTGGCGGAGATAAAAGGGTACGCCCGACCACCGCCAATTATCGAGGAACAGTTTCAGCGCGACGAACGTTTCGGTTCGCGAATCGGCGGAGACATTCTTCTCCGAACGGTATGCTTCGACCGATTGGCCGGCAATCGATCCGCGACCGTATTGGCCGCGAACTGTAAATTCGCGAACCTGCTCCGGTAAAATGCCGCGGATTGCATGGAGCACTTTGGCTTTCTCGTCGTGAATGGCCTCGGACTCGAGTGTGACGGGAGGCTCCATGGCCGTCAGCGACAGCAATTGCATCATATGGTTCTGTACCATGTCGCGCAACGCGCCAGCTTGGTCGTAATAACCACCGCGGCCCTCGACGCCGAGCGATTCGGCAACCGTAATCTGCACGTGATCGACATACTTTTGGTTCCAGAGGGGTTCGAAGATTTCGTTGGCAAAGCGCAACGCCAGAATATTCTGAACCGTTTCCTTGCCGAGATAATGATCCATGCGGAAGACCTGCGGTTCATCGAAGACGCCGGCGAGAACGGTATTGAGATGCCGAGCGCTGGCCAGATCGCTTCCAAATGGTTTTTCGACAACGATACGCTGCCAGGAACGATTGTTTTGAACGAGACCGGCGCCGCCCAGCCGCTCGATAATGGTTTCAAACTCAGTTGGTGCCGCCGCCAGATAGAAAAGACGATTGCCGTCAGTTCCGCGCTCGCCGTCCAGCTTCTTCAGGAATCCGTCGAGTTCCGTATATCCCCTGGCGTCGGCGAATTCGGCCTGGTGATAAAAGATTCCACCTGCCAAAGCCTCCCAAACGGCCGAATTGATTGGCTGGAAACGAGAATACCGAGCAACAGCATCGCGAAGTTCGGCCCGGAATTGTTCGTGCGTTTTGGGTCGTCGGGCGAACCCAACTATGGCGAAGGACGCTGGGAGTTGTCCTTCATGTGCCAGATTGTAAATTGCGGGCACGAGCTTGCGGTGGGTCAGATCGCCGGTCGCGCCGAAAATAACCAGGGCGCATGAATCCGGCGCCGACTGCGTCGCAATCCCCTCGCGAAGTGGATTCGTGCTGAGCTGCGTTTCGTGCATGACCGATGTTCGAGACGTGAGTCATGGTACAGCTAAAGTGAGCAAGAGCAAGCGGTGGGTTGGGTTTTGTAGTCTCGAACAACGTCGACACGTCGTTTCCAAATGGAAGCAGGGAAACGGCCGGAACCAAGAGATCTTACTGTTCCTGCGAAGCAGGGACCAGCGCTGGTCGGCCGGAAGGTTTAAACGGGCTGAACTCCGGGACGGTGTGAACCAACACGGGCTCGTCGGCGGGCTGCGCCGCTACTACCAGCGAGACCTTTTTTTCGTGGCCGTCGCGGAGGACCGTAAAATCCAATTGATCGCCGATATGACGGAAGAACATGGTGTTCAGTACATCCGCCGAGTGCCGGACTTCATTCGTGCCAATTCGCTCCAACACGTCGCCCTCACAAAATCCCGCCGCCGCGGCCGGGGCATTCGAGTAAATCTGCTGGACGATCACCTGCGAGTCATCGGTGTCGGCGCTGTTACTTCGCCGCTCCGTGATTCCCAATCCGACCCACGTATGCTGCGGCTGTCCGAACTGGAGAATATCCGAATAGACTTTGCGGGCGGCATTGATGGGCAGGGCATAGCACTGGTCATCCATGTGCGCGGCCACGGCGATGCCGACGACTTCACCACGGGTGTTCAACAATGGCCCGCCACCCTCGCCGGGGCTGAGACGGCAGCCCGCCCGAATGTGGCTCGTGGTGAAAACGCGTCCCCCTTGCTGAATGTCCAGACCACCCACAAATCCCACCACGGGCGCGCTGGACAGATCATACGGAAATCCGATGACAATGACCATCGAACCAACATGCACCTCATCAGAGTTGCCCTGCGGCAGGAACGGTGTGGCGATATTGGTTGGGGATTGGAGTTGCAGCAGCGCCAGATTGGTTTGCGGGTCGCGTCCAAGAATACGGGCATTCCAGTTCTGACCGTTCCACTCGATCCAACAATGGCTCGCGCCGGCAACAACAGTGTCGGCCGTGAGCAGGTGTCCTTGCTGATCGATAAAGAAACCTGTGCCGATGCGGTGCGAAGGAACGAGGGACAGGTTGCCAATCTGGAGCAGGCGCTGGTTATGGACCTTGACGATAGCCGCCCTCGATTTCTCGTAGATTGCCGAGACTTCGCGGTCCATGGTTTCCAACAGGCTTGCGGCCCGCGCGACCGTGGTTCCGCCAACAAAAAGCGCGACGAGGAAAGCCCCGCGACACTTAGAAATGGACGCTGGCAACGTCATATGTGACAGGAGTAGCCGAGATACGGTCCAGCACGTATTGCGGTGTGGCAAGTTCGGTAGACATCACAGCAGGAGGGCGCTCGGGCATCTCGGCTAGGCCGAGCTCATCGGCCGCGGGAGACACGCGCCAGATACCGGAGAATTGGGATGGAGCCATCGCCAAAGTAGGCACAGAAGCTGATGGGGAAATCTGCGGAGTCACAATTACAGGAGCATTTGCAGCGACGTTTGGCGCGGAGGCATCGTTGGCGGTCTCGCCCGACTGACCCAGCCCGGTCCACATCAGGCCCACGATCATCGTCACGCCCAACGTAGTGGCGACTGCATAACGCCACACTTGCATCGATTCAGCCGATAAAAAACCATCCAGTCCTTCCAGGGCGCGTTCCCACCACGCGATCTGCGGCTGGGTTTCCGCCAACAAGCGCCGGTGAAATTCGGTGAGAAAACCGTCGAAATAAGCCGGTGCAGGGTGCTCATAACGCTTGAGGGCCAACAGGCGCTGCAGCCGCGCCGCGCGTTGCTGCAGTACCCGGCAGTCGGTGCAATCCGTCAGATGCTGACGCAGTTCAACCGCGCACTCTGGTGCCAATCGGTCGCGCGCGAGATCGTCGAAAAGTCGTTGTGCTTTCTTGCAGTCCATACTTCCCGGTATTAAAGATAATCGCTCAGAAGTCCTTGGAGTTGTTGCCGCGCGTAAAATAAGCGGGACCGAACGGTGCCCTCGGAGCATTTGAGGACCTTCGCGATATCTGCGTGAGTCATCCCTTGTATGTCGTGCATCGTTACCACTGCCCTATGGGGTTCAGACAGCTTTTGGAGGGCTTCGTTCAATTTCTCCTGCAGTTCGGTGAGCCCGACTTCGCGCCGCGGCGTGACGTGCGACATCATTTCAATCAGGTCGGGATCGGTCTGAATCGAACTGTCCAGGTCGTCCAAACTGTACTGGTTGCGGTTTTTGCGGCGCTTGAGAAAGTTGATCGTGCGGTTCACCGCAATCCGATATACCCATGTATAAAAGCTGGAGTGCCCCCGAAAGCTATCGATACTCTTGTAGGCTTTGATAAAGGTGTCTTGGACGAGGTCATCGGCGTCTTCGTGATTGGCCGTCATGTGGTAAATGGTCGCATAGAGCCGCTCTTTGTACCGCCCGATCAGCACATCGAATGCGCGGGCGTCACCTTTTTGCGTGTGCGCGACCAAGGTCTCGTCGTCCTGAAGCTGGAGGTCGATCTGGTGTTCGACCGGTGTGGCTGGCCGGGGCACACGAGCACTTGTCGTTCGGCTCGTGCTAAGTGGCTTGATTTTTCCAGTGAGGTTCATGAGGTTTTGCCCGCTAAATCAATCCACCGCCGGCTGCTTCAGCAATCGTCGGCTTTGCTCTGCGAAATAGCTCGTTAACCCGGATAACGATGTCGAGTAGGGGGTGGCTGATAAAGCCGCCAAGCTGGTTTGCGCGCGGGAAATGTAGGTATTGATCGCAGCGAATGACTCGCCCACGACCCCGTTCCCCAAGACGAGTCTCAACAGGTGCTGTTGCTCCTGCTGGTTGTTGCGAAAAATCATCGCGCCCAGTTCCTCGCGCTTGCTCGAATCCACATGCTGCAGCAGCAACAGGAAAGGCAGGGTTAATTTGCCCTTCTTCATATCCGTACCCAGCGACTTTCCTGCCTGCCGTTCCTGACCAAAAATATCAACGCAGTCGTCATAAATCTGATACGCAATTCCCAAGTTGGCACCAAACTCCCTAATGGATTTGACCGTCCCGAGCGGAGCTTCGTTCAAAGTAGCCCCCAGCTCACAACTGACCGCAAAAAGCGCGCCAGTTTTCATATGGATGATGTTGAGATATTGATCGAGGGTTAAATCGAGATTGAAACGTCGCTGGGTCTGCAGGATTTCACCCGAACAAACCGTATTCGTCGCTTCGCTTATCTTGCGGCAGACTTCCGTCGTCGAATAACCAGAGGCAAGCCGCAGCGCGTGGGCAAAAAGGCAGTCGCCCAGCAGAATGCTGATTTCGTTTCCCCAGCGCGAATTGAGTGTGGGCAATCGGTGACGGATCTGCGCGTCATCCAGGACGTCGTCGTGGACCAGGGTGGCCACGTGAATCAGTTCGACTATGACGGCGAGCGTGATGTGTTCCTCCGTCACCCGGCCTGTCGCGCCACCGGCCAACAGAGCAAGACTCGGACGCAGCCGTTTACCCGTTCCACCAAGAACGTACTGAACGTAATCGGCAAGGCGCTGGTCAAATCCCTGCACCTGGCAAATCAGCGCCTCTTCCACACGAGGCAATTCGGCGGCAATCGGTTCCAGCAACTCCGCAAGATTTCGTCCAGAACGCGCCGCAGGCAATACTCCTGCGCTCCATGTCGACCCCAGCATAGTAACGCCTACTCTACGGTTGGCTCAAAGTGGTGTCAACCCAGAAGCCCCGCTTCGTCTGCGTCCAATTCTCTCTTGACCCTTCCCAATGCCGGGGCAAAGATGCAGGACAAGCGGGTGCGAGTCGCTTTCCCATCAGCGGGCCGCGCAGACGCCCCTTACATATGACACGCTTTGTATCATGCCTTGCAGTTTTTTCTGCACTGTTCTTGTTGAACGGTTGCGCAGAAACACCCGAACGCACGACCGTCAGGAAGGTTGATTCACTTGTCGACCAAGGTCAGGTACAAGCGGCGCTGGATGTTGTGGAAGGTTATTTGCGCCAGCACCCTGACTCGACCGCGCTCTTGCGCTTGCGGGTCGTAGTGCTCCTGCGGGCCGAACGTCTCGATTTGGCCACCCAAGCTCTCCAATATGTTCCGATTGGCCGGGCGCTTCTCCCCGAACTGTTGCGATACCGCGATCCGATTGTTCGCCTGAATGTCGCCAAACTCATCGCCGAACATCCCGTCCAGGGGGATTTTAACGGCTTGATCCGTGCCTTGGGCGACCCGGACCCGAACGTGCGCCGGTATTGCGCTCGAGCCCTCGGCGAAATAAAGAGTCCGGAGGCTGTGAAGCCGCTCTTTCGGCTGCTCGGCGATGACAATTGGTTTGTCCGGGCTGAAGCGGCAACGGCTTTTGGAAGAATCGGCGACCCTCGAAGCGTAGGCTGGCTCATTCAACTGTTGTCGGACCAGGATGGCTATGTCCGCTATAGCGCCGCCACTGCGCTATATGACCTTGCTTCGGATTCCACGCATGCGCTGTTGAAGCGCGGATTGGGTTCGGCCGCAGCCAAACAACGGTTTGCTATTGCCGTGGCGCTGGCGAGACTTCACGATCCTGCCGCGCTCGGCGTGTTAGAGCAGGCGATTTACAGTGGAGATGTAGACGTGCGGCGCCAAGCGGCCGAATCGCTGGCAGAATCTGGACAAGCGGAGGCCACGAATTCATTGAATATTCTGCTGAGGGATCCTGACCCAAACGTGCGTGACCAAGCGGCGGAATGCCTTCAGGAGCTAACTTCAGAAAAGACAAACCCCCCCCCCGTCGCCAATCGGATTTCTATCTCCGAACAGCAACACGGCAACAATTGAGAAATTTGCCGAGGATCAGGTACTTGGCGAAAGAGTCTTACTGAACTTGATCATTTCGTTCAGTGCATCGCGGAACTCTTCGATTCCGGTCAGGGGGATAATGATTGCGTCGCGGCGACCATTGACCTCCTCAATAATCCGCAGAAAACGCCCGCGCGGATTTTCCCTGAGATCGAACGTAAAATTCTTACGCTCGACCTTGATGCTATGATTCTGTAGCTGCGTGTCCACACTTGACGCGCCTCCCGACCATGGCTGTGCAACAGTTCGCATATCAGCACGTTGACTTTGCCACTTCCCCCGGTGTCAGTGTCCCCCACTATCGTGGGCACTTGTAGCACAGATTTTGAAAACACGTCAACACTTTCAATTTTTGAGGTGGAAAACCACCATTTTCAATTCGGTCATTTCTTCCACGGCATAACGCGGACCTTCCTTGCCGAAACCGCTCTCTTTCAGGCCGCCGTAAGGCATCAAATCGGCGCGCCATGCCGGTCCCCAGTTGATATGGATATTGCCTGTTTCCAGTTCTCGCGCAAACTTCATCGCTGTGTCCACGCTTTCGGTGAATACTCCGGCGGCCAAGCCGTAACGGCTACTGTTGGCCAATGCGAGCGCTTCATCAATATCTTGAAATGGAGTAAAGGCAACTGCCGGTCCGAATAATTCATCGCACGAAATGCGCATATCTGGCTTCACATCTGCCACAATCGTAGGCAGATACATCGCCCCACGTCGGGCGCCGCCAGTAATGATGCGCCCTCCTTGCCTTACGGCCTCAGAGATCCATTGCTCCACGCGGATTGCCTCTTGTTCGCGAATCATTGGTCCCACCTTCGTCTTCTCGTCAACTGGATTGCCCGTGGTGAGGGCGGCGACCTTGGTTTTCGAGGCCTCCAGTAGGTCCTCGTAAACCTTGTGTTGGGCGAGCACTCGTTGGGTCGAGATGCAAACTTGGCCAGCATTGGAGTAGCCCGTTGCGGCGATGGCCTCCGCGACCTTATTCAGATCCGCATCGGCCATCACGATAATCGGCGAATTGCTTCCGAGTTCCATTGTAACCTTCTTGATGCCAGCCGTCCGGCAGATCCGTTCTCCGACGGGAACACTTCCAGTGAAAGTGATTTTGCGAACGCGCTTATCGCTGCACAGGGCATCTCCCAATTCCCCGCCCGGGCCCGTCAGGCACGAAATTGCCTCGGAGGGCAAGCCGCATTCGAATAGCAATTCCGTCAGCTTAAGTGCCGACAACGGCGTGGTCGAAGGCGCCTTGATGACCACCGCGTTGCCCGCAGCGAGGGCCGGTGCGACCTTATGAGCCACAAGGTTCAAAGGAAAGTTAAACGGCGTGATGGCCACCACCACGCCGCAGGGAACCCGTAGCGTGAACCCCATCTGGTTCTTTACCCCCGGCGTGGCATCGAGGGGCACGGTTTCGCCGTGAATCCTTTTCGCCTCCTCTGCCGAGAGGATGAACGTCTGCACGGCACGACTGACTTCAAATCGCGACTCAGCAATGACCTTTCCTTCCTCCAGCGTAATGGTCCGGGTGAATTCTTCCGCTCGCGATTCGAGTTTCTCGGCCGCCTTCGCAAGAATCTGACAACGCTCCCACGCCGTCAATTGCGCCATCAACTTCGCGCCGCGCACCGCCGCGCTGAGCGCCGCGTCGACGTCCGTCAAGGTTGCGTGCGGTACAGTATCGATAACGGAGTTGTCATAAGGATGGATTACATTGATCTTTTGCGATTTATCGATCCACTTGCCGCCGATGCACATTTTCATGGTTGACTCTCTTTCAGTTCAATCCGCATCCCGCGCTTGCGAAGTTCTGCAAAGAACGAGGCGACCGGAACTGCAATTTCTGGAGGCAGTACGCCGCGCTTTGTGAGCAGCCCGCTGGCGATCATCTGGGCCACGATCGACGGCGGGCAGCCAGTGTCAATATCTCCTCCACCGGCGTACCAGCGCCGATTTGACCGGGCGTGGCAATCCACCGTTACCGTTTTGCGGTCGCCGCCGTTCCTGCCCTCCACGATCACCCGAGAGATTTCGTAGTCATTCGGTTCGCTGTGTGGCGCGGGTAACTTGGCAAAATCGCGTATCGTCCACCCGTTCTTGAGCCGTTTGACGACTTCACTCACAAAGGCCTTGTCGAATCCCACTTTGAAATCGCAGAACTTCAAACCACGCTCCCGAAACGTTAGCGGGATCGTCGCCACTTCACTGTGGCGGGTCCGCACGAGCCATTGCCGGCCTACCGGCGGCGGAAAATTCGTCAGCTCCCACCCTGTCCGTGGTTTTACTTCGCGGAATTTGCCGTGATCGAAAACCCAAGGGGTCAGAGTGAATTCCTCGACGATCGTCTGGGCTGAGTAGGGGAAATAAAAGCTCTTCACAGGTGGGGTAAAGCTTCTGGTGCCGACGCGAATTTTCACCGACTGCAAGCGCTGCAACTTATCTGCAGCGGCCCGGGTCATCACGTTGGTAATCCCGGGAGCGCAGCCGGCCCCAAGGATAGCTGTCAAACCAGCTTGCTTGAATTGTTGGTCCAGCTTCAGTTGCCGGCGCGTCCAATAAAACAAGCCACCGAGATCCACGTAATGAACCGACGCCGCCAAGGCCGCGCGCATGACCTTCAAGTTGAAATCGTGCTGCGTGCAGTTGATGACGACTGTGTGACCGCGAAAGAGTTTCGCCAATTGGGCGGGTTGCTTCGCGTCAGCCGGGGCGGAGCGAACACGTTTACTTCGGAAAGAACAGCCGTACTGCCGTGCAACGACTTCATTGTAGTCAGCAATCAAAATACGGTTGCGTGCGTTCGATTCATAGAGATCGCGGACAACAATGCGCCCGATCACGCCCGCGCCGCCCAAAACGACGAAATTTCGATTTGTACTCATTTGCGATGGAATAGTTGGTTCTCAATCACAGCCAAGCCTTCATCGAGTTGGTCATTGGTAATCACGGGCGGGACAAGATAGCGCAGGCAGTTACTGTGCGTGCCGGCATAAATGAGAATGACGCCGTTTTCAACGCACCGTTTCACGAGATCGACGTTGAACTCCTTGGCGGGCGCCTTGGTCTTGCGATCTTGGACAAACTCGATCGCCACCATCGCGCCGAGTCCGCGGACATCGCCGATCAGCGGATGTCTCTTCTGCCAATCCAGGGCCCTGCCGCGCAATTTCTCTCCAATCTTTTCCGCGCAGGCGGGCAAATTCAGACGCTGCATTTCTTCGATCGTCGCTAATGCCGCGGCACAAGCCACGGGATTTCCACCGTATGTACCGCCGAGCCCGCCGACGTGAACGCTGTCCATGATTTCCGCACGGCCGGTCACTGCCGAGATGGGCATTCCGCCCGCCAGCGACTTGGCCATCGTGATCAGGTCGGGCTCGAAATCATAGTGTTCCGTCGCAAACATTTTGCCCGTTCGTGCGAAGCCGCTCTGTATTTCGTCAGCGACAAACAGAATGCCGTTGGCTTTGCAGAATTTTGCCAGCGCCTGGACGTACCGGGACGGAGCAACAACAAACCCGCCCTCGCCCAAAACCAGTTCCATCACCACACAGGCAACCTGCTTGGGATCCACGTGCGTTTGGAAGAACTCGTGCATTTGCGCGATCATTCCATCAACGTCGAGCTCACTGCGGTATTCGTACGGGTACGGCAGCCGGTATACTTCGGGGGCGAGCGGGCCAAACCCGAATTTGTACGGCATGACTTTGCTGGTGAGCGACATCGTCAATAATGTGCGCCCCGCAAAACCGTGCTCGAATCCAACAACCGCCGGACGCTTCGTGTAATAACGCGCAATCTTGACCGCGTTTTCGACCGCCTCCGCGCCACTGTTTACCAACAAAGTCTTCTTCGCAATACCGCCCGGGGTGATCGCGTTCAGTTTTTCCGCCAGAGCGACATACGGCTCGTATTGTGTAATATGGAAGCAGGTGTGCAGGAATCTCTGCGCTTGCTCCGTGACGGCCTCGACAACTTTTGCATTGCCATGTCCGAGATTGAGCGAGCCGAGCCCGCCTGAGAAATCCAGCAGCACGTTGCCGTCAACATCTGTGACCGTCGCGCCTTCGCCACGCTCGACGAAAATCGGGGCGATATTGAATGGTCCTTGTGGCACCGCCGCTTTTCGCCGCGCGAGCAGCGCCTGACTTTTGGGACCGGGGACGGAGGTTTTGAGCGAAATCGTTTTCATGACGCGATGGCATTGTAGCCTTTGCCACCCTTGAATTCACCCGAATTCTTGGCTCATGGGTCACAACCGCTCCAACTCAGGAGAAACTAAAATCGACTTCCCCACTCGGGGTACGACCCCTCCAAGAACGCCTTTGTGTCTTGGGGTCTTGGTGGTGTATAAACCACCGACATGGCTTACGATTCCTTGCGCAGTTTTGTCGAGAAGCTGGAGGCCGCGGGAGAACTAAAACGCATTTCCGCCGAAGTCGATCCCGTCTTGGAAATCACCGAGATCGCCGACCGCGAGATGAAATTGCCCGGTGGCGGCAAGGCGTTGCTGTTCGAGAAATGCAGAGGATCGCATTTTCCGTTGTTGATCAACGCTTACGGTTCGCGCAAGCGGATGGCGCTGGCACTCGGCGTCAACGATGTTGAGGACATTGCTCACGAGCTCGAAGGGTTGCTGAAAGCCAAACCGCCGACTTCGTTCAAGGAAGCGATTGGACTTATCGGCACGGCGTTGGAGCTGCGGCACGCCAAGCCCAAAAGCGTGGTTAAGGGGGAGCCCATGCAAGAGCTGCCCGGGTTGAGCGCGTTGCCAATTCAGAAATGCTGGCCACAAGATGCGGGCCGATTCGTTTGCATGCCACTCGTGATTACGCGTGATCCGGACAATGGCTCGCGCAACGTCGGCACCTACCGGATGCAGGTCGTTGACGAGCGCGCGACCTTCATGCACTGGCAGTTGCACAAGACCGGGGCACGGCATTGGCGGCGGTACATGGAATTGAAAAGGCGGATGCCGGTAGCGGTGGGGTTGGGCGGGGATCCGTCGTATGAGTTTGCGGCGACCGCGCCCCTGCCGGATGGCATTGATGAGATGATGTTTGCCGGTTTTCTCCGCAAGAAATCTGTTGAAATGGTGAGGTGTCAGACCAACGATCTGGAAGTACCGGCCGATTGCGATTTTGTGATCGAGGGCTATGTTGAACCGGAGGGAAAGCTCGAACTCGAAGGACCGTTCGGCGATCACACAGGCTACTACACTTTACCGGAGCCGTATCCGAAGTTCCACGTGGAGCGGATTGCGCATCGACGCGGCGCCATTTATCCGAGCACGATCGTCGGCGTCCCGCCGATGGAAGATTTCTACATGGGCCTGGCCAGCGTGCGGATTTTTCTGCCCGTGTTCAAAATGAACTTCCCCGAAATCGTGGACATGGCGCTGCCTGCGGAGGGTGTGTTCCACAATCTCGTCGTGGTCTCGATCAAAAAACAGTTCCCGTATCATGCAATGAAGGTGATGCATGGCCTGTGGGGCATGGGCCAGATGATGTTCACCAAGATGATTGTCGTCGTCGATGCCGACGTAAACGTGCACGACACCAGCGAAGTCTTGTTCCGTCTGTGCGCCAACATCGATCCCGAGCGCGACATCATTTTCACCAAAGGACCGGCCGACGTGCTGGACCACGCCACGCCGGTCATGGGTTTTGGCAGCAAAATTGGCATCGATGCCACACATAAGCTGCCGGGTGAAGCCAATACGCGTTCCTGGCCGCCAGTAATAAGAATGGATGAAGCAACGGTAAAGGGGGTCGATGCGTTGTTGCTGCAGATGACGCAGAAAGCTTGAATCTCGGGACCGCCCGGAACCCAGAAGACCGCGAATAGGCGCACCCTCAATTGGGGAACCCGGCTTTCTCAATATTGTGTGCAACACGCAATCTTGACATATTCGCTTGAGCGAATATGTTTGACGCCACATGAAGAAAATACGCGTCCTGTTTCTTTGCACGGGCAACTCCTGTCGCAGTCAGATGGCCGAAGGTTTTCTGCGCGCACTCGGCAGCGACCGGTTCGAGGCGTTCAGCGCCGGGGCCAAGCCGGCGGGTTACGTTCATCCGCTGGCGATCAAGGCCATGCGGGAAATCGGCGTCGACATTTCGAGCCACGCATCCAGGTCGCTCGATGCGTTCGCAGGTGAGAAGTTCGACTACCTAATCACCGTATGTGATACAGCCCGAGAAGCGTGTCCGAATTACGCTGGTGCTGCCGAACAGTTGCACTGGAGTTTCGATGATCCGGCCCGAACGCAAGGTAGTGAGGAACAGAAGATGAAAGTCTTTCGCCGCGTGCGGGACGAGATCTGCTCCCGAATCGACCGTTTCTGTGACGGCGAAACTCTTTCGCGGCTACAGGAGAAAACAACATGAATGAACCGAAAACATTGAATGATGCAGAGAACATCCGCGCCAACGTGCGCAAGGGTTACAGTGAAATTGCCAAAACCAGTAGTTCGTGCTGCGGTTCCAGTAGGAAATGCTCGGACGACCTGGTCCAGCAAATTGGCTATGCAGCAGAAGAACTCAACGTTGTACCGGAAGGCGCCAACATGGGGTTGTCCTGCGGCAATCCGACGGCCATCGCCTCGTTGAAGGCCGGCGAAGTCGTCCTCGACCTTGGCAGCGGCGGTGGATTCGATGTATTTATTGCCGGAAGCAAAGTTGGCCCGACCGGTCGCGCGATCGGCGTGGATATGACCCCGGAGATGCTCTCGAAGGCCCGGGGCAATATCGAGTCGTACCGCAAACGGACCGGCTTGAACAACGTCGAGTTCCGCCTGGGCGAGATCGAACACTTGCCGGTTGCGGATGCCAGCGTGGACGTCATCATCTCGAATTGTGTCATCAATCTTTCTCCCGACAAGCCGCAGGTTTGGCGCGAGATCGTTCGGGTGCTCAGGCCCGGTGGTCGGGCAGCCGTGTCAGACCTTGCGTTGCTGAAGCCAGTGCCGGCGGCGATTCGCAAAATGGCCGAGGCGCTCGTTGGATGCGTTGCGGGCGCGGTCCTCGTCGAAGAAACCGAGCAAATGATTCGCGCCGCGGGACTGACGGACCTCCAGCTCGTTTCCAAACCAGATTACATTCAAGCCAAAGCCGACTGGAATGATCCATTGTATCGCAAGATCATGGATCATCTCCCGCCAGATACTGAGCCCAAAGATTACATCACGAGCCTGGCGGTGACCGCCCACAAACCAGCGCGCTGACCCATGGACAAACCGAATCAACTCTTCAAGGCGTTCTCCGATGAAACCCGCGTGCGGATTCTCAACCTGCTGGCCCAACGCGACCACTGTGTCTGCGAATTCCAAAACGTTCTACGTGTGCCCCAACCGACCATCTCGCGGCATCTGGCGTATCTCCGCCGCAGCGGTCTGGTGGAGGTCGAACGCCACGGCAAGATGATCATATACTCACTCGCCAAGGCTAGGGACCCGGTCCATGCGGCACTGCTGAAATGCGTGCGCGGGTGCTTTCAGGAATTCGATTTTCTCAAACGCGACGTTGAACGCGGCAAGAAGACCAAACGGGTGATTTGCGGATGAATATGGAGAGCACCGACTTGTCGGCGCTTTTCCATAAACCAGCTAAGAACGAACAACACGGCGGCGACAAGTCGCCGCATTCCAAAAACATGACTGAGCACGTTACTCGCAAGCTTTCTTTCCTAGACCGGTACCTGACACTGTGGATCTTCCTCGCGATGGGCGCGGGCGTGGCCGTCGGCTACTTGGTGCCTGGCGTAGAGGGGTTCATCAATCGCTTTCAAGTGGGTACGACGAACATTCCCATTGCCGTCGGGCTGATCCTGATGATGTATCCGCCACTGGCGAAGGTGAAATACGAGGAGATGGGTGACGTGTTTCGCAATTGGAAGGTGCTGGGCCTGTCGCTTCTGCAGAACTGGGTGATCGGCCCGGTGCTCATGTTTACCTTGGCCATCATTTTTCTACGTAACCACCCCGAGTACATGGTCGGTCTCATCATGATCGGACTGGCCCGCTGCATCGCCATGGTGATCGTCTGGAATGAGTTAGCCAGGGGCGACACGGAATATTGCGCCGGGCTGGTGGCATTGAACAGCGTGTTTCAAGTGCTCTTCTATAGTTTGTTTGCTTGGATCTTCATCACCAAGCTGCCGCCGTTGTTCGGTCTCCGGGGCAGCGTGGTCGAGGTGAGCATGGCCCAGATCGCCAAAAGCGTGTTTGTTTATCTCGGCATCCCGTTTCTTGCCGGACTGGTGACTCGCTTTACGTTGCTCAAGGTGAAAGGCCGCCAGTGGTACGAGCGCACGTTCATTCCGCGGATCAGCCCGCTGACCTTGGTGGCGCTGCTGTTCACGATTCTGGTGATGTTTAGCCTCCAAGGCGATCGGATCGTTCGCATCCCGCTCGATGTGCTGCGGATTGCCGTGCCGCTGTTGATCTACTTTGTCGTGATGTTTCTCGTGAGCTTCTGGCTCGGACGCAAGGTGGGAGCGGATTACTCCAAGACCGCGACCGTATCGTTCACTGCCGCCAGCAATAATTTCGAGTTGGCCATCGCCGTGGCGGTCGCCGTTTTTGGGATCAACTCCGGCGCCGCGTTTGCCGCCGTTATCGGTCCGTTGGTGGAAGTGCCGGTGCTCATCGGCCTCGTCAATGTGGCGTTGTATTTCCAACGTCGGTACTTTGCGCAAAGCCCGGACCCATTGCCAAGCGGTTGGTCAGACGCGCACTGCGTCCGGCGCTGACGCCGTGGTTTGCGGGATTGTTACCGAAGGCGTTCTGCTGGTAGGATGATGGCTCACTCTGTGACTGCTGCTGAAACCGCCAGCCACGGTTGACGGCGCGCGGCGGCGCGACCATTACAAAGGACAGAAAGCATGAAACGTCGTCGGATTCGCATCTTGGTGGGGCTATTGATCATTGGCGCTGCGGCCGTCGGTGTCTGGCTCTGGCGAACTCGTAACCAAGCGGCTGCTGCCGGTCAACTGGTGCTGTTCGGGAACGTGGATATTCGCCAGGTGCAGCTCGCGTTTAATGACAGCGAGCGCATCGTCTCGATGCTGGTCCAGGAGGGTGACCGCTTCCGGGCTGGCCAACTGCTGGCCACACTGGACACGCGCCGATTCGAAGCCAACGTGGCCGACCAAGCGGCGAGGCTGGCTGCACAACGCGAGGTCGTTGCCCGCCTGGATGCCGGCAATCGGCCGGAAGAAATTCGCAAGGTCAAGGCGGACATGGAGGCGGCCAAGGCTGATCTCCAGAACGCCGAATTGACGTTCAAGCGCGCCAACGATCTGCACGCACAAGGCGTCGTTGCCCCCCAAGACTATGATGACGCCCGCGCGGCGCTCGACGTTGCCACCGCCCGGCTGGCGGCAGCGAAAGAAACCTACGACCTGATGGTAATCGGTCCGCGCCAAGAGGACATCGCCGCGGCGAAAGCGACGTTGAAGGCCAATGAAGCCCAGTTGGATCTGGCGCAGCAGGACCTGGCCAACGCGAAACTGTACGCCCCCACCAACGGCGTCATCGAAGCCCGGCTACTCGAACCTGGCGACATGGCTTCTCCACAGAAACCGGTCTTCACGCTGGCGCTCGATGATCCGCTCTGGGTTCGGGCGTACGTGGCGGAGACCGATCTCGGCAAAATCCGCCTCGGGATGAAAGCTACACTGACGACCGACAGTTTCCCCGGCAAACAATACGATGGCTGGATCGGGTTCATATCGCCCACGGCGGAGTTCACACCGAAGACGGTGGAAACTTCCGAAGTGCGCACCAAACTCGTTTATCAGGTCCGCGTCTTCGTGCGCAATCCGCAAGGTGAACTCCGGCTGGGCATGCCGGCGGTCGTGACCGTTCCCCTGAACCAGCCAAGCCGCCCTTAACATCCAACCGGCATGGACGCCTCCGGCACATCCCATCAAGCCGATTTTCTGCTGGAGTTCCGCAGCGTGTCGAAACAGTTTCTGGCCGGCGACCGCACGGTTCACGCTCTGCGCAACGTCAATCTCGCTGTCCGCCGCGGCCGGGTCACAGGCTTGATCGGGCCGGATGGTGCCGGCAAAACGACTCTGATGCGACTCGCGGTCGGACTGCTCGCACCTGACGAAGGCCAAATCAGGGCGCTTGGGTTCGATGCCACGCGCGAATCTCTCGCCGTGCAGGCCCGGCTTGGCTACATGCCGCAACGCTTTGGTCTCTACGAAGACCTGTCCGTTCAGGAAAACCTCAATCTCTACGCCGATTTGCAGGGCGTGCCGCTCTCCGATCGTGCTGCCCGCTACGAAGAATTGATGCGCATGACCGGTCTGGCCCGGTTTACGAAGCGGCTTGCCGGACGGTTATCGGGCGGGATGAAACAAAAACTCGGACTGGCCTGCACGCTGGTGCGCCCGCCAGAATTGCTGCTGCTTGACGAACCCACCGTCG
The DNA here is from genome assembly GCA_035516795.1 of Verrucomicrobiia bacterium. Taxonomy (GTDB): domain Bacteria; phylum Verrucomicrobiota; class Verrucomicrobiia; order Palsa-1439; family Palsa-1439; genus DATJBF01. The sequence continues at coordinate 56,010 of DATIZX010000145.1, forward strand.
GCGTCGACCCCGTTTCGCGACGCGAACTCTGGCAGATCGTTTACCGGCTGGTGCAGCAGGAAGCGATGACCGTGCTGCTGAGCACCGCCTACCTCGACGAAGCGGAACGTTGTGACGAAGTGATTCTGATGTACGACGGAGAAGTGTTGGGATCGGGTCCGCCGCGCGAATTCCGCGAGCGATCGCACGGCCGGACGTATCGGACGACCGCGCCGAGCGTGAGCGAACGCGTCTTACAGAGCACGCTGGCCGCAGCCGTGGGGGTCGTGGATGCGCTCATTCAAGGCGATCGAGTGCGACTGGTAATGGATAGCGATGTTCCGCCTACCGCGGCCCAATTGGCGCCGAATCTGCCCGACGTATCGATTCAACCGGTGCCG
>DATIZX010000146.1:0-14162 GCA_035516795.1 Verrucomicrobiia bacterium
AAGTCCTTTGAGCGTGTCGAGCAATCGCCGATTGTCTCGTTGATGCAACCCGATGCTCGGTTCGTCGAGCACGTACAGAACGCCCACCAGACCGGCGCCCACCTGCGTCGCCAACCGAATCCGTTGTGCTTCACCGCCCGACAGCGTATCGCTTTGCCGCTCAAGCGTCAGATATGACAATCCGACGTTCTTGAGAAATGTGAGGCGAGAAATGACTTCTTTGATGATTTCAGCCGACACCTGTCGTTCAAACTCGGACAAATTCAATGAGGAGAGGAAGACCAGCGCTTCCTCGATGCTCAGGCGGGTCACATCGATGATCGATTTGTCGCCCACGGTGACGGCAAGACTCTCAGGACGGAGCCGGGCCCCTTTGCAGTCCGGACATTGCATCGCCACCATGTATTGTTGCAGCCGCGCTTTGGTGAATTCGCTATCGGTTTCTTCGTAAAGCCGTTCAAGATTCGGAATGACTCCTTCGAACGGTTTGGTCATTTTGCGCCAGGCGCCTTTGCGCCAGTACGTGAACTCAATTTCTTCTTTGCCCGAGCCGTACAGCAATTCCTTCTGGACTTTCTCCGGCAAATCCTTGTACGGGACTTCGAGATCCACGCCATAATGTTTCGCCAAGCCGCGCAGCAACATTTTGTAGTAAATTAGCAACCGCCTTCCGCCACGGCGCCAAGCAGCGATCGCGCCGTTCGCCACCGATTTGTTGCGGTCGGGCACGATCAGATCGGGATCAAGAAACAGTTTGGTTCCCAGGCCGTGACAAGTTCGGCACGCGCCGTCCGGCGAATTGAAGGAGAAATGACGGGGCGTAAATTCACCGTAGCTGATGCCGCATTCGGGACAGGCATTCTGGCTACTGTAAAAACGTTCCTCCCATGGCGCGGTGACCGGCGTCGTCGGCGTGCGATAAAGCGCCATCAACAATCCCGTCCCCCACTTCAGAGTCGTCTCGACGGAATCCGCCAGGCGCGCGCGCGTTTTCGTAGAGAGCACGAGCCGGTCCACGACCAGTTCGATGTGATGGTTGCGGCGTTTGTCGAGCTTGACGCTTTCTGTCACGTCGCGAATCTCGCCATCGATGCGGGCGCGGACGAAGCCTTCGCGTTTGATGCGGGCAAAGACGTCGCGGAATTCACCTTTGCGGCCACGCACGAGCGGAGCCAGCAGCATCAGTTGCGTTCCCTCACCCAGCCCGAGAATCTGGTCCACGATCTGGCTGGTGGTTTGCGTGGTGATGGGGCGCCCGCAACGGTAGCAATGCGGCCGGCCAATATTGGCAAAGAGCAGTCGCAGATACTCGTAAATCTCGGTAGTCGTGGCAATGGTCGAACGCGGATTGTTGCCGGCAAAACGCTGTTCAATCGCGATGGCGGGCGAAAGACCTTCAATATAATCCACATCGGGTTTCTGCAATTGTTCCAGAAACTGCCGGGCGTAAGCCGAGAGGCTTTCGACATACTTCCGTTGTCCCTCGGCATAGATGGTGTCGAACGCGAGACTCGATTTGCCCGAACCGCTCAGTCCCGTAACGACGATGAGTTTCTCACGCGGGAGGCTGAGGTGGATATTCTTGAGGTTGTGCTCCCGCGCACCGGCAATGATGATGGAATCTTTGGCCATCGCTCACCTCGACGAAATTTGCATGACTTCAAAGTTTCCATTATAGCACCCCCCTTCCTTTATCCCAGTGAAATCACGCAGTCGGGCGCTGGCATATCACCTGCTCAAAGGAAACTGTCCTAATTATTGCGAGAGCTAGTGAACAAATCAAAGAGGGAACAAGATCCATGGAAGCCACTGCAACGGAACTTGATCGGGGCGCTATGAAACAAAGCGATAAACAGTTGGAACAATTGCACAAGCAGATGGAAGCGCTGTATCAGAATTTGCGCACCGTTCGCCACGCCGTCAATAACAACGTCGCCGTCATCATGGCGATGGCGGAGTTGACGCAACGCAATCCAGCCCAATGCCAAAAACTCAGCCAACTTTGCCTCGATAAGGCGCCGCAAATCGCCTCCGCGATCGGCGGGTTTACCGAGCTGTTTGAAGGCGCAGTCAGTCTGCAGGAAGAGCTGGACAGTCCGACCAGCACCTCCGTGCAGTCTTAGACGGCTGAATCTGGCTGGCCCCGAGAACTTTCGGGGCCGGCGCGAGCGGGCTTGGTCCCACCCGCCACTTTCACACCTTTAACTGCCTCCGCCCTTGTCGGTGAGAATGACCAACAACAATTCCGAGGTAATGACGCCCGAACAGGTGCGCCAATTGGAAAACGTGAACCGGCTTAAAGCCGAGTTTCTCGCCAACTGTAGCCACGAACTGCGCACTCCCATTCATGCGATCGTGGGCTACGCCGAACTGCTCCTGGACAACGTGTACGGCACCATGACCGATGAACAGGAGCAGACCATCCGCTATATTCGCGAAAGTGCGCAAGACCTGCTGGATCTTGTGAATAATCTTCTCGATCTTTCCCGGATTGAGAGTGGGCGGGCGGACCTGATTCTGCAGTCGTTCGACTTGCGAGATTTGCTGAGCGAACTGATCGATCAATTGAAACCGCTGGCAAATGCCAAACGGATCGAACTCGGTTCAAGTGTGCCCGCAGCGGACCCCGTGATTCGCACCGACCGGGGAAAACTCAAACAGATCCTCATCAACCTCGTCGGAAATGCCATCAAATTCACCGATCACGGGAAAGTGACCATTTCGATTTCCGCGCCCGATGGTGACCACGTCGATATTAGTGCTCAAGACACCGGGTGCGGGATTCCAGCCGATCAACTCACCAAGATTTTCGAGAAATTCTATCAGGTTGACAGTTCGGCCCACCGCTCCCACGCCGGCACCGGCCTTGGTCTCTATATCACCCGGCAACTGGTCGAGCTTCTCGCCGGTGAGATCAAAATCCAGAGCACCCCTGGCACGGGAACCACTGTGACTGTCTCGCTGCCCCGGAATTACGGGGAAATCGCCGGCATCCAGCGACTTCGTTCCCGGATCGCCGCCGCGGGCAGTCTGGCGCCTGACGCCACCAGCGAAGGGCAGCGCGTCGTCCTCGTGGTCAGCGGGCGGCCTGACATCGCGCGGATCCTTGCCGACGGACTCGGTTCGCGTGAGTACACGGTTCGGACGGCCCGCGATGGCGAGGAAGCGATAACCCTGGCCTGCAAGCTACAGCCGTTGGCCATCCTGCTGGATGCGCAAAGTGCTTCCGCCGAGTTGTGGTCGATTTTTCAGGAATTGAAGCTCAAGCCGGAAACGAAAAACATTCCGACGATTTTCCTTTCCGACGACGGAGCTCGGGGACTGGGAGCGCCGTTGACGGTAGCGTCTCCGCTCCGTCCTCAAGACGTACTGCGCAGCGTCCGGGCCGCCGCGTCCACCGGCAAGAAAAACATTCTCCTTGTCGATGATGAGGAAAGCTTTCGCGAAGTGCTGAAGTGCGCCCTGAGCGAAGAAGGTTACCAGATCGCTGAGGCCGCCACGGGCCGGGAAGCGATCACCAAACTCGAGGAGAACAAACCGGATTTGCTGTTGTTGGATTTGAATCTTCCAGAACTTGATGGCTGGGGCGTGATCCGTCACCTGACCGAGCACGGGAAATTCAAGGACACTGAGGTGCTGATCATCTCCGGCGTGATGCTGGATCAACACGAGTCCGCCGCGCTGCAAACGCACCAGTTTGCTTTCATCAACAAAGAGAATTTCAAAGTGACCAGCGTTTTGAAGCAAGTCGCCCATCTCTTGGAGGTAAAATAACCATGCCGCGCCTGTTATTGATTGAAGACAACCAACACATCCAACGAATCTTTCGGGAACGATTACAGCGAGAAGGATTTCAGGTCTTCACTGCCGACGACGGCGAACAAGGCTGGAAAAACGCGCAGGAACTCCGTCCCGACCTCATTCTCCTGGATATCATGCTGCCGAAGATGGACGGGCTTCAGGTCCTAAAGCAGATTCACGAGGACCCCGGGCTGGCAAACATACCCGTCTTCATGCTTTCGAATCGAGGCACGAGCAACGACGTGCAGCTCGCGCGGGCGCTCGGCGCGCGGCATTTTTTCACCAAAGGATCCTCCGCATTGCACGATGTGGTCTGGCATATCCGGAATGCCTGCGGTTTCAAAAAAGTTCTCATCTGTACCCGGCCAGATACAGCGGCCCCCCTGATCGCCGAGCTCGAACATCCCCGCGTGCTTTGTTCCATCGTCACTGTGTTCGCCGATGCCATTGGCACTGCCGAGCGCGGTTCACCAGACGTCGTGGTGCTCGACGCCCGGCCATCCAGGATTAACACGATTACCCTGCTCCAGCATCTGAAGTCCAACTCCGCAACGCGGACGCTGCCCGTGATTGTGATTCACGAATCCGGTCAAACCATCCACCGGGCTGATGCTGTAGTCGACGAAGCGCACATCGCCACCGAACTGCGGCCTGCGGTTACAAAGTATCTCAAGCTGGAAGAAACCGAAAACGCCACAGCCGATGTGAGCCAGCCAGCCACAACATCCGCCTAGCATTAAAAGCACCTAACAAAACCGATTTCCGTGTAGCCGCACCCTTTACGGGTGCGTCTTCCCGCGCAGGCTGAAGCCTGCGACTATAGTTTTGTTAGCGGCTCTAAGGCGCTACAGCAGCCTGCGCGCACGCCGTCTTCAGTTCATTCAGCCGTTGGAGCAACCGCTTGTCAGACTTTGCCGCCTGTTCCAAACGGCGCACCACCTGCGTTACCCCAGCTCCGTCCCGATAGCCATACTCCCGCGCCACATCGATTCCACGCTCTGCGCCCAGTCGGATTCTGGCCCAAATCTTCACCCGGTCATCAGGTTCATCGTTGACCAGTCGCCGCACTTGCTCCCGAATCTTCCCGGCGGACTGCTGCACTGCCCACCGCGCGCCTTCCAAATCTCGTCCTCGACCCAGCGAGCGGTGTACGCGACCCAACAACCCTTCGCCTCCCAGCACGAGCCCTCCCTGCAACTTCTCCCATGGACTCTCCACCGGTTTGCCGAACGCTAGGGCCATCTCCTTCCGATACTCTCGTTGAGCTTCCTTTGGGCTCTTTCCCCAATACCTCAGCCAATCCAGATCCAGCCACGGCGCCGGCTTCCGCAACCCCGCATAGTCTCGATGACTGCTCCAAGCGTAGCGCTCCAATTCCGACCGTCGCTCCGCTGACAGCGTCGCCGCCTTTTGCCGTGGCCGCACTGGATTCAAATGCATGTACACCACCAGCCACCGCCCGTACTCGTCCGCCTCCACCAGGTGCGCCTTGAATCGTCCCTGAAACAAATGCCCGCTGCGCCGGTGCCGGCGGTTGAACCGCACGGTGTACGTCACCTGCAACCAACCCATCGCCTGCGACAGATTCCCGCGTGGCGTGCCGACCAGCAGGTGATAATGGTTGCCCATCAGACAATAGGCATGAATCCGCACCCCGAACCGCTCCACCATCTCGGCCAACGTGTCCAAGAACCGCTGTCGATCCTTGTTATCACGGAAGACAGCCTTGCGCTCGTTGCCGCGCGCCATCACGTGGTAGATGGCGCCCTCAAACTCTACGCGAATCGGTCGGGCCATGAACGAGAGGATGCAGTCCCGTGTTCACAATGTCAATTGTAAAGAGTTGACCCCATTAGAACTCATTGTCCGACCATTTCCGGTGGCCACTCGTCACTTGGCCTAGAGCGTCGTACGTGTAGTCCCAGTAAGAATTGTCGGCGTCAGTGCGCTTGGTGCGCTGATTAGCAGAGTTGTAGTGATATTTCACTGTGGGAGCGGAATGTTAAATTCCTTGTGTGCGCGGGCAAAGTCATTTAGCCAAACTGCTTTGGGATCCCACCGCACCGAACCGTCAACCAAACCGACGTTCACGCCTTGCCCTTTATGATTTGACAGGCTCTTGTCATACATCAAGGGGTAGCTATCCGGCACAGCGTTAGTGCCATAATACTGCTGCCAATTCACGTAGAAGTAATCCGTCCATTCTGAAACGTTTGTCTTCGGCCCGGCTGATGTGCCGGCCCCTGGACAAACGAGCGCACGGGTAGAGGTGAGAAAGCCGCTGTCGATAAGCTGCTGAAGGCTTTCCGGAAGAGCCCCGTTGTATCGCTCGGCGTACATTGCTATGGAGAGATGGATGGCGTGCAAGTTCGACAAACACTCTAACCGCCTTAGCCTTGTACTTGCGCCTTCAATGAATGCAGCACCACAAAAAGCCAAGACTAATGCCAAGACCGAAATGACTGCCAAGGATTTTCTGTGCATGAAAGGGGTCAACTCTTTACTATTGACAGATTGTTCAATCCCGTATCCCACACAGTGTCGTTGCGATGATCTGAGAAGCGGGGCGGAAAGTCAATCGCGACGTCTGTCATGCGAGCGAATGTGACACTCTGCACTGTTGGCCGCAAACTGCACTGCGGCTCGCCTTTACCGCGTCGTCGCGTCGGCTTCCATTTCGTCGATCTGTTCTTCAATCGTGAGCGCGGTGGACTGAACCCGGCACAGATGCGCGTACAATCCGTCGAGCGCCATCAATTCCTCGTGCGTGCCGCGTTCGATCACCCGGCCCGCGCGCAGGACCAAAATCTGGTCGGCATTGCGAACGGTTGAAAGCCGGTGTAACCACCTTCCCGTGGGTCTCATTGTCATTGGGGTGTGTCATTGGGGTCAACTCTTTACTCTTGACAGATTGTTCAACCGCACATCGCATACAGTCATTGGGATGATGATCTGAGGGCCAGGGCGGAAAGTCAATCGCGGAGGCGCGTGCAAGACTCGGCGGGGCTGCGTGCAGACTGCACTGCGGCTCGCCTTTACCGCGTCGTCGCGTCGGCTTCCATTTCGTCGATCTGCTCTTCAATCGTCAACGCCGTGGATTGGACCCGGCAGAGGTGCGCGTACAATCCGTCGAGCGCCATCAATTCCTCATGCGTGCCCTGTTCGATGACCCGACCAGCCTTCAAAACCAGAATCTGGTCGGCATTGCGGACCGTCGACAGCCGGTGAGCAATGACGAAACTGGTGCGATGCGCCATCAGCCGTTCCAGCGCTTCCTGAATCAGTTTCTCCGTGGCCGTGTCCACGCTCGCGGTCGCTTCGTCGAGAATCAGAATCGGCGGATCTTTCAACAGCGCGCGCGCGATGCTAACGCGCTGTTTTTCCCCAACGCTCAGTTTCACGCCACGCTCCCCTACCCTTGAATCGTACCTTTCCGGCAACCGCATGATAAAATCGTGGCAGTTTGCCGCTTTGGCGGCCTCGATCATCTCCGACTCGGGCGCATCGAGCCGGCCGTACAGAATGTTCTCGCGAATTGTGCCATTGAATAGAAAGGCCTCTTGCGACACAATGCCGATCTGCCGCCGCAAAGATTCGAGCGTCACTTCGCGAATGTCCAATCCGTCGATGAGAATCCGTCCGTCTGTCACGTCGTAGAATCGCGGCAACAAATTCACCACGGTGGTTTTCCCCGCACCAGTCGGCCCCACGAGGGCGATCGTTTCGCCGGGCTGGGCGTGAATCGTCACTTCGTGCAACACCGGTAGGTTCTCCCGATATTCGAAGCTGACCCGCTGAAATTCAACATTGCCGCGCACACGGCCTTCAAATGCGAGAGCGCCGGGCTTCTCGCCCACTTCGATCGGCGCGTCGAGAATATCGAAGACGCGTTCCCCGGCGGCGCGCCCGGCTTGAAATATCTGGTTGAGACCATGGAGCGAACGCACCGGCTGATAGAGCATGCCGAGATACACCAGGAACCCGACGAGTTTGCCCAGGCTGAGTTCGCCCGCGATCACCGCGCGTCCCCCAAGCCAGAACACAATGACGTATCCGAGCCATGCGCTGAATTCCATGGCTGGCGAATACATCGACCACGCACCCATCACCCGCAACGTCGCCACGCGCAACCGTTGCGCCCGTGACTCAAAACGTCCCAACTCGTGGGGTTCGCGTCCGAAGCCTTTGATCTGACGAATGCCCTGAAGATTATCGAGCAACAACGCGTTGAGCGCCGACGTTGCTTCGCGCACACCGCGATAACGTTTGTGGGCAGTGGTTGTGTAAATCGCCGCACCGATCGCCAACAACGGAATCGGCAGCAATGACCAAAGCGTCAGCCGCGGATCAAAGCTGATCATCATAAGAGTTACACCGACGAGCCCCAGCGTCGCCGTCGTGCCCTGCTCAATGCCGTCGATGAGCACGCGTTCGACCGCATTCACATCGTCGATGACGCGCGTCATCAAGTCGCCGGTGGCCCGCTGATCGTAGTAATTGATCGACAGTCCTTGCAGCTTGTCATAGAGATCGCATCGCATGTCAAAGATGACGTGTTGCTCGAATCGATTGTTCAGCTGAATGCGCACGAAGTTGAAGAAATCGCGAAGAAAGCAGGCCAACAACAAACCCAGAGCCATCCACAGCACCAATTCCACGCGCTTCTGCGCGATGACATTGTCGATCATTACCTGCGTGAGCTTCGGGAAGGCGAGCCCCGCCAGCGTTGAGATGACGGCGCAAATCATCGTGCCGACGCCGAACCAGGGATAGCGGCGAAGATAGGCAAACACGCGGGTGAAGATTTCACGCGCACTGCGGCGGCGCGCGATCATTGTCTCGTCGTTAACTGTGTCGTGATGAACCATGGGGGCCCAAAAGCTGGAATATTCTACACACTCTAAATGCTTGCAAGCAAGTGGGCCTTTGCTAACATTGCGACGCTTAGGCTGGGTTAACAAGCAAGAGATTTTTCAAACTTAATCTACGGGAGAGGATTATGAGACGACTTATACCATACGTTTTACTTGCTGGCGTTTCTGCTGTCGGAACCATTGCCCGCGCCGACGATGTGCCGGCAGTAACGCCGCCGCCGGCGGACAAGTATGTCGTCCAGGATTGGCATGGCAGCATTGCGTTGGGTTTGTCTGTCACCAAGGGCAACAGCAAGACGCTCACCGCCAACGGCGCGCTGGACATCGCGAAATTCTGGAAATCGGATGAATTGCGCTTTGGGGCGGATGGCCAATATGGCGTGAATAATTTCGGCGAAAAGAGCAACGAGGTGGTTAACGCCGAAAACTTTCACGGATTTGCGGATTACAAACATTTGTTCACGGATCGTTTTTTCGGCGATGTGCGCGCGGACGCCTGGCACGATGACGTGGCGGATTTGCAGAACCGAGAGGTCGTCGGGCCGGCGCTGGGCTATTACTTCATCAAGACCGATGCGTCGCGTCTCAATGGCGAGGTCGGCGGCAGCTACGAGCATGACCGCGAAGGCGGCGTTGACAGCAATTTCTACACTCTTCACGTGGGAGAACGCGGGGAGCATACTTGGGGTAAACAAGCGAAAGTATGGGAAGAGGTCAACTATTTGCCGAAAGTAGACGACTTCACCGTCTACCTGCTGATCAGTGAAGTCGGCGCGGAAGCCGCCATCAATTCGCAGTTCAGCCTGCGCGTTGTTTTCCAAGACCGTTACAACAGCACGCCCGCGGCTGGCCGTCTGCCCAACGACCTCTCGATTCTGGCGTCGCTGGTCTACAAGTTCGGTCCACAGAAATAATCAAGTCTTCTTTCCGAAAGGAGAAACGCAATGGGAATGGTGAAAGAATTCAAAGAATTCGCCATGCGGGGCAATGTGGTGGACATGGCGGTTGGTATCATCATCGGCGCAGCCTTCGGCAAAATCGTTTCGTCGATGGTTAATGACATCATTATGCCGCCCATTGGAGCGCTGATGGGTGGCATGGATTTTAGCAGCCTGGCACTCAAGGTGAAAGACGCGGTAGTGGATGCTTCCGGCAAAGTGACGACGCCTGCCGTCGTGATCAGCTACGGCAAGTTCATCAACAATGTCATCGACTTCATCATCGTCGCGTTCTGTATTTTTCTGATGATCAAGGCGATGAACACGATGAAACGTCGGCTGGAACATGCTCCGTCCGCCCCCTCTGCGCCGACGACGAAGGAATGTCCCCGTTGCTTCTCGACAATCCCGATTAAGGCCACCCGCTGCCCGAATTGCACGTCCGATGTGAAGTAAGCCGATTCCTGTTGGGAAGTTCATAGTTGTTTTCGGCGGTAGGGCGGGCTGAATCAGCCCGCCCTACATTTCTTGACCGCAAGCCGCCGGCGCGGCTACTATGGTTTTGCTGGCAACGGAACTCTTTTGGGGGATCAACCCATGGCGCAGACCGACATTACTTCACTGCAGAAGGAAGGCCGCAAATTCAAGCCGTCAGCGGCTTTCAGCAAACGAGCCCATGTCCAATCCCTTGCGCAATACCGGAAACTCTACGCCGAGTCCATCAAGTCGCCGCAGAAATTCTGGGCGCAAATGGCGAAGGAACTGCACTGGTTCAAACCATGGAAGAAATTGTTGGAGTGGAACGAGCCGTTCGCGAAATGGTTCGTCGGCGGCCAGATTAATCTCAGTTACAACTGTCTCGACCGGCATCTTGACGGGCCGCGGCGCAACAAGGCGGCGATCATTTGGGAGGGCGAACCAGCCGGGTTCGGCAATCCGGGCGAACATCGCGTGCTCACCTACATCGATCTCCATCGCGAAACCTGCCGGTTCGCCAACGTCTTGAAACGAAACGGCATCGTCAAAGGCGACCGGATCATCATTTACATGCCGATGGTTCCCGAGGCAGCCATCGCGATGCTGGCCTGTGCCCGCATCGGCGCGACGCATTCCGTCGTATTCGGGGGATTCAGCGCGCAGGCGTTGATCGACCGCATTCACGATTGCCAGGCGAAAATGGTCATCACCGCCGATGGCGGATTCCGTCGCGGCCAAATTGTTCCGTTAAAGAAAAACGTCGACGACGCGCTCCAGCAATGCCCCAGCGTCAAACGCGTCATCGTGTTGCGTCGCGCCAACAACGAGGTTCACATCCAGGAAGGCCGCGACGTCTGGTGGCACCGCGAACTCGAATACGTCAATGCCGATTGTCCGGCCGAAAAACTCGGCAGCGAACATCCACTTTATATTCTCTACACCAGCGGCAGCACCGGCAAACCGAAAGGTGTGCTGCACACAACCGCCGGCTATCTCCTTGGCGTTTATCTCACGACGAAATACGTGTTCGATATCAAGGAGAGCGACGCGTATTGGTGCACCGCCGACATCGGCTGGGTGACGGGCCACAGCTACACCGTTTACGGCGCGCTGGCCAACGGCGCGACGACGGTTCTTTACGAAGGAGCGCCCAATTGGCCCGAAGCCGACCGGTTCTGGCAGATCATCGAAAAATACAAGATCACGATTTTCTACACCGCGCCGACCGCCATCCGAGCATTTATGCGTTGGGGAGACGAATGGCCGAAGAAGCACGACCTGAGTTCACTTCGCCTGCTGGGCACCGTCGGCGAACCGATCAATCCCGAAGCTTGGTTGTGGTATCACAACGTCATCGGCCAGAAACGTTGCCCGATTGTGGATACCTGGTGGCAGACGGAGACCGGCGCGATCATGATCACCCCGCTGCCGGGAGCGACGCCGACGAAACCCGGCAGCGCCACCCTGCCCTTCTTCGGTGTCGATGCCGCCGTGGTCAACAAGGAAGGCCAGGAACTCCCGCCCAACGTCGGCGGCTATCTGGTCATTCGTCGTCCGTGGCCATCGATGCTGCGCACCATCTATGGCGATCCGGAACGTTTCCGACGTCAATACTGGAGCGAGATTCCACACGTGTATTTTACCGGCGATGGTTGCCGACGGGACGAGGACGGCTATTTTTGGATTGTCGGTCGGATCGATGACGTTCTCAACGTCGCCGGCCATCGGATCGGCACTGCCGAAGTCGAAAGCGCGCTCGTCTCACATCCGAAAGTCGCCGAAGCCGCGGTGGTCGGCCGTCCTGACAGCCTGAAAGGGCAGGCGTTGGTGGCCTTCGTCACTCCGCGGAGCGGCGTGGAAGCCACCCCGCAATTGAAGGAAGAACTTCGCGCACACGTCGGCCACCAAATCGGTTCACTCGCCAAACCCGACGACATCCGCTTCACCGATTCGCTTCCGAAAACGCGCAGCGGCAAAATCATGCGCCGTCTCTTGAAAGAAATCGCCGCCGGCGGCGAAGTCAAAGGCGATACCACCACACTGGAAGATCTCAACGTCATTGCCAAGTTGCGGGCGGACGAAGAGTAGGCGGCTTCTTCCTGGTCCGGCCGCGCTGTACGAAGCGGTCGCATTCATTGGGGTGGCGGAACCGAGGCAGACCGATATATTTGCCAGGGGGTAATCATGCCCATGCGCACCAATCAATCGTTGCTGGTTTTCACCATCGGCCACTCGACGCATCCGCTGGAAGAATTCGTCGCCTGGCTGAAAGCGCATGGCGTCGAGCAGTTGGTGGATGTGCGCACCATGCCGCGTTCACGGCATAATCCGCAATTCAATGGCGATACGCTGCCGGCCAAGCTCCGCAGCAGGCGGATTGGTTATCGTCATCTGAAAGCGTTGGGAGGACTGCGACACGCAAAGAAAGACTCGATCAACACCGGCTGGCGTAACGCAAGCTTTCGTGGATTTGCCGATTACATGCAAACGCCGGCGTTCGATTCGGCCCTGCAACAACTCATCGAACTGGCTCGTAAGAAGCAAATTGCGATCATGTGCGCCGAAGCCGTTCCCTGGCGTTGCCATCGCTCGCTGATTTCCGACGCGCTCACCATCCGCGGAATTTCCGTCGAACACATCACCGGCGCAAAGCACCGTCAGCCACACAAGCGCACGCCATTTGCGCAAATCGAAGGCGACCGGCTGCTTTACCCGGCGGAATCGACGCCTGACTTGCCAACGCTGGGCCATGCGCTACAGTAGCCGCGCAAGATGGCGAGTCATTCTTCAGATTTCATCCTCATCGAAGGGGCGCGGCAGAACAATCTCAAAGGCATCAATCTCAAGCTGCCTTTGGGAGAGTTGATGGTCGTCACCGGCGTCAGCGGCTCGGGGAAATCGTCGCTGGCGTTCGACACCATCTATGCCGAGGGGCAACGGCGTTACGTCGAAACGTTCTCGCCTTACGCCCGACAATTCCTCGACCGCATGGACAAGCCGAAGGTGGACAGCATCGAAGGGATTCCACCCTCGATCGCCATCGATCAGACCAACACGGTCAAGACCTCGCGCTCGACCGTGGGCACGATGACAGAGTTGAACGATCATCTCAAGCTGCTCTTCGCCCGCGCGGCGCAATTGTTCTGCCGCCAATGCGGCAAGCCGGTGCGACGGGATACGCCGCAATCGTGCTATGAGCAGTGTGCTTTGGGCCTTGGGCAGACGGAGGCGTTGATCACGTTTCCTGTATACGTCCCGGCCAGTTTTTCGCTTTCGGAAGCCAAGGAGTTACTGGCGAAACAGGGTTATCACAAGTTTCTCAACGAAAAACGCGATCACCTGGAGGTTATCCAAGACCGCGTCGCATGGGCCGCAAAGAACCGTTTGCGAATCGTTGAATCAATGGAATCGGCAATGAAAGCCGGTCAAGGACGCCTCAATGTCTGGCCACAAGGCGCAGAGCCCGAAGCTCACGGCCCCGTGCGTTTCAGCGCCGACCTGCATTGTCCCGACTGCGACATTCATTACCGTGATCCGGTACCGAGCCTCTTTTCGTTCAATTCTCCCATCGGCGCTTGCGAGACCTGCCGGGGCTTCGGACGCACCATCGGGATCGACTGCGACCTTGTGATTCCTGACGATACGAAAACGCTCGCCGGCGGCGCCGTGAAACCGTGGCAGACGGAAAGCTTCCGGGACGTCCAGGAGGAGCTCCTGAAGCACGCTCACAGACGCGGCGTGCCGGCGGACGTGCCGTGGTCGGCGCTCCTTCCTTCGCAGCGTGACTGGGTCATCGATGGAGAGGGGGAGTGGGAGGACGGACACTGGTTCGGGGCGAGGCGATTCTTCCGCTACCTCGAGACCAAGAGCTACCGCATGCATATCCGGGTGCTCCTGTCGAAGTACCGGGCCTACACGCTGTGTCCGGACTGCCAGGGCGCCCGGCTGAAGCCCGAGGCGTTGCGGTGGAGGGTCGGCGAACAGAAGCTATCCGTTCATGACGTGATGCTGCTGCCCATTGACCAGTGCCTGACGTTCTTCGAAAGCGTGGCGCTTCCGGCGCCGCTGGACG
>DATIZX010000147.1:0-12325 GCA_035516795.1 Verrucomicrobiia bacterium
GCATGACAGCGAATAGGGCGACAAGCCCAATCGGCCAGATGCAACGTCCGCCGTTGTCGTCGTGTCAGCTTTTCGGTATGGAGTGCGGTGGCTCGACACCGCTTTGATTGAATAATCGTCATACAGCAAGGCTGCGTCGAGCCGCAGCATTCCAAATCACTCCGTCAGCTTCAGGAAATTCACGAGGATTTGTTTGCCGTTTTCGGTAAGGATGGATTCGGGGTGGAACTGGACGCCCCAAATGGGGAACTTCTTGTGGCGGACGCCCATGACCTCGAGTTCGGGACGCGTTTCAGCCGTAATCTCCAACTCAGCCGGCATGGTCTCACGTTTGATGAGGAGCGAGTGGTAGCGCGTGGCGGTAAATGGGTTCGGCATTCCTTGAAACAGGTCTTTCCCGTTGTGATAAATCTGCGAGGTCTTGCCGTGCATCAATCGATCAGCGCGCACGACTTCGCCGCCAAACACGTGGCCCATGCATTGATGACCGAGGCAAACGCCGAAGGTCGGGATCGTCGGGCCAAAGGTTTTGATGATGTCGTTCGACAACCCGGACTCGCGCGGCGAGCACGGTCCCGGCGAGATGAGCAATCGCTCCGGCTTCAGCGTGCGGATTTCGTCAAGGCTGATCTCGTCGTTCCGCGCCACTTTCATTTCGACCCCGAGCTCGCCAAGATACTGGACGAGGTTGTAGGTGAAACTGTCGTAATTGTCGATCACCAGCAGCATGGCCCGTAAGCTAAGCGAATTTGCGCCCTCGACCAAGTCGAAAAGACGATTCGCTTTTCCACTTGCGGCGGTTTCCAGCCTCGTGCAATGTACTGGGCATGGATCCCATTCCTCCTCGATTCGGGCAGAGTCCGCCTCCGCGGCGCACGGGCTGGATTGTGTATGCAGTCGTCATTTCGTTCTTCCTCTTCTTGAGCGTGCTCGCCAACCTGGTCTTGTTCGGCATCACCTTCGGCGGAAGCGGCGGTGAGAAGATCGCGATGGCGTCGCATAAAGGTCGGACGTATGAAGAACATTACGTCGAGGGCGATGAGGATGCGCGGGACAAGATCGCGGTGATCTATTTGAACGGTGTCATCAGCTCGGCCGCAGATGCCGGTAGCAGCGAAGGCGGCATGGTCCAAGACATCAAAGACCAACTCGACGAGGCCGTTGGCGATAAACACGTGAAGGCAATCATCTTGCGCATCAACTCGCCGGGCGGCGAGGTCGTGGCCTCGGACGAAATTTACCAGGCAGTGGCTGAAGCCCGGGAGAAAAAACCGGTCGTGGCGGACATTGAAACCTTGGGCGCTTCGGGAGCCTACTACGTGGCCGTCGGCGCGGACTATATCGTTGCCAACGAACTCAGCATTACCGCCAGCATCGGCGTCATTTTGGAGAGTTTTACGGTGGACGGTTTGGCGGACAAGGTGGGCATCAAGTTTTACACGTTCAAGTCGGGCAAGTACAAAGACATCCTGAACCCGACGCGGGAACCGACCGAAGATGAGAAGGCGCTGGTACAGGGGTTGATCATGGAGGTGTACGACAAGTTCGTCGGCATTGTCGCCAAAGAGCGCCAGATGAAGGTCGAGGACTTGAAGAACGGGTTTGCCGACGGACGCATCATGTCGGGCAAACAAGCGCTGGATGCCGGGTTTGTGGATGGTCTCGGATACTTCGAGGACGCTGTCGACAAGGCGAAGGAATTGGGCAAGATGAAAAAAGCGCGCATCATTCGCTACGTCGAGCCGTTCTCGTTCCGCAACCTGCTGCGCTTGTTCGGAGAGAACGACCGGACAAAGATCCAGGTCGAACTAACGCCGAACCGATTCAAGTTGCAGTCTGGACAGCTTTATTTCCTGCCTGGTTATATGTTCCAATAACGGCCGGTCTGTTGTAGCCGCGGCGCTCCGTCGCCGCGACTTTCCGACCTACGAAGGTTTTCGCCCCACGCCGACAGAGCGGCGTGGCTACAAAATTCGGTTCTGTTAGGCGTTACTTCGGCGGATCCTGTAGATTGTCGGTCTTTCCACCCCACGACAAAACCGTGGCCAATCCCTTTTCCTTTTCCGCCATGGCTTTGTCGCCAGCTTTCAGGTAGTACATCGAGAGGCTGGTGTGAGCCAGCAGATCGTTGGGATTGATCTCGACCGCTCGTTTGCCGGCCGCGATCGCCTCCTGAATCTTGCCGGCGCGCAGGTAAGCCATGCCGAGCGCGTGCCAGGCATCGAAATAACTCGCATCCAGCTCCACAGCTTTCTGATAGCAATCGATGGCCTTGTCGTACTCCGCCAGCGCAAACTCGGCCATCCCCTCGTCGTAATGTTCTTCTTTGGTCATTTCACCGCTCGCAGTTTCTCCAGCAGCATTACCACTTCTTCACGCGTGAATCCTTCGCGCTTGATCTTGCGCTGAATCCACCAATCCGGGTCATAGCCCGCATCCAAATCCAATGGCCGGCCCGCGCCCGCAAGATTGTCGAACTCACCCCGTTCCCTCGCCTCACGGATTCGATTCTCTGCGATAATGGGAATGGCGCCAATCATTTCAAATTCAGAATCGTCTCCACGAGTCCGGCGATCGTATGCTCCGTCGCTTCCGCGGCAATTTCCAATCCCTTTTCCCGCGCGGCTTGCGATGTTTGCGGCCCGATACTCACAAACTTCATCTGCGGAAACTGTTTGCGCAAGGCGCCCACGTCGACCAACTCGCAGAAATTCGTTACGGTGGAAGAACTGGTGAACGTTATGAGGTCGGCCCCTTCTTCCAGCAGCCGCGCCCGATGACCGTTGCGATCTTCTGTTTCAGGCACGGTTTGGTAAGCGTCCAGATCATCGACAATGGCGCCTAGTGCTTCGAGACCGCGCGCGAGGCGTTCATCCGCCAAGTCAGCACGTGGCAATAGAAATTTCAGATTTTCGCAGCTCACCGACTTCTTGAATTCTGCCAGCAGCGCCTCCGTTGTGAATTGGTCCGGCTGCAAATCGACTTCCAGATGAAGGTCAGCCAGCTTCTGCGTCGTCACCGCGCCGATGGCGGCGATTCTCATCGGGCCAATCTCGCGGAGGTCCTTGTGTTTTGCGAAGAATTCACGAAAGAAGGCGTCCACGCCGTTGGGACTGGTGAACACCAGCCAGTCATACTCACCGATGCCGTCGATAGCTTCGCGCAACGGGGCGATTTTCTGCGGCGGCTTGATGCGAATGGTGGGAACCTCCAGCACGTCGGCGCCCAAGTCGGTAAGCTGGCGCACCAATTCGCTCGCTTGCTCCCGGCTGCGAGTAACGACGATACGTTTGCCGAACAGTGGACGGCGCTCGAACCAATTGAGCTTCTCGCGCAAGCGCGCCACCTCGCCGATGATGGTCACGGCAGGAGGTTTGAAATCGGCTTTGTCCGCCACGCTCGCGATGGTCACCAGCGTACCGGCAATCGTCTGCTGTTTGCCGGTCGTGCCCCAACGCACCATCGCGACCGGCGTGTCGCCTGCCAACCCGTGTTTCATCAATTCGGTAGCAATTGTTCCGATGCGTTCCACACCCATCAAAATCACGCGCGTGCCGAAAAACTTCGCGACGTTTTCCCAATCGACCTGGGATTCCTCCTTCGTCGGGTCTTCGTGGCCGGTAATCACCATGAAAGCCGTCGCCACCGCGCGATGGGTGACCGGAATTCCTGCATACGCCGGCGCGGCGATGGATGAACTGATTCCCGGCACGATCTCAAATTCCAGCCCTGCCTGCAAAAGCGCTTCGGCCTCTTCGCCGCCACGACCAAACACGAATGGATCGCCGCCCTTCAACCGGGTCACAATGTTGCCGGCCCGCGCCTTCTCCACGAGCAACGCGTTGATCTCATCCTGCGACAGCGTGTGCTTCTTTGACGTCTTGCCGGCGAAGATAATCTCCGCATCGGAACGAGCGTGCCTCAGCAGCGATGGATTCACCAGATTGTCGTACACCACCACATCAGCGAGTTGAATGCATTCGAGGCCACGAACGGTGATCAGCCCGGCATCACCGGGCCCGGCTCCGACCAAGTAGACTTTGCCTTTCATTCGCGTTCCAAGTCTATCCCGGCGCGTGCGAGCCGCCAAGTGCCAACTCAGGCAACAGCGGCAGGCGCGCGCTCCCAAGAGGCTCGGCGAGGGTCTCCCGACCCCGCCGGAACCTTTCTGCTTGGAATGCACCCACAAGCCGTTCTGCGATCACACGCCGTTCGGCTCCGATTCATTCCCGGTCCAGACTCCGGGCCAGTGGGGTACCAGCCCCGTGATGATCCCTGCAGTGGACGGGCATCGCGACGACCGCACGGCTCCGTGTGTTTGCCCGCTATTGTACTTGTTGTTTTGACTTCACAAACTCTATACCCTAGGTGCTTAGAAGAAGAATTTGTTATGCCCAATTTTACGGAGTGTGAGTTGTTCTTTGGGAGGCTCGAAGTTTGTGGGTTTCTCTGTAGGCCGCGCCTCACCTGCTCAACTTAGTTAGTTCAATTGCGTATGACCGTCAGAAGAAATAAACACTCTCCACGCGGCAGAGACAGAAAGCACAAGAAGCGCCGCCTCCTCAAACTTGCGCAACAAGCTGACCCATATTCGGGCATACAGGTACCGGCTAAGTCTCCTGGAAGTGCGCCGAAATCAAGATCGACGATTTGGCTTCTAATGCTGGGCGTTCTGGCGATGGGCTGGGCCATCGCGGTTATGGTCCATCGTGACTACCAAAAGCGGCCCCCATTCGCAGAAGAAGCGAATATTGCATGTCACATTGCCCTCGGGCACGGGTTCAGAAGCCCGATGACCCCCTCACCGACTGCGCCGCCGTCGGCCTGGAGTGCCCCGCTTTATCCTCTGGTGATTGCAGCCGCGTACCACTGTTTCGGCATTGGGTCGCGTTCCGCGGTCACCGCATTGATGTTGCTGAACGCCGTTTTCTTCGGGCTGATTGTTGTGGGTACCGTTCATCTGGCCACGGTTCTCTTTGAATCACCGATACCTGGACTCTTTGCCGCGGCGCTCTTTGCGATCCACCCGCTCTTTTTATTCTACGTGGCGGATTTTTGGGACGGGTTCATGTCTCTGGCCATCTTTGTGTTGCTCACCGCCGGAGCCGCGCAGTTAGGTGCCTTTTCGGCATCGGGCGGCAGGATGCGCACGTGGGCCGTGGTCGCTTTTGGCATCGGCCTGGGTCTTCTCGCGCTGACCAACACTTCGTACGTGACCGCCTTTCCGGTACTTCTTTACCTGTCATTTTGGCCGCTCCGCTCCGGGGAGCGATGGCGCTCGGCCGCGATCGCATGCGGCGTCTGCCTCCTCGTGATCTCTCCATGGACGATTCGCAATTACCAGGCGTTCGGACGGCTGATTCCGGTCCGCACGGGAAGCGCGATTCAACTGTGGACCGGGAACGCTCCTGTGTCGCACGGGTGGCTGGACGCGAGGGCGCACGCCATCCATCCCGGCGCCAATCCTCCGGAACGTCAGTTGCTCCTGATGCTCGGCGAGCCCACGTACAACGACTTGGCTCTCAAACGATTTGAGGCCGGCCTCGCCGCGAACCCCTTCCAATATCCGGTGAACTGCTTGAGGCGTTGCATGTACCTGCTCGTTGGCGAGCCGACTGAACAGCCGGAGGAGATTTACCCGCCGCTCTTCAACTGGAAGTGGCGCGGAATATTCTGCGGAAGCCTCATTCTGAATGCTGCGGTCGCAATCCTGGGATTCGGCGGGATCATTGCGGCACGCCGTTTCCGCTATCAGCAAGGAGCGCTTCCCATTCTGGCGGCGAGCGTCGCATTGCCGTTCATCGCGACGGCCGTGACAGACCGCTACACTCTTCCCTTGCGATGGTTGCTGATCTTTTACGTGGGCGCTTGCCTCTGGATGATGTTCCGTAGGCGCCCGGCGTAACCCGAAATTTCAAATGTTATAATTCGGCCAACGCTGCGCCTTCACACACGGTCGGATTGCCCTCGTCGTCTGGCGGTTAGGACACCACCCTCTCAAGGTGGGGATCGCGGGTTACCCCCCTAATCGGACCCCGTCTCCCCTGAACTCCAAAGGCAATTTCCTCTCAGTTCAGCATCACTTGCTTCGCTGCTCGCTCTCCAACCTCGCGCGGATCGTTCTTTGATCCAACCGCTTCAACGCGGCTCACATTCTTGCCGTCGGGACTGAAGATCGCGCCAATCATGCGTAGCCGCTCGGCTTCGACCACCGCATGAGCGGCATACGGAACCTGGCAACCGCCGCCCAAAGCGCGCAGGAAGATGCGCTCCGCAGTTGTGCAAACCGTCGTGTCTTCATCGTTGATTTTCGCAAGCGCCGCCCGCGTCGCGCCGTCATCACCGCGGACTTCACATGCAATGGCGCCCTGCCCTACCGCCGGAATCATCAGATCGAATTCGATTTCCTCCCACCGGAAACGGTTGTCTTTCTTCCATAAGCCGAGCCGTCGCAATCCGGCAGCCGCCAGAATCAGCGCATCCAACGATTCGTTTTCAGCCAGCTTGCGCAATCGACTCTCAACGTTGCCCCGGATTTCCTCAATCTGCAGGTCGGGTCGGCGGACCAAAAGCTGCGCGCGACGACGGATACTGCTGGTGGCCACGCGCGCGGCCTCTGGCAAATCCTGAATCGAACCGAACTTCTTCGAGACGAACACGTCATGAGCATTCTCACGCGCTGGCACGGCCCCAATCATCAAGCCTTCCGGTAAGATCGTTGGCAAATCTTTCATGCTGTGCACTGCCACGTGAATCTCGCCTCGCAGAAGCTGGTCCTCGATTTCCTTGGTGAACAACCCCTTTCCACCACCGGCAACGAGTGAGAGATTACTGAAGTTGTCGCCGCTGGTCTTGATCGTCTTGACCTCAATTTCAAGGTTTGGGTGCGCCCTTTGAAGGAGGTCACGAATAATCTGGGTCTGCGCTAGCGCCAAAGGACTGCCGCGCGTGCCAATGATGAAGGAGTTCATTTATTGAAGGCCACGTTACTTGGCGCGTGAATGTTGGGCGTAGCCGCTGTGCTCGCACGTCCTGCGCCGCTGTACCTCTCTTCCAGCGCACTGCGATTCTTCTCCAGCCAGTCGGCGAACCGCTGGAGGTGTTGGACCAGCAGCGCCTCACAGGCGGAGATTTCGCGCTCGCGCGCAGCAATGTTCTCTCGCGCAATCTGCTGGAGATCGTCGATGTCGTAGAGGTAAACGCTTTCCAACTCGCCGCAGGCACGCTCAATGTCGCGCGGCACGGCAATATCGATCAGAAACAGGGGACGCTGACGTCGGGCTTTCATCAACGGCATCAGCTTTTCTTTGGTGACGATGGGGTGCGGGGCGGCCGTCGAACTGATCACAATATCCACCGACGGAAATTCGACCGGCCATTGTTCGAAGGAAATGGCCCGGCCTTGAAGCTGGCTGGCCAAAGCTTCTGCACGTTCTTGTGCGCGGCTGCAAACCAGAATTGCACCCGCGCCGCGGCTACGCAAAGCCCGTGCCGTGGCCTCGCTCATCTCACCGGTGCCGATCACCATCACGGTGCATCTCGGAAGCTTGCCAAAAATCTTCTCCGCCAGATCGACCGCAACGGTACCGACGGAAGTTGAACCGCGGGTAATGGCGGTTGTTGACCGGATGTGTTTGGAAGCGGAGAACACCTTCTGGAACAATCGATTCAGCACGACGCCGGTCGTACCGGCTTGTTGCGCCGAGTGGTAGGCGTCTTTGACCTGCCCGAGAATCTCCGTTTCGCCGAGCACCATCGAATCCAAGCCGCAGGCGACTTTTAGCAGATGCCGAATGCAATCGTTATCCCGGTGTTCGTAGAGGTGGGCATCGACGGAATCCATCAACTTATGATGCTCG
The DNA here is from genome assembly GCA_035516795.1 of Verrucomicrobiia bacterium. Classification (GTDB taxonomy): domain Bacteria; phylum Verrucomicrobiota; class Verrucomicrobiia; order Palsa-1439; family Palsa-1439; genus DATJBF01. The sequence goes on from DATIZX010000147.1 coordinate 7,860, forward strand.
TGCAAGAAGCGGCGCACGGCGCGAGTCGCCTCCGTTGCGTTGGCGGCCAGTCCGTAGATTTCAACCCGATTGCAGGTGGAAAGGATGGTGGCCTCATGCAACCGCGCCGACTCCAGCAGCCGCACTGTCACTTCGCCCAAGCTGGCTCTGGGAAAGGCCAGGCGTTCGCGCAATTCCACCGGCGCGCTGCGATGACTCAATCCAATGACGAACAAGTTCATGGCTGCAGCAGATTAACCCCCCAAAAGCCGACCAGCATGAAGATAAACGAAGCCATGGATCCCAGGGCTATTTTTCGGCCACGAACCGTTCGCAGCCCACGCGCGAGCACCAGGGCGCCATACACCACCCAAACCACAATTGCCCAGACGATCTTGGGCTCGGTCCAGTGCCCGACGATATGATACGAAACTGCACCACCAATCATCGCCACCGTCAACATGGCGAATCCCATGATCAAGAGACGGAAATGGATCACGTCGAGTTGTTCGATCGACGGCAGGAGGAGAAACGACGAAGAAAGCTTGCGTGTTTTCAACTGCCGTTCCTGGAAAAGATACATCGCGCTGGTCACAAATGCCAACGCGAACGCGCCGAAGGCCAGGATGGCAATCGCCGCATGAAACTCGATCCACGGGCTGCGATTGATCGATCCGGCGTGGACCACATCGATCGGGGATAGCAAGGCGGTGAGGCAGATTGCCAACACCAATGGTGCCGTAAACGCGCCCAAGAACGAAATCCGGTAAGAAGGGCCGATCAGCAAGAAAAACAGTACCGCCGCCCAAGCCACGAAGGCCTGCGTTTCAAAGAGATTTGTCAGCGGGCAGCGTCCATCAATGCGGCCGCGCAGATAGAGAAAGACCGTGTGGAGAGCAAACCCGAGCCCCATCACCACATAATTCAACCGCTGCAGCTCCGGCCCGCCGCCGCCGAGACGCAATCGCCGCAACGTGATGACGCAACTGGCCGCATAAAACACCTGCGCCAGCCATAAAAATGTTCGGTCAGTCATCACAATGTTTCTCAGCGAGCTGTTCCGCCACGCCGGTTCTTCGCCATCTTTTTCAGTAACGCAGGATACCCGTCTGAGAGAAAGCGTTCAAGATCGCGGCGCAAACGTTTGGCGAATGCCGGACTTGCCCCACCCGTCGAAATCGCCACCGTAATGCCGCCGCGCCTCACTTGAGACGGCACGATGAAATTGCCGGCGGAGGGCGGCGTGATGCAGTTCACCAGCAACCTGCGCCGTTTCGCCTCGGCGCAGACGAGCTCATTGACCGCCGGGCCATTAGTTGCGGCAACCACCAGCTGCGCACCGCGCAAATCGCCGCGACGATACGTTCGGCGGATCCAGCGCACGCGCTTTCGACGAATTAGTGGGCGAAGAACTGTGTTGGCCTTGGGACTAATGATCGTGACACGGGCCCCCGCCCCCAGAAGCGTTCGAACTTTCCGCGTGGCAACGTTGCCGGCGCCGACGACCACCACCGGCTGGTCAGTAAGATCGAGAAAGAGTGGATAATGCATCACGAGAAAATGGTGTCGGGGGCAACCGCCGGGTTGCCCCCGCCGTCCGTTCATTGGAAGGGCTGTAAGCCAGATTCTGTTTTGATAGCCATTTATCTATGCGACCTGTACCCGCGGCTCCAACGACGCGGGACCACGTCTCGCCGCCTATTTGGTCTTGCTCCCGATGGGGTTTTCCATGCCGCCGACATTGCTGCCGGCGCGGTGAGCTCTTACCTCGCCTTTTCACCCTTACCCGCCTCGGCGCTTTCGCGCTTCGGCGCGGCGGTATGTTTTCTGTGGCACTATCCGTCCGGCAACCATTACGCTGCCGGCCCTCGCTTGCGTGAGGCATCGCGCCCTGTGGAGTCTGGACTTTCCTCCCCTGCTGCTGTAGGCCGACTCTGTGAGTCGGCGCGCAAATCGCCGCTTCACAGAAGCGGCCTACAACAAACAAGAGCGGCTATCCGCCCTTCCAAATTGGAATCAAAGATCGAAGCCCCGAAGCCTCTCGGGCCTTACTCAGGCTGCCAGTATAGGATACGACCGCAATATTCGCAACTCGTCAGCTCGTCGCCGTGCTTGGCGTTGTGAACGACTTGTGGTGGAATGTGCAAGTGACAGCCGCCGCAGTTGCCGTTGCGAATCGGCACGACCGCATAATCGCCTTTGCTGTGCATCAGCCGCCCGTACCGGCTCAACGCGTCCGGGTCCGTTGTGTCCGCCAGCTTTTTGCGTTCGCTCTGCAACGAGGTAAGTTCCTGCGCAATTGCGGCTGCTCGTTTCTGCAAGTCCGCCTTCTCCGCCTCCGCCTTCGAAGTCAGCTCCTTGACCAACGCCTGCTCCTGTTTGACATCCGACTGAATCAGCTCCGCGCGTTCCATGAAATCCAGTTCGCGGTCCTCGATCTCCCGGATCTCACCGTCAGCCTTGGCAATTTCCTTCAGCAACGCCTGATACTCCGTGTTGGACTTGATCAGCGAAAGCTGGCCGCGGTACTTTAAGATTTGGGAACGCTTGGACTCGGCCTCGATCTCCAGCTTCTTGCGTTCGGTCTCGATGTGCTTCAACTCCTGCCGCGCGGATTCGAGTCGGGTTGACTCGTCCCGCACGCGCGCGTCCACAGCTTCAAGCTGTTGGGGAACGCGCGCTTGTTCGCGCTTCAGTTCCGCGATCCGGCGATCGCGGTCCTGAATGACCAGGAGTTGTTCGAGAATTGGAAGCATCGTTTCATTTCCGACAGCATTAGTGTAAAGGCTGGAGTGCATTTGTGTCAACCGCTTCGCCCACGTTTTCTATCGAGAAGTTTCTCCACGTACTTGCCAAGAACGTCAGCTTCCAGATTCACGAAATCGCCCGCCTTACAAGCCGAGAGGTTTGTCACCTCGCGAGTGTGCGGAATAATCCAGATGCGGAACCAGCCTCGTCCGACTCCCGCAACCGTCAGACTGATTCCGTCGACCGCGACCGAACCTTTCTCGATGATGTATTTCATCACGGATGCCGGTGCTTGAATGTCGAGAACGTAATCCTTACCAACCCGCTCCCACCGCCGCACTTTACCGCGACCGTCCACGTGGCCGAGCACAAAATGTCCATCGAGCCGCGCATCGGCTCGCAACGGTCGTTCGAGATTCACCAAAGTGCCGGGACGCGCAAATTCAAGATTGGTGCGGCGCAGCGTTTCCACCAGCACATCGAATCGGAGGGCGCCGCGGCGTTTGCCCACCACAGTGAGGCACGCGCCGTTGACCGCCACGCTGTTGCCGACACGAAGGGACCGGCCGATTCTCGGCGTGCGAACGTGCAATTCCGTCGAGCGCTTGCCCGCTTTGATTTGCTCCACTCGCCCGGCTTCCTCGACGATGCCCGTGAACATGAGTTCAAACGATAAAGAGAAGGTGTGGTGGTGTCGAGAAGAGTCTTTTTCTAAGGCAATGCTCGATCGCCGTTCTTCCGATTGTAGGCCGCTTCTGCGAAGCGGCGAAATCTCAATAAACGCGCCGACTCGCAGAGTCGGCCTGCAGATGTGGCCGATGACTCTCTACTGGTTTGCCTGGTAATCACGCAACCTTTGCTTCCAGCATCATTTCACCATTCCCCAAGCCCCGCCACTGGCAATCGCGCAGCCTGATCGCGCTCCTTACCTTTGGTACGCCTTCTCCCGCCACCGCCATGACGGCCTTCTGTCCGCCGATAATCAGCGGTGCGTAAAACAGGACCACTTTGTCCACCAGCCGCGCGTCAAAGAGTGACCCCAGCAACTCGCCGCCACCTTCGACCAACAGACTCGTTACGTTCCGTTGTGCCAGCGCCTCCAAACCGGATCGCAAATCGATACGCTCACCCTTCTGTGCCAGAGGCACCACGTCAATGCCGCGCAGCGCCAGATAGCGACGCCAACGCACCGAAGCGAGCTTCGTTGTCAGGACAACCGTGCGTTTCCAGTAAGCATCATTGAAGAGCTTGACGTTCAGGGGCGTTCGACCACGCGCATCCACAATCACCCGGAGCGGCTGCCTGCCGGGCACGCCGTGGCGCACGGTCAATCGCGGATCATCATGGATCGCCGTGTTCGCGCCGACCATGATCGCGTCAACGTTTGCCCGCAGCTTGTGACCTTTTCGTCGCGCGGCTTCGCTGGTGATCCATTTCGAGTCGCCGGTATGCGTCGCGATCTTGCCGTCGAGACTCATCGCCGCTTTGGCGATGACGAACGGCAACCCGGTTGTAATCCACTTGTTGAACGCCTCGTTCATTGCCGCAGCTTCGTCCGCCAACAACCCATGCTCGACGCGAATTCCCGCGCGCCGAAGAATCTTCAATCCGCGTCCGTTGTGTTTCGGGTTTGGATCAAGCGCCGCAACGACAACGCGTTTGATACCCGCAGCGATCACCGCATCCGTGCACGGCGGCGTCTTCCCCCACGTGCTGCAGGGTTCGAGGGTGACATACAG
>DATIZX010000148.1:0-20693 GCA_035516795.1 Verrucomicrobiia bacterium
GACGCCATTGCCGACATCGCGCTCCAACAGGTGCTCACGCGTCCGGACGAGTTCGATGTCATTGCCACGCTCAACCTCAACGGGGATTACATCAGCGACGCGCTCGCGGCGCAGGTGGGCGGCATCGGCATCGCCCCCGGCGGCAACATCAATTACATCACCGGCCACGCCATCTTCGAAGCCACGCACGGCACCGCGCCCAAGTACGCCAATCAGGACCGGGTCAACCCCGGCAGCGTCATCCTCAGCGGCGAAATGATGTTCCGTTACCTGGGCTGGACCGAAGCCGCCGACCTGATCATCAAAGGCATGGACGGCGCCATCAACGCCAAGACTGTCACGTACGATTTCGCCCGTTTGACGGAAGGAGCAAAAGAAGTGAAGTGCAGTGAGTTTGGCAGTGCCGTGATTGCGAAGATGTAAGCGAGGCAGAAGTTAATGGCATGACCCTTGGCGCGTTCACGGGTTATTTCCGAATTCGGGACAGCAACAAGAACACTCTGTACCCGTACAACCAGTACTCCGGACATTTTGTGCTCGGCGTGATCTACACCAAGTGTTCAGACGTCGCCGATGAGCGTAAACAGTTCTCACTGGAAGACCTGCCCAAGATTCCGTCGGTCATCAAGGAGTTTCAGTTCTTTGCGCAACCGAAGTACCGCGTCGCGTCTGCCCGACCCGGCAGCGGCAATACAAAGAATATCGGCTCGATTACCAAGATCGGCGACCTTGTCCGCAGGAACGGCCCCTTTGCGGAACTCGGTGAAGAGGTTTATGATGACTACTGGATGTTCTATTTGACTCGCGACATGGCTCAGGCCTTGGACGTTAAACGCCCATACACGAATTTGAAGACGTATCTCGAATAATGGGTCGCAAGATTTTCAAATTGCTGCTGAGCGGTTGATCATGTAGTTTACGAATGTGAGCTTGACGGAAATCCAAGAAGCCATCGTCAACCTGACCGCGACGGAGCGGGAGGAGTTGCTCCGTTGGTTGGAACACTACAAGGAAGATGATTGGGATCGACAGATCAGTGCTGACGCCGCGTCCGGCAAGCTTGACTTTCTGGCCAAGGAAGCTTCCCAAGCCAAGCAGTACGGCAAATTGAAACCCCCGCCCGGTGGAATCGAAGACAACACCTGAATTCTGGAAGCGATTCAACGCGCTGCCCGGAGATGTCCAGAAACTCGCGCGCAAAAACTTCGATCTGTGGAAACAAAACCCCCGGCACCCCTCGCTGCGTTTCCGTCCACACGGTAAAGGAAAGTGGTCGGTGCGTATCGGTGACCACTACCGAGCACTGGCGCACTTCGATGGCGAGATCTTCATCTGGACATGGATCGGTAGCCACGAGGATTACAATAAACTCTGAATTGAAGCGGCCCAATGCAACCACGGAGGAGACAGAGGTACGGAGAAGATTGGCCGCAAGAAGGCACAAGATTCAGAAAAGTGTTTTTGCGCGGTTTGCGCATCTTTGCGGCGATTGTCGTTAGGCGAGGGCCGGTTTAACCACAGAGGACACAGAGAAGACGGACGCCTGAACGTCCAACGTCGAACATTGAACTTTCAACTCTCAACGAGATGCGGAACCGGTTGGCCGCAAAAAGGCGCAAAAGACTCAAGTAGTCCAATCGCGGAAGGCATAGAGGCGCCGGCTTGATAATTTGCGACGATTCACGCACACTCAACCTTTAATGCCAGAGCCGTCAGGCAATCATGTGCTGGAGATTCTTCGTGTTCTCGCTGCGCAGAAGGTTGATTTCATCATCTGCGGCGGCGTGGCCGCGGTCTTGCACGGCGTGGAACGAATGACGTTGGATGTGGATTTGTCGGTGGCGATGAACAGGGAGAACCTTGAGAAATTGATTCGCGCGGTTCGGGAGTTAGGGTTGACGCCGCGCGCACCTGTCGCCCCCGAGGTGTTGCTCGACCCCGAACAGGTGCAAGCGCTGATCAAAGAGAAACATGCTCTGGCGTTTACGTTTCTCGATCCCGATCGTCCTTACCGGCAGGTGGACATCCTGTTGACCCCGGACGCTTCGTATGAAATGCTGAAGGGTGACGCCGTGACGATGAACGCGGCTGAAGTTCGGGTACCCGTCGCATCAATCGAACGTTTAATTGCCATGAAGAAGAAGGTGCGGCCCAAGCGCGAAAAGGACGCCGCAGACGTTCGTGCCTTGAAGACCCTGATGAAGTCATGAGACGGTCACAGGCAAAGCGGGTGTCTTCCGACTATGACGGCCACACCGAATTCGACCGTTTGACACCCGAACAGCGTCTCATGTGGCTCTCGCAAGCGGCGCAATTTGTGGTAGCCGCCCGACAATCCGGAAGGGCCGACCATGTGAAAGTGGTTGGCAATAGAATCGCAGAGACACCGGCGGAATACCTGGTGCAACTTTGTCAGTTGCGGCGGCGTATCGATCGCTGGAATCCGTATCCCCGGCCGCGCGGCCAGGTGTTCAAGTTCCGCACGTGGGAAGACCTTGAAAAATGGCGACAAAGCCAGACCAACCCGCGCCTTCGTTGAGCGACGACGAGTTATTGCGCGTCTGTCGGCTCCTCCAGCAGCATCAGGCCAGGTATGTTCTCGTCGGCGCTTGCGCCTGCGGGCTGCACGGTTTGGTGCGATCGACACAGGACGTGGATTTGTTGATCGAATCGTCTCCCGAAAACATGCAGCGCGTGATCGACGCCTTGAGTGAGTTGCCGGATCACGCGGCACGCGAATTAACCGTCAAGGACCTCCAAGAGAACGTCGTCGTTAAGATTGCTGACGAAATCATGGTGGACGTGGCCAAGCAGGCATGGACGCTGGATTACGAGGAGGCGATCAAAGACGCGGCCACGCTGGAAGTCGAAGGTGTACGGATCATCTACGCGAGCCTCGATGCTCTTATCAAGAGCAAGTCGACGTACCGCGATCAGGACCGCGTGGATCGTCAGCAGTTGATCTGGCTCAAGCAGAAGAAGGCGACGGAGAAACACGGCGCGGGTTAGCCGCAAGAATCGGGGCCATGTTGAACCACAGAGAGCACAGAGAGCACCGAGAAGGATTGCGCAAAGGCGCCGTCTTAACCACGGAGGCACCGAGACACGGAGAAGGAGTCCAGAAAACCTGCCTGACCGTTAGCGCTTCGTGCGGTACTTCGCTTTCTTCTCGGTCACTCGGTGAGCGGCTTGACGCGTCGGCCTCACCGGTTGATCAATTTCGTAGAGGAAGTCGGGCGACATGTCGGCGCCGTTGCTCCAGACGACCGTGTCGAGATCGGAGTTGAGACGGGCGGTTTGAAAGATACGCAGGTCTTTCAACGGTTCGAAAATCTCGCCATCCAACTCGGCCGCGAGATCCACCAACCGCACAGTACCGTCTTCAAACCCCAGGCGGAGCTTGTAGCCAGACACGTATTCGACTGAGTTCACGCAATGCATCGTTGCCGGTATCTTATTCCAATGGCGCGATGGATTTCAACGGCTTCTTCGCCATTGCCCGGTCCCAGTTCTTCTGCAATTCATCGCGGTGCAGGAATGCCCATTCCAAGACCAACGCAGTGACGCGCGGCGGCAAGTGACCTTCCAAGAGATTGAGGTCAGCTATGGAGAACAATGCCCGTTGGCCAGCGTACTTGGCGTGGAAGTGCGGTACACCATGCTCCTTCCACTACATGACAATCACGATTCCAAAGAATCGGCTTATCTCAGGCATTGGATAACCTTGTCCAGTCTTGATGAAGTATCACCTTGCTGTGTTCACGACGGCGGCGGTTGCTTTCTTTCTTCGCCTCCCTCTTCGGGCCGTGGTAAGCGCCGCAGCCCTTCTTCGGGCCGTAGTGCTCGGTTTGTCACTTTACGAACGCAACCGGGACGGTTACGCCACCATCAGTTACAAGCGCGGCGTTTCTCGAGAATTTTCCACGACGCCAGCACTGGACAAGGCGGCCATTCGGCGCACATTAAGCTATGGGAAGGTTTTGATGAGTGTCGCTGACGTTAAGTTGGGCTTGTTGGCCGGGCGCCTGCCTTACGCATGGTTTGGCAAGGGACCGCAAAGGTTGGCGATCTTCCCCGGGTTGGCGGATGCCACGTGGGACGTGACGAGCCGGAAGTGGAACCTGCTGGAGCACTACCGGCGGTTCACGGATGAATTCACCGTTTACATCGTCAGCCGGAAACGCCATTTGCCCTCGGGCTGCACCACGCGCGACATGGCCGCGGATTACGCGGCGGCTTTCGAACAGGAGATTGGCCCGGCGGTGGTGATGGGCATTTCGTTGGGCGGTTGCATTGCCCAACATTTCGCGGCCGATTACCCGCAGTACGTGCAGCGGCTGGTGATTGGTTGTGCGGCTGTCCGTCCCGGAGCGGAAGGCCGCAAGATACCGGAACGTTGGCTGGCGTTGGCGCGACAGAACCGGTGGCGCGAGTTTTACTTCGACATCGCGAAGGTCACGATCCAAGAATTCCATCACACGTTCTATCAGCTTCTGATTCCGTTGTTGCGAACGAGGCCGGCCGATCCCAAAGATTTTCTCATGGCGCTCGAAGCCAGTGTGGCCCATGACGGCACGGAAGCACTGGGGCGAATCCAAGCGCCGACGTTGGTGATTGGCGGCTCGGAGGACATCTTCTTCCCGCCCGCGTTGCTGCGGGAAACCGCCCAACGGATTCGCCATGCGACCTTGCGCCTGATCGACGGCGGCCAGCATGCGGCGTACGAATTGCGGAAGGATGAGTTTGAAAGCGCGGTCATGGATTTTCTGCACGCTCACGACTCTGCTGCGCTGCCCGCCAGCGTTCCCTTGGCCGCGTGACCGGCGAAGGCCGCAATGTTGAACCACAGAGGACACAGCGCGGCAGAGCCGCAACCAAATCCGAAATCCGAATTTCGAAATCCGAAACAAATCCGAAGTCCACACCGGCAAATCTTGCCGGAAAAACGAGAAGTTGCCAGATAGTAATAGAGAGGCACCGAGAAGATGGCCGCAAGAAGGCCCAAGATTCTCAAGGGTTTTTGCGCGCTTTGCGCCTCTTGGCGGCGATTGTAGTTACAGATTCTTTGGCGGCGTGCAGGTCTTGTCACCGACCAAGGTTCTGTTACACTGCGGACCCGATGAAGATTCGCACATTGGCGGTGATACCGGCGCGCTACGGTGCGCAACGGTTTCCGGGCAAACCGCTGGCCATGATCGCCGGCAAGCCGCTCGTCCAACGCGTTTACGAGCAAGCCGCGAAAGCGAAACGGCTCGATAAGGTCATCGTCGCCACCGAAGACACGCGCATCCTCGAAGCCGTCGAAGCGTTTGGTGGCGACGCCATGCTCACCTCGCCCGACTGCGCCACCGGCACCGACCGCGTGGCGGAAGTGGCGCGGTCGTATGAATGCGAACTGGTGGTGAACATTCAAGGCGACGAACCGTTGATGCGGCCGGAGATGATCGATCAACTGGTGCAGGGAATGATGGCGGATGGTTCCTGTGTCATGGGAACTCTCGCGCGCACGATCAATGTCGTCGAGCAACTCACCAATCCGAACGTTGTGAAAGTGGTGATCGGCGCAAACGGGAATGCGCTCTACTTTTCGCGGAGCCCGGTTCCTTACGTGCGGGATGCCGGTGTAGTGGCCGCTGTCCCAGCGGCGATGGGGAAGAATATGCCGCCGGGGACGGCGGCCACTACAAAAACCACTGACAACGGCGGCCTCTACAACGCGGCAGGCGCTTCAATGGATCTGGCGGCGGCGCTGCGGCTGGCGACGTTTTACAAGCACCTCGGCATTTATGCTTATCGACGTGACTTCCTGCTAAAATTCGTTGGCTTGCCGCAAAGCGCCTTGGAGAAAACGGAAAAACTCGAACAATTGCGCGCCTTGGAGAACGGATTCGCGATCAAGGTGTTCGTCACGCCCTACGATTCGATTGGCGTGGACCGGCCGGAGGACATCGAACTGGTGGAGGAGATTCTGGCCAATGCCCGATAGTTGTCATTTTCCGTTTGTAGGGCGCGAATGCCCGCGCGTCGTTCGTGGGTTTCGCGCCGTCCTCATTTTGGCTGTCCAATGTGGCGCGAAACCCTTCGGGCGTTCGCGCCCTACAAGGTTTGGTCCATTTTGAAATACATCTTCGTCACCGGCGGTGTGATCAGTTCGCTCGGCAAAGGGCTGACCGCCGCGTCGCTCGGCACGTTGCTGGAGAATCGCGGGCTAAAGGTCACGCTGGCCAAATTCGATCCGTACCTGAACGTCGATCCCGGCACGATGAATCCGTTTCAGCACGGCGAGGTGTACGTGACCGACGACGGCGCGGAGACGGACCTCGATCTCGGCCACTACGAACGGTTCACGCACGCGAAGTTGTCGCGCCTGAACAATCTCACCAGCGGCCAGGTGTACGCCCGGATTATTGAGAAAGAACGGCGCGGTGATTACCTTGGCAAAACCGTGCAGGTCATTCCGCATGTCACCAACGAAATCAAGGATCGCATCCGCGAAGTCGGCAAGAAAAGCGGCGCGGACGTGGTGATCATTGAAATCGGTGGAACGATTGGCGATATCGAAGGTTTGCCGTTCCTCGAAGCGATTCGGCAATTCGCGCTCGAAGCCGGACCGCAGAACGCGCTGTTCATCCACGTGACGCTGGTGCCGTTCATTCGCGTGGCCGGCGAGATCAAGACCAAGCCGACCCAGCAAAGCGTGGCCAAGCTCCGCGAGATCGGGATCCTGCCGCAAATCCTGATTTGCCGGAGTGAGAAGACCCTCGGCAAAGAGGTGCGCCAGAAAATTTCTCTCTTCTGCAACGTTCCCATCGAATGCGTGATCGAAGAACTTGACGTGGCGCACTCGATCTACGAAGTCCCACTCGATCTGCGTGGCGAGAACCTCGACGAACTCGTCTGCAAGTATCTGGGACTGGAAGCTCCCGCCAAACCGCTCACCGAATGGCAGCAAATGCTCGACCGCATGATCAATCCCAAGCGCACGGTGCAGATCGCCGTCGTCGGCAAATACATCCAGCTCATCGATGCCTACAAAAGCATGTACGAGGCGCTCAAGCACGCCGGGGCCGCCAACGATGCCGCCGTGGAAATCGTGCGGGTTGACGCTGAACACATCGAGAAGGACGGCGCGGCCAAGCATTTGAAAAACGTGGCCGGCGTCCTTGTGCCCGGCGGTTTCGGCAACCGCGGCATCGAGGGCAAAATCCTCGCCGCGCAGTACGCCCGCGAGAACAAGATCCCCTACCTTGGCCTCTGCCTCGGCATGCAAATCGCCGTCATCGAATTCGCCCGCAACGTCTGCGGATTGAAGGACGCCAACTCGACCGAGTTCGATCCCAAGTCCCCTCACCCGGTCATCTGCCTTCTCGAAGAGCAAAAGGGGATCGAAACCAAAGGCGGCACCATGCGGCTCGGCGCGCAAACCTCCAAGCTGGTGTCCGGCACGAAGACCCGCGAACTGTACGGCACCGACGAAATCAGCGAACGCCATCGTCACCGGTACGAAGTCAACAATGCGTATCGCGATCAGTTGATGAAGGCGGGCCTGACGGTGGCCGGCATCTATGCGAAGTACGATCTGGTGGAATTGATCGAACTGCGCGACCACCCGTGGTTCATCGCCTGCCAGTTCCATCCCGAGTTTCTCTCCAAGCCCGACAAACCGCACCCGCTCTTTCGCGGATTCATTGAGGCGAGCCTGAAATCAATCAGCCACAAAGAGGCGCAAAAGGCTCAAAGCTAATGGACACGGTCAAATGTCACACCACACCGTTTGTAGGGCGCGATGCCTCGCGTTGTTTCCAGGTATCGCGCCGTCAATCCGTGTTTCCAAGGACGGCGGCGCGATACCCACACATCAGGCATCGCGCCCTACAATCACCTTCCTTGCAGCCATGGCGGCAGCGCCCAGATTCACCCATTCCGCTCCCGGCTGTGGAAAATGGCTTGCTCATCAACTTCGGAGCGCCCAAACTTCAGATTCGGAAATTCATTCTCACACAATATGATTGAGCGAAACGAAATTCCCTGTGTTTTTTGTGCCTTTTTGTGGCCAACCACATGAACACTATCCGCGTTGGCAAACTTGCGCTGGGCGGCAAAAACGCGCCACTGTTCGTGATTGCCGGGCCGTGCGTCATCGAAAGCGAAGCCATGGTACTGAAGACTGCGGAGGTACTCGCGAACGTTTGCCGAGATCTCTCGCTTCCGTTCATCTTCAAGTGCAGTTACGACAAAGCCAACCGCACCGCGCGCGACAGTTTCCGTGGTCCGGGCCTCAAACGCGGTCTGGCCATCCTCGCGAAAGTGAAAAGGAGAATCGGCGTGCCGATTCTCACCGACGTGCATGAGATCGAGCACTGCCCGCCGGCGGCGGAAGTCGCCGACGTTCTGCAGATACCGGCGTTTCTCTGTCGGCAAACCGATCTCGTCCAAGCCGCCGCGCGCACGAAGCGCTGTCTCAACGTGAAGAAAGGCCAATTCCTCGCGCCGTGGGACATGCGCAACGTGATCGACAAGATCACGGCCGGCGGCGGACGCAAGATCATCCTTACCGAGCGCGGTTCGTCGTTCGGCTACAACAATCTCGTGGCCGATATGCGGTCCATCGCGATCATGCGCGAGTTCGGCTGGCCGGTTGTGTTCGACGCCACGCACAGCGTGCAGATGCCCGGCGGCGGACGGGCCGGGAAGGAAACGGGCGGCGACCGGCGCCTGGCGCCGGTGTTGGCGCGGGCTGCGGTCGCGGCCGGGTGCGACGGCGTTTTCCTCGAAGCTCATCCAAATCCCAACCGAGCGAAGAGCGATGCGGCCAATCAGTTGCCCCTGTCGCAAATCAAGCCCTTGCTCACGACTCTGCGCGAACTCCATGAAATCGTCCGTCACTGAACGTTGCCGCAAGATCCGTTGTCTCTTGTTGGATGTGGACGGTGTCTTGACGGATGGCAAACTGCATTTCACGAGCCAGGGCGACGAGTTCAAGACGTTCGACGTGCAGGACGGACACGGCATCGCGATGGCCCAACGGGCGGGGTTGATGATCGGCTTCATTTCCGGACGCCCATCGAAAGCCACGGCCCGCCGCGCGGCAGATTTACGCGTCAATATCGTGATGCAGAAGAGCGCCAACAAAATGGAAATGGTCGAACAGATCAAACGCCGGCATGGGCTCACCAATGCCGAAATCGCATTCGTCGGCGATGAACTCGTGGATCTGCCCGTGTTGCGCCGGGTTGGTCTGGCCGTTGCCGTGCCGAATGCCGTCGGCGAAGTCAAACGCACGGCGCATTACGTGACGCGGCGGCGCGGCGGCGACGGCGCGGTGCGGGAAGTCATCGAGATGATTCTGAAAGCGCGAGGATTGTGGAAGAATGCCGTGGCGAAGTATATGGTGCTGGTTGCGGCGTTGTTATGGGTCCTTCCGCACGCTGTCAGCGCCGGTGATCGGATGGTGGCACAGGCCTCTGTGCCTGTGGAAACAAACCATTCGCAGGCGGGGACGCCTACGCTGCCGAAAAATGACACTGCCAGCGGTTACATCGAGAAATTCGAGGTGCCCGAGCGCGACGAGAACGGCAATCTGAAGTGGAAACTGGACGGCGACCGCGCCGAGATTCGTCCGGACGGTTTGATGAACATCCAGAACGCCAAGGCGCAGTTCTACACGAGCAACAAGGTGGACATGGTGTTCACTTCGCCGACCTGTCTCCTCGACCGCGTCAACAATCACGCAACGACGGACGATCACGTCCGCATCGACCGCGAAAACATGGTGGTGACGGGCATCGGCGGCGAATGGGACGGCAACAAGTCGTCGATCGTGATCCGCAGCAACGTCTGCGTGGTCATCCGTGGTACGAAGTCAATGTTTGGGGAGCAACCAAAACAGCCATGAAAACTACCATCCTCGTTGTAGGCCGCCTCTGCGAGGCGGCGGGTCATTGGACAGCCGCGCTATTTCGCCGACTCACAGAGTCGGCCTACAGCCGGACGGTTATCGTTTTGCTTTTCGTGTTCGCGCCGCTCGGAACCGCTGAAGAAGCCGCCACGAATTCGCCCGCGCCGCAAGTGGCCACGAACGCTGTCGAAGCCAAGCCGACCACGACCGCCCCGCTGACGGTGACAGCTCCCACGAACGAACCGACCATCGTCACGAGCGAGCATTTGGTGGCGGATTATCTCCACAACGTCGGCACATTCGAAGGCAACGTCCTGGCCGTCGATCCGCGCATGACCGTCCGCGCCGACAAGATGACCGTGTTCTTCGGCAGCACGAACATCGTCTCTGACACCGGTACCAACACCACCCGCTCGATCCAGAAAATCATTGCGGACGGCGGCGTGGTGATCAACACGCCCGACAACAAGACCGCCCACAGCGACCATGCCGAGTACACGGCCGACGAAGGCAAAGTTGTCCTGACCGGCAAACCGCGCGTGGAAAGCCCGGACGGGGTGGTCATCGGCCAGAAGATCACGTTCTGGCGTGGTTCGGAAAAGATGGACGTGGTGGCCGGTCCGACCGAGACGAACCGGACCAAGCTAATCATCTATCCCGAAGAGCAGCGGAAGAAGGAATAAGGACACCTGACAGGTCTTGTTTCCCCTGTAGCCGCACCCGTCACGGGTGCGACTTTTCCCCGCAGGCTGAAGCCATGCGGCTACATTGCTGAATTGGGAGCCGTACGTAGCCGCAACGTTTATGGGTGCGCTCCGTCCGGAATGTAGCCGCACCCTTTATGGGTGCGTCTTTCCCGCGCAGGCTAAAGCCTGCGGCTACACTGGTGGAAGGCAGAACGCAGGCGTAAGCCGAAAAACCGCAATGGCGGTTCGAGACGCCGCGATGGTGTTTTCACGGCAACCCTGCGGCTACAGTCAAGCGCCCCGGGCAGGATCCTGTCCAACCGCCGGGACAGCGGCCGCTACAACAACTCGCAAAGGGAGCCGCTGGGGACAGCGGCCACTACAACAACGTGGCCGCGACAACACAAGCCGGTGGGCTTGTCACTCAGGGCAATTCTGCTACACTGCCGCGCAATGAGCGATAAGGACAACAACGTCCTCCTGCGGACGGAGGGTCTGGTGAAAATCTACGGCGGCCGACGCGTCGTGGATGGCGTTGACATTAACGTCAAGTCCGGCGAAGTGGTCGGCTTGCTCGGGCCCAACGGCGCGGGAAAAACCACCACGTTTTACATGACCGTCGGTCTCGTACGGCCCAACGGCGGCAAGGTCTTCTTCGACGGCAAGGATGTGACCCATCAGCCGATGCATCAACGAGCGCGGACGGGCATCGGTTACCTGTCGCAAGAACCGAGCGTGTTCCGCAAGCTGACGGTCGAGGAGAACATTCTGGCGATTTTGGAGACGCTGCCGCTCAGCGAGGAGGAACAACAGTTTCGTCTGGATTATTTGCTCGAGGAACTGGATATTAAGTCGCTCGCGAAGAACAAGGCGTACACGTTGAGCGGTGGAGAACGCCGGAGGCTCGAAATCACGCGCGCCCTCGTCACGGGACCGAAACTGATGCTGTTGGATGAGCCGTTTAGCGGCGTGGACCCGATTGCGGTGTACGAGGTGCAACAAATCATTGCCGAGTTGAAGCGGCGCGGGCTGGGAATTCTGCTGACCGATCACAACGTCCGCGAGACGTTGCGGATCGTGGATCGGGCGTACCTGATCAACCGCGGCAAGGTCGTGCGCGAGGGCACGGGCGATTTTTTGATCAACGATCCGCACAGCCGCGAGATTTATTTGGGACCAGAATTCAGCATGTGACCACATGAGCACGCCAACACCGTCCATACCGACCGTCACGGTCGAGCGTTTCTATCTGAATCACGCGGAGAAGCTGCAGCTCAAGCTTATTGCCGGCGGCGCGGGCCTGTCGCGCACGATCCAGGAAGGCTCGGTCAACCGTCCGGGCCTCGCGTTGGCCGGGTTCTTCAAGTATTTCGCCATGAAACGCGTCCAGGTCCTCGGCGGCGCGGAATGGTCGTTCCTGAAGTCGGTCGGCGAAGAAGAGGCCGCCAAACGCATCGAGCGCATGCTCAAAGCGAAAATCCCGTGTCTGGTGTTCGCTCGCAATTTCAATCCGCCGCTCGCGATCCAGCAGAAGTGCGACGAATATCAGGTCCCGCTGTTCAAGACGAAGATCATCACGATGCGGTTCATCAATGCTGCCACCATCGCGTTGGAAATGGAATTCGCGCCGCAGGTCAGCGAACACGGTTCCATGGTGGACATTATGGGCATTGGCGTGTTAATTCGCGGCGAGAGCGGGATTGGCAAGAGTGAGAGCGTCCTGGCGTTGCTCGAACGCGGCTACAGCCTGGTCAGCGACGACATCACGCGGATCCGCCTGTTCGAAGGCCGGGAGTTGGTCGGCGCTTCGTCCGAGACGACGCGCTACCACATGGAGATTCGCGGGTTGGGCATCATCAACGTGCCGGCGGTGTTCGGCGTCGCCAGCGTGCGGCCCGAGAAAAACCTGAACCTGGTGGTCACGTTGATGGAGTGGACCAAGATGGAGGAAGTCGATCGGGTGGGCATCGAGCGGCAGACGTATAACATTCTGGGAATCGACCTGCCGCACGTGCTGATCCCGGTGCGGCCGGGACGGGATATTGCGCGGTTGATCGAGGTGGCGGCGCTCGACCAGAAGCTGAAGAGCCTGGGCCACAATGCGGCGCGCGAGTTCAACGAGCGGCTGATCGAACGGATGCGGGTGCCGCATTGAATTGGGATTGTTCCGGAAAAGATATGACAGATGTGCGAGAATTTATGGTAGGGCGCGAAGGCCCATCCCGTGTCCTGTCGGGATGCGGTTTCGCGCCGCGTTGGGCTGTCAAACGGAGAACGGCGCGAAACCCACGAAACGACACGTAGGCCTTCGCGCCCTGCAAAGTTTGGTGGAGGGCCTAGTACGGCGTTAGGGAAGCAATGATTGCAAAAAGACCAGGCAACAACGGGGACAACCATTCCGCGCGGCGGGAGGTCGTGGTGAGCAACAAGCTCGGCGTGCACGCGCGTCCCGCGGCGATGTTCGTCAAGGTCGCCAACAAATTTGAAAGTGATATCATCGTCGAGAAGGACGGTGAAGAAGTCAACGGCAAGAGCATCATGGGGTTGATGATGCTGGCCGCCGGGCAGGACGCAAAACTGAGCATTATCGCCACGGGCCGCGACGCCAGCGTGGCGGTGACCGAATTGGCGGCGTTGTTCCAGCGCAAGTTCGACGAAGAATAAGAGCGGACCGCAACATGGCCGAACGAACCTTTCAAGGCATTGGAGTGTCACCGGGCGTGGCCCGAGGCCAGATCTATGTCTACCGGATTGCCGAGGAAGTCGTCCCCCAATACGAGATCGCCGCCAAAGAAACGTCGGAAGAGGTCAATCGGTTCGAGCAGGCGCTGATCAAGACCCGCGAGCAGTTGCATAAACTCCAGGAAAGCATCGCTTCCGGCATCGGTTCCAGCACGCCGTCGAGCATCCTGGACGTCCACCTTTCGATTACCGAAGACCCGGCGCTGATCGAGCCGGTCATCCACCGCATCGAGAAAGAATGCAAGAACGTGGAGTTCGTCTTCAACGACGTGGCTCGCAAATACGTCACGACGCTCGCCCAGTTGCCCGATGAATTCCTCCGCGAGCGCGCCGCCGACGTGCAGGACGTCACCCGCCGCATCCTGCGCAACCTGCTTGGACGCGACCACCGTGGGCTGGCCAATCTTCCGCCCGGCACCATCGTCGTCGCCCACGATCTCTCGCCGTCGGACACCACGTCGCTCGACCGCGAACACGTAAGCGGCTTCGCGACCGACGTCGGCAGCCACACGTCGCACACCACCATCGTGGCGCGTTCGATGAATCTGCCGGCGGTCGTGGGCCTCCGCAATCTCAGCCAATTCGTGCACGACGGTCAGCCCGCCATCCTCGACGGGTACAGCGGCACGGTCATCATCGAGCCGACCGAACAGACGCTGTTCATCTACGGCGAGCTGGAAGTCAAACGCCACTCCGTCAAAGAACGGCTCGATGCGTTGCACGATTTGCCGGCGCAAACGCTCGATGGACACCGCGTCACGCTCTCCGGCAACATCGAACTGCCCAGCGACGTGCCGGCGGTGCTGGCCGCGGGCGCCGAGGGCATCGGCTTGTTTCGCACCGAGTTCCTGTATTTGAATCGCAAGGATTTTCCGAGCGAAGAAGAGCAGTATGAAAAGTACCTGGAAGTCGCCCGCGCGGTGAAACCGAACTCGGTCATCATCCGCACCCTCGACATCGGCGGCGACAAATTCCGCAGCGGCGACTCGACGCCGCAGGAAGTCAATCCGTTCCTCGGGTTCCGGGCGATTCGCTTCTGCCTGGCCAACGTCGATGTGTTCGAGGCCCAACTTCGCGCCATCCTCCGCGCCAGCGCCGAGGGCAACATCCGCATCATGTACCCCATGATCAGCGGCGTGGCCGAAGTCACCCAGGCCAACGAAATCCTGCGGCAGGTCATGGGCGACCTGAAAAAGGAAGGGATTCCCTTCGACGAAAACATTCAGGTGGGCGCGATGATCGAGATTCCGTCGGCGGCGTTGACCGCCGAAATGATCGCGAAAGAGGTCGATTTCTTCAGCATCGGCTCGAACGATTTGATTCAATACACGATGGCGGTGGACCGCGTGAACGAGAAGGTCGCCAGCCTGTACGAACCGACGCATCCCGCGATCCTGCGGCTGATTCGCGGCGTCGTCGAAGCCGCGCACAACAACGGCATCTGGGTCGGCGTCTGCGGCGAGATTGCCGGCGAACCGCTGTTCGCTCCCCTGCTCGTCGGCATGGGGGTGGACGAACTCAGCGTGGCGGCGTCGAGTCTGCCGCGCGTGAAGGAAGTCGTCCGCCGCCTGACCTTTGCCGAATCGCAGGAACTGGCCGCCGCCTCCTTGCACACCAATGCCGGCCGCGAAGTGCTGGCCATGCTCAACGTCCTGCTCCAGCGCGTCGATCCCGATCTGATGGGATAATAGTTGGGCAATGTAGTCGCACCCTTCATGGGTGCGCGGGGGAAAGTCGTACGTAGTCGCACCCTTCACGGGTGCGTGGGCGGGAACGCCGTATGTAGTCGCACCCTTCATGGGTGCGCGGGCGGACGCAGGCTGAAGCCTGCGACTACATTGCAGCAGGGACAAGTCGTATGTAGTCGCACCGTTCATGGGTGCGCGGGCGGAACGCCGTATGTAGTCGCACCCTTCATGGGTGCGCGGGCGGACGCAGGCTGAAGCCTGCGGCTACGGTGTTGGTAAGTTGGGCCGTTTACGCCACGGCCATGGCGAGATTGATCGCCTGATTCAACTCGGAAACGCCGAACGGTTTCTCCACAAACCCGCTGGCGCCGGCCTCCCGCGCCTCATTCTCCGTCGTGCGGCTGCCGGTGACGATAACCACCTTGGCGCTCGGATCGTCCTTGGCCAGCAGCGACGTGCAGGTCAATCCGTCCATCACGGGCATGCGCACGTCCATCACGACCAGCTCTGGTTGCATGGACTTGTACTTCGCGATCGCATCTTCGCCGTCCGTGGCGAAGCCGACGACTTCATGACCGAGATGTTCGAGCACGAGCCGCAAAGCGTACCGCACCGAGTCCGTATCTTCCGCGATCAAAATCTTCATGGGAGATACCCTTAGCAGTGCCTGTGCCATGACCAGTTTCCTGTAGGCCGACTCTGCGAGTCGGCGGGGCCTGAAGGGGATTGCGCCGCTTCACAGAAGGAGCCTACATTCGAAAATCGCCTGTTTATGCCCGAAACGGCCCACAACACACCTGCCTAATCGTGAGAAAACCCAGTCAAAATTGGCCACCAAGTTGGCACGGTATGGGTTGCTGTCTTTTCGCCCAACGTTCGGCAGAGCGGTACATCGTTGACTTTGAGGATATGTGCTGCTTTAATGTTCTGTTCCGAGCGGTGAGGTAGTGTTGAGTTTCGATCTAGACAGCGGGGACGCAAAGATGAATCAGGGACTTCGTTCGTACATTGGACGGTCGCATAATGTGCAAAGTGTGGTAACAGCGAGAGCACTCTGCTTGATTCTGATCGCCGTCTTCCTGCCATTGGGAGCTTTCGCTCAGTTTAGCAGCTCTAATCAGGTGTACATCGTCAACGGTGGTGTGACCAACTGGGACGACGATTTTGTCTTCAACTATCCGTTTTGCCAATTGGTGGTTAGCAATGCAGGCGTCCTCAATAATTTCCGTGGATATATAGGATATTCGTCGAGCGCAAGTAACGATCTGGCGATGGTTTCTGGCAACGGGTCACTTTGGTTCAACAACGGCAACCTTTATGTTGGCAATAACGGCGCGAGCAACCAACTCGTTATCGCTGGCGGTGGCGTCGTATATGATACTCCCAATGGTTATTTGGGCTTCAGTGCCACCAGCATAAGCAATACGGTATTGGTAACTGGCACCGGATCGGTTTGGAGTAACAGCGGTGCTGTGTATATCGGCAACAGCGGCGCTAGCAATCAATTGACCGTTAGCAGTAACGCCTCAATCGTCGCTAACAATCTGTATATCGGCTTCAATGCTTCGTCCGTGAGCAACAATCTCATTATCTCGGACGGTGCGGTTTATGTCATAGGAAACGGAGCGCTGGACATTCGTCGCGGCGGGCTGACTTTGAACAGCGGAACGGTGACGGTAGACGGCTTGATCTTGAACACCGGCTCCAGCGGAACAATTGCTTTTAACGGGGGCGTGCTTTCCACAAAAGCCACTACCGCCAGCAACGGGGTGCCATTTGTCGTAGGGACGATCACCAATGCGGCGACGCTGATTGTCTCAGGAGGAACCCATACGTTTGCGGACGGGTTAGATATTCGCAAGGGTACGTTTAGGATAAACAGCGGGACAGTGACGGCCAATCAACTCACGCTCACGAATGGCACCGACAGCGCGATCTTCTTCAGCGGAGGCCAACTCAACACCAGATCCACCACGATTAACGATGGCGCGCCTTTCGTTGTCGGAAGCGGCACGAATGCGGCAACGCTGAATCTTATGGGAGGGGTGCATACGTTCGCTGCTGGACTGGTGATCACAAACAGCGCCACTTTGATGGGGACAGGCACAATCTATACGAATGTGACCTTGTTAGGGGCTCTTTCTCCTGGCGCGTCGACCGGCACAATCACCATTTCCGGCAACTTGGTGGCTCGACCCAGTGCTTCCCTGAATTTCGACCTGGGCACAAACAGCGATCTGGTGACTGTCAACGGAAACCTGACATTGGACGGGACGTTGAACGTCACCAATTCGGGCGGATTTACCAATACTACTTACACACTTTTTACCTACGGCGGAACTTTGACGACGAACGGTAGCCCCACCGTACTTTCACTAGGGGCGGTTCCCAGCACAAACTTCACGTACACTGTGGACATCACCACCGCCGGACAGGTCAAGCTGGTTGTTGCCGGGGTGGTGTCAGATCCATTCGCGGTTTGGCAAAACCAATACTTCGGTTGCACCGGATGCGCGCAGGCGCAAGGCGACGCCGATCCCGACGCTGATGGCATGAGCAACACCAACGAATTCCTCGCGGGGTTCGACCCGACAAATAACGCTGCCTACCTGCATATTATCAGCATCGTGAAGACAAACAACGACATGCAAGTGACCTATCTGGGCGCCAATGGAACTTCGACCATCGCATCTCGCACGAATGTGCTGGAGTTCACGACCGGAACGGCCAATGGCAGCTATACCAACGACTTCGCAAGCACAGGACAGACGAATATTCTGAGTGGTGGCACAGGCTTGGGTGTCGTGACCAATATGGTGGATGTTGGTGGCGGCACAAACACTCCCTCACGCTTCTATCGTGTCCGCGTGCTGGTTCCCTAGCAAATCTACGGACAAGGCGCTGTACCGCGTGCAAACGGGGGATTGGGAAAATTGGGGAACATCTCCGGGCGCGTTGTCACGTTTTCTATCCACTCGACGTGGCCATCGAGAAAAAGGTAATTACCCGCGAACTTGTTCCCCGGCATGTGCTTCGACCCCGGATAAGCAGTTGCGCTAGACGGATTGCGGACATAATTGTCAGTTCCGTCTTCCAAGATCGGATTAAAACTGGGGTCTGAACCAACACGGTCGTAGTGTTCCGCGATAATAGCCACTGTTGTATTCGTCAACGATGGACAGGTGAGCCGCGATCCCGCGATCCAGAATTCAGTGTTCGGGTTGGAATTCGCGACAACAATCGCGTAAGAACGAGGTGTGGCAGTCGCCGTAGCCTTACGTCGATCATCGGGACACTGGAAAATCTTTGGCGTGACATAATTGCCATAGAGCAAGGCGTTGTACCAATTATTCGTCCCGCATGACGGATCGCTGCAGTACCCGTTGTTCTCAACTGTCGGCAGATGGTTCTGAAAATCACCCGAGTAGGCCAGCAGGCCGATGCCGATTTGCCGAAGGTTGCTCGCACAGGCAATCCGTCTCCCCTTCTCCCGCGCATTATTCAGAGCGGGCAACAGCAACGCCGCCAGCAGGCCGATGACGGCAATGACCGTGAGAAGTTCGATCAGAGTGAACGCATGCTGTTTGCCGGGAACTCGTCGCATCAGGTTTCTCATACACTTGTCAGCTCGGTTCGTCAATCAAGATTGAAGCGAGCAGTAGAGACGATCGCGGGCCACGATCTGCCCCGCCTGTTCTCTCCAAAGCGGCTTTTCTCCGCGAAATTCGCTTGAAATTTCGGTCCTCCTTTCATATCACCTTTCTCATCATCCCGTTCGTACAATGCTGACAGGTCCATGAAGCGCCCTGTCTGAACAGAAGTTGGAGCCAGTTGGTGGAACTGTGAAGAACTACCAGTGGGAGGACGAATGAAATTAGCACTTCTTGCTTTGGCAATCTTATGTGTCTTCATTCCTTGCGCGATTGCCGATACCGTAACGCTCAAGAGTGGGGAAATTGTTCAAGGTGATATTCTGTCAGAAACAGACACGGACCTTGTGATCATGGCGGTCAATCAAAGCCGGACGATCTCAAGCCGGCGGAATATCCTCAAATCTGACATCCAGACTGTCGATCGCGAGTCGGCACAGCAAAAACAAGCGCGGGCCGCCTACGAAACTCTCGAGGACCGACTGCGACTTGACCCGAACCGAGAGTTCAGCAAAGCCGAATACGAAAACGGAATCCAAGCTTTGAACAATTATCTCACGACCTATCCAGATTCAAAAGTGGCCGACGACGCTCGCAAGTTACTGGCGACGTGGAAAGATGAGTTGGCGCATGTGGAACAGGGAGATGTGAAATTCGGCAACCGGTGGATGACGCCTCAGGATAAGAACAGCATTCTGGAAAAGCTGAATGAAAAGCAAAGGCTGCAATCACTTCCAGCGACGATGCAAGGGCTCCAGAAGAAAGTACAGGAATTGGAGAACCACCGGGTCCAGGTGGACGCTTCTATTGAATCCATCCAAAAGGCGATTGCGAGTTGCCAGAGTGTGATTAACAACCCCCCGCGAGTTTCCGTTATCACCCACACTGTAATTCCGGCTACGCCACCTCAATACGACAGCAACGGACGAATGACCCAGCCTGGCAGCCCTGCTCGACCGGGATTGGATAAGGTGCAGTACATCGCCGATACTCAGGCCGTAGCCCGTACGCAACAACGGTTATCGGCGTATCAAGCGCAGTTGAGCCAGACGCAACAACAGATGCTGGACATCGAGGACTCTATTCGCAATACCAAACGTCAGATTGCCCAAGCACAATCAGAGTATAAGGTCGCCACCCTGGAGGTGCAGCAGCCCTTGGGATCGATACCCGCCGCACACCAACCCGTTCCGCCCCAGCCAACAACGGTCACCCAACAAACTCTCGCTTCCACTTCCCAACAAGTTGTCGTCGCTGCCGCCCCACAGCCAACTGGCAGCATGGAGCCACAGAGCGCCCCGAAACCTTGGATTCAGCGATACTGGAAGGGACTCGCTATCGTTGGCGGTATCCTCCTGCTTGTCATATTGGTGGTGCCTCCGGTTCTGAAAAGGGCTGAGCGAAAGGAAGCTGAACGCGAGGAACAGCGGCGGGTCGCACGGCAGCAACTGAAGAAGATCTTCGATCAGATTTTCGTTCAAGGAGAACGACCCTCAGGCAAGAACATCCCCGAGGGAGAAATCATCCCCTTTGGAAACGCGCGCGAAACCACTGGCAGCGGGCGATGGTTTGTGATCGGCCCTTCCCATATCTGGGCGGTACAAGACAATGGACGGGAAAACGACAATTGGGTCCTCAATAATGTCGAGACCGGTGGGCCTGGAGCAATCGGCGCCCGCGTTGAGTTGGAAGCTGATATCGTAAACAGCATCAGAACCCTCGCAGGAGAAGCAAGTTGAATCCTCAAAAAGCGAAATTAGGAGCTTAACTGGTCGATTTCGCAGTCTGTTAGCACTATTGGACTCAACGGGTCTCAGGGTGACTTTGTATATAAGTCCCCTAATTAGCTATTGACACTAATGACATACCATGTATATACAAAGCAGGCACTCAGTATGGAATTTGACTGGTCAGATCCGCCATTCAATCCCAAGGACGCGCCTACGATCCCCGAGATCGAGGAATCGTTCGAAGATCCTCATGGTATCCGACTTTTCCCTGATTCTGGACGCTTTGCGAAGGAGTCGCG
>DATIZX010000149.1:0-44799 GCA_035516795.1 Verrucomicrobiia bacterium
GACGCTACAGCCACCAACACAGCCGGCGGCGCCAGCTTTGGGCACACATTCGCAGCCGGGACTTACACGATAACCCTCACCGCCAGCAACTCCGTGGGCGTCAGCACGCTGGTGTCGAATAATCTGGTCCAGGTGATCACAGCGTTCCAAGCCTGGCAGCAGCAGTATTTCAATTGCACCAATTGCCCGCAGGCGGACGCGGCAGCCGATCCGGATGGCGACGGCCAAAATAACCAGGCGGAGTTTCTCTCCGGCACCAATCCAACGAATAGCCTCTCCGGGCTCCGTATCATTTCTGCCGCGGCAGACAACAACGATGCCGTGATCACATGGAGAACCGCTGGCGGCCGCACCAACGCGGTGCAGGCAACCGGCGGTGACACAAACGGCGATTACACGACCAATTTCGCCGATATCAGCGGTCTGATCATCATTCCCGGCAGCGGCGATGCTACCACCAACTTTGTCGATACAGGCGGAGCGACAAACAGGCCAGACCGTTATTATCGAATTCGTTTGGTGCCTTGAGAACTGACAAAATCGGCTAGCTTCTTAAGCTTTACTATTTCCGTCAAATTGTTCATTCTTGGCGTTTTAGGTAAGAAACGTTCCTGTCTCGGGTGTCCGCAGTGTGTGGTGCCTGCAAGGGGAAATATTCAAGCTAGTGCTGTCATAAAGGTACCATCAGCAGGCAGGGGCAAACTTTGCCGCACATCCATCTCAAGTGGTAATCCTGTGCGTCCCGAGCTATGCCACAACCTCCGCCAACGCGGACTGTCGGCTCAGGCTTGCGTGTGGTCATTCCCTTTTTCCAACCGTTTGAACCATGGAGCCTCCAACATGGTTCATCTCGACTCGCACACCGATAACATTTGGCATGAAAACAGCAAGGTGAAGAAGGAAACATAGATGAAACGCTTGTATGAAGTAGTTGGCATTTTGATAATCTCATTGGGCTTGCCCTTGTCCAGCCGCGCCACGGATCTGGTCAACGACACCTGGCAGGATGGCACGCGAACCGACCCGACGGCAGCGAACGGATACGCTGAGAATAACGGAGTGGTCGGCACCGATGCCGACAACGATGGGAACTTGGAGAGCGCCTGGTTCTCGTCGTCAAGCAGCGCTTTGACTGTTCCTGCGCCTGGCGATCTCCGCGCTGTCCAGCCTGCCAACTCGCTTACGGTGATGACCTATTTCACTCCCGAAGGAAGTGAAGTGAATCTCGGCGCGGGAGATACGCTTAAGATTACGTGGGTGTTTACTCCAACGACCGTCAACAGCGGTAACACCAGTTTGGAATTTCCCCTGGCTGTAGTCGATTCCCCTTTGGGTTCACGGGTTAGCTCCGACACCAGTCCATCCGCTGCGGCATATGCGGGCTATGCAATGTTCATGAACATGGGCCAGACGCTGGGGAACAACAACCCCTTTTCCCTTGAAGAACGGGTCGCGAGCGGCGACCTCTTGAGCAGCTCAGGTAAGTGGGGCGCAAACGGTACCGCTAGCGCGATTTTGACAAACGGAGCCACCAGCGGGAACCATGGATTTGACAGCGGCACGCAGTACACGTTTACGATGACGTTCACCCACAACGGATCCAACCTCGACATCACGGCCACCATGATCGGCGGGACATACAATAACTCTGGAACCGGCACGGTTTTCTACACCGACTCCACTCCGAACAGTTTCAAGTTCGACACATTTGCCATCCGTCCTGCGCATTCGAGCACCACGGCTGCGCAGTGGGATACCAGTCTCTTCGAGGTTGAGTACATCCCCGGCTCCACGCCGGCAACGATTCAATCGGATCCAGTGGATCAGACCGTTCTCGTTGACCAGGACGTCACGTTCAATGTACAAGCTAGCGGAACGCTTCCGTTGTTCTACCAATGGTACTTCAACACCAATTCGCCGATTGCGGATGCCACGAACTCTTCGCTGATGATCAGCAGTGCCAGTTTCACCGATGCCGGAGCGTATTCGGTTTTGGTGTCGAATAACTACGGCTCGGCGACCAGCGCCGTGGCCCAATTGACCGTCACTACGTTCCCTCCGTCTGTGGATTCCGACCCAGTGGACAAGGCGGTATATGTGGGCCAAGATGCCACGTTCAGCGTCCAAGCGAGCGGCGCGTTGCCCTTGTACTACCAGTGGTATCACAACATCAATTCTCCCATTGCCGACGCCACGAATGCTTCAGTGACGGTAACGAACGCGCAGTTGTCCGACGCGGGCGATTATTCTGTTCTTTTGTCGAACGTTTATGGTTCGGTTACCAGTGCGGTCGCGCAGTTGACCGTGAGCACTCCGGTTGCTCCCTCCATTGCGACGCAGCCGCAAGACCAATTGAATGTCTCGCCGGGAGGCACGGCCATGTTCTCCGTAACGGCCAGTGGGAGCGAGCCGCTTAGTTATCAGTGGTACTACAATAACAGCACGCTTCTGACTGGGGCGACAGACCCGACACTGACGATCACCAATGTCCAGCTTTCAAATGCCGGCAGCTATTCGGTAACGGTCAACAATATTGCCGGGTCGGTCGCGAGCTCGAATGCGCTCCTGACAGTGGACACGAGCCCGGTGGCGCCGTCATTCGTTTCACAACCCGCATCGCAGGTTGTATTAATCGGCGGCACGGCTAATTTTGCCGCCAGTGCGGCAGGCACACCGCCGATTTATTACCAGTGGGATAAAAACGGCACGCCGATACTCGGTGCTACAGGCTCCTCCCTCACGTTAACGAATGTGCAAAACTCGGATGCAGCCACATATAACGTCACTGCTTCTAATGCGGTTGGCATGGCAACCAGTTCCAACGCGGTGTTGACGGTCACTACGGCGGCGCCCATCGTGAACAGCGCTTATGATCTTGTCGGGTTCGGCGGCGCGACGACCGGCGGCGGAGTCATCGCCACCAATGATCCCGCGTACAAACAGGTATTTACACCGCTCGACTTCGTGTTGGCCATCTCAAATGCCAACAAGACGGCGGGATCGGTCAAGGTGATCGAGGTTATGACAAATCTCGACCTGGGCTTTAACGAGGTCGGCAGCACGGTTCAGCACATCGGCCCGTTGCGCGCACCCAGCAATGGCCCATTGCTTCATCCGGTTCTCCTCACGACGGGTGTCAGCGTCATAGATATTCAGGCCAAGAGTGGGTTAACGATCTTCTCGGCAAACGGTTCAGCGCTACGCCACGTTAATCTCAACATCAAAAACACCTCTAACATCATCCTCCGCAATTTGAAATTCGATCAATTGTGGGAATGGGACGAGAATAGCAAGGGCGATTACGATCGCAACGATTGGGATTTCATCACGATTGGCAATGGCGGAGGCACCGTTTCCAACGTTTGGATTGATCACTGCACGTTCACGAAATCTTACGACGGGGAAGTGGACATGAAGGGCGGCTGCAACCACATCACGTTTTCCTGGAACAAGTACACCGGTGACGATGGTGCTACCAATCCGAATAGTTGGGTGTGGCAGCAAATCAATTATCTCGAGCAAAGCAAGTCGAGCTATCCGATGTACAATTTCCTTCGCTCGAATGGCTACAGCACGACAGACATTGTCACCATCATCCAAGGTCACGACAAGACTCACCTGATGGGAGCCAATGATCTCGATTCCGAGAACAACGATCTTTCCGCGACCTTCCATCACCAGTGGTGGATCAATCCGTGGGATCGCCTCCCGCGTTTGCGCGCCGGCAACGTACACGTTTATAACATCTACGTAGATGACACGGTGGCTCTGGCTGCCAGACGCTTGCGAGACGCAATTAAAGCCACGATGCCCATAGCGAACCAAGGCACGCTGGAAAACAAGTACAGCTTCAAGCCATTTCTGAATGGCACCATCTCCACGGAAAATGGAGCAATCCTTGTCGAGAAATCGCAGTACATCGACTGCTTGTGGCCGTTGCGTAACAACCAAACGGACACAAATAACCCTGCCTACACCGGCAAGATCAAGGCGCTGGATACGATTTACCAATTCGACAGCACGTATGTCCGGGGAGACAGCACCGATTCAGGCAATCCATTGGGACCATTCCAAGCTCCCATCATTCCGTTCTCATGGAATCTGCCGGGCAACCAGTTGCCCTATACCTACACCATGGATGATCCGGCCCAACTTCAGGCGATTGTTACCAGTCCCACCGGCGGCGCAGGTGCTGGCGTGCTGACCTGGAACAAGACCAATTGGATGATGACCTCGTACGCACCGACAGCACCCATCATCACCGCCGACCCACAAAGCCAAACCGTCCCGCTCAGTAACGCTGTGACTTTCACCGTGGTGGCTTACGGAAGCGCACCGATGACGTACCAATGGTATTTCAATGGCAGCACACCCCTGAGCGGAGCTACCAACTCTTCGTTCTCCCTTGCCAGCGCCCAAGCGGGTGACATCGGCACTTATTCGGTGATTGTCAGCAATAGTGCCGGCACCGCGACAAGCGCGTCGGCAACGCTCATTCTGCAATCGTCGGCATCACCGTTCCAGAATTGGCAAACACAGTACTTCGGCTGTACGAATTGCCTCCGGGCGGATCCGTCAGCAGATCCTGACGGTGACGGCATGAATAATGAAGCGGAATTCCTGGCGGGAAGCGATCCGACCAACAGTGCTTCCGCCTTGCACATTATTTCCGTGCTGCCCCAGAACAACGATATCGTGGTCACGTGGCAAACCACTGGCGGTCACACCAATATGGTGCAAGCCACCGTCGGAGATGGGAACGGCGGCTATTCCACCAACTACGTGGACATCAGCGACGTGATCATTTTGCCCGGTAGTATAGATTTGATAACGAACTATGTGGACGTGGGAGGCGCAACCAACATTCCGTCACGGTTTTATCGGGTGCGCTTGGTACCGTAAACGAAACCTTCACAACGAAAGCAGGTGATGGCGGTGTCGAGATTCGTCTGCAGTAGCGCTGCAATCGGAGCCGCGTCACTCCTGATCGTCGCGTCCACGAGAGCGGGCACCCCGCCTTTGCCCAACATCAATACCAATCTGACCTACGACGTCACCAATACGGCTTTTGCCGGTGGCGCGCTCGGTAACGGCGTCTCCAACAGCGCAGCGGCAATCAATGCCGCCATCACCACCGCTTCTACGGCTTCGCCCTCCGGGGCTACGGTTCGGATTCGGGCAGTCGGCACGCTGACCAACTATCTCTCTGGGCCGATTAACCTCAGAAGCCACGTCAATCTATTGATCGACGCCGGCACAAAACTCCAAATGCTGCCCATGAGCAATTGGCCTGGGACCACGACATTCATCAATGCTGGTACTATTGCCGATGTCGAGATCAGCGGGTCGGGAACCATCGATGGCAATGCGTCGTTCATCGCCAACGGCAAGACAAATTGGTGGGGAACAAACGGGGGTGGGTCAGGTACCGCTGTGGCCAACCGGCCGAACTTCATTCAGTTCATTCGTTGCACAAGATCACTGATTCAAGACGTGACGTTGCAGAACTCTCCGACGTTCCACATCATGGTGCACAACAACAACGTGAGCTTGACAATCCAAAACATTACAATAGCCACGGCTTCGGGTTCCCAGAACACGGACGGGATCGATCTGGCCTCCACTAATGTCCTGATCCAAGGTTGCTCAATCAGCGATGGAGACGACAACATCCAGATCGGAAGTAAGGATGCCCTTTCGTCGGACATCATGATCTCCAATTGCACATTCGGCAGTGGGCACGGAGTGTCAATTGGCAGTCCCACCCAGGATGGGGTTAACAACCTCATCGTGAGCAACTGCGTGTGGAACGGTACGGAGTACGGAATCAAAATCAAGACCGACCGCGACATCGGCGGATTGATCGAAAACCTCAAGTACACCGATCTCACGATGAGCAACGGTGTGAATTTTGCGATTGCATTCTACTTGTACTACGATTCGCTCGGTACGCCTTCCAGCAGTATCAAGGTCACTCCTTTCCAAGCGTCCACCGACACGGTGCACACGGTCACCGGCACTACGCCGGTCGTTCGCAATATCACCATCAGTAATTTGACCGCCAACTCGATTGGCGGCAACATCGACGGGATTATTTGGGGGCTGCCCGAATCTTTGATCTCCAACGTCACTCTGTCTAAGGTCAATATCACCGCTCCGACCAAGACCTTCTGTATCTACAACGCCAGCGGCATTCAGATCCTTGACTCCAACTTGACCGCGCCGAACACAACGACCAATACATTGACTCTTTACAATGTCGGCCTCACGATCTCGAATGCCACTGCATCCCCCACGAATGTGACCTTGACCGGATTGAACCCGACGAATAGCAACAACTCGTTCGCGATGTTCGGCGCACAAGTGGGCCTCACCGCCACAAATGTCCTGGGCCCCAATCCGCTTGTTACATTGGGCGACAGTAAACTTACTGTTAGCAACAGTTTGAAGCTCGGTTCGGCGTCAATACTGAGCTTCGCGATTGCCACAAATCTCGCGCAAATCGTGGCCACCGGCAGTCTTACCATGAATGGCACGCTCAACCTTGTTGACGGGGGTGGTCTTACAAATACAACGTACACACTGATGACGTATGGAGGCGCGTTGACCGATAACGGGCTTACGATCGGCAGCTTACCGGGTACCAACTTCACGTTCTTTATCGATACGAACACATCTGGACTGGTCAAACTCGATGTAATACCGGCTACTTCTTTTGGGCAATGGCAGTTGCAGTACTTCAATTGCACGAACTGCCTAGAGGCAGCCGACACCGCGGACCCTGATGGTGATGGCCAGAATAACATGACAGAATTTTTGGTGGGAACCGACCCAACCAACAGCGTTTCTTCCTGGCGGATCCAAGCGAATCCAACCAATGGCCTGCCGCCGCGCGTGGTCAGTTTCAGTGAAAACTCCACCGAGGCGGCGTCCATTACCAACCGGGTCTGGGATTTCGGCGACGGCAGCAGCGGACAGGGGTCAAATCCCAGCCACACTTATACGAATGCAGGGACATATTCTGTGGGCGTCAGCATCTTCAACTACTTCGGCACGGCGACACTGGTGGCGACCAATTTGATCACGATCTCACCCGAGGCGATCTGGACAAATGCGAATCCGAGCGGGAATTGGTCCCAAACCACAAGTTGGGATCCGCCAAGCACTCCGGATTCGGGAGCCGACGTGATTTTTGCCAATGCCGGGGGGACGGCGGTGGTGGACAGCGTCAGTCGGACGGTCGGCGACGTTGTTTTCAATCGCTCTGCCGACTTTGTCGTTTCGGCCTCCGGCGGAGCGAGCCTGGGCATTGACAACGGAATTACGGTTACCAACAATTTCACCTATACAATCTCGGCTCCGGTCGTGTTGAGCGGACCCAATCTCTGGATCGTGATGACGAACAGCAGCCTCCAAGTGAGCGGGCCGATCACCGGCACCAATTCCATCACCAAGACCGGTGGCGGCGTAGCCATTGTCACTGGTACGAACAGCTACAGTGGCGAAACCATCGTCAGCAACGGAACGTTGGCGGTGCGCGGGGCCGGATTAATCACTAACACCCCCAGTATCGACATCGCCACCAACGCAATTCTGGATGTCAGCAATCACACGAACGGGAGCCTGACTCTTGTGAACGGGCAGATTGTGCAAGGGGATGGTACAATCTCGGGCAATCTGATCATGGGAGGTGGCTCGGCTCTGTCTCCCGGTGCCGATTCAGTCGGCACGCTGACTTTCCTGAACGACCTGGTCGTGAGTAACGGCGTGACCTTGCAGTATGACCTGGGAATCAACAGCGATCTGACCGTGGTTTCCAGCAACCTGACCCTGGGCGGCACGCTGAACATCAATGACGCTGGCGGGTTCGACACCGGCACGTACACGCTGGTGACCTACGGCGGTACGTTAACGGACAATGGGCTGACCGTTGGCACAACGCCCGATACAAATCTCCTCTACGTAATTGACACGAATACTGCTGGTGAAGTGAAACTGAACGTGACGCTGTTCCCCAGCATCATACTGGCTGACGCCGGAAATCTTTACGACAGGTTTGGGACTCTGGCGCCGTCCAATAGCGTCGGCGTGTTGGTGGCTGACACAGGGGGGAATGGATTTACCGATCCCCAACCGGATTTCCCTTTATACCCAGGAGCCGCGTGGGGAACCGACGACAAGATCGTCGGCCTGTGGGACCTGAGCGCAATCGCTGCCGATTACGGAGACGGCCAGTTATTTGACGAAACCGTGGTGGCTTACACAAACGGAATCACTCCGGGCCAGAGGCTACAATTGTATTGGTTCCCGTCGCTCACTCTGGCTTCCAACACTGTCGGGGTCACGTATTATGGCAAGTACACGGATACCAACAGTCCGCCTTTGGACGAGAGTGACGAGTGGCAGATACCGGCACCAGGCTCGTTCGCGCATTTGAAATTCTGGACTGCGTTCTGGGGAGGATCCAATCCCGAGACGGCAGGTCAGGCAATATTCTCAACTGCCAGCGTTGCCCCGTTGGCGGGCTTCACAGCCAATCCGACGAATGGCGTGGAACCACTGACGGTGACTTTTACTGACACTTCAACTGGCTCGTCTCCTTTGGCGTTGTCTTGGAACTTCGGCGACAACTTCACGACGAATACGGCAAACGGGGTGAGCTTCCCCCATACGTACGGTTCCGGCATTTATACAGTAACCCTCACAACCAGCAACTCTGACGGGAGCAGCACACTGGTATCGAACAATCTGATTACGGTGATTTCTGCGTTCCAAGGATGGCAACAGCAGTATTTCAATTGCACCAATTGTCCGGAAGCTCAGGGTAATGCGGATCCGGACGGCGACGGGATGAGCAATACCAACGAGTTCTTGGCCGGCACCGACCCGACCAACAGTATGTCCGGACTGCGAATCATCTCGGTTACTCAACAAGGAAGCAATGTGGTGGTCACGTGGGCGACGGCCAGCAGGCATACCAATACGGTGCAAGCGACTGCGGGCGACGGGAGCGGTGGCTACAGCACCAACTTCGCCGACATCAGCGACCCGATTCTTGTTCTTGGCAGCGGAGATGTAATTACCAATTACACAGATCTCGGTGCAGCAACCAATGCACCGGCTCGCTATTACCGCATTCGACTTGTTCCGTAGCACGCTGAGTGATGCAACGTTGGGCTAGCTTTGCCAAGCGCGCGAAGATTGTGCTCTGCAGTTTGCCTCCGCTGGTATTGACATAGCAGCGAATTTCATAGATGATGCGCGTGATCCTCGATTGCCACTCGTCAAGCTAGGACGTTTGGTCGAATGAGGTACAGCACTCGGAATCGAAGCCAAATCCCGATAGGTGTAAGGGCAGCGAGAACGAAATCTAATTGTGAGGATCCCCATGAGAATCCCCGTCTTTTTTCGCAATAGAGAGGTCCATCCGTTTGGCGCTCAATCTTTCAGTGGCACTGGTCGGGCTCTGTCTTGTGCGGGCTTGCTAATGCTCGTCTTCTCTGTCCTGGCATATGCCGATCCAGCGTTGCCAGTTATCAGCAACCAAACATTCGTCGTTACCAATGCAATGTATAACGGCGGCGCAGTGGGCGACGGAGCGACCGATAATACCATCGCTATTCAAAACGCGATCATCGACGCCAGCACGAATGGCGGCGGCACCGTTTTGATACCGGCAGTCGGCACTTTGAGCACTTACCTGTGCGGTCCACTTACCCTAAGTAGTCAGATCAATTTGCAGATCGATGCCGGCGCGACGCTGAAGATGCTGCCTCTGACCAGTTGGACAAACACGGTCGCTTATCCGCCACAAAACCAAACTTACGGCAATCTCCTCTACGCCAAGAACGCTACGGATATCGAAATCAGCGGATCGGGCACAATCGACGGACAAGGCGCGGCCTGGTGGACAGCGCCGAGTTCTGTGTTCAACAACAGGCCATACATGATCTTCTTCAACGGCGGCTGCCAGCGCGTGTACTTGCACGGAGTGACGCTCATCAATCCGCCCAAGATGCACATCGTGTTCAAGGGGTCCGATAGCGACATCACGATCGAAGACATCACGATCAACACGACGGCTGATAATGCCGCCAACACAGACGGAATTGACCTCATCGGAAACCACTGTCTCGTTAAACACAGCACGATCAATTCAGGCGACGACAACATTGCGATCGGAAGCAGCGCTGGTGTTTCCAGCGACATCCTGATTACCAACTGTACCTTCGGAGTTGGTCATGGCGTCTCTATCGGAAGCAACACTGCAGGGGGAGTTTCGAACTTGACCGTCATGAGCTGTTTCTTTGACGGCACAGATTACGGCATCCGCATGAAATCGAGCAATTACGTTGGCAGTATTGCTCAGAACCTCAGTTACTCTGACATCACCATGACCAACATTATCGATGGCGCAATTGTCATATACAGCTATTACGGCAGTGGGGGTATCTATGGCACGCCCACTACTGTCACTCCGTTTGGCGCGTCCACGCAAAAGGTTGGTTCGGTGCTGTACCCAATTTGGCGGAATGTCACTATCAGCAACATGACAGCTTCCGTTCTCGATGGTGGAGTTGCCGGGATTGTCTGGGGGAGAATGGAACAGGCCGTTTCGAACATTACTTTTTCCGGGGTGAACATCACGGCCTCCAAACCCTTCCAAGTGTATAATGCCAGGGCAGTTCAGTTCATTGACTCCCAGTTCAACACGCCTGGAACGAATACGCTAAGTTTATTCAATGCAGATGTCGTGATAACCAACACAGCGCCCAGTACAAACTCGATCACGCTGGACGGCTTAACCAAAGCGGGAACAAACAATGCGGTGACGCTCTTCAATGCGCAGGCATCAGTAATCAACACCAACGCTCTCGGTAACGGTTCGGCTGCCGGTTTGGGAGGAACCACGCTTTCGTTTCTACAAAGTGCCGTCAGCATCTCGAATCAATTTGTCATTTTCGATCCGAGCACGATTTGTTTCACAAATGGCACAAACTCGATCTTGGGCCAGGTCGGAGGAACGGGTCCGGTGACCTATGGTCTGTCGTCGAATAGCACGCTGCGTATATTGGGCGACTGTTCTGGTCTCTCCGGCGGCGTGATAATTTCCAATGCGGGCACTTTGTTGGCCGGTAATATTGGCGGTCTCGCCTCTTCTACAGGCGCAGTCCTCGTGCTCCAAGGCACTACTCTGGCCGGTACCGGCCTCATCGCCGGTCCCGTAACGGTAGACGGCACCTTGGCTCCGGGCAATAGTCCTGGCACGTTAACCGTCAGCAACAACCTGGCAATCGGCGCGCCGGCGGTCCTGAAGTATGAATTGGGCACCAACAGCGATTTGACCGCGGTTGTCGGCAATCTGACCTTGAGCGGGACACTCAACATCTCAAATGCTGGCGGGTTTACCAACACGAGCTATACGCTGTTCACTTACACCGGCAGCTTGGTCGGCATTCCACCGACGATTGGGAGCGTGCCCGACACAAATTTCCTCTACCGAGTGGACACGAATACTGCAGGCGTGGTGAAATTGGTCGCAACGATCGCGCCGCCAGTCGCCGACTTTACTGCCAGCACGTCAAACGGTATTGCGCCGTTGAATATCACGTTCACGGATACCTCCACCGGCCCCATTACCAACTGGTTCTGGGACTTCGGCGATGGGTTTAACAGTAACACTTCCGATAACATCCTGCAGCACACTTACACGGCGAGTGGGACCTACCTGGTTCAGTTGGTGGTGAGCGGACCAGGGGGCGTTCGCACCAATCTGATTCTTGTCGTCGTTGCACCTCCCTGCGACTTCCCGTTGTCGGCTACCAATGCGGACTTCGGAGTCACGGGAGGCACTGGCAGCGTCACCGTGTCACCGTACACAAACGCTTGCTCGTGGACGGCCACCAGCAATGACGCCTGGATCCAAATCACCGGCGGGGATCTGACCACGAATGGTACGGCGGTTGTCGAGTACACGGTCCTGTCAAATATCGACAGCCCCAGCACGCGCATGGGAACGTTGCCCATCGCCGAGCAAACCTTCACGGTGACTCAGGACGGAGACCCGGTTCCGCCCACCGTAACCCTGACGGCACCGACATCAGGCGTTGTCAGTAATACCATCGCGCTGACCGCGACCGCGTCGGACAACATCGGCGTGGTCCGGGTCGACTTTTACCGTGATGGCGGCAGCTTGGTCGCCTCGGTAACGTCTTCGCCGTATAGCACCAACTTCAATACAGCCGCGGCCAGCGACGGGTCCCACTGCTTCTATGCCAGGGCATTTGACGCTGCGAATAACAGTGCGGCCTCATCCACGAATTGCGTGACCGTGGACAACAATCCGCCCTCCGTTCCCACCGGCCTGGACGCTGAATCCGTTTCCGACAGCCAGATTGCCCTGAGTTGGCATGCTTCGACGGATCCCGGCACTGGCGTGGCTGGTTACAAGGTGTACCGCGATAGCATGCAAATCGCCACAACTGCCGGCACGAACTATCCCGATAACGGACTCTCCGGGGGAACGGAACATTGCTACAATGTGGCGGCCTACGACAACGTGGGGCACGTGTCAACCTTGAGCAGCGCCGCTTGTGCCCAGACCTTCACCAATCTGGAATCCATGCTTGGCAAGTACCACGGCCTGATCCTTCCTACGAACGCACCCTCTCCCACCAGTTCGGGACCGATCACCTTTATCCTCAAAAACATGGGGTCGTTTACCGCCAAAGCTGTTCTGAGCGGCCAACGTGTGCGTTTCCGGGGCCAATTCGACGCTTCCGGAAACTGGACGAACTATGTCGCCCGCAGTGAACTGAATGCTTTGCAGGTAATTCTGCATCTCGATCTGGCTGGCAGTGATCGAATTACAGGCACGGTTTCCGATGGCTCGTTTACCTCTCCGCTGCTTGCAAACCGGGACGTCTACAACAACGCCCATCCGTGCCCAGTCGCCGGCACCTTCGCGGTTGTGCTCGATCCGCCGACGGCCGACGATTCGAGCCTTCCTCAAGGATTCGGCTACGGAACTTTGAAAGTGTCGAAGACGGGTCGGGGTCAAATGCGTGGCGCCCTCGCTGACGGATCAAAAATCAATGCTGCCGCTCCGGTTTCCAAGCATGGCACCTGGCCGTTGTTCAAGTCGCTCTACAAAAAGCAGGGAGTCTTGATCGGCTGGACAACTTTCACCAGCAACACCGCGGTGGCCGCAACCGCGGATTGGTTCCGCCCCGCTCTGCCGTCTTCTCTGTACCCGCACGGTTTTACAGCCAATGTTGCGCTGACTGGCAAACGCTACATTCGGCCCTCTGAGGGCAGTCCGAGTGTCGCCGGAGATTATCAGATCACGCTTGGCGGTGGTAACCTGAACAGTGATCTCGTGGAAGATGCTTACCTCTATGACGTCGGCAATGTCGTCGTTGTATCGCCGAACCCGGAGAATCTCCAGATGCGAATTGATCCGGCCACCGGCCATTTCAAAGGGAGTTTCAAGCACCCATCGCTGAACAAGACGGTTAAATTCCATGGTACGCTCCTGCAGTTCGGTAACACCGGCGCGGGCTATTTCCTGGGTGCCACGGAAAGTGGGTTCGTGACTTTTGCGCCGGCCCCGTAGGGCGGATACGCGCCGCGCCCAATTCTGTAGACAGAGGTCCGGCACACGACGTATCATTCCAGCCATGGAACCTGCAGCCGAAAAGCTTGAAGAAGGCAAATCCGTGTCTGAGTTAACACAACCCTCATTATTGAAAAAGTACTGTGCATCACTGATTCTTGGCCTGGCAATTTCCTCCGCCGTGGCTGCAGCCGGCTGGGATTCGGTGCCCCCGATACTCTCCCGGATCAATGCGCCATCCTTTCCGCATCGCGATTTCCTCATCACCAGCTATGGCGCCGTTCCGGGCGAGAGCAATGATTGCACCAAAGCCATCGCTGGGGCGATCGAGGCCTGCCACACGGCCGGCGGCGGCCACGTCGTCGTGCCTGCAGGCGTGTTCCTGACCGGTGCTGTCCATCTCAAGAGCAACGTCGACCTTCATCTCGACGAAAATGCCATGCTGAAATTCAGCACCAACCCGACAAACTATCTACCGGTCGTGTACACGCGGTATGAAGGCGTCGAAGTCATGAATTACTCACCATTCATTTACGCTTTCGAACAGGAAAACATAGCCGTCACGGGCAAGGGCACTCTGGATGGTTCCGCTTCGGACGAAAACTGGTGGGCCTGGGCGCGACGCGGACCGAATCAGGAGCCAGCACCCGGCCGCCGCAGTGCCACATCCCTGAATGATTTGAGTGAGCGTGGCACCCCGGTGAATCAGCGCCTATTCGGCAGCGGCCAGTTTCTGCGACCCAACTTCATCCAGCCTTACCGCTGCAACAACGTGCTGATCGAAGGCGTCACCATTCACGATTCCCCGATGTGGGAGATCAACCCGGTTCTCTGCACCAACGTCACGGTGCGCGGCGTAACCGTCGTCAGCCACGGGCCAAACAACGATGGCTGCGATCCCGAATCGAGCTACGACGTGCTGATCGAGAATTGCGTTTTCGACACGGGCGACGATTGCATCGCCATCAAATCGGGCCGCAACAGCGATGGCCGTCGCGTGAATGTGCCTGCCGAGAATATCATCGTTCGCAGTTGCACGATGAAAGATGGCCACGGCGGCGTCGTGATGGGCAGCGAAATCTCCGGCAATTGTCGCAATGTCTTCGTCGAAAACTGCCAAATGGACAGCCCACATCTCGATCGCGCCCTGCGCTTCAAAGATAATGCCCGGCGCGGCGGTGTCATCGAAAATGTCTTCATGCGCAACTGTGAGATTGGGCGGGTGCGAGAAGCCGTGTTGACGATTGACTTCATGTACGAAGAGGGAACGAACGGAATGTATCGGCCCATCGTCCGCAATGTGGAACTGGATAAAGTGAGGAGCCAGGCCAGCCCGCGCGTGATGTGGATTGCGGCTTTTCCCGGTTCGATCATCGACCATATCCGGTTTGTCGACTGCGTTTTCCGAGGTCTGCAATCCGCTGAAATGATGTCCAATGCGGGCTCGGTCTGTTTCGAGAACGTCACGCTGGAACCCGCGGTCAAAGGTCGCAGTGCCAATTCCCGTGCGGGGACTCCATAATGTGCAGGACTTCGTCCCGCTTGGAAGCGGCGTCCCCGGGGAGTTGGCTGGTCTTGCTGTTTCTGCTTGCCAGCAGCCGACTCGCAGCCCAAACCAATCTGTTTGTCTCATCGGACGGGAGCAATGCATTCAATACCGTCCAGCAAGCGATCATGGCGGTGCCCGCCGGGAGTCCGACCAACCCCGTCATCATCCATATCAAGCCCGGCACGTACAAGGAATTGATCTACGTCCAGCACGAGAAACGATTCTTCCATCTCGTTGGCGAAGATGCGGACAAGACTGTCCTCACCTTCGATCTCAATGCGAACCTGAAGGGACTGGACGGCAAGCCGATCGGCACCTTCCGTACGCCCTCGACGACGATTGACGCGGACGACTTTACGGCGGAGAACATCACCTTTGAGAATTCCGACGGGCCCGTCGGGCAGGCGCTAGCCATTCGGGTTGACGGGGACCGCGCAGCGTTTCGCAATTGCCGGTTTCTCGGTTGGCAGGACACCGTCTTCCTCAATCGCGGACGCCAATATTTCAAGAACTGCTACATCGCGGGCCATGTCGACTTCATTTTTGGCGCGGCCACCGCCTTTTTTGAGAAATGCCAGATCTACTGTCGCGGCAAAGGTTACATCACGGCCGCATCCACTCCGGATAACGCGCCTTACGGGTTTGTGTTCTCCGACTGTAAGATTACAGGCGAACCTGGTGTGAAGACGTATTTGGGCCGTCCTTGGCGCGATTTCTCGGCGGTTACGTGGTTGGACACGGAGATGTCGGACGTTGTGCGACCGGAGGGCTGGAATAATTGGAGGCTGCCCCGACGTGAGAAGACGGCACGTTACGCTGAATACAACAGCACGGGGCCGGGTGCAAATCCATCCGCACGCGTACCGTGGGCGCGGCAATTGACCGAATCGGAGGCCAAAGAGATTACGGTTGAGAAAGTCCTCGGTGGTGCGGACGGCTGGAATCCCAATCAGAATTTCAGAGCCGCCCGCTTGCCGACGCCGGCTGAGAAGTTCACCCCGACAAACGCGACGCTCAAGGCTGACATCGAATACGGCCAAGCCGGCGGTGAGAAACTCCTACTGGACGCTTGCGTACCTGAAGGTAACGGCCCGTTTCCAGTGGCAATCATGGTGCACGGCGGCGGGTGGATGGCCGGCGACAAACTCCGCGATCATCTTCCGATTCTCGAATCACTAACCAACGCGAAATTCACTTGGTTCTCCATCAATTATCGGCTGGCACCGAAATATCGTTGGCCCGCTTGTCTCGAAGACGTTGAAACCGCCATCCGCTGGGTCAAAGCGCACGCTGCGGAATACAAGGGTGATCCGCGGCGCATCGCGTTGATTGGCTATTCGGCCGGTGGGCACTTGGTTTGCCAGACTGTCGTTACGGGCGGAGACGATCTTCGCGTTCAAGCCGTGGTCGGACTTGCGCCACCAACGGATAACGTGGCTGACTCGGAACGCCGTGGCGGTCTGAGTCCTTCCATGCAAAACCTGCTGGATCGTCCAAAGGAGTTGGACGAAAAATCGCGCGACCTGTTGCGCGAAATCTCGCCGATCAACTACGTCAAACCCGGCTTGCCACCATTTCTGTTGGTCCAAGGCACGGCTGATAAAAGTGTGCCGTTCTCACAATCCGTCAATTTCCAAGCCAAACTCAAGGATGCGGACGTTCCCTGCGAACTCATCACTTTGCCGGGCGCGCCACACCGTCTCACGGAGTGGGATAAGTCTGATCCAGAGTACCGGCAGAAAATGATTGCGTGGCTGAAGCGCACACTTCAGAAAAAAATCCGGATCGTTCTGGTGGGGGATTCGACTGTCAATGACGAGAAGGGCTGGGGACCCGGTTTCAAGAAGATGCTCGACCCGGACAAGGTCGAATGTATCAATTGGGCGAAAAACGGGCGCAGCTCCAAGAGCTTCATCAACGAAGGCCTCTGGGCCAAAGCGCTGGCCGACAAATCCGATTACGTGCTGATTCAATTTGGCCATAACGACATGCCGGGCAAAGGTCCCGACCGAGAGACCGATCCCGCCACCTCATACTTGCAGTACATGGGCCGTTACGTTGATGAAACCAGGGCGGCTGGCGCGAAGCCGATTCTGATCACTTCGATGACCCGCCGACGATTCAACTCTGCCGGAAAAATCCAAAGCGATCTATGGCCATACGTCAATGCCGTCAAGCAACTGGCCGTTGAAAAAAACGTACCACTCATTGACCTGCACGCTCGCAGCATCGCCCTGCTCGACAAATTGGGCCCTGAAGCCAGCAAGGAAATCGATGCTCCGCCGACATCGAAACCGGGCCAGCCGCCCAAGCCCGATAAAACGCACCTTTCCGCGAAGGGGGCCGAAATCATGGGCAGAATCGTCGCGGAGGAACTGAAGAGGGTCGAGCCCGACTTGAGCCCCTATATTCGGTGATCTCCATGCGCACAGTCGGCTTGCTGGTCCTCTCCTTCGTTCTTGCCTCACAGCTTTCGGCGGCAGTGATCGGCACCAATACCCCCGCCCAACCGCTGACAGCAGCGCGGGTTGCCGCTCTACCTGCCAGAATCCGGCCCGCTTGGGAAGAATATCTGAAGCGGTCCAAACGGCAATGGCAGGCTGACCAAGCATTTCTGCGGGCCGAAATGCGCAAGAACCACATGAAAGAATCGATCATTCCGCCAACGGGCCTCCTGATGCGAGCGCTATCCGCCAATCAAC
The DNA here is from genome assembly GCA_035516795.1 of Verrucomicrobiia bacterium. Lineage (GTDB taxonomy): Bacteria > Verrucomicrobiota > Verrucomicrobiia > Palsa-1439 > Palsa-1439 > DATJBF01. The sequence continues at coordinate 17,867 of DATIZX010000149.1, forward strand.
CACAGGCTTTTTACCGTGAAGCTGACGCGCTGCGGATTGCCGACATCGTGGTCTCGTTCCAAACTCCCGCCGGCGGCTGGAGTAAAAACCTGGATCTTACGCAACACGCGCGCGCGCCCGGCGAAGGGTTTGCGCCCGATAATCGCTCGCTTTACCTCGGCGATGCTGACTTTGATGCGCCTCGCGACACGCACTGGAATTACGTCGGCACCTTTGATAACGGCGCGACAGTCGCTCAGTTGCGTTATCTCGCGAAAGTGATTAGCGCAGTCGGAACGGGAACGGGCGCCGTCTATCGCGCTTCATTCCTGCGCGGCCTCGACTACATTTTCGCTGCGCAGTACCCGAACGGCGGCTGGCCGCAGGTCTGGCCGCTCCAAGGTGGTTATCACGACGCCATCACGTATAACGACAACGCGATGATCAATGTCTTGAATCTGCTGACCGACGTCGCCGCTGGCACCAACGATTACGCTTTCGTGCCCCGGCATAGCCGGGAACTCGCGGAGGCCAGCGTCAAGCGCGGCGTCGACTGCATTCTCGCTACGCAAATCATCGAAGGTGGACGACGCACTGTTTGGTGTCAGCAACACGCTCCGCTCACATTGGAACCCGAATCGGCCCGCAATTACGAGATGCCCTCGCAATGCGCCAGCGAAAGCGACGACGTGATGATGTTCTTGATGCGACTGCCACATCCCGACTCCCGGGTCGTCAACGCTGTGTACGCCGCTGCGGCGTGGTTCGAGAAAACCAAAATCAATGGCGTGGCCTTTCGACGCGATGGCGAAAACGGCCGCCGACTCGTTCCCGCTCCAGGAAACGGCCCAATTTGGGCCCGCTATTATCAAATTGGCACCGACCGTCCGATCTTCGGCGACCGCGACAAAACCATCCACGACGACGTGAACGAAATCTCCTTGGAACGTCGGAATGGCTATTCATGGTACAACGCCGGTCCCGCCCGCGCACTGGAAGAATTTGCCGGCTGGAGCAAAACGCATCCACTAAAATGATTGTTCCCGTAGCCACAGGCTTTAGCCTGCGTGAAAAGGCGCGCCAGAAAGCTGAGGTGAACGAGACAGCGCCCTTCGGACACGGCCACAGTAAGTGCGGCCAAGATCAGGAAAACCTACCAAGCGGTTACTTGGGCCTTACGGCGCGGGGCAAACGATCCCAAGAATTGAACTGCTCCAACGCCGCATGCGTCTTGCCAGCATCCCAGCGACCAGGAATCACAGTCGAGCACTTTGAACATTTCCCATCGTCTGTCAAATGATAACCACGAACCGTGAAGCCTGAGCGTTCGATCAGTAATTCATTGCAGTTTGGGCACCGCGTATTCTCCCAATCGCTGACGCCGCCCGGCAGATTGCCGGCGTAACAAAAGCGCAAGCCGGCCTCGCGGCCAATCTCGCACGCCCGCATGATGGTTCGTCGCGACGTGTAATCGTGGTCCTGCATTTTGTAGTCAGGATGAAACGCCGTGCAATGCCACGGGATATCGGGCGAGACGCCAGCAAGGAACGTCGCAATCTGGCGCATCTCCTCTTCGCCATCGTTGAAGCCGGGAATAAACAAGGTGACAATCTCCAGCCAGAAACCCTTCTGATACAGCATCTCGATTGTCCGCAGAACATTCTCGAGCTTGCCACCGAGTTGCCGATAACATTTGTCATTGAACCCTTTCAAATCGACTTTGTAGAAATCGACCCACGGTCTGATGTAGTCCAACACTTCTTCCGTGCCGTTGCCGTTGGACACATATGAGGTGTGCAAACCGTGCTTTCGCGCCTCTTTGAAAACTTCCACTGCCCATTCGCTGGTGATAAGCGGCTCGTTGTAGGTACTGGTAACCGAGTCAGCGCCGCTTTCGACCGCCAGCCGTACAAAGTGTTCGGCGTTCATTGGCACCGCTGGGGCCGTACTCATCGGATCGCGCAAAGCCTGCGACGTAAACCAGTTTTGACAGTAACCGCAGTGCAGGTCGCAACCGAGCATCCCGAAACTCATCGCCAGCGTGCCGGGCAACGCGTGGAAAAACGGCTTCTTCTCGATGGGATCGCACTGCACCGCCCCGAAATAGTTGTAGGGGACGAACAAAGCACCGCCCCGGTTGAACCTCACGCGGCAAATCCCATCGTGTCCGTCCAGAATCAAACAGCGATGCCCGCAGGCAAAACACCGCACTTTGTTATCCGGCAGTTCCTCGTACAACTCCCCTTCGGTCGTAAGTTTGGAAAGCGCCTCGCCAAGCGTCTGCATCGGCGCCTTCTCGCGCTTTTGCGTTGGCCTGCTTTCGGCTAACAAAGGATCTGAGTTTGGCACGGCTTACTTCACCTCGCATTGAAAATTACCACCGCGCCACGAGGATTTCTAGGACGATAAAGCGTAGCGGGGTTTTCGTGGGAGCGGCGTCACGCTGCGACCGGTTACGCCGGCTTCCTTTGCGGACAACCGGCTTGGCATCACCATCCGTCGGACGTAGATTCTCACGCTGTCAGCGCTGAAGCAGGAGCTATGGAGCTTGGGCGATATGGGAAACGTGGGAACAGCAGTCGGAGTGGGCGGTCCCGAGGGGTCAGAGATAGGGACCTTCGGCGCACATGCACGTCTGGATGATGCTTTCACCCTGATTGAGCTGTTAGTGGTGATCGCGATTATCGGGATTCTGGCGGCAATGCTCTTGCCTGCCCTGGGGAAGGCCAGACAAAAAGCGCTGCGGACAAAATGTATCGACCATGAACGGCAATTGTTCTTCGCGGCCCGAATGTTTGCCGACGACCACGAAGGCTGGCTGCCCGCGCGCGGGATGGGAGGCGATGATCGCTGGCCCGCAGCCTTCCGCCCGTACGTCGGAAACAATACCGGCATTTATTACTGCCCGGCGGCGCACGATAATGCCGAGGAAAAGGCCGATCCCTACTCCAATGATCACAATAACAGTGCCTACATCATCAACGGATTCAACGACGTGATACCCTACAACACCGCCACGGCGGTCTTACTGGACAGTCTACCCCAACCCAGCGAGACGATCTTGTTTGGCGAAGAGAAAAACGGCGACGGCAATTTCTACATGGACCTCGCCGAGAACAACGAAAATACGATCCTCGATTATGTGCGACATAGCGGCGGCGCCTGCTATACGTTTGCCGACGGCCACGGCGAATGGATTGCGCATCCTAAAACGGTTACGGAGAAGATGTGGCTCGTCGACAAATCACAGTCATGAACATGCCGTTGCTCGTGATCCTCATATTTATCTGCGCAGGGAATTCCGGCCAAATCGAGGACAAGACACTTGTGCCCAAAGTTCCTCAACAATTCGACTTCGCCCAGAGTTGCACGGGCGGGCCCAAGAACCTCGGGTGCGTGTGAAGAACGTACAAATCCAACACGACTTTCACGCGGGCGAGCCACTCCCGCACTGCCGGCCAGCGCGAGGTCGGCAGCGAGACGGGGCGCGCGTTGAACGCTACGGCATCGATTCCGTATCGCCGACAAATGAAGAGCGCCCGGTAATTGTGGAATGCTTCCGATACAACCGTTAGACGCGTCTGCCCGAAGATCTTTTTGGCGCGTACCACTGAGTCCAAAGTGCGAAAACCGGCATAATCTAGAGCAATGGCCTCTATCGGCACGTGCGCGGCCACCAGTGCATCGCGCATATCGGTCGGTTCATCGTAACCTTTCACATGGTTGTCGCCGCTGACGATGAGGCGCTTCACTTTGCCCGCGTGATACAAGGCGGCCGCCGCTTCGATCCGATGCGTAAAATGCGGATTCGACCAGCGTCCATCGGCGGTGGTGCGACTTGTGCCCAATACAAGCCCCACGTCCCGCGCGGGCACCTTGGATACATCATCGAAAGCCCGCGGCTTGGATGACGAGACAATCCATGCGTTGCAAAGCAAGGTGACCGCGACCAGCACAGCCAGTCCGGCCAAGCTCACGATCAACCATTTGTGCCAGCAATGTTTCATATTGCGACCCTTGCAAATGCGTCTAACAAACTGCCTGTGCACTTTTGTGTGGTGCCGTAGTCCGCATTGTAGCCGCACCCTTCACGGGTGCGTCCTCAAAACGCGCCAAGCCCGATCCGTCTCAGCGACTTGCGACAAAAGCGCAGGCTAAAGCCTGCGGCTACGCTTTCGGTCTCCGCACGCACGAATTGGTTGAATCCCATCTTTATCTCTTCAAGCTGACGCCGCGGCGGATAAAAGTGGGCACATCGAGGTCTTCGCCGTTGTAGAGAGTCGGCTCACTTTTGTCGAACCGGCCGCGGCTGACGCCTTCCAGCGGCAAAGTTTCCTGCTTGAGTTTGGCCGACGATTTCTTCGCGGCGGGAGCGGGATCAATTGCAGCAACGTTCTCCACCATGGGCTGTGGTGCTGCGGTCACGGGTACAATGGCCGGGGCGGGAACAGGTCGCGTGCCACGATACAGCGAGGCCTCTCCGGGCCGTGCAAACGTTGCGGGCTTTGTCGAGGTTGCGGACAGCGGAACGACGCGGCGCGGAAGAATACTGGCCGCGGCGATCACGGTCACCGCCAGCTTGCCACGATAGGCTTCGTCGATCGCCGCCCCCATGACGACGTGCGCGCGGCTGGCCTGGCGCGAAATTGGTTCAACTGCACGTTGGACATCGGCCAATGTCAGATCGGGTCCACCGAGAACACTGACCAGCACCCCTTCCGCCTTGGACAGCACGTCGCCGCCGTCCAACAGTGGATTCTGCAGCAACGCCTTCACAGCTTCCCGGGCCTTGTTCGGGCCTTCGGCCATGCCGTGGCTAAACAATCCATCACAATGTTTGGAACCAAGCGTGGCGCGTAAATCGGCGAAATCAAGATTGATGAGGCCCTTGCGGGACAGGAGTTGCCAGATCGCCTGAACGCCGAGCACAATGTTCTCGTCGGCGCGCTTGAAGCCGTCGACCACATTGGCGTCGTCGCCGACGATCTTAAAAATCTTGTCATTCGGGATGCAAATGACGGCGTCTGCCTGCGCTTTGAGTTGCTCCAACCCGGACAACGCCTGCTGACGACGTCGTTCCCCTTCGAAGGAGAATGGCAACGCCGCAAACGCCAGCACCAAGGCGCCCTGTTCTTTCGCCAGACGCGCCACAATCGGGCAGGCGCCGGTGCCGGTGCCGCCACCCAAGCCCGCCACGAGGAACACCACGTCGGTATTTTGGCAAAGCGCGGCGATTTTTTCGGCTTCGTTCTGTGCCGATCGTGCGCCGATTTCAGGTTCGCCGCCCGCGCCGAGACCATGCGTAACCGCACCGCCTATTTGGAGCCTTTCGGCGCCATTGATCTCTTCCAACGCTTGTTTATCCGTGTTGACGGCGACGAGGCCAACGCCTTCCAGTGCATGATCGCCTGAAGAACTGAACGAAGTCGCGATCTGGCTTATCGTGTGGTTGCCGGCGCCGCCAACGCCGAGAATTTTCAGTCGAAACCTGTGCGTCGCGCTGGCCTTCTTGTCCAGACCTTCCGTCGTTTCCTGTTTGCGCCGTGTGGCCATCGGTGACCTCCTTGCCCGCTAAATCATTGCCCGCACTTTTTGAAACAGCGTCTGGAATGTGCGGCTCATTTTTTGCAAGGGCGATGGCGGCTGATGCTGATCGCGCTGTGAACCGAGCGCGTAACGCACCAAGCCGATCGCCGTCGAGTACTCGGGGCTTTCGATGGCCGAAGTCGGCCCGCCGACCGTGCGGCTGTGCCCGATGTGCACCGGCAGGCCAAACACCTGGCTCGCGAGCGGTTCCAAGCCACGCAATCGTGCACAACCGCCGGTAATGAAGACGCCCGCGCCGAGATATTCCAACAGCTTCTGTTTCTCCAGTTCTTGTTTCACCAGCCGCAGCGTTTCTTCAGCGCGCAAATTCATCACCCGACAGAGTTGCAACTTCGAGACCTGCCGGTCGGGCAGTCCCACCTCACGCTTCAGCGTGATGATCTCGTCTTCGGGCGGAATCTCGACGGAGCCATGCTCGACCTTCAGCGTCTCCGCCCGGTTCATCGGGATGCGCAAGCCAATCGCGATGTCGTTGGTAATGTGATCGCCGCCGACCGCAATGACGCCGCTGTGTTGAATGGTGCCGCCGCTATACACGAGATAGTCGGTTGTGCCGCCCCCCATGTCGATGACGACCGCCCCCAATTGTTGATGCTCCGAGGTCAATACGGCCAACGCCGAGGCGAAGCCGGCGACGGCAATGTTGGCCACGTCGAGGGGGACATGCTTGATGCATTTGATGGTGTTTTGCAGCCGGGTGCGAACGCCATAGATTACATGCACGTCGGCTTCGAGTTTAGCGCCGATCATGCCGACCGGGTTCTGAATCCCATCATGGCCGTCCACGAAAAAGTGTTGGCGAATCGCGTGAATGACGACGTGATCCATGGGAATATTGACCGCCTTGGCGTTGAGCAATACGCTGCGCACTTCTTCCTCAGTAATTTCGCGCTCATCGCTGGTGACGGCGACTGTTCCGCGGTTGTTGAAGCTGCGAATATGTCCGCCGCTGACGCTGGCAAAAACGTTGTGAATCTCCACGCCCGCGCTTTCCTCGGCATCGGATACCGCGGCATGAATCCGCTCGACGGCGGCATCGATGTTGATAATCTCGCCTTTGCGCACTCCTTCGGAATTTGCCCGGCCAACCCCGATCACCATGATGTTGCCGTCGTCCAGCACCTCGCCGACGATGGCGCAGACTTTCGAGGTGCCCACCTCCAGTCCAACGATAATTTTCTCTTTTGACAACATGTCCAAATCCTCTTAGCCGTAATGCCGAACTGCCGCAGCCGTCACGGTTGCGCTACCGAAGTGGTGGCGCGAGCCTCTGGCCAGCGACCGTTCCGTTAATTCACAAAAGTCACGGGCACGCCGCGGTTGACGGTCAGGTCTACCACCTGAATCGTCTTTTGCCGCTGCTGCGCCCACCGTAAAATCACTCCCAATCGCCGCATTTGCTGCGGAAAATCCTCCACATCCAGTTTTACCTGCGTATGCTGTCGCGTCGTCAACACCAACTGTCGCGTCTTCGATAGATCGATCTGCTCTACCTCGATTAATGAACCCGCGACTGCCTGGTCGAGTTTGTCCAACAACTCCAGCGCGCGGTAAATCTGCTCGGACTCGACCTGCCGTCCCACCTGCAGATCGGCCAGCGATACACCCGTGAGCGTCGGCACGGGCCGAGGCATCTGCGGCTGCAGCACGGTGCCGTCTGAAAGCTTGAGGGGCTTCATCACGACCCCACTGCGGTCGATGTAAAAGCTGGAATCGACGAACTCCCGGGTCGGCACACGCAACTGCGCGACCGCGATACGCTCCTCCACGTGGATGAACAACCGGTTCGGCAGCATCCGCCGCACTTCCACGGCGCGCACCAGCGGCAACATCTCCAGGTTGTTGCGCACCTGCGTCAGGTCGAGTGACAACAGGTTTTGTCCGACTCGCACGCCAGCAAACTGGACCACGCGTTCCGGCGTCAGGACGCCATCGTCATCCACCACGATCTGTTGGATCGCAAACCGCGGATTGTTGTACACGAGCCGATCCGCCGTCGTCTTGATCAAATGATACAGACCATAACATGTCGCCAGGAACACGCTGACGAAGAAGAAGACCATCAGCGTCACGCGCAATCGCGCCAACGCCCGCCCCCGGGTCTGCACCTTCACGTCCAGCAGATACTCCGGTCGTCTTTTCTTGCGATTGCCCAGCTTCATCATGAAACAGCAATGGTCTCCTGTTCCAATGCGTGGTCTGGTTTTCTCGGGACGCGGCGCGCCAGGGCCATCTGCACCAACCGCGCACATAAATCGCGAAATTCAATCCCGGCCGCGCGCGCCGCTTTGGGCACGAGGCTCGTTTCGGTGAAACCGGGAATGGTGTTCACCTCCAACACAAATAATTGGTTCTTCTTGCCGAGAATCAAATCCACGCGTGAGAAATCGCGGCAGCCGAGGCAATCATGCGCGCGCAAGGACACCGCTTTCACCTGAGCTTCGACTCCGCGATCCAACGGCGCCGGTACCAGGTACTCGGTCTGTCCTTTCGTGTATTTCGCCTCATACGTGAAGAAATCGTGTTTCGGCTGAATCTCGATCACCGGCAAGGCGTGCCCGTCGAAGATGCCCACCGTCAATTCCCGACCGGCGATGAACTGCTCCGCCAACAAATGATGGTCATAGCGCCAGGCAATTTGGCACGCCTCTTCGAGGTCGGCTTCTTCCTGCACAATGCTGACGCCCACGCTCGATCCCTGGCGGGCCGGCTTAATGACCAGCGGAAATCCGAGTTTCGACAAACGCTTCAAATCACACCGGGCGCGATCGAACACTTCGCATTTAGGAGTCGGGATTCCCGCGTCCATAAATCGCGCTTTGGCAACAATCTTGTCGAAAGCTATGGCGCTGGCCTCTGGTCCCGAACCTGTGTAGGCGATCCCGCTGTCTTCGAGCATCCGCTGGACAGTCCCGTCTTCGCCAAATACGCCGTGGAGGGCAATAAACACCACATCCACATCCCGGGGAATGACGAACCGGGCTTCCTGAACGTCCGTGGGGATCACTTTCGCTCCGGTCGAAGTCAGTGCGTTCGCGACTGCCGTGCCCGAACGCTGAGAAACCTGCCGTTCCGCCGACGGGCCGCCCATCAACACTGCGATCTTCAATCGTTTCATGCTCATCCTCCGTGTCGTTTCTTGCTGCCGAGGATCATCACTTCAGGTTCGAGATCAATCCCCCGCTGCTCGCGGGCGCGTTCGCGGATGGTCGAGATCAATTCCAGCACATCGCTCGCGGTCGCTTTTCCTTCGTTCACAATGAAATTGCCATGCACCTCGGACACGCGGGCGCCCCCCACGGCCATTCCTTTCAACCCGAGTTCTTCGATCAGCCTGCCAGCAGGGATTGATTGCGGATTCTTGAAAATGCAGCCTGCACTCGGCCGTGACGGCTGGGAAGACCACCGTCGCTGGGCGAAGGCACGCAAACGATTGTCGATGGATTTTTTCTCCGTCTTCACGCCACGCAGGATGGCCGATAAGGCGATATGACTGTCGAAGACAGGACAATTCCGATAGGTCACCGGCAGGCTCTGGGCTTCCGCATCGTAGATATTGCCCGAATAGCTGATGTACCGAATCCACTCAACCACATCGAAAGTTTGTTTGCCCATCGCGCCGGCATTCATCCGCAAGGCACCGCCCAGGGATCCGGGAATGCCTTCCAGGAATTCCAACCCGCCAAGTTCGTGTTTGACCGCCAGTGCGACAATGGTTTTTATACGTGCCCCCGCACCAGCGATGATTTGCTCGCCCTCGACCTGCACTTTGGAAAAATCCTCGTGGCCAAGGCTGATGACCACCCCTTGGATGCCACCATCAAGCACCAATAGATTCGTGCCGCGGCCCGTGACGGTCACGGGAATCTCGCGCTCGTGGCAATAATAAAGCAGTCGGGCCAGATCGCGTTCGCCGGCTGGTTCGATCCAGAACTCGGCGGGTCCGCCCACTTTCATGGAAGTGTGCCGTGACATCGGTTCATTCTCGCGGATCTGCGCTCGATTCGAGAGCAAGACGCCCAAATCTCGAGCGATATTCAACGAAGATTGCTCGACATTCCTATTCGAGGGGCGCGCACGGAGTTTTCTCACCAAGGCTTCCGATACCTTGTAGATATTCCCGGCTCCCATGGTAAGAATCAGGTCACCCGGCCTGGCCTCGGCAAACAAGCGGATCACCAACATCTCCAAATCTCTCTCGTACGAGACGCCCGATTGACCGGTTCCCGTCACAGCCTGGAAAAGCATCTCTCCGTTGACACCAGCGATGGGTTTCTCGCTGGCCGCGTAAATCTCGGTGAGAAACAATCGATCAGCGCCCCCGAACGCCGTGGCGAACTCCTCACGCAAAGCCTGCGTCCGTGAGTATCGGTGCGGCTGAAAGGCCACCAGCAGGCGGCGATAACCATTCTCGCGTGCGGTGAGCAGCGTTCGCGCCGCGTTGATCGTGGCTCGCACCTCGGTAGGGTGATGAGCGTAATCATCGACAACAAGGATTTCGCCTTCCTCGTAGCGACGATCGAACCGACGTGCCGCCCCGGTAAATTCCGCCAGCGCAGCAGCGATTTTGTCGAACGCTACGCCCAATTCATCGGCTACCGCGACAGCGGCCAACGCATTCGTGACGTTCTGCCTACCCGGGATAATCAACTCCACCACCCCGATCTGTTGGTCACGGCAGGCCACCGTGAATCGCGTCCCGCGTGCAGTGGTCTCCACGTGGACCGCCCGATAGTCGGCCTTTTCGGAGAAACCGAAAGTGATCGCGGCGCGGCATTTCGGCGCCAATGCGAGACAATTCGGGCAATCCGCGCAGAGGAAAACCGTTTTCAGCGTACTGGAAAAGAACGACTCAAACGCAGCCTGCAGTTTATCCATCGAACCATGATAGTCGAGATGTTCGGACTCGATGTTCAGGCACACGGCGTATTCCGGGCTGAAACCGACCAGCGTGCCGTCGCTTTCATCGGCTTCGGCGACGAAATACTTCCCGCCACCGACCCGTGCGTTGGTGCCGAGAACCGGCACGTGGGCCCCGATCGAGTAGGTCGGCGCGTCGTCGCTCCGTGTCAACACGTACGCGATCATGGCGCTGGTGGTCGTTTTGCCGTGGGTTCCCGCAACGGCAATGTTACTGCGATGATTCATCAGCGCACTGAGCAGCAGTCCCCGACGGACCCGGGGAATTTTGAACTCGTCGGCCGCCTGCACTTCGACGTTTTCTCCGTTGACCGCCGAGGTGAAAACGACAAGTTCGGTCTCCTCGCTGACATTTCTCGGCGAATGCCCGCTGTGAATTTTCACGCCTAGCTTTTGTAGTCCTTTGGTGGTTTCGTTCGGCGACATATCGGAGCCGGATACATGGTGCCCCAGTTGAACCAACAGCCGGGCCAGCCCGCTCATGCCGCAACCGCCGATGCCGACGAAATGCACACGGCGTGGTCCAGCACCGAGGAAATCGATCAATTGTTGCCTAGCGACCATATTGTTCCACCAATGCAGCGATTCGTTCCGTGGCATCATCAACGGCGAGAGAGCGCGCCGCCTGCGCCAAATGGCGCCGTTCGTTTGCGTCGGTGAGTAAGCGACCGATCGCTTCCGCCAAAGGCTGACCGGCTGGCGCGTGCAATCCATTCAGTTCCGACTGTTCGATCACCACAGCTGCGCCGGCGCGCTCGAAAACGCGGGCGTTGTGCCACTGATGATTGCCTGCGGCTTGAGGATACGGAATCAGAATCGACGGCCGGCTGAACGCGGCCAATTCCGTGAGCGTGGACGCGCCGGAGCGCGCCACCACCAGGTCGGCAGCGCCGTAGGCCATTTCCATGTGATCGCAAAAACTCATCACCTTGGCTTCAAAACCATTTCTCTCGTACGCTTCTTGCATGAATCGTTGGTCACACAAGCCGCTTAAATGCACAAACTGCACGTTGGCGAACTTCCCGTTCAGCCAGGTCAATGCCTTGGACACCGCCACATTGATCGCGTGCGCCCCCTGACTGCCGCCCGCCACCAGCACCGTGGCTCGTTCAGGACGCAATCCGAGCTGCGCGCGAGCATTCGCTGTCCCGCCCTGACGGGACCACTCGCGCAGAGCCGCGCGCACCGGGGTGCCCGTGACCGTGACCGGCTTCCGTCCAAAAAATCGCGCGCAGTCTGACAGTCCGACCGCAACATGGTCGGCGAATCGCCCGACCCAGCGGTTCGCCTTGCCGGGCACGGCGTTCGACTCGTGAATCAGCGCCGCCGTTCCCCGTCGACGAAACCATCTGGCCGCGAACAGCGCTGGCACCGAAGTAAATCCACCCATTCCGAGAACAACGTCCGGTTGGAACTCATCACAGGCGACCGCGCAAACGCGCGTAGCCCTTGCCAAGCGGAAACAAAAGCGTGTCAACCGGGACGATCCCTCGTAGGCCACTGCGGGCAGGGCCTGCACCGCGATTGGAGCCAAAGGGACGGAGCAATCTGTCAATGCTGCCAATGCGGTCTGATCGATGGCTTTTTCGGAGACCAACAAACGGACTTGGTGACGACGTGCTTGCAGCAAATCCGCGATTGCCAAGCCCGGAAACAGATGTCCGCCCGTCCCCCCGCATGCGATTATTACTTTCATTCATGTAACCTGCTTTCCGCGCCAGCGCGGTCGGTGGCTATGAAACCGACGAACGCCGCGCAAAAAATTCTTGTTCCTCGCTTTCCATCTCGGCGGCGCCGTGGTGAAAGATGTTCAGTAAGACTCCCACCGCCGCCATGTTTAGCACCAGATTGGAGCCGCCGAAGCTGATGAACGGCAACGGCAAGCCCTTGGTCGGGAGCCATGCCGTCACCACGCCGATGTTGATCAAGGCCTGCAGGGCGATTAACAGCGCGATCCCCAGCCCGAGGTATTGGCCGAATAAATCCGAGGCGCGCAGGCTGATAACGACCGCGCAGGCGACCAATAAGGCGAATGCCAAAAGAATCCCGAGCGTGCCGACCAGTCCCAGCTCTTCGCCCACGATTGGGAAAATGAAATCCGTATGCGCCTCCGGCAAATAAAACATTTTCTGCCGGCTGTTTCCCAGCCCGAGTCCGTTAAAGCCGCCTGATCCGAACGCAAGGATTGCCTGCCAAACCTGATAGCCAGCGCCTTGCTTGTATTTCTCCAGATCCAAGAACGCGAGCAGACGACGGGAGCGTTCGGGATTGTGGATCATCAATCCCAAAAACCCTCCCGCCCCTGCAAGCACCGTCGGCACCAAGAAGCTTAACCGCACGCCAGCGATGAACATGAGCGCGAAACTCACCAAGGCGAGCAGCGCCGTCGAACCAAAATCTGGCTCGGCCAGCACCAGCAACAGCAGGAATCCGACCACGGCCATTGGGACCGCAAAGCCGCGCTCGAACCGACGAATCCGCCGCTTCTCCTTTGCCAGCCAGTGCGCCAGCCAAATGACCAGCGCCAACTTCGCGAATTCGGAGGGTTGAAACCGCATCGGGCCAATTCCGAGCCAGCGGCGCGCACCGCCCACTTTCAACCCGACATGCGGAATCAGCACCAAGACGAGCATCACTGCCGAAACGACGAGAAAAGCCGTACACACGCCCCGCCATTTGGGGTACGGAACGCCGGCAACCGTGGCACAGGCGACCGCTCCGACCAGAAGCCAGACCAATTGCCTCTTTAGCAGATAATGTTGATCTCCATAACGATCCCTGGCGTATGCGGCGCTGGTGCTAAATAACATGACCACGCCGACGGTCAACAGCATCAGCATAATCACCAGCAGCAAGATGGCCGCCTTGTGCATGTCCGTTCCTTTCCCGTTCCGGCGCGCCGAGAGGCGCGTTCGTCGCTTGCTCTTTGAAAGAACCCTGGCTTATTGAACCATTGCTTGTGATGCGGAAACTACCGGTGCCGCGGCGGCGGGGGCAGTCGATCCAGGCGCAGTTATCGGGCTGCCACTTGGAGTTGCCGCGGATGTAACGGTTGGTGACGTTGCTGGCGCATTCGCCTGGGGCAACGGGATCACCAGCCGCTGACCGTACTGGATTCGTTTCGCATCGCTGATGTTATTCGCCTTCAGTAGGTCATCGAGTTTGATGCCGTACTTTTGAGCAATCACAGATGGGGACTCGTTGAAGTCCACAACGTGGATTGTCTGCCCATTTTCCGAATAGGTTCCCGGCTCACGCCACGCGGTTGACGAACTGGGAGCGCTGCCCGCGGGGACGGCTGCCGTCGCCACTGTCGCGCTGCCCGACGGGATTCGTAGCTTTTGGCCAATCTTCAGCGAGTCGCTGGTCAGATTGTTGGCCTGCTTGATCGCCGCCACGGTTAGCTTTTGTTGCCGGGCAATTTTCCAAAGGGAATCCCCGGATTTGACGGTGTAATTCGCGCCGCTGACATCGGCACTGGCGGGAGCCGCGCCGGCATCAGGCGAGACCGGTGCCACAGCAGCCGCTGCCACGGTCGGCGGTTCCGTTTTGGCTGCCGGGATCGTCAATTTCTGACCAATCTTGAGCGTGCTGGTCTTGGTTAGCTTGTTCGCTCGGGCAAGTTCGCCCACGCTGGTATTCTCCAACTTGGCAATCCTCCAAAGCGAGTCGCCCTTTTTCACGACGTGGGTGCGCGTCGCTGGCGCCGGCGCAGCCGCTTCCACTGGCGGCGGCGTTACCGGCGTGGCAGGCGTCAACGCATTGGCCGTCGTCGGTGGTCCCTGCGGAGTGGGAAGCGTTGCCAGATTATCGGGAGCGGTTGGAGTCATTCCTTCCGCTGGACCCGCGGGCGTTTCATTTTCCGCCAACGCCGGCACACTACTCTTGGACCGCGAGCATCCTTCAAAGATGAAGATGCCCCCGATCACGAGGACGTGAAGTGCAACTACGATGAGCACGACTTTCGAGACTTTCATTGGTTCCTTTCGTTAGGTTGTGATTGTTAATGACTGAGCGTGCTGCAAAATGTTCCGGGGCCTGAAGTGCCACTGCAAACTGAAAACCTGCTTTTTGAATTCTTCACCGCGCTGTTCGTAATTCTCGAACATGTCAAAGCTGGCGCACCCGGGCGACAGCAACACCGTATCGCCGCGACGGGCCCGACGGGATGCAATACCCACAGCTTCCTCCATCGAGTCGGCGCGCACGCAGGGTGCGGCCTTGGACCAGGCACGCCAAATCTTGCTTTGTGCTTCACCGATCAACACCGCCAGTTTGACCTTTTCGGAAACCACCTCCTTTAATGATGTGAAATCCAACCCCTTGTCGCGGCCGCCAGCAATCAGCACGGCGCGTCCTGGCAGTGACCGCAACGCTTTCTCGACGGCGTCCACATTGGTCGCCTTCGAGTCGTTGATATACGTAATTCCGCGGGCCTCGGCTACGAACTCACAGCGATGCGAGCGAGGACCAAAAGTGCAAATGGCTTCCCGCATTTGCGAAACCGACAGCCCCATCGCCAAGCCGGTTGCGAGCGTCGCCAGGACATTCTCGGCATTGTGAACGCCGCGCAGATTCGTCTCGCTCATCTTCAGCACGATGCCGCGGCATTCGGGCAACCGACACCAGATGGTGTCGTTGTCAAACCAATCAAGCCACAGATCGGCCGGCCGATTATAGGCGCTAAATGTGATCGGACGCGCCTTGATGGCGATGCCCATGCGTCGCAGCTTCTCCAGGGATTCCGCGCTCACAATGGCAATATCCTCAGGCTTTTGATTCATGAAGATGAAGGACTTGGCCGCCGCGTATTCCTCCATCGATTCATACCGGTCGAGGTGGTCGGGCGTGATATTCAACAACACCGCGAGATTGGCATGGAACTGTTCGATTTTCTCCAATTGGAAAGAGCTGACCTCCAACACCACGGCATCCAAGCCCGCACTGGCTTCGACCGCGTCACAAAAGGCGTTGCCGATATTGCCCGCGGCGACGGTTCGCTTGCCGCAGCCCTCCAGTACCGAAGCGATCAACTCGGTCGTCGTGGTTTTCCCATTCGTGCCGGTGATCGCGATGATCGGGCAAAGGCAAAAACGAAAAGCGAGCTCCAGTTCACCCAGCATCGGCGTGTTTCTGCTGAGCAATTCGCGCACGATGGGCCGCTCGGCGGCAATCCCCGGACTGAGCACCGCCAAATCGAAACGTGCCGACCGGTCAAAATGATTTCCCAACTCAACGCGTACGCCGAGTTGTCGGAGCCGCATGGCGCGCTCCTGTAGTTGATTGTCCGCCGCTTCGTCGCGCACGACGACGCGCGCTCCGTCGCGCTGCAGCAGGGAGGCCGCGGCCATCCCGCTCCGTCCCAATCCCAACACCAGAACGTCTTTCCCCTTCAATTCCATTGTCTGCATGGTCTCCGATCACCTCAATTTGAGCGTTGCCAGCCCCAGCAACGCGAAAATCACTGACAATACCCAGAACCGCGTCGTCACCGTCGTCTCCGACCAACCGCGCAGTTCAAAATGGTGATGCAACGGCGCCATTGCAAAAACCCGTTTGCCGCGCAGCTTGAAACTCGCCACCTGCATGATCACCGAAAGCGCTTCCATGACGAAAATTCCGCCGACAATCACCAGCACAAGTTCCTGTTTGATCATCACCGCAATCGCGCCAATCAAACCGCCAATCGCCAGGGAACCCGTATCCCCCATGAAGACTTGTGCGGGATGACAGTTGAACCAGAGGAAACCAAGACTGGCGCCAATCAACGCCGCGCAGACGACGGTCAATTCGGCCGCGCCCGGCACAGCGGGCACCTGCAAGTAGCTGGCGAATTTGATGTTGCCCGCCACGTAGCACATCACGGCGTAGGCCAGCGCCACCGTCAAGGTGCAGCCGGCAGCCAGACCATCCAAACCATCGGTTAGGTTTACAGCGTTGGAGGCGCCGACGATCACAATCACCACCACGGCCAATGTCCATACCCCCATGTCGGCGATCACCGGTGCCTTCACAAAAGGCACCATTAATCTCCTCGCCGTTGGGCCCAATTGCGGATCGGCCATCAACAACACTCCCACAAACAGGCCCAATCCGATCTGAAAAAGGAACTTGGTTTTGGCGCGCAATCCGGCCGATTGTCGCGCCTGTACCTTCGCCCAGTCATCGAGAAAGCCGACGCATCCGAGCCAGATGAGCGTCACCAAACAGACCAGAACCAGCTGATTGGTCGGCCGCGCCCAGAGGAGGATAGAGTCCACGACGGCCCAGATGATGAGAATGCCACCCATGGTCGGGCAGGATTTACGCCCGTGCGTCTGCGCCAATTCCCGCAAATCGTCCGCACCACGGATCGGCTGTTGAAACTTCATTCCGACCAGTTGACGGATGAGCCACGGACCCGCCGCGATGCAAATCAACAAGGCCGTAATAGCGGCAAACACCGCGCGGAACGTGGTGTATTGAAACACCCGCAAGGGCGAAAACCACTCCGTATACTCGCTCAGGTAGTAAAACATCCTCCTTGTTCCTATCCCCAAAGACGACGCTTCACGAAAGCGTCGCTACGTCATAATGATTCCGGCAATCCTCCAAAATCCTTTCCAATTCCAATCGGCGTGAACCTTTGATCAAAACCAAATCTTCTTCATGGACGAGCACGCCCAACGTCTGCGCGGCCTCCTGCGCCGTGGCGACCGACAACACGCCGTCGGCATCCATGCCGGCATCGACTGCAGCCTGCGCCATCAACCGCGCTGATTCGCCAACCGTCACCAGCCACGAGAGACCGCAGCCAGCGGCGATGGTTCCAATTTCCAAATGCGCATTGTTCGTCCATGTTCCCAGCTCCAACATGTCGCCCAATACCGCGATTTTGCGGCCGTTGCAGGGCGTTTCTCGAATCATCTGCAGCGCCGCCTTCATGGAAACGGGGTTGGCGTTGTAACAATCGTTCACATACCGCACACCATTAATCGTAGCCGGCTCCATTCGCATGCCTGGAAATCTTGCGTTTTCCAGGCCCACTCGAATCTCATCCAGGTCCAGACCGGCGAAGTACCCGACCGCTGCTGCCTGCAGCGCGTTGTATATCTGATGACGACCCAGCGTTTTTAGCCGAACGATCACGTCCTCGCGTTTCTTGGCGATATTGAGCCGGAATTTTACGTCGCCATTGATCTTGATCTCGCTGGCTCGGATGTCCGCGAAATTCTCTATGCCCACGGTGACCACCGTCGAATTGGTACACGCTCGCATCTCGGCGCACCAGCGGTCATCGGCATTGAGCACCGCCAACCCGTCGCCGTTGCGCGGCAGGACTTTGAGCAATTCGCTTTTCTCCCCAGCCACGCCGGCTTCGTCACCAAAAAACTCCACGTGCCCGAGGCCGACATTGGTGATCACCCCGATATCGGGTCGGACCATGCTCGCGAGCACTGCGATTTCACCGGGACGGCTCGTGCCCAACTCAAACACCCCGAAGTCGTGCGCGGGTCCGAGACGCAAGAGGTTGAGCGGTACGCCAATCTGATTGTTGTGGTTGGCGGTGGTTTCAATTATGTTGAACCGGTCCGCGAGAACCGAGGCGATGAGTTCTTTGGTGGTGGTTTTTCCGCTCGAGCCGGTCACCGCGATCACGCGGGTGGTTGGAGGCATGAGCCGGCGGTAGTTCGTTGCGAGTTTGTGCAATGCGGTGAGGGTGTCTTGCACTTGGAGAAGCGCCAAGGCACTAGGCGAGTTCATTGCACGGGTAGGATTCGAGACTACCGCCGCTGATGCCCCCAATCGGGCCACATCGGAAACAAATTCATGTCCATCAAAGTGCGGGCCGCGCAAGGCGACGAAGCAATCGCCCCGCCCAAGCGAGCGCGAGTCCGTACTGATCCGCATTACTACCCCATCGGGGTCGCCGCGAATCAGCCGCGCTTCACAAAGATCGGCCAGTTGATTTAGACGCATGGTTTCCATCGACTTCCACTGAGACTGAAATATTCCTCAACGACTTGCCGGTCATTGAACGGCACCACGGTGTCGGCAAATTCCTGATACGTTTCATGGCCCTTGCCGGCAATCAGCACGCTGTCGCCAGGCCGGGCGATATCGAGTGCCCGCTCGATCGCCTCACGGCGATCTTCGATGATTTGATAGCGCGTGCGGGCCGCAGCCGGAAATGCCTCTTCAATCTGCTTCAAGATCGACCGGGGTTCTTCCGTGCGCGGATTGTCGTTGGTAAGAATGGAAAAATCTGCGAGTTCGCATGCCGCTTCGCCCATCGGCTTGCGCTTGCCATTGTCGCGATCGCCGCCGCAGCCGAACACGAGAATCAGGCGGCCCCGCGTCAGTTCGCCGACAGTGACCAGCACATTGTGCAAGGCCTCTGCCGTGTGCGCGTAATCGATGAGAATTCGGAACTCTTCATCGACGTTTACCGATTCGACGCGTCCGGGCACGGCACGAAATTGAGCGAGTGCGGCTTCAATCGTGCCGAGGTCGATGCCGAGCGCGAGACCGACGGCGACGGCGGCCAACGCGTTGGACACATTGTACCGCCCAATCAAAGGAAGCGACATCGGCATGCTGCCCTGCGGGGCGTGCACGACGAAGTAACAGCCTTCTGCCGAAACCCGCACGTCTTCGGCGCGAATGACCGCAGCGCTTGAAACGCCGTAACTGAGTACGGCGGCGTCCCCACCCAAGCGTTTGATCAATTCGCACCCGTAGGCGTTATCCGCGTTCACCACCGCGCGGCCGGTTTTTCGCACTGTGCCCAACGCGCTGAACAATTTCGCCTTCGACTCGAAGTAATTCTTCATCGTGTGATGGTAATCGAGATGGTCTTGGGAAAGATTGGTGAATACCGCGATGTCAAAATCGACGGCCGCCACGCGCGACTGATCGAGTGCATGCGAGCTGACTTCCATCGACACGCCGACGCAACCGGCCCGCAGCATGTCGCTCATCATTTCCTGAATCTCAACCGACTCCGGCGTGGTGCGGGCCGCAGGAATTACCCGCTGACCAATTTGGTACTGGACCGTGCCGAGCAAGCCGCAGGGCATCTCCGCCATTTCCATGATCGCGCGGACCATGAAGGCTGTCGTGGTCTTGCCGTTGGTTCCGGTAATCCCGACGACTTTCAGCTTCTGCGACGGATGATTATAGAACTGCGCGGAAACATGGGCCAGGGACCGGCGGGCGTCGCTGACCTTGATTCGCGTGGCGCGAGGATTGAAGCCGGTATCGCGTTCCAACACCACCGCCGCCGCACCACGATCGATGGCAGCTTCGACGAAACTGTGGCCGTCCGTCCGCTCGCCCCGAAACGCGACGAACAAATTCCCGGGCATCACCCGACGCGAATCGTATGTGATCCCACTAATCTCGTGGTCCAGCGGCCCTTCGACCGCCAACGGCTTCACCGTTTTGATGATCTCGGCAAGTTTCATGACAATCGCGCCACCTGTGTTTGTGGAGTTTCCGGCTCGATCCCCAGATACTGGGCCACTTTCTCGGCGACCGCTCGGAACACCGGTCCGGCAACCGATCCACCGTAATACGCACGGTCCGTTGGATCGTCGAGCGAGACAAGGATGGAAATCTCTGGATCGGCAGCCGGGAAATAGCCGATGAAGGACGAATAGTATTTGCGGACATACTGGCCGTTTTCGACCTTCTGCGCCGTGCCCGTCTTGCCGGCCACGTCGTACCCCGGCACGGCCGCTTTCGGCGCCGTTCCTTCCGGTGACACAACTTTGCGCAAAGCCACAGTCATCAACATGGCGGCGCGCGGAGTAATGACCTGCCCAACCTGCTGCGGCTCGTATTGAAAGACCGGCTTGCCGTTCGGGTCCAAAACGTTTTTCACGATCATTGGTTTCATCAACGTGCCGCCATTGGCAATCGTGTTGAGCGCCATCAACATCTGGAGCGGTGTGACGGCAATTTCGTGGCCCATCGGGATGCGCGTGATCGAGAGGCTGGTCCAACGCCCGACTGGATGGGCGATGCCGGAAACTTCGCCCGGCAGCGCGATGCCCGTTTTTCGTCCGAAACCATAGCGCCGGATGTACTCGTAGAGTCGCCCGGGCCCCATGCGGAGCGCCACTTTGGCCGCACCGATGTTGCTTGAATGAAAGAGGATTTGTTCCACGCTTAGGACGCCGTATGGATGCGCATCGTGCAGGATGCGGCCGGCATACATGAACGCCCCGTTTTCGCAGTCGAACTGGTCATTCAGGCTGACGATCCCCTCGTTGAGCGCGCCTGAGCAGACCACGATTTTGAAGGTCGATCCGGGTTCAGCCACGTCGCTGATGCAGCGGTTGCGCCGGGCGTCGGCGGACGTAGCGTCCAGATTTGTTGGATCAAAGGTAGGACGCGAACTCATGGCGAGAATCTCGCCCGTCTTCGGTCGCGACACGATGATCACTGCCGCCTGCGGCTTGAACTCCGCCATGGCTTTATCGAGTTCCTGCTCGGCGATGTGCTGAATTACCTGGTCGATGGTCAGCACAACATCGTCGCCGTCGCGCGGGCCCAGTTCCTCGGTTCGCAGCGCGCGGATTTCCCGCCCTTTTCGGTCGCGCTCGATGACTTCATAACCGGCTTGACCCTCCAGGTAATCTTCCATCGACGCCTCAATGCCCTGAACCCCTTTGTGCTCGGCGTTCACGAAACCAATCACATGACTGCCGAGCGGACCGTTGGGATAGAAGCGGACGAGCTGGTCTTCGAAAAAGATGCCCTTCAACTTCATGGCCCGGATTTGCTGAACCGCGGCGTCGTCGAGCTTGACGCGCGGATTGAGGCGAACGTACCGCGATTGGCCGCTGAGTTTCTGGGTGAGAGACTCGACATCCGTTTTCAGTAAGGGCGCCAGTTTTTCTGCGATTTCTCCGGCTTGGGGCGCGGTAATCGTTGGGTCTGCGGTCACGATCCGCACCGAAAGACTGTTGGCCAGCAAGTTCCCGTTCGCATCCAAAATGGAGCCGCGACGGCCCTGACGGTGGACGACTTGTTCGCGATTGGCCTGCGCCAACGCACTCAGTTCTTTGTGTTGCAGAATATGCAGATCGAACAGACGAAACGCCAGCGCGCTGAATACGGACGCCAAAGCGCCGATCACAATCAAAGCCCTGCCTTTTTCCGGAGCCAGGATCATCGTTTCGCCAACATTCTCCCGGTTGGGTTGCGCGCTGGAGATTGAGCGGGTAACGGTGCATTGGCCATCTGCAGGTCCCATTCGGGGCCGGGTTCATAGAGGCGGACGACCTGAGTTTCCCGGGGTGCCACCAAGCCCAGATTGTATTGTTGACACCGGGCCTCAAGGAGTGCCGGAGATTGCAGGCGCGCCAGTTGCGCCGCCAACATGGTGTTGCGTCTCTGGGCCGAGGATAACGCCGCTTCGCGTCCTTTGATCTGATCGCCCAGACGGTAGATCGCGTTCTTTTGCCAGACGTATCCCAGTCCACCGGCGGCGACGCACACGCAAGCCATCAGTGACTTGGTCACCGTGCCGAACCTCAAATAGTCTCGCTTTCGATTGCGTCTCATGTCATCAATTGATACAGGGGATCGGCCTCCTTGAACCGATCCCCTGCGGGGTTCCCCACCCCTACGTAAATTTCAAACCTTCTCCGCCACCCGCAATTTCGCGCTGCGCGCACGCGGGTTGGCGCGAACTTCCTCCTCGCGGGGCGTGACCGGCTTGCGCGTCACGATCCGCAACGATTGTCTTCGACCGCAGACACAGGCCGGCAAATCCGGCGGGCAAATGCAGCCGCTGCTCTGTTCGACAAGAAACTGTTTCACGATCCGATCTTCCAACGAATGAAAGGAAATGACTGCCAACCGCCCGCCGGACTTGAGAAATCGGCCGGCCACTTCCAAGCCACGCTTGAGATTGTCCAACTCGTTATTGACGGCAATGCGCAAGCCCTGAAAAACACGCGTGGCTGAATGGACGCCGCCGTGTCGGCGGCCGAGCACAGTTTCCACCAGTCGCGCGAGTTGCGTGGTGGTTTCGAGTGGTTTGCGCTGGCGTTCTTCGACGATCTGACGGGCAACCGCTCGAGCACGTTTTTCTTCGCCATACACACGGAAGATTTTCGCCAGTTCCTCCAGACTGGCTGTACGAAGTACGTCCCGAGCGGTTGCCCCAAGTTGACGATTCATCCGCATATCGAGCGGACCCTCGCGCTGAAAACTGAAGCCGCGGCCCGGCTCGTCAAATTGACGCGAGCTTACGCCGAGATCGAAAGCGACCCCATCCACCGCTGTAATTCCCAGACTCATCAACACTCGTTCCAACTCCACGTAATTGGCGCGTACCAATTGAATGCGCCCCCCAAACTCACTCAACCTTTCGCGGCTCGCCGCGATGGCTTCTTCGTCCCAATCCAAACCGATCAATTGACCGTCTGGCCCGCACGCGTACAAAATCTCGCGTGCATGTCCGCCGCCGCCGACGGTACAGTCCACGTACAGACCGCCGCGACGCGGTTGCAACTGGGTTACTACCTCCTCGAGCAAGACAGGCGTGTGGTAAGTCATTAGAAAGTCCGGATCGGAAAGAAATCGACGACTACCTACACCAATCCGCACTTCTCCTTACCTACATCCCCTGGCCCACTCACGAGAGCCTGCGCTCCCGCTGTCATCGCTTCACAGGGCCGCGACGGTGCTGTGAGTTCCCCTACTCACAGCCGCGCGGCACGACGACTTTCCAACGTTCGCCCAATCAGATGACCGAAGCCGAGGCGCGACCATCCCGCAACCTTCCGGCGCCCGCGCTTCACATTTTCAACGGAGTAGCTCGTGGCGGTATCAATCACGTCAGTTGTCATCTCGGGCAAATATCCATAGCCGCCCTCAATGATGACCGTTCCGCGCGCGGCCGGACGCGTCGTGGCGTCCTGGGTGCCGTGGCTCGATCGCTGGATAACTCTGGCATCTAATTTTGGAAAAGGATTCATTCGCGGCAGACGAAATTGACGGATCTCGCCACCCTGGTTCATCAGGCTCCGGTTCAAACTCAAAAAACTCATGATTCCTACTTGACCCATTGCGACCTCACAAACCCAACTGTTTGGCGGCTTCGGAAAAATTCGCCACGGCGCCAGCCTTGACGTCTTCCAGCCGAGATGGCGACCAAATTTCAAATCCTTTCAATACCCCCACCAACACGGCTTCATTTTCGATTCCCGCGTGCTTCAGCAATTCCTCGGTTAGGACGATGCGGCCCTGTTTGTCACAAGGGGTCCCGTGCGCATCGCCGGCAATCAAACGCAGGACGCCGCGCCGTTCGTACTCGCCGATGGAAATGTCATCAGCGCGCTCCATCATCTTGTCCATCGCCGTTTCCGGCAGGACAAACAAATGATTATTCGGCAGCGGCAACACGTAAAACTCCTGCGAACCTTTCGCAGCGGCTCGCCATTTCGCGGGGATCGCCACACGATTTTTTTCGTCAACGGAATGACGAAATGTGCCGACGAACACCGTCCTCTTTAATGCTTTCACCATGGGATTGTGATCCCTCCTTGAGAACCACGATTCCCCACAACGCCCCACATTCAGCCACAATCCCGGAATCGTGTCAACACCTTTCGGAAAAAAACTAACAATAATCCGGAAAGAGTTTCCCCAGCGTATCGTCTAAGCCTTGCCGTCGACCTCGAACAAAAATGTCAATGCCCGCCACACCCGCTCGCGCCAGCATCGCTCGTTGTGTTCACCACCCTTGTCTTCAAAATACAAATAGTCCACGCCTTCGCGCCAACCACGAGAAAGATATGCATGATGGACCTTGCGGGATTGTGGCGCGCCGTCCCGAATCGTCCCGCAATCCAAATAGATCCGCAAATCTTGACGTTCACGTCCGTTAACGAAATCGACGAACGATTTCCCCTGCCGATCCCGGACCTGAAACGCGCCCGACAAGCAGGCCACCCGACCGAACGTCTCCCCGAGCTTATGGGCCATCCACAACGAGACAAGTCCACCGAGGGAAGAACCCATGATCGCTGTGTGTTTGCGATCCTTCTTGGTGGGAAACCTTCGATCAACGTAGCGTTTCACCACATCGACAACGTAGTTCGCATACGGATGCGTGAGAATGTCGTCGTAGGTTTTGACCGGGGTGTATTCGCGGTAACGAGCATGTGAGTTGGGAATGCCGACGAGGATGACCGGCTCCATCTTTTCCTCGCGGGTGAGTTCATCCGTAATCCGGTTCAAATACCAGCCGCCATGTCCGAAGCAGCAATGCGGATCGTCCCAGAGATTTTGCCCGTCATGACAATACAAGACCGGAAAACGTCGCCGATGATCGGATTCGCTGGCTTCCGGCAAATAAACGTAGATCGGCCGGTGCGCCAAATGACCAAAACGCGGGAGTACACGGGCCTCGTCGATGACGTGAAAGCGGGGCGACTCGGGAAATTGAATCATGTGCGCTTCGGAAATAGTGGCGTGATCTGTCCGATTTTCGTCCCCGGGGCGAGTCCGCCCCAACTACTCTCCTCTGCAAGATGCGCCGTCCTTTCCGACACGCCGAGCTGCCTACGAATCTGTATCGACGTTGTCGGCATGAAAGGAGCCACCAGCACCGAGATCAGACGGACGGATTCCGCAAGATTGTAGAGCACGGTGTCGAGCTGGGCAGATTGCGCCGAATCCTTAGCGAGCTTCCACGGCGCGTTTTCTTCAACGTAGCGGTTCCCGCGAGAAATAAAGCCCCACAATGCTTCCAGCGCAGCGTGCAGGTCCAAATGCGCCATCGCGTCTTGATATTGCTTCGACATCGTTGTCGCTTCCGCGCGTAAACCCTCCGCGTTGCCGGACGGAACTGCGCCGCCCCGGTACCGCTGAACCATCGACAGCGTCCGGTTGACCAAATTTCCAAGATCATTGGCAAGATCAGCGTTGTAGACTTCGACAAACTTGGCATGCGCAAAATCGCTGTCGTTGACTCCCATCGGCCCGTTGCTAGCAAGGAAGTACCGGAACGCATCCAAGCCAAATGTGGTGACGTACTGGTCGATCTTCTCGAGGTCTACAAAGTTGCCGAGACTCTTGCTCATCTTCTGGCCTTCGCTCTTCCACCAACCGTGCGCATACACTTGCCGTGGCAGCGGCCGTTTCAGGGCCAGCAACAGCGCCGGCCAAATCACCGCGTGAAACCAGAGAATGTCTTTGCCAACCAGATGCATATCCGCCGGCCACCAATGCCGACGTTCATCCGTGTCCACCGTGGAAAGGTAATTAATCAACGCGTCGATCCAAACGTAAATCACATGCTGAGGATCACCCGGCACCTGAATCCCCCACTCTCCCGTGCTGATCCGGGAGATCGGCACATCGTTAAGCCCTTCACGAATCCGGTTGACCATCTCGTTGCGACGCTCATCAGGCTGAACGAACTCCGGATGCTCGGTCATCAACTTCAGCAAGGCGTCGCCGTAGCGGCTCAGTTTGAAGAAATAGTTCTTCTCCTTCTTGCGTTCCAAGGGACGCCCGTTTACCGGCGATTTGAATTCGTACTCCTTCGCTTTGTTGTCAGGGATGTACTCTTCCTGGCCAACGTCGTACCAGCCTTCGTAGTCGCCGAGGTAAACATCGCCGGTCTTCATCAACTCGCCGACGTATTCTTGTACCTTCGATTTGTGGCGCTGCTGAGTAGTCCGAATGAAATCGTCGTTGGATATCCCCAGCCGTTTGAAAGTCTCCTGAAATTCCTGCGCGTTCTTATCGGCCCACTGCTGCGGCGTCAATTTGCGTTCCACCGCGGCGTCGACCACCTTGGCCGCATGTTCGTCGGTGCCGGTCAGGAAGAACACCTCATCGCCGCAGGCCCGATGATACCGCGCCAGAATGTCGGCGATGGTCGTCGTGTACACGTGCCCGATGTGCGGGCGATCGTTGACGTAATAAATCGGTGTCGTGACGTAGAATTTACCCATGCGCGCGAGATATTCGCAGCTTCACAGAATCGAGTCAAACCGCGAATGAAAATTCAGGACAAGCTCTGTCGCGATTCTCGGAACTGGTATATTCCTGCATGCGTGCTTCAGTTCTCATTTTCCAAGCAGTGCGATTATCAGCACGAAGCGGACGCGATCCGCGCCGGAGGCACGCATTCATCGAAGCACTTGCCGCTGCCGGTCTGTTGTCTCTGGCAATTTCGATCGATCGCTTCGAATTCCAGAAGCCTCCGAGGTAGGCATTCAGGCTGGACCCAACGATCGCATCCCGTGAGTCGTGCACTGTACGGAGGAGTTGGGCCGCTAAGTGCCTATCCTAAAACAGCCGCACGGCGGTACGTGATGATCGCGCAGGCGAAATGTAGTAGCCCCAAGTAATTCTGCGCTGTTTTCTCCCCTCGAATGAGGATGCGCCGAAACCGATTCAGCCAACTGTGAGTGCGT
>DATIZX010000150.1:0-13866 GCA_035516795.1 Verrucomicrobiia bacterium
AGAATGACAAAGCCGCTGGCGCGGCCAAAATGTGGGCTGATAGTTCTCTCATCATCGGTAACGATGGCAATTTTCATGGACTTTAGTTCTCCGTGGGGTTGGGTTTGTTGCAGAATGCTGGGAAGCTTCGCGGACAGAAGCACTGGGCCGCCCCCCATCCGCAATGCTTTTCCGTTAATAAGCGCATCGGCCACTTTTCGCCGAGCGCTTTCTACGATCCGACCGAACGTGGCGCGGGAGATTCCCATTTGTTCCGCGGCGGCTTCGTGATGCAGCGCGGTCAGGTCGGCCAACCGTAAAGCTTCCAGCTCATCAAGCGCGAGCGCCACCTCTTTCAATGTCCGCGAGGGGACACCGGCCGGCTTAAAATACGTGGTGCCAGGTAGTTGGCGAATGCGGCGTGGACAGTGATCTCTCGGCATCGGTTTCCTTATTTTTCGTTAGTTATGAGTATACGCTCATTATTGAGCACGTCAATAGCCATTTTCTTGCAGTCATTTCTGGTGGGAACAACCACGAGTCAAAGTTATTAACGGCGGGAGCATCCGCATTGGGTACTTCGAGGCAACGACCGCACACTGACCGCCCTCCCGCCGATGGTGATGGCGCGTTTAGCTCTGGTGTGTCTTCCGCCAGTGTTGGCGCAACGCCGTATGCAACCGGTCGCGGAACTGGACCGGCAACTCGTAAGGCTTCCCATCCTTGTAGAGCGTGATGGTCTTGCGGATGTTGTCCACAACGACCTGACACGGATTACAGCCCGCCAAATGTTTCTCAAACTCCTCGCAGATCGACGGATCTGCCGTTCCGTCCACGTACTCGTTCAACAACGCTAATAGTTCATCGCATTTCATCTTCACCCAGCACCGAGCCGCGAAGAGGAAAAAGGTTACAGTCGGAAATGAAAGATTGCGGAGAATCGATCGTGCGATTATCCATTTCACGTGGAACTAGGTTTCTGTTAATGTCTTGGCACACAAGGTGAAGACCTTCCGACCATACGTTGAGCGATTGGAGGGCTTAGCGACTAGCTCTTCTGGCCAATCAGGCGATTGGACTCGAAGAGTCGCGGCGGCGCTCAACGGAGAACCGGGCCGTGAGTTGGCCGAAGCGCTGAGCCTGCGCACGCGCCGCAAGATGGGCGCTTTCTTCACGGGTGAGACTCTCGCACAACAAGCCATTCCCCATTTCAAAGGTGCATCGCATCAAATCTTCTTTGATCCAGCGTGCGGCGTCGGTGATTTATTGCTGGCAGCGGCCAGACTCCTGCCTGTGCGCAGAATACTTCAGGCGACGCTGGATTCTTGGGGAGAACGGCTGGCAGGCTGCGATACCAATCCAGAATTTGCGCGCGCGGCGAAGACGCGGCTGGTTTTGTTAGCGCGCCAGCGAGGGGTGCCGGCAGATAAGACTAAGAGCTTGGACTTGCAGTCGGTGTTTCCTCTGATTGAGGTGCGCGATGGTCTCAGCGCTGTCGACCAGTTTAGGGCGGCGACGTGGATTGTTTTGAATCCGCCTTACGGCTACCGACTACTGATTGGTTAAGAGTCCGTCGCCATGTAATAATTCAGCACCGACGAATGTTCGACTGCCGACTTGATGAAACGGCAGTAGTCAGCATTCGCATGCATCTGCGTTTCCTCCAAACGGCCCGGCGGGCAAGCATTCGCGGTAGGCCTTCTGCGGTTCTTTGCGCCTTGTTGCGGCAATTCAATCCGAAAATTCACCCATGCTTATGTGACGCGACGCGCTTGTGTTCGTCGCCGAAGGCTCGGGTGAGGTGTTCGCGGAGTTGGAGGCGGGCGCGGAGGAGGCGGACTTTAACGTTGGCTTCGCTCAGGCCAAGTGCGTCGGCGGTTTCCTTGACTGACAAGCCTTCCACGTCGCGCAGGAGGAAAACGACGCGGTGATCTTCGTCGAGCTTGGCGAGCGCCTCATCGATCAGGCGCGCGGTCTCATTGTTTTGGGCGAGGCGTTCGGGTGATTCGCGCCAGTCGGCGATATACTCGGGATGTGGTAACGAATCGTCTTCTGCGGTAGCATCCAGCGATTCGGTTGGTAAACCTTTGCGCTTGCGGATGATCTTCAAAGCCGCATGGCTGGTGATCCGCATCAGCCAGGTATAAAAGCTCGATTCCTCACGGAAATCGCCCAGATGTTCCAACGCACTGAGAAAAGCTTCTTGCGTCACGTCCTCGGCATCTTGCTGGTTGGCCAACATCCGAAAGGCGAGCGAATACACGCGGCGTTCGTAACGGGTGACCAACTCCTCGAACGCGGCCAATTCCCCCGTCTTGGCGCGGCGAACGAACTCGGCATCAGTGAGCACGGTCGTCATCATCGAGTCCAGATACCGTGTCAGAATCCGCTGCGAGCGTCAACGCTCGGCAATCGCCAGGCCGTCGATTACCGTGCAGTGGTTTTATTGCGTCTGTGTGGTGTCCCAAAACCGCGCGTCAACCGCGGCTGAGGACGAAGATGGCGAGATCGGCGTTGCGGTTGAGATCGTCGAAGATTTCCACGCCGGCCTCGGTGTCGAGCCCGATCCGGCGTTCGATGTGGATGTTTTTCTCGCGGCAAAAGCCCTCGAAATCGGAGATGGACAAAAAGCGAATGTCAGGCGTGTTGTACCACTGATCGGGGAGCCAGCCATAGGCGCGGGGCGCACGACCTTCTTCGACGAGGATGCGGCCCAATTTGTGAAACGCCAGATTCGGGAAACTAACGATGCTGGTCCGGCCAACCCGGAGCATGTCCGCGACGATTCCCTCGACGTCGTACACCGCCTGCAAAGTCTGCGAAAGCACGACGCAGTCAAATTGACGATCGGCGAACGCGTGCAACCCTTTGTTCAAGTCGGCCTGAACCACATCGAGACCACGCTGGACGCAGGTAATGATTTCCTGTTCATCCAGTTCCACGCCGACCAGCCGGGCGCGGTTCCTTTGTTTGAGTCGGGCCAGCAGTCCGCCGCCGCCGCAACCGAGGTCCAGCACGCTTGCTGACGGTGGAATCAATTCGACAATCCGGTCGTAGTCGAGCCGACGTGGATGAAAAATGCTCGTCGGGCTGGCGCGATGCGTCTCGTCGTCAAGGTGGTCGGGACTTGCCTCACCGGCCAAGTTTGCCAAAAACGCCCGGATCAATTCGCCGTAGCGCGGCAGATCGTTCGGCAATAGAAACGCGTCGTGGCCGCAGTCACTTTGTACGTTGCAGTAGCTCACCGGCGCGTTGCAGGCGAGAAGGGCGTTGACCATGTCCCGCGATTGGTCCGGTGGAAACAACCAGTCGCTGCTGAAGCTGATAAACAGCCAGCGGCATCGGGACCGGCCCAGCACGGCGGCCAACTCCTGCGGCGTTTCGCCAAGGTCGAACAAATCCATGGCCATCGACAGAGCCATGTAACTATTGGCATCGAAGCGCTCGACGAATTTCGTGCCTTGATGGCCCAGGTACGAGCCGACCGAGAATGTCCTTTCGAATTCGGTGGCTACGTCACGCGGCTGGAGACGATTGGCGCCAAATTTCTGTCGCATCGCCTCGCGCGAAAGATACGTGATATGTCCAATCATCCGCGCGAGCGCCAAACCGACCTCGGGTCCGTGTTTCTCTTCGTAGTACTGGCCGCCATGATAATGGGGGTCGCGACGAATGGCGTTGCGGCCGACCACATCGAATGCCAGCGCCTGATTCGTCAACCGCGCGGACGTGGCCAGTGGAATCACACCCCGAACATGCTCGGGGAATTGGGTTGCCCAAGTCAGTACTTGATGTCCGCCAATCGACCCGCCGACCACCGCCAGCAAGCGGTCAATTCCGAGATGATCGAGTAGCCGACGCTGCACCTCCACCATGTCACCGATCGTGACGGTCGGAAAATCGCGTCCGTATGGTTTCCCAGTCGAGGGATGAATGCTGCCCGGACCAGTGGTTCCCCGGCAACCACCCAAGAGGTTCGGGCAAACGACGAAGTAACGGTTCGTATCGATTGGCTTGCCCGGTCCAACGACGACGTCCCACCAGCCGGGGTCATCTTCCTCATTGTGCTTCGCCACATGCGAATCGCCGCTGATGGCGTGGCAGACAAGAATAGCATTGTCTCTTGCGCTGTTGAGTCGGCCATAGGTTTCGTAAGCCACCGTCACACTGGGCAGGTCATCGCCCAATTCCAATTTGAGCGTCTCGTCAAATGTGACCGTCTGCACGTACCGCAACGCCTTCGCATGCCGTACGCTGTCGCTGCTCTCGAAGCTGGAATCTTCCATCGAGCTTTTCTGTGTCATTGTTGCGAGGCTTTCAGCGCTTGATCGAGATCGGCAACGAGGTCGCGGACGTCTTCAATGCCAATCGACAATCGCACATATTCCGATGTCACGCCGGTTTGTTTCTGTTCCTCGGGCGTGAGCTGAGAATGTGTTGTCGACGCAGGATGAATGATCAGTGACTTGGCATCTCCGATATTTGCCAGGTGACTGAAGAGCTTGACGTTGTTGATCAATTTGATCCCGGCTTTTTGTCCGCCCTTGATGCCGAACCCGATGATCGCCCCGCAACCATTGGGAAGATATTTCTTCGCGCTGGCATGGTGCGGGTGATCGGGCAAACCGGGGTAGTTCACCCACTGAACGGCAGGATGTTTCTGCAGGAATTCCGCCACTTTCTGCGCGTTTTCACAGTGGCGCTGCATTCGGACGTGCAACGTTTCCAGACCGAGCAGAAACAGAAATGCGGCAAACGGGCTCATGCAACCGCCGGTATCGCGTAACCAGTGCGTGCGGATGTGAATGATGTAAGCGATGTTGCCGATTGGCTTGAGTGCTTCCGTGAATACGACCCCATGGTACGCCGGATCAGGAGCGCAGAACTCCGGCCACTTTTGCGGATTATCGGCCCACGGGAAGTTCGCGCCGTCCACTACGGCCCCGCCGATGTGGATTCCATGACCGCCAATGAACTTGGTGGTGGAATAAACCACGATATTCATTCCGTGCTCGATCGGCCGGAGCAACGCCGGGGTCATCACGGTGTTGTCGATAATCGTTGGCAAACCATGACGGCGCGCAATTTCGGCGATCTTCTTGAAATCGGGGACGTCGTTCTTCGGATTACCAATTGACTCCAGGTAAATGCACCGTGTTTTATCATCGACCAACTTGTTGATTTCCTCCGGCTTGTTTGGATCGAAAAATCGCGCTTCGATCCCAAGTTTTGGAAACGTCTGGGTAAACAATGTCCAGGTGCCGCCGTAAAGGCTGGTCGCCGAGATAAAGTTCTGCCCGGCGTGCGTGACGGTCAGGATCGCCGCCGTGATCGCGGCTTGGCCGCTGGCAAACGCGAGCCCGGCAGCGCCGCCGTCCAGAGCTGCCAGGCGCTTTTCGAGCACGTCGTTGGTCGGATTCATCAAGCGGCTGTAAATGTTGCCGAATTCCTTGAGCGCAAAAAGATTCGCCGCATGATCCGTGTCGCGGAAGACAAAGCTGCTCGTGGCGTAGATGGGAACCGCGCACGCTGTCGTCGTAGGGTCCGGCACCTGGCCCGCATGCAGCGCCAGAGTTCCAAGGTGATGGGTTGCTTGAATATCTGCCATGTTGCGTCTCCTGTTGTATGGGTACCTTTTTACCAGAATCCCGTCATATCACACGCTCAATCGTGAAACAATACGGGGGATAAAAAAGACATCAGGGCCCGGCAAGACGGCGATTGGCCATCTCCGTCTTGCCGGGCAACTGGATTGCTGTGCGATCGGATTCTTACTGAACCGTCAGAAGGCAACCTGCGCCCGAGTGAACAGGACGCGTTCGGATAGCCGGTCGGTGCCTCCGGCTGCGCCACCGTCGAAGCTTGTTTCTTCGTAGTCGAGCACGAATTTCACGTTTCGATTGAGGTACCAGTTCAAACCCACCGCCCAAGCGCGCGCTTCTTGCGCGGAGCTGTCGATACTGGCAAAAGTCGGAAACGCTTCGGGGTCGATCCGCAGAACGCTGTAACGAGCGGCGAGTTCGAGCGCGCCCCAACCACCATTTTTCAGGTCGAAGGGCCTGCGTGGCGTCACGCCCCTGTAAGAGGCGCGTTCGCCGGTCAAGACGACCGAGCCCGCCGCCTGCCAGGCAGCGTTTCGAAGGTGATCGGTCGCCGCGCCTTTTTGGACTTCCTGCTCGGAGAACACGTATTCAGCAAGCAGGCCAAAAGGTCCCCAGTAGTAATAGCCTTGCGGCGATACGCGCACGCGTTGCCCGTGGCCGTAGGTTGTGTTGGCCAATGTCGTGCCGCTCAGATACTTGAAGAATGTGTTCTGGCCCGGCGTTTTAAAGCTCGGCACGCTGGCCGAGGTTGTTGATCCATCTTGGTCGCCAACCGTACCGGCGATGCCCAAGCCAAGTCCCTCCAATGGATCAATCTTGGTTTTCTTGAACGGCTCGAAAAAGATTCGTCCCTCGAAATCTTTGCTATCGTTGTTATCGAGGCCACCGTTGACGCCATCGGCTACGCCATTGAATACGCCCGCTTGGTACTGCACGACGCCATCCCACAAATCCCCGCGAAGCTGAACGCCAATATCGCGATTGGGGACCAAATCGGTCGGGAACGCGCGTTCGGTGAACAGCGTGTATTGGTCTTCTTGCAACTGCTCAAGTCCCACGGGTGGCTTGAACTTGCCAGCGCGCACTTTCAGCCAAGGCAAGTACTTCCATTCCACATACGCGTCGTACAGTGCCGTGGTGTCATTTCCGAAGTCCGGCATGAGTCGGAAGTCGAAATCACGAAAGAGGGTGCCTTCGACGATGGGCCGGGCGCGTCGCATCAGAAAGGTGTCCGTGCCGTTCCGCGCCGAGTCGTAGAGGTACCAGCGCGAATCCGCTTGCACTTGACCACGTAGTCGCAACCGGAAATTGCCATCCGCGGAAGCGATGGAAAACCCCTCTTGGTCCGCTTTGACGATGGCAGCTTCATTGGTCTTGGCAGCAGCTTCGGCTTTGGCGCTCTCGCCCTGCTGTTTCAAGGCTTGAATCTCTTGCTCCAATTCCTGCAAGCGTTGTTCAATGTTCGTTCCCTGCGCGATTGCGCCGGTCGCCCACGAACTGACCGCCCATATCCCAATGCTCAACCAGGTGATGATATGACGATGCTTCATGGCTCCTTTCCTGTTCGTTATTGCCTCCCCATAAAAAGCCTACCGTTATAGTAGACAATATAACTCTATTAACTTGGTAGAGTAATGCAAGTCTTTTCTTTAGTACGTCTTTGCGGGGGATCAACCGGCTCCCGTGGTTGATTCTGATTGATCGCTCGGCTAATGTGCCGACGGTTGCTGACAACGGAAAACCACAATGCAGACAGTTATCGTTCGTTTCGGCGTCATGATCGCCCCGTCGATGCTTGTTTTTTGCCCCGGCGCCCGTGCCCAAGGGCTCACCACAGGCATCCGTCGGGTTGCCGATAAACAAGCGGCTGTAATTTTCACGGAACTGGCTCAACAGCCGGCGCTGGCGGCAACGGTTCCCCCGGTTGGCGTCCGTGAAGAGAAGCCGCAGCCAATCCCCCGGTCTACCAGCCAGTTCCCGCAGGAAACCCCGGCGGCAGCCCTGCCGTTTTCCGGTTTGCTGCCTGAAGTTCTTTCGACCGCAGATTCGCCCCCGCCCGTGCAAAGCCTTCTACCACTCTTCGCAACGGCACGGTCATCTCTCCCGAACGGGAAACTGAATATCCGCAAAGGCGCCATGACCCCGTGATTTCTTCTGCCGCGACCGAGCCCGGTGGCTTTCCTTTTGCGCACTTCGCATATTTGCCGGTAGAATAGAGTTGGCGTGAAATGAAAAGAGAAGGCTTCATCTGTCCAGCATGCGGCGCCGAAGTGCCCGCGAACGCGAAGGCATGTCCGGAGTGTGGATCGGATGAGAAGACCGGGTGGTCAGAGAACACCATCTACGACGGCACGGGAATCGAGGCGCCCGAGGATTTTGATTACGAGGACTGGAAGCGGCGTGAGTTTGGAGCCAGAAGACGGCGGAGCCGGCGAGATTGGATTTGGTGGGCGGTCGGCATCGTGATTCTCGCAGTGCTGGTCTGGTTGTTTGTAGTTTGGCAGTGGTGTGCGATTCCCTAGGAGGTTGTCATGAAAGCAGTCATTTTTCGTGAACATGGCGGAATTGAAAAATTGGAATACACGGACGTTCCGGAACCGAAGATTTCAGCCGAAGAGGTCTTGGTGCGAGTCAAAGCGTGCGCGTTGAATCATCTCGACATCTGGGTTCGGCAGGGCCTGGGGATTCCAATCGAAATGCCGCACATCAGCGGCAACGATATTGCCGGCGAGGTGGCGGCGGTTGGTGCGAACGTAAAGAATGTGGAGGTTGGCCAGCGTGTCATTATCTCGCCGGGTGTCACTGACGGCGTGATTGACGAATACACGTCGAGCGGTTGGGATTCAGCCAGCCCGAGCTTCGATATCATGGGACGGAAGCGACAGGGCGGCTATGCCGAATTCGCCAAGGCCCATCACACCGACGTGATACCGGTCAGCGACAAACTCAGCTTCGAAGAATGGGCGGCAATCCCGCTGGTGACGTTGACCGCGTGGCACATGTTGGTAACGCGAGCGAAATTGAAGGTGGGCGAGACAGTGCTGGTCCATGCCGCTGGCTCCGGCATCGGCACGATGGCCATTCAACTCGCCAAGCTTTGCGGCGCCTCGCAGGTGTTTACGACGGTCGGCTCGGAGGAGAAAGCGGAGAAAGCCCGGAAATTGGGCGCAAACGCGGTGATCAATTACCGGAAACAAGATTTTGCGGAGGAAGCATTGAAGCTGACCGGCAAGCGCGGCGTAAACGTGATCTTCGAACACATCGGCCCGGACACATGGCCGAAGAACTTGCTCTGCCTGGCTCGTCTCGGTCGCATGGTCGCCTGTGGCGCGACGAGTGGCGCGCAGGCGACGGTGGACATTCGATATGTTTACTCACGCCAACTCTCGATCATCGGCTGTTTCATGGGTGGACGGAAGGAATTGCTCGAAGTCCTGCGGCTCGTCGAAGCCGGCAAGCTCCGCCCTATCGTTGACCGCGTCTTCCCGCTCAAAGACGCCTCTGCCGCCCAGCAATACATGCTCGATCGCAGAAATTTCGGCAAAATCGTGCTGAAGGTGTAGCGTCGGAGCAGGGCGACTGGTAGCGGCTTCCTCCCATCATGAGGCTTGCTGATATCGGCGTCCTTGGCAGATTACAGCTATGGGAAGAAACCGCCTTGGCTTACATTCATAACGTCGACACTCTCCGATGCTGACCAGGAAACAATCGAGCCGAAGACAAAGCACGATAACGAAGAGCTTATCATCGACGGCTTGAAAAACGAAATGGCTCGCGCCGAGGAACTCATCGACACTCTCAAAGCCGAATTCAATAGCGATGCCAACGGGCAAGTAGACGACCTTGAAGTTCAGAATAGTAATTTGCTGCGACTATGTAAGAGCGGGGGATCAGACCGGCGGTCAAATCAAGTCATCGGGCCCAATCGACAATGTAGCTATCAAGGAAGAAATCACAGCGGTGACCGAGGGTGGCAAAGAGGCATTCAAACTCAGGATGGAAAAGTATGGGTTCTGAAGTAAAGAGCACCCGACGGACGATTGAGCAAACCGCATTCTGATCACGTATCGCTTAGCGATATATCATCGCCTCTATATTGTGCCTGTGTCTCTGTGCTTTCTGCGCGCGAATCGTCCGTGTTTATCTGTCGCTTCGCTCATCCGCCGAGCACGCGATCCATGGCGGCGCGGAACTGGCGCCAACGGAGTTTCCGGTCGCGCAATTCGGCGAGACCTTTCGCGGTGATCTCGTAATGTTTTCGCTGGCGTAGCTTGCCGGGCTTTTCCCAATGCGCTCGAACCAAGCCGCGTTGCTCCAACGCCGACAGCAGGGGATAAAGTCTGCCGAACGCAAACTGAAAATAGTGATTCGATCGCGTTGCTAACTCCTTGCGCAACCGGTAGCCGTACTGCTCATCCTCTGCCAGCAACGCCAGCACGAGCGTCTCCGCGTTTCCGTGCAACATTTTTCGTTCTAACATTCCCATGAGCTATCGCTTAGCGATATATCATGTTCCGCCCTGATGGTGCAAGGTTGCAGAAGAAATAGACCTAAACCTAAAGATCGGCGTGCAGTTTTTCCCCAAATCCAGGCATGAGAACTCGTTTTTCCCATACGCGCTCGGGCGCATCCGAATACCGCCACCGAGAAGGCGGCGCGTTACTGCAGACCGTCTCTGTGAGAAGGCGCTCCAGTCGGGTGCCCACACCACGCCGACTCGCAGAGTCGGCCTACAATGGGGTCGTGATGCCCCACGCGCGCGCAGTCGTGGAAAATTTCAGCTTTGCGGAGCGCGCTTCCAAAGTCCTCGATGAATGGCACCCGCCTCCGCGGCTGCGGATTTGAGCCAGGCAACAGCGCGGCGTTCTTTTATGAACTTGCTGTCGTTTGCTTTCGGCGGTAGGCCATGAAATAGAGAACCGGCACAGCCATGCGACTGATCAAAAGCGAGGCGACTTCGCCCGCCATCAACGAGATCGCCAGCCCTTGGAAAATCGGGTCGAACAAGATGACGCTCGCTCCGACGATTACCGCTGCCGCTGTCAACATCATCGGACGGAACCGCACCGCCCCGGCATCCACTACCGCTTCGGCCAGTGGCATGCCCTGCGCCATGCGCAATTCAATGAAATCCACGAGAATGATCGAGTTGCGCACCACAATACCGGCGCCCGCAATGAATCCGATCATGGACGTGGCTGTGAAGAACGCACCTAGCGCCCAATGGCCCGGCAGGATGCCTACCAGGGAGAACGGAATCGCCGCCATGATGATGAACGGCGTCTTGAATGAGCGGAACCAGCCGACCACCAACACGTAGATCAACACGAGCACCACCGCGAATGCTACGCCAAGATCGCGGAACACTTCGAGCGTGATGTGCCATTCGCCATCCCATTTCAGGGCGAACTTCTCGGTCGAGA
Source organism: Verrucomicrobiia bacterium (assembly GCA_035516795.1). Taxonomy (GTDB): domain Bacteria; phylum Verrucomicrobiota; class Verrucomicrobiia; order Palsa-1439; family Palsa-1439; genus DATJBF01. The sequence goes on from DATIZX010000150.1 coordinate 11,006, forward strand.
ACGGCTGGTGCATGTTGTAGATTTTCAGACCGAGTTTTTCGACCGGCTTGTCCATGGCGAAAATGGCATAGACCGGGCTTTCCTCTGCACCGGCAACGTCGCCCAAGACGTATACGACCCGCTTCATATTCTTCTCGTAGATGCTGGTGTCTTCAGTGCCTGGCTTCGCTTTGATGAGTTCACCCAACGGCACCAGAGTCCCGTTCGGTGAGGCGACGCGTACTGCCAACAGATCGCGAACGCTGGAGCGCTGGTTGAGCGGCAACCTCACAAAAATCGCCACGTCCTCCTTTTCTTGTGCCACGTGCAGTAGGCCGACCTCAGAACCTTCGAGAGCGACCTTGAGGGCTTGGACAGCATGCTCGGCGCTGATGCCGTTGAGCGCCGCCTTTTCGTGGTCGAATTGGAACACGTATTTCGGTCCGCCACCTTCCATGTACCAGTCCACGTCCACCACGCCGGCGGTGTGCTGGAAAGTCTCCTTCACCTTGCGGGCGATTTCCGTCTGCTTCTTGTAATCAGGCCCGTAGATTTCCGCGACCAAGGTTTCCAACACCGGCGGACCTGGCGGCACCTCGACCACTTTCATCCGCGCGCCGAACTTGGCGGCAATTGGCTCCAGCTTCGTACGAACACGCTTGGCGATCTCATGGCTCTGGGCGTGGCGCTTGCCTTTGCCAACCAGATTGACTTGGATTTCCGCTACGGTAGGGCCTTGACGCAGGAAATAGTGGCGGACCAAGCCGTTGAACGTGTAGGGAGCGGCTGTGCCAACATAGATCTGATAGTTGGTGACCTCTGGTTCCTGCCGCACGACTCCGGCGAGTTCTTGGGCGACACGAGCCGTCTGTTCGAGCGTGGTCCCCTGGTCCATGTCGATGACCACCTCGAATTCGCTCTTGTTGTCGAACGGCAACATTTTCACGCGGACCAGTTTGAAATACACCATCGACATGGCCGCCAACAGCAGCAGGATGATCGTCACCAGAAAACCAGCCTGCCACACTGGATGATGAATCAACGGCCCCATCACATGCCGATACAACCGCGTCGTCCAATCCTCTTTTTCACCGGCGTGATGGCCGCCTTTGGCCGCGACTCCCTTGAGGATTCGGTACGCGGCCCACGGCGTCACTGCGAATGCCGTAATCATCGAGAACACCATCGCCGCGCTCGAGCCAATCGGGATCGGTCGCATATATGGTCCCATCAACCCGCTGACAAACGCCATTGGCAGAATTGCGGCGATAACCGTAAAGGTCGCCAGAATCAAAGGACTACGCACTTCATTGACCGCTTCGATGGTCACTTCCAACAGCGGACGCCCTTTATTCTCTGGCAAACGGAAATGACGCACGATGTTCTCGACATCGACAATCGGGTCGTCCACCAGGATGCCGATGGAAAAAATGAGCGCGAAAAGAGTGATGCGATTCAGCGTGAAACCCAGGAAATAAAACGTCGCCAACGTCAACGCCAGTGTCACCGGAATCGCGACGGCGACCACGCCCGACTCGCGCCAGCCCAGCACGAATCCGATCAAGATCGTCACGCCGAGGACGGCGATGGCCATGTGAAACAACAACTCATTGGATTTTCCCTCAGCGGTCTGGCCGTAGTTGCGGGTGATCGCAATCTCGACATCGCTTGGGATGATGCGTCCCTTGAGTGATTCGACCTTCCGCAGCACGTCATCGACCACCCAGATTGCGTTGGCGCCTTTGCGCTTGGCAACCGAGATCGTCACCGCCGGGTAAACTCCGCCCGCGTTCGTCGTGGCGGCGCCCTGGCCAAACAGGACGTACTGACTCGGTTCCTCCGGACCGTCCACGATCTTGGCAATGTCGCGGACGTACACCGGCTTATTGTCGTATACGCCGACGACCACCGATGCCACGTCGGCAGCGTCTTTGAGGAATCCGCCGGTGTCCACCTGCACTTCGCGGTTGTCGGCGGCGAAACTGCCTTGTTTGAGTTGCTGGTTGGCGCCGCGCAACATTTGCGTCACGCGGATCGGATCGAGATGGTAGGCGCCCAATTTGGCCGAATCCAGCAGCACCCGCACTTGGCGGCGGGCGCCACCGATCAAGGTGGTGACCGAAACGTTCTTGACCTCGGCGATTTGATCGTCGAGTTGGGCGGCGACCCGCCGCAGTTCATAATGATCGTACCGTTTGCTCCACAGCGTCAGCGCGAGTACCGGCACGTCGTCAATCCGGCGCGGTTTGATCAGCGGCTGCGAGACGCCGGGCGGAATGCGGTCGAAATTGGCGAACATCTTTTGGTTCAGCCGCACGATGGCGGCTTCTTCGTTTTCGCCGACGAAGAACCGCACGATCACCATCGACATGCCGGGACTAGAAGTGGAGTAGAGGTACTCGACGCCGGGAATCTCCCAGAGCAGTTTCTCCATCGGTTTGGTAACGCGTTCTTCGACTTCCTTCGCGGACATTCCCGGTGCCTGCACGAAAATGTCGATCATCGGCACGATGATCTGCGGTTCTTCTTCGCGTGGCAGCAACGCCACGGCTCCCACACCGAGCAGAATCGCGGCAATGACGATCAACGGCGTCAGCTTGGAATCGATGAAGAACCGGACAATGCGGCCGGCAAAGCCGAATTGGTGGGAGTGATGTTCTGGCTTGGCGGCTGGCTCGCTCATCGGGCCTCGACCCGCTGTCCGTCGTTCAGCTCTTCCGCTGCCTTTACGATCACGCGGTCGCCCGGCTGTAGGCCTGACAGGATCTCCACGAGATCGAGATATTCCTGTCCCGTTTTCACCAAACGCATTTGTGCACGCCCCTCGCTCACCACCAGAACGTAGGTGAGCTGACCGCGCTCATGCACAGCGGCTTTGGGCA
>DATIZX010000151.1:0-31144 GCA_035516795.1 Verrucomicrobiia bacterium
CAGCCACGAAAGTTCCCAACACCGAAACGGACTGCGTGGCCACTACCACGTTCAACCAGCTGCCACTGATCCCCTGCTCCAAACTGGGTTTGGTCGCGCGCACCGTTACGGCCGTGAAGAAGGTATACATCAACACAAGCCACAGGACTGTTCCCACGCACCACAGGATAACCGCCCCCTCATAGCGTCCCCGCACCACACCAATCTCCATTCCGAGCACACATGTTCCCGCAACCGTGGTGAAGAAGCCCGGTCCCCGCCTGTGATCGGTAAAATCTATGACCACCCGGTGGAAATGCCGTGCCAGACGGACCAGGGTGAGCCCCCACAGAACAATGTAGGCGACGATGCTGATGAGAACCAAAAGCTCAGCAACCCACATCAACCCCTGTTGAAAACAGGCGATGGAGATGATTCCCGTTGCCATGATAAACGCAAAGTAACCGGGATATAAATCTGCACACCAACTTTCGAAACGATGTTTCATCGGAAGTCATCTTCCATGGAGAAGGCCATCTTGTCTCCACGTTCCGCACGCTCATCGAGCCAATGGTTCTACGAAGCACCAACTTGTGGCGCCCGGGTCCACTCGCCCAATTTCTATTTCTGCCAGATTGCCCGCGTAAACTTTACATCGAACCCGGGACCCAAACAACAAAGGTTCATTCTTGGCAATTTGTTGTTCACCAGAATATTCATCGTTGATTTGAGCTTTGCCAAACAGCGTCAAGATGGTGGCGTCAACGGACGCGGATCGTTCGAATCTGGGCGGGCGAGGATTAGCCGCTGATCACTGGTGATGGCCTGCCGATGAGGCAAGCATCGCACCAGCAACCGCCTGCAGGTAGCTCTTGGCCTCAATTGTCACAAGATTGCCCTGGCTCGTTTCCTATCTACCTGATCGCTTACGGATGCACGAGGCAACCGGGACATTTCACGGCTTCTTTGTCGGAGCCGTAGACGTCCGGGCTCGGCGAACCCTCGACGTTCAGATAGCCGACCGCCCCTTGTTCGACGCGAAAGATGGCGTGATCAACCAGCGTGTACGTTCCGGGTACTTCCGGCTCCAGTTCCACCACGGTCGCACCACCTGCGGGCACCAACGTGGTTTGGATACTGTGCGCTGGCGGGTCCACCAAGCCGCCGTCGCGATATACTTTGTCGAAAATCGTACCAATGACGTGGAACGAGGAAATGAAATTGGGTCCGATGTTACCGAAGTAGATGCGGACTTTCTCGCCGGTTTTAGCTTTCAACACGCCTTTGCCTGTAAGCGAACCGACGCGACCGTTGAACACGACAAACGTTGGATGCTCCAGCAACCCTTTCTCATGCGAGTACTGCAACACCTCAGCGTCTTCGGGCGCATCCTTCGTGTAAAACTCGCTCTGCATAACGTAATACTCATGGTCCACTTTCGGCAGGCCGTGGACAGGTTCAACGAGAACGAGCCCGTACATGCCGTTGGCGATGTGATCCATCACGGGCGGAGCCGCGCAGTGATACACGAACAGGCCCGGATGCAGGAGCTTGAACCACGCAGTGTGTTCTTCGCCTTTCACCACGGTGAGCACCGGCGCGCCGCCGCCGGGGCCGGTAACGGCGTGGAGGTCACAGTTGTGCGGCATTCCGTTGGTGTCGGAATTGGTGATGTGGATTTCCAGCGTGTCGCCAACGCGGGCGCGGATAAATGGCCCGGGTGTGTGCCCGTTGAACGTCCAAAATTCGTATTTCGCGCCGCCGCCGAGCGGCATAAGCTTGCGCCCGGCTTCAAGATGAACCTCAACGATGGCCGGATGGCGACGCGTGATCGGCGGCGGTGCGGCCGGGGCGTAGGTCAATCGTGCCTGTTCGCGCAGTTCCGTAGCGACGACGATTTGTGTGAGCGCGATAAGTCCGATCACCGCAAGGGCAAATGTCCTGGATTTCATGGATCTCGATTCCTTTCTGGTCCGCCTGTCCATCTTGTTTATGGGGACAACCTAGGTTAGTCTGATACTGGTCGCATTGACGCAGGTCAACATGTTCGCCGATTCGGCGGCTAGCCCTGCAATTGCAAGGGCTAACGATTGACAGGCTGGGCCGTCAGTATTCAGCAGCCTTTTCGACGGATGTTGATTGCTCTCTCCGCGACAAAGCAGAGGAATTCAATGAAACGACACGTGCACGCCGTTCGGTTTTTCGCGGAAGCGGTGCTGGGCGATTTGCAGCGGATCTTTATCCCGACCCTGATGATCGGGGTGCTGGGCGGGGTGGTCGGCTTTGTTTATCTGGGCTTGTTACGATTGCTCACCAATGTGCTGGGACCGAGCCACAGCTCGATATGGGTTCATCTGGGAATTCTGAGTGCGGTCGGGCTGACAGCCGGTTTGATCAAGCGCTACATCAGCAATGCCGGCGAGATGGAATTACTCGTGGACAACATCCATGTTCTGGGCGGGCACGACGACGTCGGTGGCACGTTGAAATCGTTGGTGCCGGTGTCCCTATTGTGCATTGCGGCTGGTGGCGCGGCCGGGCCGGAAGCGCCGTTGGTGCAAACCACCGGCACCCTCGGTAGTTGGTTGGCTAACCGCTGGCAGTTGGCCATCGACGACAAGCGAGTGCTGACGATCACCGGGATGGCGGCAGGATTCACCGTCTTGTTCGGAGCGCCGCTTGGCGCCGCCCTCTTCGCGTTGGAAATCTTGCACCGTCGGGGGCTGGAGTATTACGAAGCGTTGTTGCCGTCCGTGCTGGGGGCACTCTGCGGGTATGCGGTATACATGGTGGCCACAGGCCTTGGATTGACACCGGTGTGGAGCTTCCCGCCGTTGGCCTCGCTGCAACCAGTGGACTTCGCCTGGTCGCTGGCGGCGGGCGTTGTCGGCGCGTTGGTGGCGGTTTTGTTCACCTATCTCACGGTGGGACTTCGCCGCCTGTTCGACAAATTGCCGATAGTGCCGCGAGCCGTGCTGGGCGGATTGATTCTCGGCGGGTTGGCTTTTGTTTCTCCTTTTGCACTGACCTATGGCGAAACGCAAGTCAGCACGATTGTGGCGGGCAAGGCGTTCGCGACGGTGCTGCTGGTGGCCGCGGCGGCAAAGTTGCTCGGAACTTCTGTCACGGTTTCCACCGGATGGCGGGGCGGCTTTATCATTCCCCTGTTTTTTATCGGCGCCTGTCTGGGACGGTTATGGCATGTGATTCTTCCCCAGACGCACGAGGCGATGTTGATGGCGGCGTTGATGGTGGCCATCAACACCGGCGTGACGAAAACGCCCTTCGGCTCGACCCTGGTCGTGACGGAAATGGCAGGCCTGCCGTTGCTGCCGGTCACGGTTCTCGCCGCCGTGCTTGCTCTGTTGTTGACCAGCGAGGTGGGACTGATCCACACGCAGCGGCAGCGTGCTTCAGCCCCAACTCAGTCAACCATTCCAGCTGCTCGCTCGGAAAGCGGATAAACTGGTTTCGACGGGATGCCACCTCTCAAATTGAATAATCAAGGCGCGCGGCCTTGCCGATACGAACGCGCCAGACCTCCGGACCTCGTTCAAGATAGTCCCATATGAACTGGCCGGAATGTTCGGCGCCAAACTGGTAACAGAGTGGCTTCGGATCGTGGTCGTTGACGAGGACGAAGGCCGCGCCGGGGTCAAGCGCCTCGAAGGTTTGGAAGATGAGTTCATGTTGTCGCACGGGTGGCAAGTCGCGCACATCCAATTCGATTGCCGATTCATTTTTCGCCCCCATGCACGCGAAAATGTCGCTGCGTTCCGGTTCGCTGAGCATCTGATCGATGGCGGGATACAAAATGTGCTCCTCTTTCAGGTTGTGCGCACTGAGCACGCTGCGCAGCTCCGTTTCCTCACCATCGGTTGCGATTTCACCCCGTTGCAGCTCCAGGCTGATGAGGCCGAGCAGCGATTGAATCTGCTGATGCTCCCTGCGCATCGCCGCAGTTGGCCCGCCTGAGTGCATCCCCGTGCGCTGCTCAAAAGCTGGGAAAAGTATCTGCTCCTCCCAAGCAATGTGTTGGAGCAAACCGTCGCTGAATTGTTTGAAGTTATCCAGGGCCTCGCGCAGGGAGGCGCCTTTCAACGACTGAAAGCGATGAAAGAGTTCGTCCAACCGCTCATGGTCCTCGCCGTAAAAATGGGTTACTGATTGTGTTTGCATGATGGCAGACTAGCGCAAGATGCCGCTGCACGGATTGATGCAGGTCAACGAAAGCCGCGATTTGTTGCCTCAAGCCAGACGTGCGGTGGCCCAGAGATTCCAGCCGAACAAGGCCAAGGCCGCCAGCGCCAGCGGCCCCGAAAACGCCAGTCCATAGAGAGCCGCGGACTGAAACGTTGGCAGCAACAAAGGCAGTGTACGCCCCAACACGCTGGCGTTGATGAGCAGAAAAACCCAAAGACTCATTCCCGGGAACGCGATGCGCCCTTTGTGCAGAAATCCGGGCACCATCTTCTGCGCCATCCCCAGAATCAGCGGCGTGATGAACCCGAGCAGGAACACGTGCCGTAACAAATCCGAGACAAAATTAACCCGCGCTCCGGCCAGATGCCCTACCGCAGCGGCGAAGTCCAGCAGGGTGCCGAAAGCGAGCCAAACATAGGCGCCGCGAATCAGCCATTCCGGCCGGCCCCAACTGGCATGATCAAACCAAAAGCGCCAAGGCCGGGGTGGCGGATTCGGATTGATCGGCGATTTTTCCGCGAGGATGTATGGCAATGGTCGCGTGCGCACAAAAACATTCAAATCCCAGACCAACCGTAACATAATCACGTCCATTGCCGCACGGCCAACAGCAGTCAACGTCAACGCAAGTTTCGGTGCCGCCGCCAGTATCCACGGATCCATCCCCGTCAGCGCCAGCAGCGTCGCTGCGCCGTAGGCCCAGCCCCAGCGCACCACCGGCGCGGCAACGGGCGGCAAGTACAGAAAGTACGGCAGGTTGCGTACGGAAAACGCGTAGGCCACCGGAAAAAGCACGAGCATCAATTCCACATCAACGGCCCATCGATCCCAGCCTCGCGGCGCCACCATGTTGGAGTTGACCGCCATCACGAGCGCGAACACCGCGCTGAGCGTGGCGTACGCGATCCAACCGCCGATCATCATCAGGAAGAATGGGCGCAGTTTTTCCAAGCCAGCGTTCTTGTTGCGCGAACGATGCAACGCCACGGGCGCCAGCATTGTGATGTAGCCAACAAGCCCAAGCCATTCGGCGACGCCCGCCACCGCGATGACCATCCTAAGACCCAATCGTTCGGATGCCGAAGCGTGGGAAAACAGCAACCGCGCCAGCGATTGTCCGGCCAAGCCGACGACGATCAGCGGCAAGATCCCGGCGTGCCACGCCTTTCGTTGAATCGGGGTTCCCGCCAGACGCGGCAGAAAAAACAAACTGACGCCCACCACGAACAAGCTGACCCATCCAACGAGTTGCAGGTGTCCGTGGACCTGAATCCAAACAGGCAGATCGTCGGGGAGATTTCCCTGGAAACCAATCTGCCAGCCGAGATAAGCCCCCAACGAGAAGCCGCCTCCCAGCGCGAAGAGAAGCGAGGCCCAGATATAACGGGCATCAAATTCCGCAAATCGACGAGGTGAACGGCCTGCGTGATCCCCAGCGGGCATGGAATGGGCCACGGTCGCGTAATTCGTTTTGGTCGGTTTCATGGAACCGTTTACTGGTAGCATGCCGCTACGGTGAGCGCGTTGACCCCGGTCAACATTCGTGCGCGGGAGCTAAATGCTGGCCAACTCGCCAAAGTATTCTTTGTCTTCGTTGTAACCACCCTCACCCTCGTAAACGGTGCGGGCGGTCTCGACCAACTCGATGGCTTGAATCCATTTCACCATTTTGAACCCGAGTTGATTCTCAACGCGCAAGCGCAACGGGGCCCCATGCAGCGGTGGCAACGGCAAGTAGTTCATCTCGTAGGCCAGCAGCGTCTGCGGATGTTGCGCGTTGTCCAGCGACAGGCTGTCGTAAAACTGTCCGCCCTCCGCGCCTTCGCCGAACGAGTAGAACACAATGGCTCGGGCGTTCGCGCGTGGACGGACGAGTTTCATCAGTTCTGCGACCGGCAATCCGCCCCATTCCGCAATGCCCGACCAACCCTGGATGCAGTGATGAAGAGTAATCTGCGTCTGCTTGCCGAGCGCGCGCAAATCATCGAGCGATAATTCGACCGGATTTTCGACCAATCCGTACACCTTCACCCGGTAGTCCTTGAATTCATTCTCGGCCAACTGCTTCCACTCGTCAGACGTCGGCAGTTTGCCGTTGGCCCAGAAAAACGGCGAGATCGCGTCGGGCGGAAACTCGGCGCAGGGTGCGCGACGGTCCAGCAGCCGGCGCATGACAGGCGTTACAAGGGCTCGGGCAATGTGCTGGACCAGGCGCGGCCGGTGCCAAGCCGTCCAGTTGGCCAGCATGTTGACCACGACCACCACACCCAGCCCCACGCATCCGAGCCAGACACCGATCCAGCGGGCATCGTCAGTGCCAACGACAATATGGTTCATGTTGCGAACGAATCCAGTGATGGCGACGAGCGTCACATGACCGACGAGGAACACCAGAAAAGCGCACATCACCAGAAAATGCAGGGAGCGACCGATCTGCCGATTGCCGGGCAACTTCGGATACCATTTGAATCGATTTGTCAGTGCCGGCGACATCGATGGTCCGGTGAGCATCGCCAACGGTGCCAGGATGAACACCACGGAGAAGTAAGCGAGCTGCTGCAGGGCATTGTAGCGGAAGACAGCATCTGGTTCAGGTGGCAGATGAAAGGTGGCGTAGTGCACGAAGTAGGCCCACGCATCCGGGACGACTTGCCAGGACGTGGGAACCAGCCGTCGCCATTGGCCGGTGCCGAATAGCAGGGCGAAATAGACCGCACCGTTGACGACCCACACCAGAACGCTCAGGAAATGCCAGTGCCGCGCCATGCCAATCGTGTGACGCCGGCCCGGCAAGCCGATCCACGGCGTGAGGTAACGCGAATCTTGCTTTGCCGTCCAAACCCGGTTTTTCGGCACGATAACCGGGGTTAGTCGAAGCCACTCTGTGCCCGGTGTACAGTGCACGTTCCAATACAACCGCGGATGGTCCATCAAGATTTGCAGTCCGCTGCGAATCAACAAAATGAGGAACATTAGATTCACATAATGCGTGACCCGCAACCACGTGGGGAAAGCCTGTGGCCCGGCGCTTTGGATCGCTGGCGTCGGCGGTGGAATCGCCGGCAAACCAAACACCAACCATTGAAAATAGGCCGCGACAATCAGGACAACTGCCGGCGCGACAATCGGTGCGAGCGTTTTCAGTCGGATGCGCATGCCCACAGAGAATTCTTGTTAATCGGCCTCTTGAGGAACGCTCTGAGGGGCGACCTTGTTGGTAGAGGACCCAGAAAAACGACCCTGACGACGATCACTCGCGGCCGGAACGGCTTCATGGCTTTGGCCCGGCAATCGTCAGCAGAAGTGCGGTCTCCTCCAGCGCTTCGACATCGTGGGGAATGTCCTTTTCCATCGACACCAGTCCGCCGCGCTTCACCGTACGCGTCTCGTTGTCGATGCCCAGTCGAACGGCGCCGTCCAGGACAACGATCGTAAATGCTCCGGGGGCACGGTGCTCCTGTAACGTCGCGCCTTCCCGGAGAGCCACCAACACGACACTCAGGTGCGGTTCTTTGACGAGCGTGACCGCATTCCGATGACGCTCGTGCCATTCAGGGTCTTCCTTGAGTTGCGCGATCTCCTCCTCCAGATCACAGAACAGGAGCGGACCCGAAAGCAACCGCCGTTTGCTGTCATACCGCTTGTATATATGCATCACATGCTCCTTTCTCACGCCGAGGAGACGATAGTCCAAAATAGTGGCGAGTAAAGTGTCACCCACGACGGCTACAGCCCACGGACCACGGCAGGGATCAAGTCGATTTCCGAAGGTCCAGGCGTTCCAACAAATACGCTCTCAGCACGGCGGCGTTGTTGTGTTCGGTATCGTGCGCGCTGTACAAGAGAGTCACGTCGCCGTTCCGAGCAGCCTCCAGCAACGGCTGCCAAGTTTCCGCATGAGCATCCAACTCGGCCCGGTACCGGCGCTGGAAGCCCTTCCACCTGGCCGGATCGTGACCGAACCAGCGGCGCAGCTTGTCGCTCGGCGCTGCTTCCTTGAGCCAGGCGTCCATCTGCAGCGCCTCTTTCTTCATCCCGCGTGGCCAAAGCCGTTCGACGAGAAAACGCCTGCCATCCGTTTTGGCAGGTTTGTCGTAAACCCGCTTCCTCTGAATGCTCACGCGATAACTATGATGCAATCCAAATCTAGATTCCAGTCACTCCGCCACTCGAAACACCTGGCGGAGCCAACCACCGTAAACCGGCAACAAGCACGTTCAGATTTTCTCGTTGCCGTGCGCGATCGCTTCCAGACGTTTGTGATTGAGGACGCGGATCTGGTCGCCGCGATAGGTGAGAATGCGATGTTGCGCGAGACGATGGAGCAGGCGCGAAAACGTTTCTTTGGTCGTCCCAATCATTTGCGCAATGGTGGTCTTGCTGATTGTGACCTTGATCGGCTTATTTGGCTCCGCTGGTAAACTCAAGACGTAGCTCGCAAAGCGCGCGGGCACTTCCTTGAGCGACAGGTCGGTGACCGCATTGCGCATTTGGGCGAGCCATTTCACCAGCGAGCCCATGATTTTGGAGCTGAGTTTGGGATCGCGCGCGAGGAGTTGCTTAAATTGATTCTTGTCCACCATGACCACGGTGGTGGTTGCGAACGCTTCGGCGCTGGCCGGGTATTCCGCCATGAACAGCGCCGCCTCCGCGAAGGAATCATTGGCCTCGACCACGTGCAGCACTCGTTCTCGTCCGTCCGGTCCGATGCGGAAAACCTTCACCCCGCCCGATGCGACAACGAAGAAACCGCGCGTGGGCTCGCCCTCGCTGAAGACGAACTGGCCTTTGCGAAACTCCCTGCGAACCGCCATCTGCCCGATGGCATCAAGTTCCCCCTCGTCCAAATCGGCAAATAACCGACAGTTTCTCAGCAGGAAATTCAGATTCATCACCTGAAAACAGCTTGTAGCATGTCGCACAGGCAATGCACAAGGGGAGATCCACGGTCGTCATGACCGAGGCGGTGTCTGACGAATCATCTTCTCCGCGGTTGTCGGAGAAGATCGAACGGATTAAATGGGGACGCCGGCTGGTTCCCGGATGGCGCATTGTTGGTCGCCGACGGTTGTCCTGTTAGCAAACCCCCAAGTCCCTGCAAAATGCTTCCCGCCCGTCCCCCTACGGCGCCGGCGAGACTTTGGGCCGTCAGACCCGCAATGACGCGCTTGTCGGTCTTGGCGGACGGATCGCCCAGCGTGCCGGTGAGCTGCACAAATGTGGGCAGCTTCACATACGATCCTTGCGCCGGCAGATTCGCAAACCGCAGTTTGCCAGCGATGCTTTGCGCCAGGGCTATTTCAACCGGTTGATTCAGCGGCGAATCCGTCAAGACATCAGCCATCGGGATCGAACCCTGCGATTCCGCCAGAAACGCCGCACTGTGCGCCACGAACTTGCGGACTTCAATCTGGCCATTGCCAATTTGGAGGTTGGCGTTTACGTAATCCAAGGGCGAACTCAGCAGTTCCGGCGCGCCGAGCACCAGGGCGATCGGCGTGAGAACGGCTTTCACCTTGGGACCGACAATCTGAATGTTCGCGTTGGTGAAACTGAGATTGATCTGTCCAGATAGACTCTTCTGCAAGCTGCGGCCAGTGACGCCCGCGCCATTGATCTGAACGGTCGCGATGAGGTTGCCTTGGGCCTTGTCACTGTAGGTCGGCGAGAACGAATTCACCAGCGGTTCGAGCGGTACGCGGTTGGCCTTGCAGGCGATGTCGTACTTGTAGCCTGGCACGCCGAGGTCGAGATCGACAGTGGCGTTGACCGGCGCACCGTTCAATGTAAGCTGGCAGGGCTTGATCACGATGTGGCTGCCGTCGACACGGGCGGTCGTGACGAGATTCGAAATAACAACCTGTCGCAGGTAAAACCGCCCGATGTTCACATCACAGGTGAAATTGCGGACCGGCAATTTCACGGCAGCCGGTTCCCTTTGTTCCTTTGTGCTCGAAGACGACGCCGATTCCGAGTTGCCCCCGGCTGGTGGGGAAGATGATTTTGGTTCGCTGGTCTTGTTTTTCCCGGAGAACAAATCGTAATACGCCGTCGCGTCCAGCGACTCGGCGGCGAGCTTGAGATTGCCGGCGATCACGTCGGACTTTGAATAATCCACCGTTCCGCTGAGTTGCAGCTCGTTCTTCGCGCGATCGGTCGGCGTCAAGGTAAGCCGACACTGATGGACGCTGACTACTTTGTTGCTACCCGCAGCGTCAATTTGGAGACGTAGCTCAAGCGGCGTGGCGGGCAATTCGTGCTTCGGGTCTTGGACGACAAGGTTGGCCAGATGCACGTCGGCTTTGATTGCGCCGTTCCCGCTCGCATCGAACCCGGCGGAGGCTGTCGTGTTCAGCGAGACCGAGGCCAGTTTCTTGTCTCCGAGCGAAGGTTGCAGGAATGGCCCCAAATCGTTCTGGGTGAAGCCTTCCAGTTTCGCTGTAAATTGACCCGTTCTCCGGTCGAGGTCGTAGTTGCCATCGATGGAGAACTTTCCGCCGGGACTCTGGCCGGTGCGGAACTGGCCGGTGGCTTTGTGGATTTCGAGATGTTTCCCTTTCATCAACGCGTCGAGATCAATGGTCGTGCCGAAACTTTCGAATCGATATTCACCATGGCGGGCGGTCAAACCGGCCAGCGTGAATTGTCCGGTGATGGACCGGGCCTGCTGTTTGCTCGTGAGACCGCCGGTCACGTCGAGCGTTCCAGCCGAACAGTCCACATCGGGCTGAGGCCATAACGCTGCCAGCCGGTCAAGCGCGGCGTTCGCTGCGACCTGCAGGTCGGCATCCTGTGTAACACGATCAAAGGTGCCAGTGGTGGATATGGTCAGCGCTGACCGCCCTTGCTGTGTAACTTCGAGGCGGCATTCGCTTACGCCAAACTGTTTCAAGTCAGCCCCGGTTCCGCGGGTGACGACGCGCAGATTGATCGGCCCCACTTCCTGCTTACCGACCCGAGCCGATAGTGCTTCAACCTGCCCATTCACATCAAACGCGAGCTGTTTGCCGCCTTGTTTCGCCTCCAACTTCAAGTTCACGTTCGCCTTGCCCGACGGCGCATAATCGTTTGCCGCTGTCACCCAATGCGAGACCAGACCCGACAGATGGTCGAGCGCCGCTTGAACTGTCACCTGCACGTTCGCATCCTGCGTCGCCCGATCAAACGAGCCGGTTCCGGACACGTTCAGCACCGGTTCGTGCTGCTGTGCCAAGCCGAACCCGTATTCGGTCAGTTGGAACTGTTTCAGGTCGGCGCCGGTTCCCTTGGCGGTTAGATGCACATCAACTGGCGGAAGGCGATCGTGTCCGATGCGCGCGGAGAATCGGTTCACTTGAGTATCCAGTTCGAACGTCAGTTGTTTGCCGGCCTCCCGCGACTGCACGTTCAACTTCAGGTTCGCCACACCGGCCGGCGCGTAATCGCCGGCAAACGCCTTCCAGTCTCCGAGGTCCAGGCCGGTCAGCGCGACATTCAGAGCGGCGTCGCCGACTGCGTTGCCGGCATTTCCCCAAGCGATGGTCATCGGGCTGGTCAAATCCGCCTGCACCAGCGGATGTTGGTTCTGTGTCCCTGTGAGGTTCAACGTTTTGACCAGCACGGATTGCTCCGGCCGGTTTATCGAAACGCCATACTCGCAGCGTAGGTCGAGCGTAGGCGAGGTTTGGTTTTGGCGGATGATTTGAAACCGCGCCACGTTCACGGTGCCGGCAGCGGTGATGATGGCCCCGCCTTTGGTCAACTCGATTTCGTTGCTCGTATTGATTGTCGTCGTGCCGAAATCAATTCCCGCGGCGGCGCCAGCGAGATTGAGAACCCGGTGATCAAGCGATGTCACCTCAATCTTGAGTTTGCCTTCCATCTTGGCCGCATCGAACGGTCCGCTAATTTGCACATCGCCCAGCGGCGTGCCAGTTTTGGTGAACGCCAGCGTGCACTGTTTGATATCGGTCGGCGTAACATCGCAGTTGAATTTGGCCGCGAGCGCCGTCAAGTCGGCAAATTCACCGGTGGCCTGATCCACGCCAACTGCCGCAGCTCCCTTAATCGCGCCGGGTTTCAGGTCCTGAGCAAGGTCGAACGCGAAGGAGCCGTTGATGTTAGCTTCGAGAGTAGCGTTTGAACCCGATTCTGCTGGTATCTTGTCGAGCGCCATATCCGCAGCGAAATCCAACTGGCCAGCCCCGCCGTTCTTGATGTTGCCGACGGTGACGTTCACCTTCGTTAAATCGATCGTTTGTTTTGCGCCGTCCTGAGAGTTTTGCAGGTACCGGACAGTCGCGTTCTTGAGCGAAACGGTTCTAACATCAATGACCTCGGTCTGCGGCGGCGATGGTTTGGCTTCCGTCTTGGGGGTCGGGCGGGACGCCTTCTTCGTTATCGGCTTTTCGGATTTCAGCAACGGACTCAGGTTGCTCGTGCCGTCCGCGCTTTCAACGATACTCACTGTTGGATCGGTGACCGAGAATTCGTCCACGACGATTCGCCCGCGGAGGATCGCCAGCAAATCGTAACGTGCGGTCACGCTGCTGGCGGTGAGAAGGGTCGGGGCGTCGTTCGGTGTCACTTTCAGATCGTGTAGTACAACTCGCGAGAACGGGCTGATCTCGGCGTCGCTTACCGAGATATCGGCATTAAGCGCGTCGCCAAGTTTGGGCAAAATGACGCTTTTGAAGAATGCGCTGCTCGTGGCGACAAAGTACAACGCCACAAGCGCCAGCACGATTCCACCCGCACACCATGCGAGCCATTTCGGCCAACGCTTCTTCGGACGCACGTCGGTTTCCTTCCTCATATCCGCCATACCATACGCTCCGCTTTGGTTAGAAACACGAGAATGAATTCCGTTGAAGAATCGGCTGTCAGTTTGGTGGACGTCTGGCGGAGGGGGCGAGATTCGAACTCGCGAGTCTCATCAGCCCACACGATTTACAAAAACAGCAGTGTTTTCCATCTATCCGAACACTCTTGACTTCCTTGGACGTTATGCCTTATGATTATGCCTGACCTGTAGGAGGCAAAAACATGGCAAGCATCCACCGCCAACCAGGGAAACCGTTCTGGTACTGTGCCCACTCCGCTTGGAACCCTGATCTTGGGAAGTGTGGGAAGTGGGTGCGGCGGTTCAGGTCCACAAAGACCACGAACAAGAAGCAGGCGTTGGAAATCTGCCGCACCTGGGAAAAGGCCGCAAAGCTTGGCCACAGTGGAGAGTTGACACCAGACAGAGCCCGGGAAGTCGTCGCAGACGGCGTTAGGGATATCTTCCTGACCAGCAATCGCGACAAGCTTAAGACCTACACGGTGCGGGAATGGGGCAAGCAGTGGCTGGATGGCAAATCAATCGACACCGCTCCGCGAACTCACGAACGGTACAGCAGCATTATGACGCGCTTCTACGGATTCTTGGGCGCAAAGGCTGATCGAAGCATTGCCGGCATCGCGGCAACGGACATCCTCACGTTTCGAGACAACCTGGCAAAGGAACTCTCGATCAACACCGCCAATCTAGCTGTAAAAACACTGAGGGTGTGCTTCGGCGATGCGCATTCCAACGACCTGCTGACCAGTAATACCGCGGCGAAAGTGAAGAAACTCCGGTTTGGTGGACGCGCGGGACAGCGCCGTGACTTCAACGCCTCAGAAATTCGCCTGCTGCTACAAGCGGCCGGCAACAGCGAATGGCGCGGACTGATTCTCACGGGCCTGTACACGGGGCAACGGCTTGGTGATTTGGCTCAACTGCAATGGAATCAAGTAAACCTCGATACGAAGGAAATCGTGTTCCACGTCAGCAAGACCAAGCGGGAATTGCCCTTGCCGCTGGCGCGCCCGCTCGTGGATTATTTTGAGGGGCTTCAATCGAGCGACGATCCTGCAGCGTTTGTTTTTCCGAAAGCTGCCGCAGTGAGCCTCACTGGAACTTTGAGCAATCAGTTTTACAGGCTGATGGAACAGGCTGGCCTCGCCGTGCCGCGTGAGAACATCAGCACAGGCAGAGGGCACGGCGTTGGGCGTAAGACCAGTCCGTTATCCTTCCACAGCTTGAGGCACTCGAATGTAACGTTCCTGAAGGCCGCCGGCGCGTCCGATGCCATCGCGCAAGCGATCGCTGGCCACTCTTCGAGCGCAGTCAGCAAGATTTACACGCATTTGGATACCGACACCTTGCGCCGTGCCATCGACAAGCTTCCTGACGTAACAAAAACTCCGATGGTGGCAGAATGAAAACCCGGTTGCCGTCGTGGATTCGAATTGTGCGCGCGCCGCTCGCTTACTATCAGACAGCGTGCCTCAAGCGATGGAGCGGGAAAATGGACTCCTCAAAGAAAGCCGCCACGTTTCTACGGCGCCACGCTGAAGCCGAAGAGAATGAAGTTGTGTACGTGCTGCTGCTCAACGGAGATTTGCAATTACTTGGGTGTTGTGAGGTCAGTCACGGATCAACCCGCGCGACCGTATGTGAGCCTGAGCAGATATTTCGAGCGGCGATTGCCTTCGGTGCGCGTTCTGTGATTGTTGCACACAATCACCCGGCGGGATCCGTACAGCCCAGTCTTGAGGACATTAGCGCCACGAAGCGAATCATCGAATGCGGCCATTTGCTAGGCGTCCAAGTCGATGATCACATCATCTTGGGAAGCAGAGGGACGTATTCCAGTCTCAGGGATAGTCACGGCTCAATGTTTCAGAGCAGCGCCGCATAAGTCGTTTAGCCAACGGTCATTGAGCGAGACCGTCGCGTTTCGTAGGTACATTTTTCCCCTTTTTATGAAGAAAGGATTGTCGTGATTGTCCACGAGTATCTTTTATGAAAACCTTACATGCGGCTGGCAGTGGCCTGCGAACGACTGCCCATGTGAAAGCGCCGGCGGCAAAACCGCGTGATCCCGAGTTCTGCAGACTTCCGAAGGTCGGCACGCTGTGTCCCTACACGGGACTCACTCGCTCGAAGATGAATGAGCTTATTTTGCCCTGCCCGCAGAACGGACACAAGCCACCAGTCCGAAGCCTGTTGTTGCGTCAGCCCGGCAAGGCGCGCGGCTGCCGTCTCATCGTGTTCAAGAGCCTGATCGAATACCTTCACAGGCAATTATCAGAAGCGGCCTGAGTCTCTCAAGCTGAAAGACCAAAAACCCGCGCACGCTGTCTGCCAGACTTCGCGTACACGGGTTCAAATACGAGATGAATATTCTATCATTCACCAGATTGGGCCGCAACGGATTTTTTGACGTAGCCGTCGCACACCGGGCGGGGGGGAATCCAGATTGAAACTCAAAGGGACGTTTGCTCCTGTGCCTAATTGGTTGTTGTGTCGTAGGGAGGTCAGTCCAGGCGCGAAGCTTTGTTACGGGCGATTGGTGCAGTACCGCGGCGCCGGCACCCGGGCGTTCCCATCCTACGCGACCTTGGCATCCTCTCTTGGAGTAACGCGCCGACAGGTCATGCGATACGTTGTAGAGCTCGTGGGGGTCAAGTTGGTGTCGGTTGAAGGTGAGCCGTACAAACCAAATCGCTACCGGCTGCTTCCGCATCTGTGGCAGACTGGTGACATTTCCGTCACCAGTGACAACTCCGACACCATGGGGGTGACGGATAAGTCACCTATTGTGGTGACGAACCTGTCACCCCAAAAGAACAAGGAAGAGATTCATGTAAGAGACGTGCGCCAGATCGCGCCGGATTCGGTCCACAACCCGCACGCGAACCGGGTGTCACCTTCACTGACGAAAGCCGCTGAGAGCGTTCTACAGTTCGTGTACGCGCGCCAAGGGGTAAAGGACGGACGGACGACACTTGAACAACGTGAAGTGGTAATGGCTGCTCTGAACGAAGGCTTCTCCGTCGAAGAACTCTGTGCCGTCGCAAAAATGAAGTGGCGGGAATGGCGGGAGAGTCCCAAGATGCGTGGTTGTTTTACTGCGGCAACACTCTTCAACCTTGGGAAGCTACCGGATTACGTCGCGCACGCAAAGCGCGCTGGCCACCTCAAGACCACACAACCCCCTGCACCAGTGACGAAGGCAGTAACTCTTCCGGTGGCACCGTCGACGCAGAACAGGCAGGCAGATTCGAAACACGGTGGCAGTAACGGCAAAATCATTCCGTTTGCAGAAACCATCAAGGCGGCCGCTGTACGCGCGATTGGGGGACCGCAGGAGGTGGATGCCAGGCGAGCTTTATTGCTTGAGCAGGGCCGCACCCTTGCCGAGAATAGATGAAGAAATGAGTACCGAACAGCAATCAAACCAGACTGCGCCGGCGCAGACGATACAAGTTCACCGCTCGCTGTGTGGGTGGCTCGCCTGGTCGGGCCGTGTGCTACGGCAAGCGGTGATCGTCGCGTGGCTGTTGTTGAGAGTCACGCCGCGTATCCTGCGGCTGTGGTTCGGCAAGGAAGGTGCGCAGTGGAGAAGGGAGCGGGCCCGCGCCCGTCGCGCATGATTCCCACCCCCCAGCCAAAGGAATCTTTTTGCAAGGCCCGCAAGGTGCAGGTTCCAAACGGGCGGATTTCGCTCGACTGGTTTTTAGAAATCTCTGGAACATGGAACAATGGAGGTGATCTCAATGAATCGCTTGAAACGAGTTTCGGCGGCTGAACTGGCCCGCCGCTCGGGTTATAGCCGCAGCAGCATCACACGGCTTACTGCCGATGGCATTCTACAGCGCGGCGCCGACAAACGCTTCGACCTGATCGACAGTCTTGAGAGGATACGGAAACACGAATCGACACGGCAGCAAGACGGGAAACACACGATTGATCCCGAGCTTTTAGAACTGCGGCAACGCTATATGAGAGTACGGATCGAGCGGCTGCAGTGGGAGATTGACGTGGCCAAGGAAAAATACGTTCTCTCTGAAGATGTGGAACACGCCACAGAGGCGATGGTAGCGCAAGCGAAAGGAGTGCTCTTACGGATCCCGCCGGCGCTGGGTGCGCAACTGGGGATTGAAGCACAGAAGATTGGTCAAGCGATCGTGGAAGATGCGTTGCGTGTTTTGTCGGATGATCCGCTTGGTGAAAAACACAACGTCACTCGAAGCCGCGGCATTCACGGGAGGAAGAGCTAATGGCCACAGCAATTATCCGCGCCAAATTAACCGGCGACGGTTCCGAGTTCACCGGCATGGTCAACCAGGCCATGCGCGGTGTGACCGAACTCAAATCTGCCGTTGGCGGCTTCTCCGGTGCACTTGGCAATATGCTCTCAGTCGCCGGCCTCATCGCCTTTGGAAAAGAGACGCTGGCCGATGCCGCGCACCTGTACGACCTCGCGCACACGCTTGGCATCAGCACAACTGAGATGCAGCGAATTGGGTTTGCCGCGAAACAACTCGGTGCAGAACAAGAGGAGGTTGTAAAAGCCATCCTCAAGGTGCAAACAGCACTCGCTACCGGCAGTTCCGAGGGCGTCGAGTACGCCCGCGCCCTGAAAGATATCGGGCTCGAATCCGACCAACTCAAGAACATTCCCGTTGACGAATTTCTCTTGCGCGTCGCTGACGGCTTCTCCAAGACCGAAAACCGCGCCACTGCCAACGGCGCCGCAGCGGCGCTATTTGGTGGCCGTCTGTTACACCTGCTTCCCATCCTTGAGCAAGGCCGCGAGGGATTAGCCGATTTTTTCGACGCCACTACTGTCCGTGCCCCGGAAGCCATTAAACAAGCCAAGCTACTCAGCCAGGAATTCGAGCACGTGTGGGAGGCAATCAAGAAGCTCGGTCTGAGTGGTACTCTGACGATTTCCAATCCGTTTATTCAGTCTGGCGGAAGAATGTTCGCCGCACTCGAATATCTCGCCAGCTACTACCAAGGAACTGACGAGGGGACGGCTTATGAGGTACTTCTAAAACGACTACAGGAAACCAATGTTCTTTCCGGCGCACTCACCCTCCCCGAAGGCGAAGCCGACAAAATGCGGGACCGCCTTGCCGGGCTGCGCGCCGAAATTGCCAAGATCAAACAGGAAGCCAAGGACGCCGGCTCGCTACAGAACATCCCCGCACAACGCCGGTTCGAACTCACCAATTACGAGGATGCCGCCGCCGCGATCGAGCGCACCTTACGCCTGTTCAAAGAACCGCTCTCCAAAGGCGGCACAACCGGCGCGCCCGAATTCGAAAGCCAGGCCGAGCAACAAACTCAAAAAGAAATCAACCGGCTCATCGAGGAACGGGATAGACTTCTCGCCCGGGCCGCTGAACTTTCCAGTACCGATCTCGAAAACCTGCAGGAATACCAGCGCCAGCTTGCCGACCTCATTGCGCACGGTCCGAAGCGTCAGGGCGGCGCTACTGTCATTGCCACTGCCGATGACGCCAAAAATCTTCGCGACCAGGCACAGGTACAAGAGCGCATCGCTTCCATCCGCGCCAAGATGGATAAGGACGCTCTCACGGCAAAAGAACAGCTTGGCCGCATCGAAGAGGATATCGCTGAAAAACAGTTCCGCACCAATCTGCAATCGATGACGCACGCGCAAAAGATCAATGCCCTGCGGGAGCGCCAGGCGTGGTTTTCCAACGCTGCCACCGCGCTTGAATGGTCCGCATCCGATGACTGGACTACTCAAAAAGCGGCCGAGTTTCGAAAACGCGCGGCAGAATTGGGACTCGAAATTGCACAGGAACAGCACGCACCACGCGGCGCGGGCCGCGGCACGCAAATCTTTGCCGGACCCATCGAATCGATCGGCGCACGGTCGGCCCCCGTGTTCGCGCAAGCCCGCGACGCCTCGCTATTGGTCTTGAACAAGCAGGCCGAGAAACTCGAAGGGATCCGCTCCGGCGTCCAAAGCGCCAATACCCATCTGGAGCATATCGAACGCCAGGGGAGAAACTCTTAACAGTTTCGCGTCTGACAGTTTCTACTTCTTGCATGGGTAACCAGCATAGGATATCGGCTTCCGGTTAATTCCCTGAAAGCCAACAGGAATCAGGGTTGCCCGCCAAATTCTTCCGTTGTTTCGTGGGGATACTGAGTCCCCAGTGAAAACGCCAAAATCGCGAATTCTTGGCGTGCTGTGTGCCTACGGATGGAACGTTCCTGCGAGGCCACCAAGGAAAGCGAGGACCACGAAGATTAGGGCCGCCAGTAACAGCACGGCAGGAATGGCGGCCAATCCACACGTGAAAAAAAACACGATCAGCTTTTGGAATGGGATCTCGACCTCGGTGATTTTAACGGGCGTTGGATCATTCATTGGTTTCCCCTTCAGCGGGCTCTTATACACCCACGGACAAGCACGACAAGGACAAACTTGTTATGCGTAATCGTTATGCCTTGGCGATTCGAACTCGCAGTGATCTCGCGATTTGGTGTTTTTGTTCGAGAAACTGAAGCTGGCGGAGGGGGCGAGATTCGAACTCGCGAGGGCCGTTAGACCCCACACGCTCTCCAGGCGTGCGCATTAGACCACTCTGCCACCCCTCCGAGGACGGCATCGGTGAAAGCACCTTACCCAGACCGACCGCTTTCGGCAAGCTCCGGCATTAGATCCGAAAATCGAAACCCGAAATTCGAGACAAATCTGAAGTGGAAATGGAGAAGCTAGTGCTCTGTCAAAGTTGATTGGAAGGGTAGGGCGCGACCGCCGGGCGCGCCGCAACGGTCGGCCCGGCGGTCCGACCCTACCAACAACCCTTGCGATGTAGGTTGACGGAGCACTAGGGCCTTAGGGCGCATTTGGTTTCGAATTTCGAGATTCGGATTTCGTGCTTTCTGCAAGTTGCTGCAGCAGCCAATCTTCCTCCAACGGGCCAAGGTCGAAACGAATCGCGGTTCGCTCGATGGCTTGCAGTTTGGTCAGGTCCGGATGGTCCTTCAGAAGAAGGTTCAGGTAATCCAATGCTTTCGCCCGCTTTTCCGCTTCAGCCCGGCCCATGGACTCATAACTTACTCGGTCACTTTCCAACTGGCAAGCCGGCGGCGCGGAACAGCCGATCGCGCACAGCCCACCCGATGCCTTCCGCGGCCGGCAAGATGCAAAGAATCACGTCGACAGCTTGCGCATCCAACTCCCGCAACTGCGCGAATAGTGTTCGTGCCAGAACAGCCGCATCCATTGAATTCACCACCATACCGACCCGTTTCCCTTGGCCTTGTAATTCTAGCACCCGTTTCTCCAATTGTTCGTTCGTCTCAAAAAGCTCGACCGGCGCACGCGGCGCATAATGCTTGAGGGTCATGCCCGGACCAGCCAAGCCCCTGCCCGCGAGTTCGTCTGAAACGCCTGGTGCAATTCGCATCTCGCCCAGCACCGTCTGCAATTCCTCTCGGCTCACGCCGCCGGGCCGCAAAATGGCCGGCGGCGATTGCGTCAAATCGAGTACGGTCGATTCCACGCCCAGCGTTGTGGGGCCTGCGTCCAGGATCAGATCGACACGATCCCTCAAATCTTCCACAACGTGCTCGGCGCGTGTTGGGCTCGGACGACCAAAGCGATTCGCACTCGGCGCCGCGACCGGCAAATCGGCAATGGTCAACAGCGCCGCAGCCACAGGATGCCGCGGCATCCGTAGCGCAACAGTCGGACGACGCGCCGTGACTTCGTCGGGAACTCGTCCGGATTTCGCCACAACGAGTGTTAGAGCTCCCGGCCAAAATCGTTCGGCGAGCAGATCGAACTGAGGCAACTGACGTTTCATCAATTTGCGCGCCATCCCCACATCGCGGACGTGAACAATGAGCGGATCCCAATCAGGCCGCTGCTTGGCGTCGAAGATTCTGCGGACCGCCTGCGGGTCAAGCGCGTGCGCACCGAGTCCGTAAACGGTTTCGGTTGGAAACGCAACAAGTCGACCGGCTCGTAGCAACTCGGCGGCCCGTTCGATCGCCGCCCGCGCCGGGTTTTGTGGGTCAACACGAACAACGTTCTTCATTGATCGCCAAAGCAGGTGCCAAGCGCACGGCCCAGGAGGATTTCATGAGAGCGCCGCGCGACGAGACGCGGTGCCGTGCCGGGCGCGCTGAGCGGGACGCTGGAGATTTTACCGGCGCGGAGACAAATCATCTGATTGAATTGGCCTCGCGCAACCAACTCAACGCCGCCCGTCGCAAAGCGCGTGGCCAAATACCGGTCGAAAAGCTTCGGCGTGCCGCCGCGCTGTAGATGGCCGAGGATAGTGTAACGGGTTTCGACCCCGGTCATGTCCTCGATTAGTTTGGCGAGCACCGCCGAAATGCCCCCAAGCCGTACCGACTCGAACGAGCCCGGAATCCGGTCACGAACCACCACCTCCCCACCGCGTGGCTTGGCCCCCTCGGATATGACAATAATGCTGAACTCTTTTCCATGTCGTTCGCGTTCGCGGATTTTCGCGACGATGGCATCGAGTCGGTACGGAATTTCGGGAATCAAAATGACATCGCCGCCACCGGCGACACCACACGTCAGCGCCAACCAGCCGGCCGTGCGGCCCATGACTTCCAGAAGCATGACCCGGTGATGCGACGCGGCAGCCGCGTGCAGTTTGTCCACGGCTTCGGTGGCCGTGTTGACCGCGGTGTTGAAGCCGAAGGTCAACTCGGTGCCACGCACATCGTTGTCGATGGTTTTGGGGACGCCGACGACTTTCAGGCCGAGCTTGGACATCTTGTAACCGCATTGCAGCGTGCCGTCGCCGCCGACGGCAACCAAGGCGTCGAGTTTAAGTTTGTGATAATTCCGGACCATATCGGGCGAAGCGTCGCGACGACGATCGGGATAACGGTGATCGTCCACGTACGCGAAAGGATTGTCGCGGTTGGTGGTGCCCAGAATGGTGCCGCCTTGCGCCAAGATGCCGGAGACGTCCTCCCAGCCGAGCCAACGTCCGCACGCTTGGACCAAGCCGCGAAAAGCGTCGTAAAAGCCATAAACCTTCCAGTGGTGCAGGTGAAGAGCGGCTTTGACCACCCCGCGCACCGCCGCATTCAGCCCCGGCGCATCGCCGCCGCCGGTCAGAAGTCCGATTCGCCTGATGGGTTTCATCGCGCGAGTGTGTCACAGGCCGGCGAGTGTGAGAAGCAGGATTTTCTTGCGGCCGGTTTCAGGTCGTGAAAGACTGTCGGCGGTAGTCCATGAAGAACACCGCCATTCTCCTTGTGGATTGTCCCGACCGGAAAGGGATCGTGGCCGCGATTTCGGATTTCCTTTTCCGCCACAACGCCAACATTCTTCACGCCGATCAGCATCAGGACGCCAATCTGCGGCTGTTTCTGACTCGCGTCGAGTGGGATCTCTCGGAATTCAAGCTACAGCCCGTGGAGTTTAAGAAAGAGTTCGCTTCGGTCGCCAAGCGATTTGAGATGCGCTGGCGATTGGAATTATCGGCGACCCGCCCGCGCGTCGCGATCTTCGTGTCCGCTTACGATCATTGTCTGGCGGATCTGTTGTACCGGCACGAAAGCGGCGAACTGAATTGCGAAATTCCGTTGATCGTCAGCAACCATCGCGAGGCGGAGCGACTGGCCAAGTTCCATAAAATCCCGTTTCATTTCCTGCCGGTGACGGAAAACAGGAAACCCGAAACGGAACGGGCGCAGTTGAAGTTGTTGAAAGGCGTGTCCATCGACCTCGTGGTACTGGCGCGCTACATGCAGATTCTTTCGCCGGATTTCGTGGCGCAGTATCCGCAGCGAATTATCAATGTGCATCACTCGTTCCTGCCGGCCTTCAGTGGCGCGCGGCCCTATCACCGCGCCTTCGAGCGCGGCGTGAAATTGATCGGTGCCACCAGCCATTACGTGACGGAAACGCTGGACGAAGGACCGATAATCGAACAGGACGTCGTTCGCATCTCCCATCGCGATCAACTGGAAGATCTGGTGCAAAAAGGGCGTGATTTGGAGAAAGTCGTCCTGTCTCGAGCCGTCCGCTGGCATATTGAACATCGCATTTTGGTGTACGAGAAGAAGACCGTTATTTTCGACTGACCCGCTCTGGCTGACTGGGTTGCTGCCGTACTTTTCTGAACGAAGCAACTGCCTTTTTCAACTTTGACAATCCGAGAAAGGAATTTTCTGCCGAGTTCTGCCCTTTTGTTCTTAAACCCGCGCCGGTGGATTCTGTGGTTGCAGGGTAAGCCAAACCAAATCGGAAACGGAAGGCCGTGACTCCAGACCGTTTCCAAGGCTGGCATCGGGGCTGCTTTCCTAAAGGCCTACTCATGAGATCCAAAGGCACTTCTCGACGCAAAATCGTGCTCGTAGCGGAAGACGACCAGACAACCGGCGAATTGGTCTGTGAAGCCCTCCAGTCGGCAGGGTTCAAACCTCACTGGGCCAAGGACGGAATTGACGCACTGAATTACATTCTCGAAGCCCGGCCTGACGCTGTGATTCTGGACTTGATTCTGCCGAAATTAAACGGCTACGAGATTTGCAGCATGGTTCGCAAGAGCCGAGCCGTGCAATGGACGCCGATCATTATCATGTCCGGGTGTGCCGAGCATCGCGACAAGATGCAAGCGTTTGGATTGGGCGCGGATGATTACGTCACCAAACCGTTTCGTCTCGATGAGTTGCTAGCCCGCATTGACGCTGTTCTTCAACGCAATGCCGAGAAGACGTTTCCGACGCCCTTCCTTGCCTCCTACAACGCATAGTCCCTTGCGGGTGGTACGCCCAAGGTGAGCAAGTTAGAACCATCGACGTCATAATCGACTGGCTGCGCGAATTCTGGAAGCTGCATGCAATATTCGCAGCGGACCCAGTGGTGACGAAGCTGTTGACCGCATAGCTACCCCGTTTTTCCGAAGGAACTTGAACTTTCGCAATTCGATTTTTCAAAAACCAGGGAAAGCCCAAGACACAAAAAGGTTGATTTAGCCAATATTCCGTGGCATAATTTTCGGCGCTGGGGGACTAAGCTATGAAGCAAATGATTAAGGCTCTCTGGTTCGGGTCCGTGGCCAGCCTGATGTGTTTTCTTGCGGCGGCTCATGCTGATGTGATTGACTTCGACAGCCAAGGCCTTTTTGGACCACCATATTTCGCAGACGCCGGCCCGGCGCAAACGATTAGTGTGACCACAAGTGTTGGACTGGTAACATTCGAAGGAGGGGTGATTTTGACAGCCGAAGATGGTAACGCTAACACTACATCAGTCTATGCGACAGGGCACATCTTCGATCTTACGAATATTATCACAATTGCATTTCCAGCAGTAACGAGCAACTTTTCGATAACGGTTGGAAACGATGAGCCGTTTAGTGCCACATATGTTCTCGCTAACAGCATGGGAACTAGCCAATCGGTCGCTCTCGCGATGCACACAGCCACGCAAGTGATCATTCCGTCAGTGGGAACAATGATAACCATATCGGCTGTCATCGATCATCCCGGTTCTTGGGACTTCTCTATTGATAATATTAGCTTTGAAGCTATACCCGAGCCTTCAGCCTTGTCCCTGCTGGTTTTGAGCATGGCCATGATGGCTCTATCGGTTATATGCAATACAAGACTTCCACTGCTACGGCGACACGCCAACATTCGGTTTTCCCCGTTCTAAATCCACACCTTCAAGCAGGATGTCTGTTTGGTTTGTCCTCCTTTGCATCGGTGCAGTATCCGAGTATTCCGCCCGCGTCTGAGCGAGCATCTGACGCGTGAACGCGGCGCTGGCGACACCGATATCGTCATACCTTGTATAGCCTACGCTCGTATTCGTGTTGCTATCATAGTTCCAATTCATGGTTTGCACCGGAGTGTCTGCGGTCGTATTTGTAATCGGCCAATGATTAAATGTGTTGGTAAACGTCGCGCTTCCAGAGATCCACATGTTACCCGTTGTGGTTCCGGAAATATCGAACCAATCGATAATGTCATTTTGCAGCCCCATGAAGAAATTGCCTGTGAAATTCGTCACCGCAAATCCATTCGTCGTCGCGCGACTGAAGTTCAGCCCGGACGAGCCAACATTCTCGACGAGCTTGCCAGAAAGCAAGCTGACCATGCTGTCACCTGACACGCGCAGCATCTTATTCGTTAACGTGTCGCCCGCTTCGTTGTAGTGCGTTTCCACGTAAAGTGAACCGCCGTTCGTGCACACGAATCCGTTTTGCACAGCAGTGCGCGCGATGCTCCGCCGGTGGGGTTGGTTGTCCGCGAGGGCCAGATCCGCAAGGCTTTCTTCCGCAAGCGTGAATGCAGCTTGCCTTTGACTCCAACGCTCCAATGCGGCTTGTGGAAGAGCCGGGTCGGTCCAATTAGCATGGTTCTGTTTGTTAAGACCGACGAGTTCAATTGTCTCCTCGGCAATGGCTGTCTTGGTCTTTATTGAGTGGGGCGAGTCGGCGACCACCACCGACCGCACCACGCTGCAAGAGATGCTGCGCTTCTGTCGTCAAAGGAAGAACGCCATTGACTACGTTGTGGTTTATAGGGTGGACAGGTTTGCACGCCTTGCAAAAGACCACGCCGTGCTGGAGGCTATGCTTGGGTCGTACGGCGCACAACTCCGTTCCGTCACGGAGCCGATCGACGAGTCGAACGCTGGTCGACTCATGGGCACGATCTTGTCGGGAATGGCGGAGTTCGACAATCGCCTGCGTGCGGATCGAACGAAGCTGGGAATCAGGACAGCGATTAGCTGTGGTCGATGGCCTGGTCGTGCGACGCTTGGCTACAACAATGCCCGAGACGTCAACAACAGACCGATCGTTGTCCTGGACGATGTTCGAGCTCCGCTGATTCAACTTGCGTTCCAGAAGTTTGCCACAGGGCTGTACACGGAAAAGCAAATTCGAAAAGAACTCACGAAGCTGGGGCTTCGCACCCGGAAAGGAAACACCATCTGCCGTCAACACCTTGAGGGAATCCTGCGCAATCCATTCTACGCTGGCTGGATTAAGATCGCATCCTGCCCCGAGCGCCAACGAGGGAATTTTCCAGCGATAATCGATCAGGAAACATTCGATAAGGTTCAGGCGGTCCTCAAGGGGCAGGTCCTGAGAACCACCCCAGAGGTGCGCAACCGCCCCGAGTTCCCACTACGACGGTTCGCCAAATGCGGGAGGTGCGGCGCACGAATGACCGCAAGCTGGAATACGAACGGGATGAACAAGCGATACCCGTATTATGTTTGCAACCAGCATTCCCCAGGGATCAACATCCGCAAGGAAGAACTCGAACGTCAGTTTCTCGAGATCCTGGGCAGGGCACGGATAAAGCCTGAGCGGGTAGCGTTGTTCAAGGGCATCGTCCGCGATGCCTGGCGGGAGAAACAGACGGATGCCAAGGAAATGGCAGCCGCAGCGAAACGTCGACTGACTGAACTCGAATCCAATCGCCGCCGTCTGCTGGATGCATACCTCTACAAGCAGGCGATTTCTGAGGAAGTGTTCAAGCAGGAGTCCAGCCGCCTTGAGACCGAAATCGCCCAGGCGAGTATCGACGCCACCTTGGCTGCGGAAGACTTGGACGTAGGCGCCGCCTTGGACTTCGCCTGCCAACTGGTCACGGAGGCTGCGGATGTATGGCCCAAACTGCCGCTCGACCAAAAGCAGCGTCTGCAAAAAGTTCTACTTCCTGACGGAATCGTGGTCGGCGAAGACAAACAAGTTAGAACTGACGTAACGTGTTCTGGTTTCGACATGTTGCAGATGGTTTCAGGCAAAAAAGCAATGAACCCATGCCTTTCTTGCGATACATGGAACAAAATCATCGGCTGGCTGCGCCAGATCTACACGTTCAAACAGTCCCTGACTGGTCTGGCGTCAGCGGCATAGGCAAGACACTGGAGGTGCGCAATGCAACAAACCTTCCTCGCCCGTAACCACCGCCCAGCGCGGCACGAGATGCCCCGCAAGCGGCGAATGCTGCGTTCAGATCAGGAAGGGCGTAATGCGTAGACGGCTTTGGCTTCGGCACGTGTCAACAACGCCTTGTAATGTTTGTCAAATACATCTGAAGTCGGGGAGTGTCCCAACATTTTCATTGTCTTGCCTGCGTTTTCGAAGAATGCGTAGTGGAGGCTTGCGGCGGTATGCCGCATAACATTGTGTGACCAAAACCCCAGTTCCTGGCGCAGTGCCTCAACGTGTTTTCGTTCTGGCTGAGGTACGATGGGATCCTCCAGCCTGCAGCGACTGAGCCAGGCGGTCAGAGCCTTTCTCAAATCACCTTCGAGTCTTATCACTCGCCGTTCTTCGGGGGAGAATGCATCGCCGTCAACCTTGATGTAACCTTCCGCTAGATTGAGTACGTCCCCGAGCCGCCCCAACAGTCGCATTTCGCCAGGACGGATTCCAACAAGGGTGCCCAGCACA
The DNA here is from genome assembly GCA_035516795.1 of Verrucomicrobiia bacterium. Taxonomy (GTDB): domain Bacteria; phylum Verrucomicrobiota; class Verrucomicrobiia; order Palsa-1439; family Palsa-1439; genus DATJBF01. The sequence goes on from DATIZX010000151.1 coordinate 27,433, forward strand.
GCCCAAGCCAGCAGTCCGTGACGGAAAGCGATCTCGAACAGCGCTTCGACCTGGTGGCAGGTGAGCACCTGCGGTCGCTTCTGTTTCACCTTGGGTTTCTTGAGGGCAGTAATGAAATTGTGCGAACAGTATCCATAGGGGATGGACCAACGAATGAAACTACTGGCGTGACGCAAAAAATGCCCGACGCTACGGGGTGCATATTGATTAGCCAATTCCTGCTTCCATTTCGAGTAATCCTCGAGTGTCACTTCGTGCAAGTGCCTGTCACCAAACTTCGCTGCGAAAACCGCCGTGCGATACTTGATGTCCCATATAGTTTCCTTCGCCAAGCCTAGTGACTTTTGTTCATCCAGGTAGAGCGCCACGGCGTCTCGGATGACGGGTTTCTGCTCAAATGGAATTGCGTTTTTGAGGACGTATTCAACTGCACGCCGCAATGTCCAACCGTGAGGTTGCAGGAGTTTCTCAAAGTCCCTCGCTTCTAGTTTCAGCAGCTCTGGAATGGGTCTGGTCTCTGACGATTCACGGTACAAATCGGTGATGAACTCGTCGGCACTCCGTTTGTCGGGAAAGAATTTCCGTTCACCCCGTTCACCAGGGAAAGGAAAACATGTCACCAGCCAGTATTCTGTGCCAGATCGATAGCTTCCCTTGGTAACGGTGGTTTTCACTGCTGATTATACAGCGGAGTTTTGTCGCCGCGGGCGCGCCGACCAACTGGCAGGGAACTGGCAGAAACTGGCAGATTTGGTTCATTGTGGCGCAATTCGGCGCAACTCGGCGCAACGTGGCTGAGCAGGCACAACTGGCTCTGGTTGTGCAGATAACGAGAATTTGGCTGGAAAAACGGTGGTACGCCCAAGGTGAGCAAGTTAGAACCATCGACGGCATCATAGACTGGCTGCGTGGATTCTGGAAGCTGCATGAGATATTCGCAGTAGACCCGGTCGTGGTTAAGCTGTTGAGTGTATAACCACCGTCTTTTCCCGAGACGCAAAGGCACCACGGGGCAAGGTTGATTTAGCCAACCTTTTATGACATAATGGGCGTGCTGGGAGAGTAAACTATGAAGCAAATGATTAAGGCTCTCTGTTTTGGGTCCGTGGCCAGTTTGATCTCCTTTCTTACGCTGGCACATGCTGATGTAATTGACTTCGACAGCCAAGGACTTTTCGGACCTTCAACGTTTGCTCAAGCGGGTTCGGCGCAAACGGTAAGTGTTACGACAACTGTAGGTGTGGTTACATTTCAAGGCGGCGTACTAATCACTGCTGGAACTAGCAATCCAAACACAAGCTCGATTTATGCGACTGCCTTTATATCTGATCTAACGAATGTGCTCACGATCACATTCCCGGTGCCTGTCACGAATTTTTCAATTATGGTTGGCAACGGAGAACTCGCCTCCCCATATCTCGTCGCCGACAATGCCGGACACACGCAATCCACCGTGATTTCTTTTCTTGGGACTTGGCAGCCCACTTTCCCAGTTATTGGCACGACGGTGCAAGTAGAAGCAATTCTTCCAAATCCACCAAACTGGAATTTTTGGATCGACAATATTTCTTTTGATGCTATTCCTGAGCCTACTGGCGTTGCGTTAGTAGCTGGGGCATTTGTAACTCTGCTGCTCCTTCGCGGGCGAGAACGACCTTAAGGAAACACACCCACATTCGGCTTTCCAAGTGTTATGTGCAGATACTCCAGAAGGACGTCAGTCTGGTTTGTACGCCGTTGCATTGGCGATAAGTCGGAGTACTCGGCCCGAGCTTGTGCCAACATCTTGCGTGTGAATGCGGCGTCGGCGGTTCCAATGTCATTATAGGCCTTCCACCCTATATTGGGTGTTGGATCATAGTTCCAGTTCATCGTCTGCACAGGAATGTCTGCAGTCATATTGGTAATCGGCCAATGGTTGAATGCATTCGAGACCGTCTCGCAGCCACAAATCCATATTCCTCCAGTAGTACTCCCCGAAACATTCACCCAGTCGTTGATCTTGTTCTGTAGTCCCAACATCAGAGTACCTGAGAAGTTTGTGACAGCATACCCGTTGGTCGTGGCACGATTGAAGTTATAATCACTGTCCTGGAGATTTTCCCCGAGTCGGCCACAGATCAAGCTCACTGTGCTGGTACCCGATACAAGAAGAATCTTGTTTGAAAAGGTGTCGGTTACTTCGTTGTAATGCGTTTCCACATACAAGGAACCTCCATTGGTGCAGACGAAGCCAATTTTGTGTTTCGAACCGTCGACATTGATGAATTTCACCTTTCCGCGTCCTTCCATGAGGACTTTGTTCCCGTTCGTTGCTGGCGGGTCAACATTGCCGGTGTAGTCCGAAGTAATTCCGTGAAAATCAATAACCGTATTCGGGCAGTCGCCTACCTGCAGATTAGCACCGATACCGTAATCCAGACGGATATCGTGAAGGTGAACGCGGGCTTGCGTGTCGCCCACACCAGATACGACAACTGGCGAACTGTAACCCCCACCACCAGTACCGTTAATGCGTACATGCGAGAACGTAGCATGTGACGGATGCGGAGCCGCGAAGATTGTACTGTTTGCTGCACCGCTCCAAGCAATGATGGTGTTATAACCATCGCCTACGATACGGACGTCCTTGTTCGTTGGCATTGTAATTGTTTGATCGAGATAGAGTGCACCATCCCCGTTGGATGTCCACGGAATGTGAATTACCGACCCATCTGATGCACTCGTAATCGCAGTTTGGAGTTGCGAAGCTGTCGCATTCGATGCCACCTCTACAATCACACGATTCAGGTTCGTTGCGGGGATCGGCGCTGCTGGCTCGCTTAGCGATAGTGCACTGCGGGCCACGACGTAATTGTCAACAACATTGCTGAAAATGACTGACTCACCGGCGAACACGAACGGGGACGAGGCTACATTCGTGTTGCCAATTGCGACCAACTCATTGGTTGCATTATTTCCGAAAAAGGTCGGGGGATCATTGGTGCAGGCGATTACATTATCGATCATGAACGTTGGCCCGGGCTCGGCTATATTTATAGCGTTGATTACGGGATCAATAATTGTGTTGCCCTTGATTAATGTCGGCGTGAGGTTAGGACCGCGGTAGAATTCCTCAAGAAACGCGCCAGCGTGAAAACTTGTATTGCTCACCAACGACAAGAACTCAGTCGGTTCATCAAGAATGAAATCTCGGCTCCAGTTATTGACGAACGCCGAATGATAAGCGTGAGCTGAACCTTGCTTCACATAAATCCCGACAGTGTTGCTGACGAAATAACAATCAGTCAACCAGCCATCCAGAGCATTCCGATTCCACGTATAAAAGCCAATTGTCGTGTTGCTGAAAATACAACGGGTGAAATCGACGTTCGCAAAGCCTTGGCCAAAGAAACCTGCATCTACTCCATGACTCTCGATGTTGTCGTTGGTAGCAGAATTCTTGAAAACACAGTCTACAATTGAGTTTCCCTCGTCAAACAATCCACCGCTGGTCATGCTATGGCTGAAAACTGTCCTCGCCTTGTGATTTCCGTCGAACGTTAGTCGAGCAATATGGCTTTCCAAGACACCTATACTGCTCCCCTTGAAAGATGGCGGTGAATTTGAGAGTCCTAAAGGCAGGAAAGGACTCGATGAAACGCAGGAAATGGACAGGCAGGGAGAAGCTGCAGATTGTGCTGGAAGGCCTGCGAGGGACAGTTCCCCTGGG
>DATIZX010000152.1:0-12053 GCA_035516795.1 Verrucomicrobiia bacterium
TCCGCCCTTGTATTTTGTGAAACGGGTCATCGCTTTGCCGGGAGAAAGCCTCGCGATTGATGACGGAGTCGTTTGCATCAACGGCGTACCCTTGAAGGAGCCGTACACGACTGTCAACCCAGATTGGCAGATGGACCCGACGCCGGTTCCGCTTGGGAAAGTGTTTGTCATCGGCGATAATCGCGACTTTGAACGCGAAGATTATGTGCTTGGCTTGGTGGCGACACGACTGGTGCAGGCCCGCCTGCTCTGGCATTGGAGGTGGAAAAGATGAAATGGTTTTGGCGCCTTGTGCTCGTGGCTATCGTGGTGTTCGCCGCGTGGCGGATTTGGCAGCGGATATTTGTCACCGACGAGCAGCGCGTCAAGAACCAGCTTGCGGGCATGGTTCGCGCCGTGGAGAAAGGCGATGTCTTGCGGCTCTCAGATGCACTCGCCGCCGATTACAGTGATGATTGGGGGCTGGATAAGTCCACGTTGCTCGGTGCGGTGCGTTCTTTCCGCTCGCAATACGATGCGCTGTTCATTCATATCAGCGATCTGAAGGTGACGGTCGATCCCGATCACCAGACAGCGCAGGCGATCTTTATCGCCAAGGTCTTAGCCAAGGCGAAAGGCAGCGTTACCCCGAACGAGATTCGGGCCGACCGTTTCCGCCTCCATTTTAGGAAAGTTGACTCGACATGGAAGCTGGTTCGCGCCGAATCACCGGAGTTGAAATTCGATTGAAGCCCGCCGCGGCATCCGCTACCTTCGACGGGACATGGCCAAAATCCAACGGGCACTGATCAGCGTTTCTGACAAGACGGGGTTGGTAGATTTCGCGAGGGGACTGCTAACGTTTGGCGTCGAGATCGTTTCCACAGGCGGAACGGCACGCGCACTGAAAGAGGCCGACATTCCGGTTGTTGAGATCAGCGAGTTTACGGGCTTCCCAGAAATGTTGGACGGACGCGTCAAGACATTGCACCCCAAAGTGCACGGCGGATTGCTGTTCGTTCGCGGCAATGCCGAGCATGAAGCACAAGCCGCCAAGCACGGTATCCAGCCCATCGATCTGGTGGTCGTGAACCTCTATCCTTTCGAGAAGACGGTGGCCAAGCCGGGCGTGGCTTTGCCGGAGGCGATTGAAAATATCGATATCGGCGGGCCAAGCCTGTTGCGGAGTGCGGCCAAGAACCACGCCAGTGTAACGGTGGTGGTGGATCCCGGTGATTACGATGCCGTGCTCAGCGACATCCACGAACATGGCGGCAATACGTGCGAGATGTTCCGCTGGAAACTGGCTGTGAAAGCGTTCGAAACGACGTCGCGCTACGATAACGCCATTGTGCAGTATTTCCATGCCGAGCGGCTGAAGGCAAAGGGCGAAGCCCCAACGAGCCAAGCCGCTGCATTACCGGAGGAGTTGCATGTCGCGTTGAAAAAGGCGCAGGACTTGCGGTACGGCGAGAACCCGCATCAGCAAGCCGCGTTGTACGGAGATTTCTTCAAGCACTTCCATCAACTGCACGGCAAGGAACTTAGTTACAACAATATCCTCGATCTTACCGCGGCGGCAGAATTGGTTGCCGAATTCGAAGAGCCAACGGTGGCGATCATCAAGCACATGAATCCTTGCGGCGTTGGCAGCGCGAAGAGGCTGCTGGAAGCTTGGAACCTGGCCTACGCCACGGACAAGCAGGCGCCGTTCGGTGGGATCATTGCCGTGAACCGTCCGTTGGACTCCGGAGTTGCCCAAGCCGTTGCGGGAATTTTCAGTGAAGTGATTATCGCGCCCGTTTTTGAATCCGGTGCTCTGGCCGTCTTGCAGAAGAAGAAGAAGAACCTGCGGCTGATTCGCCAACTGTCCCTCCCGTCCTCTCCGCTTGCCTTTCGTACCATTCCCGGTGGACTTCTCGCACAAGAACGAGATACCCGTTTGGTTTCAGCATCCGATATGAAAACCGTTACCAAACGGTCTCCGACCCATGAGGAACGGCACGCCATGTTGTTTGCCTGGCGCGTGGTCAAGCATGTAAAATCCAATGCCATCGTTTTCGTAAGATCCGACCGCGACGGAAGTCGAACGCTGGGCGTTGGTGCGGGTCAAATGAGTCGAGTGGATTCTTCGAAGTTTGCCGTATGGAAAGCCCGGGAAGCCGGGCTCAGCCTCCAAGGAAGCGTCGTGGCCGGCGACGCATTTTTCCCTTTTCCAGATGGGCTGATTGCCTGTGTGGAAGCAGGCGCGACGGCGGCGATTCAGCCCGGGGGCAGCGTGCGCGATAGCGAAGTAATCGCGGCCGCCGACGAGCGGAACGTGGCGATGGTTTTTACGGGAATCCGGCACTTCCGGCATTGAAAGCCGACCCTCGCGTGATGAACTGTGATTTTGGTGACAAATGACGTGGTCAGCGACGATTCATACTTGGCAAAACGTCAGCAGCGTGACTGGTGACGCGACAACCGAGACCATGTGGCATCGAGTGCTGTATCGATGCGGGGACGGTTTGTTCCTTTACGCGCGGCAGTTATGCGGCAACGACGCCGATGCCGCGGACGTGGTGCAGGAAGCATTTCTGCGAGCATGGCGCAAGCATGCCCGCAACGGCGTTACCGAGCCCGATTTGCCGGCGCTTTGTTACGCTGCGGTCCGCTACGTCGTGCTGGATCGCCAACGGCAACTGGCTCGCCGCCGCCAGCGGGAGACCATTGCCGGAGAAAGGTTGTATGAACGGTCGCCCTTGTTCCAATCATCTTTGGAACAAGCTGAGGAGCAGGCCCAACTGGAAGCGGCGCTTCTGGCGTTGCCGACGGAGCAACGGGAAGTTGTGACATTGAAAATCTGGGGTGAACTGACATTTCAACAGATCGCCACGGTGACCGGGGAGTCCGGAAACACGGTGGCGTCCCGCTACCGGCTGGCGTTGGCCGCGTTGCGGAAACGTTTTGCGAAAGCAGGGACGCCATGAACTCTGAGAAAGACTTGGAGCGGCAACTTAACGAGATGTGTCCTGCGCATCTGCCCACATCGGTCCGTCGGAATATCTTGAACGAGATGGACGGCAAATTGAATGGGCACCGCCGCACGTTCTGGTGGTCTGGTCATCGCGCCGGTCTACAGGTGGCGTTGGCAGGCGCGCTGTGCGTGACGCTGATCGTGAGTTCGCATTGGTTATCGCGCACCCCACGTCCGCGCCCACAGGAAAATCCAACGATACTGGTAACCAACAGCGCGCTGCTGCCGTCGCTGGCCCTACTGGAATCAAGATTCGCGGCGGCTTCACAGATCGGCATCAATGCCGTGCCGGTGCCGCGATCAGCCACGTTGCTGACGAATATCCAGATCCGACGCTAGAGCTTCGCCACCGCTACTGAAGAGAATCGTTATGGGAAAGAAGAAACGCAAACCGAACCGACCAAGCCCTTCCGCTACTGCCACTTTGGCCCCGCCTGCTCCGCCACCGGAGCAGCCGGAGCCGATGGAGTCGTCGCAATCTCTGCACGGCTTTTTTAAGCCCGAGGACTGGATTGCGGCGTTGATCACCTTCCTGATCGCGGCAATCACGTTTTTCTATTTCATGTCACCGGAAGTAACGCTGGAGGACTCGGGCGAACTGGTGACCGGAGCATTTAACTTTGGCGTGCCGCATCCGCCGGGGTATCCGTTGTGGGCGTTTCTGGGCTGGATGTGGCGGCATCTCTTGCCGTTCGGGAATCCGGCGTGGCGGATCTGTTTGATGTCGGTGCTCACCGGCGCGCTGGTGGTGGGCGTGCTGACTCTCTTGATGACGCGCTCGATCATGATGTTGCTACGATCCGTGAAGTGGGCCGACGCTTTGGAAAACCCAATGAAACACTGGATCGCGCTGACGGTAGGTGCGTCGTCCGCGCTGTTGTTTGGGTTCAATCGAGGCGTGTGGTTGTGGGCCTGCGTACCGGAGATGCGCGTGTTGAACGTATTCATGTTCATTATCACGGCGTGCACCTTTTTCGCTTGGATGATGCGACCGCAGCGTCACAGTTTTCTCTACGCCACGATCTTGTTGTTTGCGCTGGGGATCGCAAACCATCAAACCGTTTTTGTAATGGCCCTGCCGTTCATGGTCGGGGCGGCGGCGGTGGGGTTGCTTCCCATTTGGGAGCGGCGCCCGTGGCAGGCGCCCCTGGTCATGCCGGCGCTGTCCACGTTCTGGGAACTGTTGGTGGCGCTGTTGTTTGGCTGGGCCGCGTGGGCTTACCTGTTTGCGTGGCTGCAGACCTCGGGGAACGCTTCGGTGATGTCGCAAAAGGTGAATTTATTCATCCTGTTCGGGCCGATGATCAGCGCGTCGGTGCTGATTCTGCTGCCCTTATGCGTGGGGATTCTCTTGCTGATTTGGTTTGGGAGCGAACATTGGCTGAATCGGAAGACGGCTTTGATTTGTTCGGCGATGTTTTTACTCGGTTGCAGCTTTTACGTCTACATGCCCATCGCTTCCTCGACGAATCCGCCGATGAATTGGGGATACGCTTACACGAAGCAGGGATTTCTGCATCACATTACCCGCGGCCAATACGAAAAGCTCAACATCGCCAGTCCCCTTAGCAAGGACTTCTTCATCCAAATCGGGTTGTTTTTACGGGCCTTGCTGCATCAGTTCAGTCCGCCGGCTGGGTTCGACGGGGATTTTCTTCTGGGGATTCCGTTCTTTCTGTTAGCGGCTCTCACCGTCGGTCTTCTCGCCTTCGACTGGAAGAACGTGAGGCAACGAGGACGCGCCTGGTTGATCTTTGTCTGGGCGGCGTTCCTGACCACCAGCTATGGAATGCTCATGATCATCAACCCTGGTCTGGACAAACAGAACCAGGAAATCAACATCAAGTTCTTCGCGCCGGCCCACGGGTTTTTCACGATGCTGGCTGGCTATGGTTTGGCCGTGGCGGCCGCCTGGGTTCTGGTGCGGCTGCATCGTTTTCCGCGGGTGGTGATGCGGGCCGCGTGTGTGGTTTTGCTGGCACTCCCGCTGATTTCATTCTATCGCAATCGCTATCTTTGCGAGCAACGCAATCACGATTTCGGCTATCAATTTGGATACCGGATGTTCCGACCCGGCGGCGGTTATCCCGATATGGATCGGGACGCCGTGCTTTATGGCGGGACGGACCCGGGACGGTTTGTGCCCACGTATATGATTTTCTGTGAGAGCCGGGTGGCTCCAAAAGATCGTTATCACGATCCGTATCTCGACCCCAAGGGGGGCGCGGATTTTGACCGCCGCGACGTCTATATCATTACGCAGAACGCCTTGGCCGACAGCACCTATATGTCCTACGTCCGCGATCACTACGATTTTTCGCGGCCGGATCCGGATAGCCCGCAGACGCTCTTGCGTCGTTTGCCGTGGCAGCGGGCGCTGTTTCGCTGGGGGTGGCATCACTTACACCGGGATACGATGTATCCCAAAGAGCCAATCTGGATTCCGAGCGAGCAGGACACGCAACGCGCGTTTCAGGAATATGTGAATCAAGTGCAGGAACGGAAAGCCCGCGGAGAACAACTCAGTGCCGACGAACAGGTCACGCTCGAAGGCGGCCAGGTCCAGGTGCGCGGTGTGGCGGGCGTGATGAAGATCAACGGCATCCTGACGAAATGGATTTTCGACCACAGCAAGGACAAGCACTCGTTTTACGTCGAAGAAAGCTACGTCATTGACTGGATGTATCCCTATCTCACTCCCGCTGGTATTATCATGAAGATCAACCGCGATCCGTTGCCTAGCCCGCAGCAGAACCCGCAACTGTGGAAGCAGATTGTTGATCGCGACACGGCGTACTGGAACAAATTGTGCGCAGATTTTGAGGCCCGACCCGAGTTTCGCCGGGATAGCGATGCGCAAAAAACATTCTCCAAACTGCGTTCTGCCATTGGCGGTGTGTACGCCTATCGGCGGATGATACCCGAAGCCGAGTACGCCTTTAAACAGGCGCTGCAGCTCTGTCCCGAAAGTCCGGAAGCCAATTTCCGCCTGGCGCAACTGTACATGGAACTTGGCCGAACCGATGACGCCCTCGCGACGCTCCAAGCGCTGCAAAAACTTGACCCGCTCAACGAAAAAATTCAAACGGCCATTCAGCAAATCGCCAACCTGAAACAGTCGCGGCAAGATGCGGTCCGTTTGGAGACCGCCCGGGCCAGCAATCCTCGCGATTTCGGCTTGTTGAACCAATTGGCCCAAGCCTATGTGCGAGCAGGACAGGGTGATCGAATTCCTTCCTTGTTGCAGGGCTATTTGACGCAGACCAATCTCTCTCCTGATGAGATTTTGCAGTCCGCTCAGGCCTACATAAATATCAATCGGATGGATGACGCGATTGCCACGCTGCGCCTGATGATGCAGCGCTTCCCGCAGGACGCCCGCTCGTACTTCGCTTTGGGCTTGATCCGCACCGCGCAAAACAACGCGACAGAAGCGGTTCCGCTCCTGGCGAAGGCCGTCGAATTGGCGCCGCCGTTGAAGAAGCAAATTGCTGAGGACGCGCGCTTCAACGGTCTGCGCAGTAATCCCGAGTTTCAAAAGCTGATCGAGTCGAAATAACTCGCGATGGCCAAAGAATCTCTCGAAGCAAAAAGCAAACGGGTCAAGAGAATCATCGCGGTCCTGAAGCGCACCCATCCTGACGCGAAGCTGGCGTTGCACTTCTCCGACCCCCTCGAACTCCTCGTGGCCTTGATCCTTGCCGCACAGGCACGCGATGATCTGGTGAATCAGGTCACGCCGGAGTTGTTCGCGAAGTATCGCACCGCCGCGGCTTACGCGAACGAGAAGGAAACCGTGCTGCAAAACAAAGTGAGCCGCATCAGTTTCTTCCGGCAAAAGACGCGTTCGATCCAAAAGGCGGCAGCGATACTGACAAAGGATTTTGGAGGCAAGGTCCCGAATCGCCTTGACGATCTGCTAAAACTTGCCGGCGTCGGCCGCAAAACGGCGAACGCCGTTTTGGCCAACGCCTTCGGTCAGCCCGCCATCGTCGTAGACACGCACGTGTGGCGGCTGTCGCAACGGCTGGGGCTGACGACACAGGATGCCCCGGATAAAATCGAAGCGGACCTGGTCGAGATCGTGCCACGAAAGGAATGGACGAGGTTTTGTCACCTGATGCAATTTCACGGCCGGCGCGTGTGCATGGCGCGGAAACCGAATTGCCCGAACTGTTCCGTGAACAAGCTGTGCCCCTGGCCGCACAAGACAAGGGCGAAGTAGCCGCGAATCTCACTCGCGGCTGCAATGATGAAGAAACCGAAACGCATCGAAGTCATTAACCGTGTCGTCGCCATTGTCTGGGACGATGGACACGAGAGTTATTACGAGTTCGAAGTGCTTCGCCGCGCCTGCCCCTGTGCCCTGTGCAAAGGGGAAGCCAACGTGATGGTGGAGTACAAACCGCAGCCGCAGAAATTCACCCCCGCAAGTTTTGAGCTGCGCGGCTGGCAATACGTGGGCGGCTATGGCGTCCAGCCGCAATGGGGCGACGGCCACGCCTCCGGCATCTATTCATTTCAATATCTGCGAGACCTCTGCAACTGCGAGCAGTGCGCAGCGGCCCAAAAGAAGCGAGCACCCTGAGGCGGGGGTTCAGCCGCGGTTCACCGTCTCAGCGCCTTCTCCACTTCCTTCAGAGGCAGACAATTGATGACGTCTTTCTTTTCCAGCCAACCTTTGCGGGCTATGCCGACGCCGACAGCCAGAAATTGCAGGTCCGGGATGCTGTGCGCGTCAGGGTTAATGGAACATTTGACGCCGAGTTCCTTGGCGCGCTTCCACAAGCGCCAATCCATGTCGAGCCGGTACGGGTGGGCGTTGATCTCAATGATCTTGTTGTGTTTGGCGGCCGCCTCGATCACTTCGGGCATGTTGACAGCATAGCCTTCGCGTTCGAGCAACAAACGGCCCGTCGGATGCGCCAACATGGTGACTTTCGGATGTGCCAGCGCTTTGCAGATGCGCTTGGTCATCTTGTCGGCATCCATGTTGAAGCCCTGGTGCACAGCGGCCACCACATAGTCGAACAGATCGAGTGTCTTCTCGTCGAAATCGAGCGTGCCGTCACCCAGAATGTCGCATTCGGTGCCGAAGAAGATACGAAAACCGTCCTTGGCGAACTTCGCGTTGAGTTTCTTGATTTCCTCGGCTTGCTGCCGGACGCGCTTCTCGTCGAGGCCGTGAGCCTGCCGCTCCGATTTGCTGTGGTCGGCCATGCCGAGATACTCCAGCCCCAGGTCCCTCGCCCCTTTGGCCATCGCTTCGACACTCTCGATGCCATCGCTCCAGGTTGAGTGGCAGTGGAACGTGCCGCGCAGGTTCTCCTTTTCGATCAGCTTCGGCAACTCGTGTTTCTCGGCGGCATCAATCTCCCCCATCTCCTCGCGCATCTCGGGCTCGACATAATCCAATTCCAGGGCGCGGTACAAATCCTCCTCAGTCTTGCATTTGATGGAACTACCGAGCTCCTTGGCGCTCTTCTCCTTTTCCCCGGCAGGGGAGAAACCGTATTCGTTGAGCGAAAGATTTTTCAACTTCAACGCCCGGGCGCGTAGGGCGATGTTGTGTTCCTTGCTACCGGTAAAATAGTTCAGAGCGAAAGCGTATTGGGCGTCGCTGACAACGCGCAGGTCGGCCTGGATGCCACCTTTGAGCACAACGCTGGCTTTTGTGTCGCCTTTGGCGCTCACACTGAGAATACCGGACATCTGCACGAAATCTTCGATGACGCCCGCCGCATCCTTCGGTTTGGCACTGACAAGAAAATCGATATCGCCGATCGTTTCGCGGCAGCGGCGCAAACTGCCGGCGATGCTACAGCGGATCACGCCGTGGTGCGCCCGCAGGGCCTCAAGAATCGGATCGGCTACCGCGCGGGCTTTATGGAAATAGTGTCGTCCGCTGAATTGCCGGACCAGAGCGATACCTTCCAGGATTTTCTGCTGCGATTTTTCGCCGAAACCTGTGAGCTTGGCAATGCGTCCGTCCTTGCACGCTGCTTCCAGTTTTTCGATCGTGTCGATCTTCAGCGTATCGTACAAAATCTTCGCGCGTTTCGGGCCGAATCCGGGAATCCGAATGATCTGCAATAATCCTTGCGGCAATGAAGACTTCAGTTCCTCGTAAGCCTTGCACTGTCCGGTGGTGGCGAACTCCGTGATTTTTTGGGCGAGATCCTTGCCAATGCCCTTGATTTCGGTCAGCCGTTCCTCTTGGATAAGCTTCTGCAAATCCTCGGTAAGCGCGTCCAGAGCCCGCGCTGCGTTTCGGTAGGCCCGCACCCGAAATGGATTCTCGTTCTTCAGTTCGAGCAGATCGGCAATCTCCTCGAACATCTCCGCAATTTCGCCTTTGGTCATACGGTACGCGGCATCATAGCACGCGTTAGTTGCAGAAGGAAGACGCCTCGGGTCACAGTTTCACCCGCCGCAGCCGGAGCGCATTGGTCACCACGGAAACAGAGCTGAAACTCATCGCCGCGGCGGCAATCATCGGACTGAGCAGGAGGCCGAAGAATGGGTAAAGAATACCGGCGGCAATGGGAATGCCGAGGCTGTTGTAAATGAAAGCGAAGAATAGATTCTGGCGAATGTTGCGCATGGTGGCCTCGCTCAATCGTCGCGCCTTGACGATGCTGCGCAAATCCCCTTTGACCAGAGTGATGCCGGCGCTCTCCATGGCCACGTCCGTACCCGTGCCCATCGCGATGCCCACGTGGGCCGCCGCTAACGCCGGAGCGTCGTTGATGCCGTCGCCCGCCATCGCCACGATCCGGCCTTCTCTCTGCAGTTGTTTGACCACCTCGTTCTTGCGCTCGGGAAGAACGTCGGCCTCGACGCGGTCCAATCCCAGCTTCCGCGCCACGGCCTGCGCCGTGGCGGAATTGTCGCCGGTGACTATGATGATTTGAACGCGCTCGTCGTGCAGCAAACGGATCGCTTCCGATGTGGATTCCTTGACCGGGTCGGCTACGCCGACGAGGCCGGCGATCTGGCCGTCGACCGCCACGAACATTACCGTCCGGCCTTCACGCCGCATTTCTTCGGCGGTGTTACGGAGGACGCCAGGATCGATCTGGAATTGTTCCAGCAGCTTGGCGTTGCCGAGGGCCACTTGCTTGCCGTCTACTTCACCGCTGACGCCTTTGCCGGTAACGGATTTGAAATGGCTTGCGTTGGCCAATTTTATGTTGCGCTCTTCCGCGCCAGCGACAATGGCGCCTGCGAGGGGATGTTCGCTGCCGCGTTCCAGGCTGGCTGCCAGCCGCAACAACTCGGACTCGTCGCGTTTGTCAACGGTTACGATGGAGGCGAGCTTCGGTTTGCCTTCGGTAAGCGTGCCGGTCTTGTCCACAATCAGGGTATCGACTTTCTCCATCGTTTCGAGCGCTTCGGCATTCTTGATGAGCACGCCGGCGGTCGCCCCCTTGCCAGTCCCGACCATAATGGACATGGGCGTGGCCAGCCCGAGCGCGCAAGGGCAGGCGATGATCAGCACCGCGACCGCGTTGACAAGCGCGTGCGCCAGCCGCGGTTCCGGGCCGATCAGACTCCAGACGATGGCGGTGATGATCGCCACGGCAACCACCGTGGGCACGAACCAGCCCGCAACGATGTCCGCCAATTTTTGGATCGGCGCGCGGCTGCGTTGGGCTTCGCTGACCATGCGGACGATCTGCGCCAACAAAGTGTCACTGCCGACCCGTTGCGCTTCCATCAGGAAACCCCCGGCGCCGTTGACCGTGCCACCCGTAACATTGTCACCGGCCTTTTTCTCGACCGGGATCGGTTCGCCGCTCATCATGGACTCGTCCACCGCGCTGGAACCTTCCAACACCTGACCGTCGACCGGCACTTTCTCGCCGGGGCGGACGCGAATCCGTTCGCCCGGCCTGACGTCCTGCAGCGGCACGTCTGTTTCCGTTCCGTCGTCGCGTACCACGCGTGCGGTTTTGGGCGCGAGGCCGAGCAACGCCTTGATCGCGCTGGAGGTCTTGCTGCGCGCCCGTAGTTCCATCACCTGGCCGATCAACACCAGTGTGACAATCACCGCGGAAGCTTCGAAATACACCGCGACCTGGCCGGAAGGATTGCGGAATGACGCGGGAAAGATTTCCGGGAACAACGTTGCCACCACGCTATAGCTCCATGCCACACCGGTGCCGACGGCGATCAACGTGAACATATTCAGGCTGCGGTTGAGGATGGATTGCCAGCCGCGTTGGAAGAAAATCCAGCCACCCCAAAGCACAACCGGGGTCGCCAGGATCAATTCGATCCACGTCAGCACTCGAGGACCAACCAAGTGTTGCAGTGGCCGACTCGGAATCGAATCGGACATCGCGATCAGGAACACGGGCACCGTGAGCAAGAGGCTGATCCAGAACCGGCGCGTCGTGTCGCGGAGTTCGGGATTCTCCTCTTCAACGGCGGCGGGTGAGACCGGTTCCAAAGCCATGCCGCATTTGGGACACGCGCCAGGCTTGTCGCTTTCGACCTCGGGATGCATGGGGCAGGTATATTTCGTCGGAGCGCTGGATGGTGCTGTCGGCTCTTTCGGTTCGAGCGCCATGCCGCATTTCGAACACGAACCCGGCTTGTCGCTCGTAACTTCGGGATGCATCGGACAGATGTATTTGGCCGCGGAGGATTGGGGCAGGGGAGGCTTGGGGAGGGGAGCCAGGTATTTGGCCGGCTCCGCGCGGAACTTTTCCAGGCAATGAGTGCAACAAAAGTAATAGGTTTGATCTTCGTGCACGCAAGAGGCGCCGGCTTCTTTCGGATCAACGTCCATCCCGCAAACGGGATCTTTCGCTGTCGAACCCGGACTCATTTTGTCGTGCCAGCAATCGCTCATGTAAGAGATGTTCCCTCAAGACACCATTTTCTACAACATAACAGATAGAACAGCATTATACTGCTCCCCTTGAAAGATGGCGGTGAATTTGAGAGTCCTAAAGGCAGGAAAGGACTCGATGAAACGCAGGAAATGGACAGGCAGGGAGAAGCTGCAGATTGTGCTGGAAGGCCTGCGAGGGACAGTTCCCCTGGG
>DATIZX010000153.1:0-3309 GCA_035516795.1 Verrucomicrobiia bacterium
GCTGACGGATCGCTCACCAACAGCCGCATCTTTGGGGAAGAACCCGGCGGGAAAAACGACGGAGTGCCTGACGGCATGAAGTTCGACAAGAACGGCAACATGTTTGTCACGGGTCCGAAAGGTATTTGGGTATGGGATGCAAACGGAAATCACCTCGGCACAATCGTGATGCCCGAGCAACCGGCCAACCTCGCGTGGGGAGACAAAAATTACCGCACACTGTACATCACGGCGACGACTTCCGTATACCGGCTCGAAATGAAGACTACAGGCTATGTGCCATATCTGGAACACTGACGCCATCGGTCAATGTGGAAGTACGAAGCTGAAGATGTCGCTTCCTGCCGAGATGGCGATGTACTGAACGCCGTCGACCGCATAGGTCATTGGGGAAGCGCGGAACTGCTGGCCAGTATTGAAATGCCAAAGAGGATGGCCAGAAGCCGCGGCGAGCGCTTCGAAGGAACCGGCGTCATCGCCGAAGAACACTAACCCACCCGCGGTCGTCAGTGTTCCGCCCCAAGACTTGGCTTGTCCAAGCTGCGGGTAACGCCAAGCGGGTTCTCCATCGAGCGAAAGCGCCAGGAGAATCTTGCGCGAGTGTTCGTCCGCCGGGAGCTTCGTCCCGGTATTGTAGTAGGTTTGCCCGCGGACAAATTTTTTTGGGCTTGCGAAAAACATGTTGCAGCTTTCCAGAGCCATCACGTAGAAAAGTCCGGTGCCCGGATTGTAGGAAGGAGAAAACCAGTTCGTGGCCCCGTCGATGCCGGGGCAGATATAGGTGCCGTCTGGAGTCGGGATTCGTCCCGAAAATAGCGGCCGGCCGGATGCATCGATGCCTTTTGCCCAATTCAATTTTTCGACGAACGCAGTTGCCCTCAGAAATTTGCCATTTACGCGGTCAAGGACGTAGAAAAACCCGTTGCGGTTTGCCTGCACGAGCAAATGGCGCGGCCTACCGTTCTCCTCGACGTCGACGAGCACCGGAGTTTCATTGGCATCGTAGTCATACAGGTCGTGTGGCGTGAATTGGAAATACCATTTCAAGTCTCCGGTATCCGGATTCAGCGCGAGCACGGATGCCGTGTAAATATCATCGCCTGGGCGGGAGTCTCCTACAAAATCGGGTGCGGCGTTGCTCGTTGTCCAATAGAGGGTGTTCAGTGCTGGGTCATAGGTGCCGGGCATCCAGGTGGTGCCGCCGCCATGAAGATAGGAATCACCGGGCCAACTGGAAGAGCCAAATTCTCCCAGACCAGGAATGGTCCAGAAGCGCCACTTCAATTTTCCGGTCCCCGCATCGTAAGCGGCGACAAACCCACGGACACCCGAGTCGCCGCCGGAAGTGCCGACGATAACCGAATCCTTGACCACAAGAGGAGCGCTGGTTGCACCGTAGTGTTTGGCTTTGTCGGCATATTCGATGTCCCAGCGCAAATTTCCGGAGCGAGCATCGAGGCAGAGCAGGTGAGCGTCATCGGTTTCGGTGTAAACAGAATCCTTCCATACGGCGACGCCACGGTTCTTGTGAGCTGCGGCGTCATCGAGTAACCCTGCGCTTACCTGCCGCTGGTAGTGCCACAAGGCACGGCCCGTGCTCGCATCCAGCGAGAATACGTCGTTAGCGGCCGTGACGTACATGATGCCGCGGATAACCACAGGCGTGGCTTCAAGATTTTGCGAGTTGCCTGGATGAAAAACCCACGCCAGACGAAGTTGAGCTGCATTCGAGACGTTGACTTCGCGCAAGCTGCTGTAGCGTCGCCCCGTATAGTCGCCATTATAAGACGTCCAGTTTGCGCCAATCGGCTGCGCGAGTAAATCCTCTGGGTTTACCGATGTCGCCGCATTCACCGGAGATTGACCCTGCTCTGCGTTTACACATGGTGCCACGAAGGCGCCGACTAGCAGGAAAAGGGTGAACGTGGCGCGCATCTTCATATCTCAGCGATTGTCTCCGCTGGTGATTCGAACCTCCTGCAGGGCGCCACGATCGACTCCGTTTTGATCTTCGAGGTGAAGGGAAACGCGCACAGGTTTCCCGGGAGCGGCAACCTCGGTGTCGAGCGATACCAGTTCGGTCGGGGCCACGTCCGCAATGGGCACGATTGCAAGATTCGAACCATGTTCATCATAAAAGCGCGCCAGCAGGTGTCCGGAGAAGAAAACTCCATAAGAGCCTGACAACTTGATTTTGCCGTTTGCAAGCTGGCTGGCCTGAAGGGGTCGGATCACGATGCCAGGTTCGGCAACTCCGTGGAATTCGTTTCCGGCTCTTGTTGGAAACCATTCGGTGTCGAAGTTGCAGCTTTCACCGGGACGCAATCGGCAAATCGGGCTATTGATCTCGGCTTCGAGATAAGCCGGGCTCGCATCTGGATCGGCACTCAAGGCCGGTACGCCATCGCTGTTGAGCCTCATTTCGGGCCCGTTCGTCCAAAAAATTACGGATGCCTTGCCAGGATAAGGTTTGTGTTCTTCATATTGGAACCGTTCGACCATCGCGTATTGGCTGGCCTCATCGACCACTGCTAGCCAGCCTGCGGTCGAGTCCAACCATAATTCAGCGGCCATGTGAACGTAGTGAAGGGCAAACAGTCCGTCATCGCTGATGGAGGCTGCAGGATTTTCCGCAGGACCGAAGCGGACGTGGTAGTGGTTGAGATAGCTGCTGGATGGATTTGCCGGCGCGAATGTCCAGAAATTGTGATTGATGCGCGACACCATATCCTGGCTTGGACCGGAGCCTGTGTTGGAGGTGTCGTATTGTGAGACCGACTGCATGGACCATTCGACAGCGTGACCGGAAACATTTTTCATAGAAGCATGGAAGCGAACACGAGGGGAAGCGGCCGTTAAAGAGATCGTACGCACCAACTGAATTCCAGTCTGCGGATCTGGTGGACCGGTGAGTTCGACTTCGCATTCGTTTCCTTCTTCCAGCTTTCGAAAGGCAAATGCGCCGTCGTCCAACAAATCAGAGTTACCGGGCCAGTGTTGTTCGTCGTTATTGCCCTCAGGCAAAAGCCAAAGCTTGTCACCACCGTAGTTGAACCATTGGCCGGGAGCCGGGGGCAGATATTTGCCGGCATATTTGGGATTGACGAAGAGGTAGGGATGGCCGGCGAAAGTCACCTGCATCAGGCGCCCGCCATTCTGTGGCGCCACGATCAACTGTACCAATGAATTGGAGATTTGTTGCGCGTGCCAGCCCTTGTAATCCGCGGCTTCCACACGGCAGCCTGCATTGGGTGATGAGATTGTTTGGCCAGAAGTCTCGGAGAATCCAGGTCTCAGAAAGATCGAACC
>DATIZX010000154.1:0-9553 GCA_035516795.1 Verrucomicrobiia bacterium
GACCCAAAACCGGCCGACCAACAGCGGGTAATCGAAGCGGGATTGAACGGCATGCTCAAAGCCTCGGGTTGGGATTACGCGTGCGTCCTTTCTCAAGCCCAAGCCGACGAAATGAAGAAAATGTCACAAGCTCGCGAGACTCCGGCGGCGGAGAGGGGCGTCCTCGGACTGAAACTCGACGGGTGGCCCGTGGTCGAAGCGATCCCCAACGCCCCGGCAGCTAAAGCGGGGGTGCGGAACGGTGATGTGGTGGTGGGAGTAAACGGCGAGGATATTGCGAGGGTCAAAACCGCAGCGGACGCGGTGAAAATCCTCCAAGGTCCTCCCGGCGGAATTGTGAAACTCACGGTGAAGCGCGAAGGAAAAACCCTGGGTTTTGAAGTGACGCGCGCCTCAATCGCTACGAGTGCGGTCGAGGCAAGGGAAGTGGAGCCGGGAGTTTTGCTCATCAAGATATCGACATTCGAGGGATCCGGCATAGCCGCCACCGTTAACCGGTTCATCCACACGCGGCCCACGAATCAGGAGTCTGTTGTTATCCTTGATCTGCGTGACAACCCAGGTGGCCGACCGGAGGAAGCCAACGGTGTTGCCGACATCTTCCTAGACAGCAAACTACTCGAGATTTGCCAGTTTCGAGACGGCACCCGTATCGCATTCAAATCCAATCCGGGCGCTGTGGGTACTCGCGTAATCCTCCTGACGAACAAGGGGACGGCAAGCGGGGCGGAAATGCTGGCCATGGCGCTGCACGATTATTCCCGAGCAATCATCGTTGGGGAGAAAACGTGCGGGGCTTTGTTCGGAAAAGACATCGAGGAGCTATCCGGCGGGCAGACAATCGTCTTCCGCATGGAACCGACGGTGCTCTCGCCGTCCGGCCATGACTACTCGCTGACCGGCATTCCACCAGACGTGAAGGTCTCCGATTCGCAGAGCAAAGAAAAGGATGAGATTCTGGTTCGCGCACTCGCACTTGCTCGCGGAGAACGGAGTAAGCAACAATAGGGAACGTAAAGAAGAAGGAGTGCTATGAAGAAAGACTTTGCGATCGCTGAACTTACGACATTGGACCACTCGCTATGAATGAAGTATTAATTGGTGGAATCGAGAAGCGGGAGATCGTCATCGCCGATTACGATCCGCGCTGGCCTCAGAAGTTTCAGAAACACGCCGAGATCCTCTCGCAAACCCTGGGCAGCAAGGCGCTCGCAATCGAACACGTAGGATCAACTTCAGTGCCGGGGCTGGCGGCGAAGCCGATTATTGATATTCTCGTCGCGGTACAGGATTCTGGGCAGGAAGATTCGTACCTTCCCGCCTTGGTGAAGGACGGGTATGTCCTGCGGGTTCGCGAACCCGATTGGCATCAGCACCGGATGTTCAGGACACCAGAACTGGATGTTCACGTGCATGTCTTTTCGGCCGGCTGTGTGGAGATCAGCCGGCAGATCGCCTTTCGCGATCGTCTTCGGAGCAACGCCGAAGACAGACTGCTTTATGAGTCCGTGAAGCGGAGACTCGCAAAAGATGATTGGCCCGACATGAACGCCTATGCCCGGGCGAAAAGCGAAGTGGTTGAACAAATCATCGCTCGGGCCTCTTGAGCATGACGGACTATACAGATGCTGCGGAGACTTACGACAACACTCGGACGTACTCGGACGAGGTGATAGATCGCTTCCGCGCCGGCGTTGCGCTGACTCCGTCCACTTGTGTCCTCGATTTCGGCTGCGGCACCGGTAACTACCTTTCCCGGATCTACGAGCGTTTCGGTTGCCAGTGCTACGGGGTTGAACCCTCCGATGCCATGCGGAACAAGGCTCAATCGAAGACGGGCTCATTGGAGATCGTGCAGGGCGATCACCTCGCGATACCGCTCCCGTCAGAGCACTTTGATTTCTGTTACATGACCGACGTTATTCACCACGTCCCGGACGTTCTGTCGATGTTTCGGGAGCTGCTTCGGGTTTTGAAAGCAGGAGCCGTTCTGTGCGTCGTCACTGAGTCCTACGCGCAAATCGACGCCCGCAATCGCTACTTCCCTTCGTTGGCGGTCAACGAGAAACGCCGGTATCCTGATATCGGGGAAATTTCTGCTCGTGCCAGCGAAGTTGGCTTTTGCGTAACTGCCAGGGAGGTCCTCTCCTCACCGGCGCGCTGCATCTCTGAGGATTTTCTTCGCAACGTCGCCGAAAAAAACTGGTCGATGTTCCGATTGCTTTCAGAAGACGAGTTCACCAGCGGGCTTCAGGCGCTGCAGCGCGACCGGGGGCTCTCGTTTGAATCTCCCGGCGCCGGCGAGACGTTTCTTTGGTTTCGCAAACCCGTCTGAGCAGACGATGAGCCGTGCCGCCGTATCTGCATATCGCCGGCATCATCAGCGCGCTCTTCATTGTCGGCACGACCTTCCTCGTGCCAAAAATCGGTGCGAGAACGTTCTTCATCCTACTGGTATCTGGCCAAATCCTGATGGCTATCGTCATCAGCCACTTCGGCCTGCTGGAATCGCCGCAGGACCCGGTCAATCTGAAGAAATTGGCCGGTGCGCTTCTGGTGATCGCCGGTGCGGTGTTGTCCGTGCGATAGGCAAGGTGCGCCGGCGGCGCGCAATGCCATACCCGAACGTGTTCGCCGAAGTCTTGACGGAGGAGGATTACCCAGCCTTGGCGGATTGAGAACGCGTGGATTGGTCAGAGGTTCTGGTGGGCTTCCCGGCACCCGAATTCGCACTCGACTCGAATAATACATGGCACTACCATGTATCTACCATGAAACGCGACGAGTTCGCGAGGAACTTGGCAGCGGGAACGTACGATCTGATTGTGCTCGACGTGCTGCGTGACGGACCGAGCTACGGCTATGGAATTCGCAAGCGCATCTTCAAGCAGTCCAAATACACTCTCAATTGGCAGGATGGCACAATCTATCCGGTCCTCCGTCACCTGGAGGAACAGGGTTTGGTCACCAGCGCGTGGCAAGGTCCAACGGCCGGTCGCCAGCGCCGCTACTACGGGCTGACCTCCCGTGGTCAACGCGCGTGGGCGGAACAACGTCGGCAGTGGCGCGCTTTCACCCGCGCTGTGAACGCGGTCCTCACCCTGCGTTCCTAACACGAAAGAACGTGAAATACCGACAAACCGTAGCGTGGTCAGGGATCGCTGTCTGTGCGACACCCCTTAATGGATCTTTGCTCGTGAAGCTCTACCACGGCGAGGTCCATGCAAACGCGTTCCGCACCGAGGATGACCTGCAACCGATGATACGTGGTAATGCCATGCATCAGGGTATCGGGAGCAACGCGTCCAGCCGGCCTTCGACGTTGATTTACTATGCTGCAGGCACGGCTCGTCTGCCAACTCGTCCGTCAGCTTGTCCGCCGCAGTCCCGAAAGCTCTCAGGGCGAGGCGTGCCATGATGCAGTAGTCGGAAGTCATGACAATGACGGATTATGCGCACTTTCCCGATTGAGCGCAGGGGGTTGCCGTCCATGAAACTGTAAACTGAATTCAAGTTTCATGAATTGAGGCCGACTCGACCCGGAGGTCGGCGCGCGAACGTTCTTCATCCTACTGGTATCTGGCCAAATCCTGATGGCTATCGTCATCAGCCACTTCGGCCTGCTGGAATCGCCGCAGGACCCGGTCAATCTGAAGAAATTGGCCGGTGCGCTTCTGGTGATCGCCGGCGCGGTGCTGTCGGTGCGCTAGGGGGTGCAAGCTGGCGTGTACTCCCGCCGTCGGGGCAACTCGTCTGTTTCGAGGATTGCTGTAAGCTTGAATGCGCCGATTCGCGGGGATTGTCGAAAAGCGATTGAGTGATTACACTTCGCGTCATGGCAAAGAAGGTAATACCGGCCCCCAGCAAACCATCCGCCGTGGTGAATATAGATTTGGAGTTTGATCCAGGTGTGCATGGAAAGAAATGGGTAGCGTGCTTTGACTGGTTGGGATTCAAAAACTATGTGCGACAGGCCGGTGTCACAAATGTGTTCTGCGACATGAGATGGTGCATCAACGAATTGGCATATCATGGGCAGTTGCTCAATGTGGAGTTCGCGTGGTTTTCGGACACTTTTCTCTACCACACGCATGACGGTTCTCGAGAATCATTTTGCGCTATAAGCCAAGCTTCGGAGTGGTTCTTTGACGAGGTCGTTGATTCGGGTATTCCTTTGAGAGGAGCGCTAGCCTTTGGAGACATTTACGTGGACAAGTCTAACCACGTATTTCTTGGCGAGGCATTCGTAGATGCATACGAATACGGTGAGAGGTTCGACTGGGTAGGTTTCGCACTGCACCATTCAGCATTGGATCGAATGGCGGAATTGGGGCAGCCGGTAAGCGAGCTATACTATGAGCGACAATGCGCGCCCTTTAGGGATCGGAACGCAGCGAGACTCAAACTAGAATCCGTTGTGGCCTATGGGATCGGACAATCGTCAGCCCTGCCGGTCGTGGGTGGCAATCCATATTTGCACTCAGTGAAAGCGATGCACGATGCAATCACGAATAGGCGCCACAGGAAAAAATACCAGCATACAATCCAGTTCAACGAGCATTTTGATAATCCAAAGCATCCCGTTCACATCATTTCACGTGCTGCGTCGAAGGGAAAAGGAGAACGTCCTGCATGACCAGCCCAAGAAGACTTTGATCTGCAGGTGCCCTGAGGTGAGATTGGTATGCGCCGCTCTGTCTATCCTGCGCGATCACGGGAAGATTCTCAGTATCGCTAGACTCTGCGGCAGTCAATCAGGCCGGGTTTTGAGCCATGGACATCGAGTTTAGCTGCAAGAAATGCGGTCAGCATTTGGTGATCGACGAAGCGGGCGCCGGTTTAAGCATTCAGTGCCCAACTTGCGGTGTGAAACTAGACGTGCCGAAACCAGCGCTGCCGTCGCCAACGCCTAATGCAATGCCTAGATCGAGGGATCTTTACAACGAATCTAGGGATTTGATTTATGAGCTTCGCGTAGAGGATGCAATTCGAGTCTTGGATCAAGCTGACGAAGCGCGGGCACGAGAAAGGGGGTACCCGTCTGGCGGCACCCTCAACAGCTGCGATCCGAAACTGAACACCGGCTCTGGCTTGGAGGTAACAATCGGCATCAGTAATTCAAGGCGGTATGACACTACTTCAGCTCAAAGTGTGATCGATGTGGCGAGGTGGGCCGTCGGAAGGTCAATCGAGAACCTAATGCCCAAGGAAGAACAAGAGCTTCTCGGCGCAGCGGTTTGCATTCAGTTACAGAACGGCGGAATGGACGAGGTTCTAGCTGTAACGCTTGGAAGTAACTTAAGCTGGCCCGCGCTCGACTACTGGTTCTGTCGCTTCAAAGAAGCGAAACATTGGCCGTCAACATGGGAGGTGTACCCCGCTTTAAGTACCGAGCCGGTTCGGAAGTTCTATGGGAAGAATTTAATGCAACGAACCGAACCACTTCTTGCAACGATTCATGGCTTATCGCTGAAAGCGAGACGACTACTACTGGACGGATGGCTAGGCTGGACACGGCTTGAAAGAGCTGGATGTAACAACGCAGACTACGACAAAATGATTGAGGAATTGGTGTCGGCGGGTTTTGCTGTCCGAGGCAACGATTTGCCGATTGCTGAGCGTTTGTGCTTGCTTACAATTTCACAAGTACGAGAGATCCAAAAAAAGTACGGAGTAAAGGGTGCAAGATCGAAGGAGTTGATCGTTCGAAACTTATTGACCTCCGTTGCCAAAGGAACGCTCGAAACCGAACTTCCCTCAGATAGTTACGTAAAGCTCAACGTAGCCTACAGGGAAATCGGCCGGTACTGGTTCGAATACGCTAGGGCCAAACTTTTGTCGCAATTCTTACACGATCTGATGTTTCATTTCGATCGACTCAGACAATTCCAACGTTATGACCAAGACGACATCTGCCGCTACAAACTGAAGGCTTTTATGATGACACAATCCCCCAAATGTCCCTTTTGCCTGAGCGCCGCGAGAAGGTTGGAGGAAATGCAAGAAGTTACCCCCGAAGCCATTCCTCCGTTTCACCCAGGCTGCACATGTGGATTGCAAGAGGAGTTAGAAGAATGACGCTAGCCTTGTCGCGTCTCCTTGCAACCGGCGCATTTGCCGTCCCGGTTTACTTCTTCGCCTGCGCTTTGGTGTGGAACTTGTACGTGTCGGCGTGGCCGACGTAACAGAAGCCCATCGTCGAACCTTTTACGTCCTCGTAATCAATCCCGTTCAGTGCCAGTGCGACCTTTTCGCCAGTGATCGGCAGCGTCTTCATCCGCAGACCCAACGCGTCGTCGATGGCGTTCGCCACCATCGCGGCGGCCGGAATCATCGTGTGTTCAGCAACACCGCGCGCACCGAACGGGCCGTCCGGTTGCGGCGTTTCCACGATGATCGGGACGGTTTCGACTGGCATATCCAAAGAGGTCGGAATCTTGTAATCGGTGAAGTTGGCGTTCAGCAGTTTGCCCTTTAAATCGAACCGGATGTCCTCGTACAAAACGGTTGCCAATCCCTGCAGCACGCCGCCAACAATCTGGCTGTTGATCAACTCGGGATTGATGGCCTTGCCGGCGTCCACGGCAAGGGTTGCTTTCAGAACGCGCATCTTGCCGGTTTTCTTGTCGACCTCGATGGTCGCGGCGGCTGCGCCCACCGTGTAATGAACGTTGGGGTGTCCGCCCTGGCTGGTCTCGGGATCGCTCAACGCCGACGTGAATTCGGGCATGAACATGCCGCTGCCAAGAATCGGTCCGCCTAGGAAATTCCCGTGCTTCGTCTGAATGCCGTTGATAACAAAGTCGCGCAACGGTAACGCGAAATCTGAACGATCCCGGCTCTTGACCTTCTCGTCTTCGAGGTAAAGCGTGTCGCGCGACATGCCGAGTGCCCGCTCGACGACTTCAAAAATCTTGCCTCGTATCTCGAGCGCGGCGGCTTTCACGGCGTTGCCGCAACCCCAGGTAACGTGCGAGCCGACGGTTTGCCATTCGTACGGATTCCGATCGGTGTCGGGCAGTTCCACTCGAATCTTCTCGACCGGCACAGTGAGAACTTCGGCCGCGATCTGCGCCATCACCGTCAGCAAGCCTTGTCCGATCTCCATGCCGGAGACGGTGATGTTGAGGCTCCCATCCTCGTTGAACTTGATGAACGCGCACGACGCGGCGTTCGGCGGCATGGCCGGTGCCTTCCAGAAACAGGAGAACCCTTTGCCGATGACCTTGTTAGGATCTTTGGAGACTTCTTTCCTGCCCCAGTCAATTTCGGCCGCGACCCGGTCAATCGCCTCCTGCATCCCGCAGGGGTTCATCTTTGCGCCATAAGCCAACGTGTCGCCTTCGCGGATCGCATTCTTCTTGCGGAACGCTACCGGGTCCATCCTCAGCTTCTGCGCAACGCGCGTTATATGCGATTCGAGGCCGAAATGAAACTCCGAGTAACCAAATCCCCGATACGGTCCGCTCGGAGGCAGGTTGGTGTAAACGCAAACGGAATCGATCTTGACGTTCGGAATCCGGTACGGCCCGGTAGCCGAAAGCCCAACCGCGTTGACGACGTTCGCGCCGTACTCGACGTAGCCGCCGGCATCCCAGTGCAACGTGTGCTCAATGGCCGTAATGGTGCCGTCTTTCTTGACACCCAGTTTGATTCGGGCAATGACACCTTGCCGTTGGTACGTGTTGTAAAACTCCTGTGCCCGCGACCAGCGGACTTTTACCGGCTGGCCTTTCACCATGATCGCCAACGCCGCGCAGATGATTTCCATCGACACCCCGGCCTTGCCGCCGAAACCGCCGCCGACGTACGGAGTCACCACCCGAATATCCTTGTGCGACAATCCGAGCGGGGCGAGCGCCTGCGCCATCACGTTACGTTGTGTGTACGGAGACTGCGACGCCGACCACAATGTCAGCCGGCCAGACAAATCGTAAAGTCCAACGATCACATGCGGTTCGATGGCGCAGTGGGAATAGCGCGGGACGGTATACGTGTCTTCGAAAACCAAGTCTGCTTCCTTGAACGCTTTCTCGACATCACCCTTCCGTGTCTTTCTCCAATGGGCGATGTTGGTGCCCGCTTGCGGGAAGAACCATGGACAACGCGTGTAATTCCCGAGGTCCGGGTGGACCAGCACCGGATCGTCGCGCAATGCCTTTGCCAAGTCGAGAACCGGCTCGAGTTCTTCGTACTCGACTCTTACGAGCTTTGCGGCGCGCTTGGCCGTCTTCGCGTCGCGCGCAACCACGGCCGCGACCTGTTCGCCTACGAACCGCACGCGGTCGGTCGGAAAGATGAACCGGTCCTGCATATACAACCCGAACCGGTGTGGGAAATTCTTGCCGGTAATCACGCGCACCACGCCCGGGACCTTTTCGGCCTTCGAGGTGTCGATGCTCTTGATCAAGGCGTGCGCATAGGGAGTCTCGACGATCTCGGCATGCAACAGCCGCGCGCCAAAATCGATATCGTCCACGTAAGTCGCTGAGCCAGTGACCTTCTCCAGTAAGTCGATGCGTTGGGGTGATGTGCCAACAAACTTGAGTTCGCTCATTGGCGTTTCCTCCCAGCGGCAACGATAGCGTCAATGATCGGTTTATACCCCGTGCAACGGCAGAGATTGCCGGAAATGGCTTCTTTCGCGTCCTCTTCCGTCGGCGCGGGCTTGTTCTTCAACAACTCGCTCGCTGATAGCACAACACCGGGCGCGCAGAAACCGCACTGAAACGAATTGTGTTCGAGAAGCGCCTTCTGTAATTCCGTCAATCCATTGCCGCTCAATCCCTCCAGCGTGGTGATTTCATGTCCGTCCACCTCGATGGCCAGAATCAGACAGGTGCGCACCGACTTGCCGTCGAGCAACCCCGTGCACGCGCCGCAATCGCCGCGTTCACAACCGATCTTCGGGCTCTTGACTCCCAATGATTCGCGGAGGACGTCCAGGAGTATGTCATTCGGCTCGACATCGACCCGTCGCGTTTCGCCATTCAACTTCAAAGTGATTTGCGTTTTCATGGCCCACTCCTAAATCAGACTTGTCCCGTATTCTGGTCCCCTACCCTCTAACCGCGAAACCGCCGCTCGCAAGCCGCGTTCGAGCATCACACCAATCATGTGCGTTCGGTATTCCTTCGTCGCGCGAATATCGGTGATCGGCGCGATCTCCTCCGGCACGAGCTGCACGGCTCGTTGAATCAAGTCGTCCGTCAGTTCTTCTCCATCCAGCAGGGCTTCGATTCGCTCAGCACGGATGGGCCGGGGCGCGACGGCGCCGAATGAAACCCGGTAGTGTAGGCCGCGAGGCTGGTAATTGGTGACTGGTGATTGGTGACCAGTCTGTTTAGCCCGATCACCGGTCACTGATAGCCGATCACCATCTGTTACGAGAACGGTGACGCTCGCTTGCGCAAGGTCTTCGCCTTCATACCGGCGCAGTTTCACAAAACAGGCCGCGTGGTTCTTCTTGGGCAGCGGCACGGCCACGCCGGTCGCGATCTCGCCGCGTTTCAACACGGTTTTGCGCGGTCCGACGAACCATTTGTTCAGCGGC
>DATIZX010000155.1:0-45520 GCA_035516795.1 Verrucomicrobiia bacterium
CACGCTCGCGCTGGTGATCAGCAACACGAGCGATTCGAAAACGTACGGCGTCGCGTTATTTTCCGACCCCTACCATAACTTTAATTTGACCAATAGCCGAGGCGACGAATTTCGCGCCACGGATGTTAGCGGCATCGATACAGCTTTTGACCGGGGCGGCACTATCTACGGTTCAGTCAGCGATCTCCCGCCGAAAAGTTCGATAACGATTTCGGCGAAAAGCCAAGTACGCTGGAACGGAAGGCCGGGTGATTATCGTCCGTACCGTCTTCAGACCGTCTTGATTTTCGGCGAGGAAAAGCAAGGGCGACATCCTGACCTTAGAAAATACAACCTCGTTCTGGACATCAAATGATTCTGCGCTTCACAGCGCACACACAACCGCATTTTTAACCCGTCCGTGGTGAACCCGTTTGTCTCTTTCGGGCGAGCACGGCCATGAGGCCGCGCGCAGCCCGTCTCCCGCGTGAGCGGAAAAGGTACTGAAGTCGGGGATGCCCGACTAGGGGTGAACCACGACACAACCCTTGCGAATCAAGGCTCAGACGCCGTCAGCACCTATCCCCCCGTGGGGAAGGGTGTGGGGATACCCACTCACGAGGGGTTTTCGTAAAGGACGGTTCGATTGATCGTCAGAAAGGACCACTTGAACTGTCCATGAAGAAAGTTCGAGCGGAATCAAAGACAGGCACCAATTGCAACCAAGTGTGTTGCCCTCTGAAAAGCGATTTCTCAGTCGCAGTTAATTTTCCCCGTCGAGGAGATGAAACATGCAGACCAAGCCAGCGACCCGGCGTTGTTCGTCGCGGTACGGGATCTTGCTGGCCAAGACCCGCACCTTGCGTCCCTTGCGATCAGTCAATTCTTCTTCCCGATGCAGGACCGGCATCCCGGCCGCCAGGATGGCGTTATCATCCGCGTGCAGTCGTTCCGCCAGATCTTTTGGATAGAGATCGAACACTGTCTTCCCTGCGAGATCCTCGACACTGCTAATCTGCAAGAAGGCGCGATGGGCAGCATTGTCGAACACATAACGACCCTTCGTGTCCTTGATGAACACGATATCCGGCAGGTTGTCGGTCAGAGTGCGCAGCACGCTGCGATCCTTGGCCAGCGCCTGCTCGGCGCGCTTGCGTTCGGTGATTTCGCGCGAGATCCCGAACGTGCCGACCACGTTGCCCCGCTGATCGCGCAGGGGCATTTTCGAGGTGGACACCCAACGCTCGGTGCCATCGGCCAACGTGGAGTTTTCCTCGATGTCAACCAGCGGTTGGCCGGTCTCGATAATCTGCTGCTCGTCGGTAAAGGCCTCCTTGGCGTGCTCCTTTGTGAAGAAATCGAAATCCGTTTTGCCGATCGTTTGCGAGGGATCGCTGAGTCCGAATCGCTTTGCCTGGGCGCGACTCGACCGCAGGAATCGTCCGTCTCGGTCTTTGAAGTAGATGCTGTCAGGAATGTTTTCCAGCAGCGTCCGCATCAGGAATTGTTCGTGTTCCAATTCATGAGTGCGCTCTTTAACACGTCGCTCCAGGTCATCGTTGGCGCGGCGCAAGAAGATGGATTCCCCGCCATACCACGCCGCTGCCAGGGCCAACAGGGCGACCACACCCAACGCAATCAGATTTCTCTTCAGGTCCGCGTTTGCCCCGGCCAGGGCGATATCTGTCGGCAGACTCGCCGTCACATACAGATCGACACCGGCCCGCTTGCCGCCGACCGGATAAAAGGCGTAGAGGCGCTCGACGCCGGCAGGGTCAAACATTTCATCGCCCCCGCGTCCACGATATCGAGCCACCGCTTTGATTTGGGCTGCCTCGGGAACCATGGACCCGACGCGATACTCGACACCGCCACTGGATGTCACCCCCAAAACCGTCCCGTCGCGGTCCACCACCGAGAGCGTGGCGCCTTTCAGCGGCAGGGCTAAACTCATCTGCCGGGTGAGATAGCCGAGATCGAGAGAAACAAATAGAATCCGCGAAAGATGATTATCGGCGTTGACGAGCGGATATCCGATATAGGCGGTCGATTGGTATTCGCCGACAGCGAATTCTTGGTTGGTCGTCACCTGCTGAAACCAGGAACTGGTATTCAACGACAGCGGCTTTTTCGTTTCCACAGCGCTGGCCATCACCTGACCATCCGGTGCTGCCACGCCGAGATTGGCGAAGAACGTATATTCCCCAATCAGGCTTTTCAGAACCGCGGTGCACCGCGTAGAATCGCCGCTGCGAACCTCGGGCAACCGAGCCAGCGTGGCGAGTAGTTGACGGGCACCCTCAATGACGCGGGTGTTGTTGGACGCCATCAGACGCGCGAGACGGTCGACATCTTCGCGAGCCGACGCAATAGCCGCAGCCCTCTGAGATCGAGCGATATAGTAGATCAATCCGAGAGAAGGCACCACGGCCAAGAGCACTACCAGGGCCAAGCGGGCACGCAGATGATTGTGGGAAGGACGGTTCATGGCAGGTTTCCTTTCATTCGTTTCACCCCCGTCGGCATCATGCTAGCGAATCGACATCACAAATGCAATCCTCTTGGTGGCGAAGTAGTGTGTCAGTTTCAGAACTGTAGCGGCGGTCTGCGGCCGCCGACGCCTATGATTCGACGCTCGCAGAACGCCGCTACAGCAGACTATACCAGTGCTGGTGGCGAAAAACTACGCTTTACGGATTTTCGCGCGGACTTCGTCGAGCTTCCCGGCAGAACCAAGTTTCTCGTTCTTGTGCGCGATCATCTTGGCGTATTCCTCGATGTAAATCTTGCCCGGATCACGCAGGTCGAACTTGTCGGGCTGGTCGCGGAAGAACTCGCGGTGCACGCGCGTCCAGACCAGCCGGCCATCGGTGTCGATATTGACCTTGCACACGCCCATTTTCGCAGCCGGCAGGAAATCTTCTTCGGGTACACCACTGGTTTCCAACATTTTGCCGCCGGCCTTGTTAATGCGGTCCACTTCATCCTTCGGCACGCTTGAACTGCCATGCATTACTGTCGGATAACCGGGCAAACGTTTCTGAATGGCCTCAATCACTTCGAAGTGCAGTCCGAGCTTCTTGCCGGGTTCGGCCTTGAACTTGTAGGCGCCGTGGCTGGTGCCGATAGCCACCGCTAGCGAGTCGCACTTCGTCAGCTCCACAAACTTCTTCGCTTCGTCGGGATCGGTCAGGCACACATGCCCCACGATGTCTTCCTCCACACCACCCAGGCGACCAAGTTCGGCCTCGACCGAAACCCCGCGCGCATGTGCTTTGTCCACTACGCGCTTGGTGATCTCGACATTCTTCTCAAACGGCTCGTGGCTGGCATCGATCATCACCGAACTGTAAAAACCGGAGTCGATACAGTCGTAACACGTCTGTTCGTCACCGTGGTCAAGGTGGACAGCGAAGATGGCTTCGGCAAACACCTGCTCCGAGGTGCGAATCATCGCTTCCAGGTAACGTTTATCGGTGTACTTGCGGGCGCCTTTGCTGAGCTGGATGATGAACGGCGCCTTGCTTTGCACGTTGCCTTTGAACAGGCCGACACACTGCTCCAAATTATTGATGTTGTAAGCGCCGACGGCGTACTTACCGTAGGCGGCCTTGAACAACTGCGCGGTGGTAACAATCATTTCTAATTCCTCCTGAAAACAACGGGACCCGATTCAGCGGGTCGGGGTGAACCAACGCCTGCGTTCCAACACTAACGGAGCCTGTACGACTGCGTCAAACCAAGATTTTGGGAGAGCTTAAGTTGGCGGAGAGACAAGCCTCATTTCGACGTCGCACCGGCGGTGCGCTCCCCGGCCAGACGCCTTTGCACCGCAGCCAAATTCTTCTGGTTGTTCTCACTGGGCCACAATTCATAAGCACGCGAATACTGCGTCTCCGCCTTCGTGGGGTCACCCATCTCCATGTAGATGTACCCCAGATACTCATAACCGTAGTAGTCGTTCGTGTTGCGAGCGACAATGGACTCAGCAAGGGACAGGGCTCTGGGAAAATCCTGTCGGTGTACGGCAGCGCTCACGTCATCCCAAACCCGAGTTTGGCCGGTGCTTTGCACTGCGTTCTGTTTGTCGTGTCGGACGATGGCAATAAACACCACCCCCGCGATCAGCACTCCCACTGCGAAGTAACAGGCGAATACACTGCTCTGCCTCAGCTTTCGGAGTTCAGCGAGGATCTGCTGATCAATATTCTCGTTCATCAGGGTTGGTTCTCCTGGAGATGATTCCTCTGGCGGAATGAAATCGTCCGGTAACGGCGCAAACCCTTTGTGTTCATCCAACACTCGGCACGCCCAATCGACTTGCGCCTCTTCCACCTGCAATCGTAGTTCGCCGAGAACACTGCCGTATCCCGCCGCAGCGCTGTTTTCCCCGGCGAGAAACACTGGAATACCGGCGGCCTCCAACAGAGATTTGTCATACTCTGCCTCCGCGAAATTCGTATATCGTCTGAGCGTAACCATTCGCCACCTGCGAGACCTACAAGTCGCTTCGATGCATCATACTCGAATTCGCGGCAGATGTGGAGTGCGCCGACCACGTGAAACGTGGCCAGTTTGACCCGCCTTCTGTTGGCCACGAAAAAGCGCAAGAGTCGCAAAAACCTTCGTGATTCGCCGAGGACGGCATCTCGTCAAAGGGAGGTGGAATGCCTCGCCCACGGATTACACGGATTTGTCGGCAAATCGATTGCCTGCGGACGAGACCGGCATAGAGTCCCGCCCCTCCGTCTGTCATGCTGAGCTTGTCGAAGCATCTCCGTCGTACAGATGCCAGCAAAGGCCGCGACAAGGTGATGCACAGATTTCCAGCGTCAGATGGATAACGAAAAGGAAACGCTTCAAGCCGGCTTGGCAACCTCAACGAGAAGATCGCGCAGGACTCGGCGGTCAACAGTCAGTGTTTTCACACAGGCAGGAGCACCTGTGCCGCCAAAGGCTTCTGAGGGCTACAATTCCTTGCGGGGGCGCAACGCGTCGAGCAATTCGCCAAGCTCATCCGCGCGCAGAAGTTTGCAGGAGGCACCGAAGACAATGAGCGCCACGCCGATTGACGCGAACATATCGAGGTAACGGTTGAATTCGCAGAGCCGGTGGGTGCCGTACGCGGCAGCGGTCATCAAGACCGAGGCAATGGCAACCTTGGCGAGCGAACGCAACAAGGTGGAAACTTCAATCCGGCCAATCTTGCGCCGCATGAGTATCAACAACAGGAAAAAATTGCAGAGCGCAACGGCTGAAGTGGACAACGCCAGTCCGGCAGCTTTCATGTTCCACGTAATCGCAAATAGATAATCCGCGCCAGCATTGATGATGACCGAGCCGACCGCCACGAACATCGGCGTGCGCGCATCGCCCAATGCGTAAAACGTCGGCGCGATAATCTTGATCGCGGCATAAGCGACGAGGCCGACCGCGAAAGCGCGCAGGCACGACACAGTTTGCGCAGTGGCAAGCGCGTCGAACTTTCCATGCTCGTAAATCGTCGATACGACAGGATGTGCCAGCACCCACAGTCCGCACGCCGCCGGCAGGCACAGGAAGAAGGCCAGTCGGATGGAGCGAGCCAGCGTTTTTCGGAACTCGGTCATCTCGCCGCGTCCGGCGTGTTTGCTAACCGTTGGCAACGTCGCCACGCTGATCGCCACACCGAACAGGCCGATGGGAAACTGCATCAAACGAAACGCGCAGTTGAGCCAGGTCACCGCGCCGCTGCCGGTCGGACCCGACATCATCGGCCACGAGGCAAACCATTGATCGACGAAAATATTGGCCTGCACGGCAGCAGTCCCAATCACCGATGGTCCAAGGAGTTGCAGCACATGGCGGAAACCGGGGTCATGTAAATCGAGCGTGGCCTCGTACCGGTAGCCAACCTTCCGCAAACTCGGAACCTGAATCAGCCACTGCAGCGCGCCGCCAATGAGCGTGCCGATGCTCATGCCAATCATTGCGCGTCCCGCCATTGCGGGATCGTGTAGGAAATTTGGCGCCAAGAGGAAGGCAAAGGAAAGTCCGCCGAGAATCGAGCCAACATTGAACATCATCGAGGCGCTGGCCGGCACGCCAAAACGATGTTTGGCGTTGAGCATTCCCATGGCCAACGCTGCCAGCGCGACCATGAGCAGGAACGGGAACATGATCCGCGTCAACTTGACGGTGAGTTCGGTTTTGCCGGGAATCTCGCTGAAGCCCGGCGCGATCAGACGCACGAGCCACGGCGCAATCACAATGCCGATGATCGTCACCACGGCGAGGACGATAATCAGTGCGTTGAGAACGAGGTTGGCCAGCCGCCAGGCCGATTTGTCCCCTTCGCCAGAAACCTTTTGCGAGAAGGTGGTGACGAAGGCTGCGGACAACGCGCCCTCGGCAAACAGGTCGCGCAACAAATTGGGGATGCGGAAGGCGGTGACAAAGGCGTCGAATTCGCGGCTGGCGCCGAAGAGAGCGGCGAGGATTTGTTCGCGGACCAACCCGAGCACGCGGCTGCCGAGAACCGCGAGGCTGACCGTGCGTGCCGAGCGAGCAACGCTGGGTTGTCCGCTCATGTTTTCCAGAAGGGCTTGGGTATAACCACGACTTTCTTGAGCACGGCGTCGACAACGGGATCGACTTCGACGCGGTTCATGCAACGGAAGTCGATGGGGCATTCGCGCAGGAAACACGGGCTGCACTCAACTGGCTGGCGGATGATTTCACAGTCGTCACCCATCGGGCCGGTCAGTTCGGGGGACGTGGAGCCCCAAATGCTCACGACGGGCGTACCGATGGCCGCGGCGATGTGCATCGGCCCGGTATCATTCGTCAGCAGGACTTTGCAGAACTTGAACAATGCGCACAATTCGATCAGCGTGGTTTTGCCAGCAACGTTGATGATGGTACTTTCATCGAGTTTGGCGACGCGCAGTCTTTCCTCGATGGCGCTCGTGATGGCCATGTCGGCGCGGCTGCCGACGATCAACCACCGACAATCCGTGAACTCGGCAATCTTGATGGCGGCCTCGGCGAAGCGGTCTGGCAGCCAACGCTTGGCGGGTCCGTACTCGGCACCGGCATTGAGGGCCAAGACGGGGCGGCCGTCGTCTCGCATGAATTTACTGAGGGTTGGCATTTCTTCGATGGCGAGAAACATGCGCGGCGGAACCGGTTCGGCGTTGCCTCCCAGATATTTGATGATGTCCAGGTAGTGCAACGATTGGTGGCGAATGGAACGAAACACTTTCACCTTGAAGGTCTTGTCCGCGACGGTCCGTTTCTCGTAAACCGGGCGCTCGGAGACGGGTTGGGGAACAATGTCGGTAAGGAACAGCCGCCGCCAATGTCCCGAAAAACCGACCCGGCGGGGAATCTGGGCACGTTTGCATTCCCGGGCAGACCGAAGCGAGTTGGGGAAGATGATGGCGACATCAAACCGCCGCTCGCGCAACGCCTTGACGTTGACCTTGCGGCCGAACGGGATGATTTCATTGATGTAAGGATTGTGGCGCCAGAGATCGTGGAGTTTGCCGGGACAGAGCATGACAATGTAGGAGTCGGGCGCAAATTCGCGAAGACGCTGGATGGCCGGCATGCTCATGACCGTGTCACCAATCCAGTTGGTGCCCCGGACCAGGATCTTCGTGCCGCGGCTATCGATGGCAGATTTTGGCGACGGCGTCATCAAAGTCTTTGGCCCCTGAGATGATGCGGATTTCGACCCGCAAGTAGTAAACAGGAATATCGCGGCGGTCAACCTTCGGGAAACGCACGGCGTCCTTTTCCGTGGTGAGGATGGCGGCCGCGCCGCGTTTGAGGCTGCGGTTGATCATATTGATGATTTCTTGCTGCGTGTACCGGTGATGGTCGGCGTAGCGCTTGGCATAAATTACATTGGCGCCCAGCGCCCGCAGTCCCTCTTCAAAGCTTCCCGGGGCCGCAATGCCTGAAATAGCAGCAACATTCAGGCCCCGCAATTCCTTCAGCGGATGCCGTTCCCCGCTGAAGACGTCCTGGAAATAAAGAGGCTGATGGGCGCACTCGATGATTTCGGCATGGTCGTTGAATTGGCGGATGGCCTTGCGGAGTTTGTCTGCGCCAAACTTGCTGGACTTCGTGATGAAAATGTAGTCGGCGCGTTTGAGGTTGGTGATCGGCTCGCGCAATGTGCCGCGCGGCAGAAGATAATGGTTGCCGAACGGGTTGTTGCGATCGATGAGACAAATATCGAGACGACTCTTGAGCGCCAGGTATTGAAAGCCGTCGTCCAGCAGCAGTGTATCGCAGCCATACTTGGAAATGGCGTAGCGGCCACTCTTGACGCGGTTCTTATCGACGAGAACGACAACGTCTTTCAGATTGGAAGCCAACATATAGGGTTCGTCGCCCGCCTGTTCGCTGTCGAGTAGCAAGGAACGACCGTCGGAAACCACCTTGGGGGGGACGCGGTCCTCCTGGAAAGTGATTCGGGTCAGGATGCGCTGCCAGAGTGGACGCGGAACGCTTTTGTAGCCACGCGAGAGAATGGCGACGCGACGACCGCGCTGCTGCAGCGCCCGCGCGAAGACTTCGACCACCGGCGTTTTGCCGGTGCCGCCGACGGAAAGGTTGCCGATGCTAACCACCTGACAACCCAGCGTGTGATCGCGAAAAATGCGGTGCTGCCACAGGTACAGATAAATCTGTATTCCGCCCTGATAAATCTTGGACATCCCGAGCAACGTGGCACTGGTCAGTCTCGCCGGCCAATCCCGGCGCCGTTCGAAGATGACGTCGAGAACGTACTGTTCGACGTTTTCAGTCCATTGCCACATGGGCGCTTATAGTGCCGCAGCGCTGGATAACGGTCAAGCCAGCGACGGTTCGGGAGATGTTCACTTGGTGGTTTCAGGACTCCCAAGCTCGCACATTCCGCTTCCGCAACGAATTTGACAACGCAAACAGTGACGCCGCCGCTTTATCCGGCTTGGCATTCGCTGACCTGTTTGGTAGGAGGACTGGGCAAACCTGCATTGGACTCTTGAATCGTTTAGGGTCGCAGAACACAAACCATCATGGAACCGACGCCCACAATCAGCATCATTGCCCCGTGCTACAACGAGCGCGGCAATCTAAAACCGCTGATCGAAGCCGTGCGCGAGGTGGTGGACCCGCTGGGGCAATCTTACGAGGTGATCTTGGTGGACGACGGCAGTCGCGATGGCAGTTGGGAAGTAATCCAGGAACTGGGACGCGCCGATCATCGTATCCGGGCTTTGCAGTTGGCCGTGAACTGCGGCCAGTCCGCCGCTTTATGGGCGGGGATTCAGGCTGCGCGAGGCAAGATCTTGCTGACTATGGATTCGGACCTGCAAAATCCGCCTTCCGAGATTCCGCATTTGTTGGAGGGACTGCGAGGGGCAGACTGTGCGTGTGGGAGCCGGGTGGCCGCGCGCGCGCAGGCGGACAGCTGGTTGCGCCGCATCTCGTCGCGAATCGCCAATGGAGTGCGCAACAGGCTGTCGGGCGAAACCATCAGCGATGCGGGCTGTTGTTTTCGGGCTTTTCGACGGGAATGTGTGGAGAATGTGAAATTTTTCCGGGGCGCTCACCGGTTTTTGCCGACCCTGATCAAGATGGAAGGCTTTCGTGTGATTGAAATCCCAGTGACGCACAGCCCGCGTCGGAGTGGACATTCTCATTATGGAATTTGGAATCGCGTGTTCAAGACATCCGTGGATTTGCTGGGGATACGCTGGATGAAAACCCGGGCATTGCGTTATCAGATAGAAGAGAAGATAAACTAATTGACGACATGCATTCCCTTTCAAAAAGCACGTTGACTTACAGGTCCACTTCCTTTGCGGGTGCGAGGGGAGAACCCAACTTGGGCCATGTTTTCGCCCTGTTGGCCGGGTTTCTTGTCCTGCTCTCTTCCCTTCTTGGGGCAGTGCCAACCAGCTACAAAGCCGAACATGTCGTGGTGATCGTATGGGATGGTTTGCGGCCGGATTCGGTGACTGCGGCCAACACGCCCACGCTCTTCAAACTGGCGCACAACGGCGTGTTTTTCCAAAACCACCATGCGGTATACCTCAGTTCAACTGAAGTCAATGGAGTGGCGTTGGCGACCGGCACGTATCCCAATCGCAACAACATTCTCGCCAACCACGAGTATCGGCCTGACCTGAATCCGCTCAAACCGATCGCAATCGAATCGATCGATGCGATCCGCAAAGGCGACGCCTCCTCCGGAAACCACTATTTGAACGCACCAACGGTGGCCGAAATCCTGCGTGGTGCGAAAATGAGGAGCGCTATTGCGGGCACAAAGCCCGTGGCCCGGCTCCATGACCGCTTGCATCGCGAGAGCATTCAAGTGACGGGAAATGCGACACAAGAAACACCCAATACCCGCCTCGATACAGCATCGACACGCGCGCTAATCGGAACCGAATGGGACAACGGCGTTCCAGCGTATTCTCTGTTGTGGTTGAGCGAGCCGGATTACTCACAACATTTGACGGGGCCGGGTTCGCCGAAGTCGCTCAAGGCGCTCAAGGGTTCCGACGACAACCTCGCTCTAGTGCTGAAAGAATTGGACAAGCGTGGCCTGCACGACAAGACCGATGTCTTTGTCGTATCCGACCACGGGTTTTCCACGATTGACCGTTGTGTCGATGTTGCCGCGGAGTTGCAGAAAGTCGGCTTCCATGCCGCGCGAGAATTCAAAGAACCACCGGTGGAAGGAGATGTCATGGTCGTCGGCAACGGCGGCTCGGTTTTGTTGTACGTTGTCGGCCACGATCCGCGCGTGACGCACGGAATCGTTGATTTCTTGCAGCATCAGGATTGGCCGGGAGTGCTTTTCACGCGTGAACGGTTGACGGGCACGTTTGCGCTCGAACAAGCCCGGCTCAACACCCCGGGTGCGCCCGATGTCGTGATCTCTTTGCGTTGGAAAAATGAGAAGAGTAGTCGGGGGATTGCCGGTACGATTATCAGTGACGGTTCTACGCGTTTGCCCGGCGATGGCAATCACGCCACGCTCAGTCCGTACGATATGCGGGCCACGCTGGTCGCCGCCGGACCCGATCTGCGCAAGGGAATGGTCGACCAACTGCCTACCGGCAACGCCGATGTGGCGCCGACCATTCTACATTTGCTCGGCGTCGACCCGCCGCAGCCGATGGATGGTCGCGTGTTGGGCGAGGCGCTCAGCGCTGGTACGGTGAAGATTCCTGCCATCGAAGTGAATACTTTGGAAGCCACGCGGGAGATGGGCAAAGTCACGTGGCACCAATATCTTCGAGTGACGGGGTTCGGCGGAGCCATCTATTTCGACGAAGGCAACGGTCAGGCAACGTCGAGACAATCGGCTTGGGTTATTCCCAACTTATTCACAACCCGTGCACGGCTCACAGCCTCTTGGCTGGGCGCCACAGGGCATTTGACACTGCAGCATTGGCCCGTTATGATGCGGTTTGCGGTAAACGCTGAGAGTCCTCATTCCCGAGTATGGTTTGCGAATGGGTAGCGTGTGAGAGGAGTGTGAAATCGATTTGTCAGAAGTCAGACTGAAAAAAGGTGAGCCTGTAGAAAAGGCCTTGCGCCGGCTGAAGAAGAAGCTGGATCGTGAGGGAACATTACGTGAAGCGCGGGCGCACCGTCATTACGAGAAGCCGAGTGAAAAACGTCGGCGCAAAGCCCGGGGGCCCCGTCCTTTCCTGGCCTTCTAAAATAACAACCTGGAACGAATCGCAGTGGCCAGCGCCGCAGACCGAACGCTGGCCTTTTCTTATGTTCGCATTTTCGACCTGCTGGAATTCTCAGCGCCACTCCGACGGGCGCGAGATGATTCACGAAGTGCGCGCGCTCGGCTTTGAATACGTCGAATTGGGGCACGGCACCCGGTTATCTTTGTTGGAGGGTGTGCAGAAGGCCGTGGCTGAAGGGGAGATTAAAATCAGTTCGCTCCATAATTTTTGTCCGTTACCGTTTGGGGTTATGGGGCCCGCACCGGATTATTATCTGCCCAGTTCCCGAGACGAAGGGGAGCGTCAAGCGGCAGTCCAACATACCCTGCGCACAATCGACTGGGCGGCGGCTCTCGGCGCCAGGGCGGTGGTGTTGCATCTCGGCCGGGTCCAGATGCGCGATTATACGAAGCGCTTGCTCGCCCTGTATGACGCGGGCCAAGGTAACACGCCGAAGTTTCAGCGTTTGCGCGAGAAGAGCGTGGCGGTGCGCGACAAAAAGCGGCAAAAACATCTCGATCAGGTTTACCGGACACTGGAAGCCGTTCTTGCTCACGCGCAGTCCGCCGGCGTCAAACTGGGCATCGAAACAAGATACAACCTCGAGGAGATTCCCGACGAGCAGGAAACGGAGGAGATTCTCACGCGGTTCGGCGCGGATACCATTGGGTACTGGCACGACGTGGGACATACCGCCGTAAAGGAGTTGCTCGGGGTGATGGTCACGGAAGCCGTTCTCAATCGATTTCATGGGCGAACGTTGGGAATGCACCTTCAAGATTTTGCGCCTCCAGCCGCGGATCATCAACCGCCGGGGTTCGGCACGTTTGATTTTGTCCGGTTGACCCATTTTGTGACCGACGACATGCTGCTGGTTTGGGAGATTCATCCCGATTGGAAGGCGGAACAGATTGTGGACGGCGTGCAACGAGTGCAGAGCTTGCTGGGGAAAGCCATTACGGAATGAAGAGGAAATTGGGGGGCTTACTGCGGGTGATCATCAGTGTGGGCATTCTGGCCTACCTGTTCAATTCGATCTTCCACAAGGAAGCGGCCGGCTACTTTGAGTCGTACCAGATCGACCCGAGCGCCTTGAGTTGGATGGAACGGGCACGGATCGTCTGGAGTGTCGGTCCTCAATCGCTTTGGGACGCATTCCAAAAGATTAGTCCATCTTGGTTCGCCTTAGCGGTAATTTGTGCCGGAATTCCTGCAGTTTTGGGCGTAATTCGATGGCGCTGGATTTTGAAGGTACAAGGGTTGGAGGTAAGATTCTCGAGACTGTTCTCCATTTCCTTCATCGGTCTATTCTTCAATGCGTTCATGCTCGGCTCCACCGGCGGTGACGTGATCAAAGCCTGGTACGTAGCGCATGAAACCCACCACAAAAAGGCAGAAGCCGTGGCCACCGTGGTGGTTGATCGACTGATTGGATTGTTGGCCCTGTTCATCATTACGTTGATCATGATGACGGCATTCCACCACCGCGTGTTCGACGATCCGAAGTTGTTCTGGTTCTCCATGGCAACCCTGGGAGTGGTGGTGTCCACCGTGCTGCTAACGATAATTGGGTTATGGCGTGGGTTGGCGGATAAATTGCCCGGGCTGCGGGCGTGGCTGAAGCGAATGCCGCGCTACGAGACCCTGCGCCGCATGGTGGACGCGTATCGTGTCTATGCTTCTCATCCCGTGGTGCTCGGCAAGACGCTGCTGATTTCGTTCGCGGTACACTTCTTCTCCATGCTGAGTATCGTTTGCGTTGGCTACGGCTTGGGGGCGCGCACGACCACGTTTCTGGATTACTACCTCTACCTGCCCATCATTAATTCGGTGACCGCCGTGCCGATCACCATCTCTGGCTTCGGCGTGCGCGAAGCAATGTATATCAAAATGTTTCAAGGAGTGGGCATGGAAGAGCCGGTTGCACTGGTGATGTCGTTGCTCGGCTATCTCGCGGCGTTGTCTTGGAGCATTGTCGGCGGGGGGTTCTTCCTCACCCACCGGAAAGAACTTCCCCCTCCGGAAGAAATCGCCGCGGGTAAAGCGGCGTAAAACCACATCAGGACAACACGGTCAGGGTTCCGCTGGTCACTCCCAGTTGTTTCACAACGTTCAGATGACGGAAGAGGGTCGATGATTCGGTTGCCGCGCCCGCGATCAACTCACGATAGCTCTGCAGAATTCGGCGTGTCATGACGGCGTCTTCTTCCAGTAGTTCGACTCGAAAAACCCGGGCGCCGGCCTCCATGAACGCACGAAGATAATCTGCGCCACTTTGCGCCTTGGCGTGAAACACTGTGTTGCGACAACCCACGTCGGCTTTGACCGGATGATCGACACCGACGCGGTCGCGCAATTTGAGATTGTGGTGATCGCAAGGGCGACCGCAATTGGAGGCATCAGTTCCGTTCGACAGAAACGCGGCGAACACGCAGTGTTCCATATGAAACATCGGCATGTGCTGGTGAATCGTCAGATCAAACCACGTTGGTGGCGCCGCTTGAAGCAAGTCGAGTAACTGCTGTGCGTTCAGATCGTAGCACGGGGTCACGCGTTCCAAGCCTTCGCGGATGAGCAGGTCGGCCGTGATCGGGTTGGCCACATTCAACGAAAAGTCGCCAATTTTGCGCAGCGGAGAATCGCGAAAATAATCGAGTGCACCGAGGTTGCGGATCAATACGCCATCTGGTTTGGCTGCATCGATCAGCTTGAAGAAGGCCTGCTCCCCAACCTTTTGAATCCGCGGCGTGGCCAGGAAGATCTCGACGTTGCCGCGGGACCGCACGGAGGACACCGCTTCGTGATATCGACGAATATCTTCGAAGTCCACATAGACAGTCTCTGAAGCCTCGTCCAGAGCCACGGCGAGTTGCTCCATTGTGCGACAGAGAACAATCAATCGGGGTGATTGTGTAATCGAGTCTTGGGGCCGTTGGGGTAGTAGGTCCGCGTACGAGTGGCGTGCGCACGGCGACTCGGTCTTGGGAACATTCGTATGCGGGGAAGTATTCCTACGGTTTGACTCCAATCGGGCCACCAAATCCCGCCTTAACCGGTTGAGTTCGCTCACGGGTAGAATGACCTGACCGTCGAGCCGATTGTGAATTTCTCCGAGGACAAAATTGGTGTCGCCGAGGCGGCTGAGTTGGTCACGCAGCAGTTTTTTCGTCATCGGGCGTTTATAGGCGATTTGCAGAACCATCGACGAACTCACGCGGATACCGTTGGACTCGAGGGATAACGGCTTGCCGACGGAACCGGTTACTGTGATGTCGATCTGCGTCTTTGGCCTGGGAATCTCGCTGGTGTAGGTCTTGCGCAGAGCGCGCTCCAGTTGCGGGTCGCTGGTCTTCCAAACCCGGTCGCCAGCCGTCAATCTGCGGAAGTCAATATGACCCCGTTCGAAGTAGAGACGCTGGTCGCGAATCTGCCAGACGCGTCCACCCTGTTCATGGTCGGTATCTCTGCCGTTCTCGAAAACGACGCCATCACCCGCCCGGAGTGGCGCCTGCAAGTCCACTTCGACATGATCATCGCGCACGCCGGTCACGCAGCCGACAAACGCACCACGTTTTTTGCCGTAACACGCGTGCACCAACTCCTGATGATTCACGCCGTGCAACCAGCCTGAATACAGGCCGCGGGAAAAGGTCATCTCCAGCTTGTATTTGTCGGCAGGGCTGACATTCGACGGGCATCCGCTGATCGCCTCGTCGATAGCTTGGCGATAGACTTGGCACGTCGCGGCGACGTATTCAGGGGTTTTCAGCCGGCCCTCAATTTTGAATCCACTCACGCCGAAACGAATCAAATCTGCAATCTCGCGCACCGCCGCAAGATCTTGCGGCGAAAGTAGATACCGACGGTCGCCCAAATCCTTCAGAATGCCGTCGACAATCAATTCGTAAGGCAATCGACAAGCTTGTGCGCACTCGCCGCGGTTGGCGCTGCGTTGCCCCAAGGCCTCGCTTGTCAGGCATTGCCCGGAATAAGCGACGCAGAGTGCCCCATGAACGAAGACTTCGAGTGCCGGCAGTGTGGGGTCGTCATTGAGCTTAGCCATCTCACGGAGCGACGCTTCGCGTGCCAGCACCACGCGTTCGATACCGAGCCGTCCGACGAATTTCATGCCTTCGGGTGAGGTGATTGTCATTTGAGTCGACGCGTGGAGTTCCATGCGCACCTTGAGTTCACGAGCCAGCGCAGCGACGCCGAGATCTTGAATGAGCACGGCATCCACATCAGAGTCATCGAGCAGGATCAATTCGCGTTCCGCATCAGCCAATTCATCCGTGAAAACGAGGGTGTTGAGCGTGCAAAATGCGCGTACGCGATGATCGTGGAGAAACCCGACCAATTCGGGTAACTGTTCTTCCGTAAAATTGTCGGCGCGCATCCGGGCATTGAAGCGCTGCAATCCGAAGTACACCGCATCCGCGCCGTTGGCGACGGCGGCGCGTGCGCATTCCATATTGCCAGCAGGCGCGATCAACTCGGGCTTCGTTCTCACGCGACCGGACGATAGCAGAACTTTCAGCCGTATCAAAGTCAGGACTCCCGCGCTTGC
Organism: Verrucomicrobiia bacterium; assembly: GCA_035516795.1. Taxonomy (GTDB): domain Bacteria; phylum Verrucomicrobiota; class Verrucomicrobiia; order Palsa-1439; family Palsa-1439; genus DATJBF01. Next base: position 16,279 of record DATIZX010000155.1, read on the forward strand.
CTCCCCGAGGCGCGTCCGGTAGTGTGGCGGGATGAAAGAAGCAGCGCTCGCCATTGTTCGCCAACTGCGCGAGGCGGGCCAGATGGCGTATTGGGCGGGCGGCTGCGTCCGCGACATGGTCCGCGGCGTCGAGCCGAACGATTACGACATAGCGACAACGGCGACGCCCGAACAGGTGCAGAATCTCTTTCCGAAGACCATTCCCGTAGGCGTGCAATTTGGCGTGATATTGGTGTTGAAGTCCGGACATCAGTTTGAAGTGGCCACGTTTCGCAGCGACGAGGCATACTTGGATGGACGTCGGCCGACGTCCGTCCGCTATGGCTCTCCCGAAGAGGATGCGCAACGCAGAGATTTCACGATCAACGGCTTGTTCTACGATCCGGTGGCCAACGAAATCATTGATTATGTGGGCGGCCGGGAAGACATCGGGCGGAAGTTGGTTCGGACCATTGGCGAACCACGTCATCGGTTCGGCGAAGACAAGCTGCGCCTGCTGCGAGCGATCCGTTTTGCTGCCAATTTGGGATTCGAGATCGAGGAGAAAACCTTCGAGGCTGTGAGGGAAATGGCGGCTGAAATCCAAGCGGTGAGCACGGAACGAATTCGGGAAGAGCTGGTGAAGATTTTCACGCGACCGAACGCAGGGGACGGGCTGGAATTGCTCGACGAAAGTGGACTTCTGAGATCAGTGCTGCCGGAGGTCGCCGCGATGAAAGGCGTGGAACAGCCTCCGGACTTCCATCCTGAGGGGGATGTGTTCACCCACACGCGGCTAATGCTGGATCTCCTGCCGCCGAATCCCGGTGTGGTGCTGGGCTTCGCCGTGTTATTGCACGACGTGGGTAAGCCACGGACCTTCGAACGCGCGCCGGATCGAATTCGGTTCAATGAACACGACCGCGTGGGTGCTGAAGTCGCCGAACAGATTTTGCGGCAGTTGCGTTTTTCAAATGAGGAAATTGCGCGGATCGTGGTGTGCGTCCGGGAACACATGCGCATGCAGCATGTCAAAGAAATGCGGCCGGCCAAGGTGAAACGCATTCTGGCGCGCGAAACGTTCGCGGACGAACTGGAGTTGCACCGCATCGATTGCGCGGCGAGCCATCGGAATATGGAGAACTACGAGTTTCTGAAAGCCAAAGCAGCCGAGTTGCCTCTCGAAGTTGTAAAGCCGGCCCCCCTGTTAACGGGCCGCGATCTCTTGGCGATTGGCCTGAAACCCGGCCGCATGATTGGTCTGATTCTTCGGGAAGTGCAGGAGCTTCAACTGGAGGAGCGACTCAAATCATCGGAGGAGGCGCTGGTGTATGCGAAACGTCGCGTGGCAGAGTTGACGTCCTCGCCACCGAATCCGGGTGGCGCCGCCGAGTCGCCGATTTGATACTGGATTGCACGAGGAGATAACGACTGATGTTTTCCGGCGAAAGAACGCCGACCAGTTTGCCAGCATCCATGACCACTGCGCTAAGCTGACCGTCGCCAAGGATTCCCTCATAGACACGGCTCACTTTTTCGTCAGGTGAAACGACCAGCACATCCGGGTTGACGGCGGATCGGACCGGTGCGTTGGGCCCTTGAGCATTCAAGGTTTCCACGAGGCGCGGGCGTGAGACGATTCCCAACAATCGGCCGTCTTCCACGACCGGAAAATCGTCCTGTCCCGTCTGATAAATCAACTCGGTCGCCCGAGCAACGGGGTCGTCAGGCGACAATACGGCAAAGTCATGGCTCATTACTTCGTCCACATCCAAATCGTGCAGAAGGCTGCGGATGCGCACCATGCGCCCTTCGCCCTCGGCGGCCATGAAAATGAACGCGCCGATGATGACCAGCCAAAGAGAAGATTTTAGTCCGATCAGGACAAACAGAATCGCCAATCCCTGTCCGATACCCGCCGCAATAGCTGTGGCTCGCCGGTAAGGAAGCGCGAGCGCCAATAACGCTCGCAACAGCCGTCCGCCATCCATCGGAAACGCCGGGATGCAATTAAACAGGAATAGCATGATATTCGCCTGAACGAGCGTCAGCAGCAGGCCCTGCAGGTCGTGCGGCATTTCAATAAAGAGCAAGTGCGAAGGAATGCCTGTAAAGGGCAGCAGCAAGCAGGAAATGACAACATTGACCATTGGCCCGGCGAGAGTGATGGCGATCTCGTGCCAGGGATGCTCGGGAATGTTGCGCAACCCGGCTACGCCACCGATAGGCAAAAGGGTAATGCTCTTCACCTGCACGCCCAACTGTTGCGCCACAATGCTGTGGCCCAGTTCATGCAAGACGACACAGGCGAAAATCGAAACCAACATGGCCATCGCCCAGCCCGCCCCGCTCAATCCCTCCTCCATGAAACCGCCGTAACCGATGAATGCAAGGAAGATCAGGAACGTTACGTGCAATCGCAACGTGATGTCTGACACACGACCGATGGGGACCGACCAGCGCATACCTATCCCTAACATCAAAGCTGGACCGCCGCAAGCAACCACACTTGCGCTCCGGCAAGGCGCTGACTAAGATGCGCCGCCATGGACAAAATTCTCGTGGTCGATGACGACGCCGACATTCGTCGCGCGTTTCGACGGAATCTCGAAAGTGAGACGTTACAGGTGGTGGAGGCGGCGACAGCCGGCGATGCCATCGGTGCGGTGGCGCGGGAACGCCCCAATCTCGTGATCATGGACATTCGCATGGGCGCTGCAAACGGACTTGATACGTTGCGGAAACTGCGCGAACTCGATCCGAAATTACTGGTGATCATGATGACAGCGTACGGCACGACGCAAACCGCGATCGAGGCCATGAAGCTGGGAGCTTATGACTACGTGCTGAAGCCACTGGAGGTGCCGAAGCTCAAAGCGCTCATCGAATCAGCGCTCAAGACCGCCCGCGACATGAGAGAAGTCGTCAGTTATCAACCATTACTCGACACGGAAGATTATGCGGAAGGCATCGTCGGCAAGAGCGAAGCGATGCAGGAGGTGTTTAAACTCATCGGCCAGGTGTCGCAATCGGACGCGACGGCGTTGATCACCGGCGAAAGCGGAACCGGCAAAGAGTTGGTCGCGCGAGCAATTTATCACCACAGCCGGCGTGCCGACCAGCCATTCATGGCTATCAATTGCGCGGCAATTCCCGAAAACCTTCTGGAAAGCGAACTGTTTGGCCACGAAAAAGGCGCGTTTACCGGCGCGGCTGACCGGCGCATTGGGAAATTCGAGCAGTGTGACGAAGGCACGATTTTTCTCGACGAAATAGGCGACATGCCGCTCGCGACCCAGACGAAAATCCTGCGCGTTCTGCAAAATGGCGAGTTCCAGCGCGTCGGCGGAAACCAAACATTTCACGTGGATGTTCGAGTCATCGCCGCGACGAACAAGGCGCCCGAGCAACTGGTCGCCGCCAAAAAATTCCGCGAGGACCTGTACTATCGGCTGAACGTCGTGCGTATTCATTTGCCGCCCTTGCGTGAGCGGCGAGATGACATCCCGTTGTTGACGGATTATTTTCTCCAGCGTCTGGCGAAGTCGGCAGCGCTCCCTGCAAGAATCACCAAGATATCCGCTGCCGCATTGGAGCTTCTTGAGCAAGCGGCCTGGCCAGGTAACGTACGCGAGTTGGAGAATGCGATCGAGCGGGCGGCGGTTGTCGCGCGCGGCGATTCGATTCTTCCCAAGGATTTGCCGGCGGAGGCACGCGAGCGGCAGCCTGCGATTGTCCCGCCGGAAGATCTGGCCACGGCGATTGATGCCGCTGTGCGGCCCTTGTATGCACTGGCGCGAAAAGATCCCCAGGTCAAAATTATCACCGCCGTGGAACGAGAGCTGATCACCCGAGCCCTGGTGGAAACCAATGGGAATCAGGTGCAAGCGGCGAAATTGCTGGGTATCACCCGGGCTACTTTGCGCAAACGGATCGCCAGATTTGGTATCGCAACGCGGATTGAGGTCCGGTAGGCCAAACGTTTCACCCCGCAGTCGCCACCGCCGTGGATTTCAAGCCGCGACCGCTTGCTCATCGAGCATATCATCTACCGTGTCGATGATCTGTTGGATGTTAAACGGCTTGGTGACCCAGCGATTGCCGGTGCTTTCGAGAAACGCTCGCGTCTCCGGGCTGACGGTGTCGCCAGTTACGAAAACGATTCGATGCGCCAGTGTTTTATTGGCTTGTTTGAGCGACTCGAAAAACTTCACCCCATCCATGCCAGGCATGCGCATGTCAGAAAGAATCACGTCGAAAGAGCCGACCGCGATGCGTTCCATAGCTTCCTCGCCGTTGGTGGCGGCGACCACCTTGTGACCCAGTCCTGACAGGACTTCGCTCAGCACTTCGACTATGCCGGGCTCATCATCAACGACCAGAACGGATCCTTTCAGGGGCGCACTCGTGGCCGATCCGGTTTCTGTCGTCTTCTCGGCTTCCATCGCGCGGGTGGCACAGGGGATGACGGGCAGTTCCACTGTAAACCTGGCACCACCGGTCAATCGATTTTCCGCCAGGATTTTCCCGCGGTGCTCTTGAACGATCGTATTGGAGATTGTGAGTCCCAGACCCGTGCCCTTGCCAAGCGGCTTGGTGGTAAAAAAGGGATCGAAGATTTTCCCAACTATGTCTTTCGGGAGACCATCGCCGTTATCGGACACGCCGATCCGGATATAATTGCCGGTTTCCTCGCTAGCGATGGTCAAGACACGCGGCTGGCGGCGCGCGCTCAACGCGTAGATGGCATTGCCGATTAGATTAACCAGAACCTGCTCGATTTGTCCGTGGTCGGCCATGGTCTCCGGCAAATCTTTCGCCAATTGAGTCTCCAACTGAATGCCGGCCGCTTGGAGATTGGCTTGTTGATCTTCCAGAACCTGGGCAACCAACCGATTGATGTTCATCGCTGTTTTTTGCGGATCGCTAGGTCGCGCAAAGGCGAGCAGGTCGCGCACAATCTTCGAAGCGCGCTCGCTTTCGTGAAGAATTCGTTGAAGGTTTTCCCTTATTTTCTTATCCAGATTGCCTTTTCGGGCCAGCACTTGGGAATAACCCGTCACGACAGCGAGCGGGTTGTTTAGCTCGTGCGCTACCCCAGCAATCAGTTGTCCCAAAGCGGAGAGTTTTTCGGCACGCCGCAACTGATTGCCGGCCTTTTGCCGCTCGCTGACGTCTCGCACGTTGACCTGCAGGACCGGTCTTTGATGCCATTGCACGAGCGCTGTATCTCCTTCACAGTTAATCTTTGTGCCATCGGCCCGCGCCAGAGGAAACTCGTTAAAGGGACGGAAGACCGCGTTGAAGATCTTGATCGTGTCCGAGCTCAACGATACGGTCTCGGGGCCTTGAAGGGAGGGGCAAATCTCAACAAATGGCCGCCCGACCAATTCGATTGCCGAGCGCTTCGTCAGCCGCAGTGCGGCAGCATTGGCCTCCAGAATCCGCTTTCGGAATAAGTCAACGAGGAAAATGGCGTCCGAAGCCGAATCGAAAAGAACCCGATAAGTTTGCTCGGCCGCGCTCACTTCGCGTTCGATGGTCATCCCGATCACAATCATGATGGTCAAAATGGCTGTCGCCAGATAACCAAGGGCCATCAGGACCTGCGATCCTTCCATATAGGGAAATGCGAGCAAATGTACGCCCCATAGGGAAAAGCCGAAACTCAAGATGCTGGCTCCATGATAAGTCTTTCGCCGCAAGAAATACGCGAGTCCCGTGTAAATTCCCGCGGCGGCCAGGAGCGCGAAAACCGGCATCGTGATCCAAAATCGATCCCGCACCATGAAAGCGGCAACGGCACTCCAGATGACGATCATCACCGTCCCGAATTTAAGTTCCCGCAGGCTGCGCGGCTGGCCGGTGAGATAAAAACTGCCCCAGAACATAAACAAAGCGCTCAAGCCGATACAGGAGCGGCGCATCATCACCAAGAACGGAACGTTGGGTGATTCCTGTAGACCGAGGGCGGCAGCCAGGTAAACAGCGTAAAAAATCCACGCGACAATCCAAAGATTGAAGTAGGGTTTCCTGGTCCGATAATTCAAATACGCAAACAAGGCCAAGACCATGCAGATGCTCATCAGAGCCAAGATGAGTACTGCGTTGGTCCATTCCGCGGGGAAGAGGAGCCCGTTGGTGATTGCGAGGAGAAAACTTTTCATGAGATAACCTATTGCGGTCCCCGTTCGCTTTTGTAACGAAGACTCTGAAGGATCAAGCAGCAGGGCACTTGCCAGCCAGGGGCGGAGGTTGCTCACTTGGGACAGGATGAATCCATGTCGTGGCGACGGGACTTTTCGCTTGGATGTGGACGAATTTGTCCGGACGGGAAGCTGGAAGCGATGCTCGAACTACTCGATAATAATTCCGTTCTTCTCCATCTCGTCTATCTTCTCGATCGTCAGGTTGCCGAAGGATTTGGGGAGCTTATTCTGTTTCACCATCGTGCGTAGGTTTTCGGCTTGAACGCGAACCATTTCCTTGCGCGCTGCGGCGTCATTCTGCGGTGTTGCCGACTCGGTGCGCTTAAACGATGATTGGATATGAATGGGCTGCTGGTCGCTGCTGGAGAATGGCGACGGCCCATTCCATTGGGATGTAGCGGGAGTGGTGCTTGCGGCTGACGGTGTTTGCGCCGAGGACTGCAGGTCCGTTTTCACACTTTGTGGTGGAGAGAATGCATTGATGAACGATCTGGCCAGAACGATGATGGAAATCAGCATGGCTATCGCCAGGACCGTTAACCAGCGTTTGGAGACGGGATCGAGGGAATGGGAACCGGTAGTCATATTATTTGCTCTCCTGCCATTGGCTGAATACCACCTTATTGGCAATTACGGGATAGTAGGGGGGCGGATTGTCAATAAAGCGAGCGTCGTAGCTGTAGTTTTTGTCATAGCCGGTTTGTAGTGATCCGGAACGGGAATTGAACGTTCCCACAGCACCGCGCGTCTGTTGCACAATGCCGCCATAAACGTTCAGGGTACCGCGCGGATTGCCGCTATCGTAATTGATGACTCCAAAACTACCGTCGTCGGTAGGAGAAGATGCACCCGTGGCCATGATCGCGGCATCAATCGTCAAGTTGTTGGGAGCACTGGTGTCAACCCACACGTCGTCGCGGGAAATCAGGCCCAAGGCATCGTCGGAATTTGGATTCGACTGTGGATCCGAATTGTATGTAATGTTCCCTCGAACATACGTGTCCGATTCGGTCACAACCGACAATCGGCCGTCAACCGTTCCGCCCTGCAGATAGGCGATACCCGATTTATCTGACGAACCAGAGGTGGCATTCTCAACGTAAATGATTGCATTCGAGCCGAACGTATAACTGTGATTACTCCAGCTCTTACGGCTGTTGGTGATTTTCACCTGGGTGCCGTTGAAGGTGATGGTCGAAGTGCCGTCAAGCACCAAACCCGACGTCTGCGCGACGCTTTTCAGCGAACTTGAATCCGACGAGTTGAAGTCCACATCAGCCATCGAGCCTTGAAAGGAGTTCAGAGTGAGCCCCATGTCGAGTTCGATATCATTGATGTTCCCTCCGGTAATGGAGTAAGTTCCGTAATTCGACGTGACTTCCTTGTGGAAAACCGGCCCACCACTGGCGGCGTTAAAGTAGAGTTCCGTGTCAGCGTGCACGTGGCCATTGAACTCTTCTCCGGACTTGAAGTAGAGCGCGGCGTTATTGGAACTCCACAGGGCAAATTCCGCGTAGGTCGGCTGATAAATTCGCTTGAGGGTCACCGTTCGGGAAACACTATTTACGGTACCCACGGAGGACACCGTATAGACGCTATTACTTCTAGAGATTATGTACACATAGGCTCCTGCGCCCAGATTGCCGGAGTTGGTGGTGATACCGCTGGATCCCGACAGAGCAACAAGATTTGACTGCACATAGCGGGCGCCGCGCTCCATACCGGCTTCCGCCACGTCCATGGCGCGTTCCATATCGAATTGTTCTTCGGCGACCTTTCGATGGCTGCTGCCCACCAAAAGAATCGTAGCCACCAGTCCTGTGGCGAGAAAAAGAAATCCCATTACTCCCAACAGGACAGACCCCTCATCATTCCGGTATGAGTGTGTATTTGGGTTCATCGTGTTCCCCTTCCTCATTGAGTCTTGCTCGCGTGTTTCTTTACTGCCTAATTCCTGAATTGGGCAAAAGTTGTATTGGTGACGGTGTAGGTGCGCCCGCCGGCAGTTTCGGAAACGGCCACCCAGATCCGGCAGCCCGCGCCGTAATTCGTCATGGTCGAATAAACGACGTTGCTGCAGAGCGTCTTGCCAGATTGATCGACGATGCTCATGGTATTGGTCGAGTACTGGAAATAGAGCAGCGAGGTGGCGTTCGAGGAAATCTTCCAGCCTCCCGCGCTATAATTGGTCAAAATGCTCCCGGCCGACCACGCACGCAGACCGCAGTTGCTGCCTACGCCGTAAACCATTCGTTCCAATGCCATACTGGCCCGTGAAGAAGTGTTACGCATCAAAGTGGTGGCGTTATAGGATCGCAAAAACGAGACGAACAAGCTTAAGGTGCCGGCAATCACGATGGTGAGGATTGCTGCGGACACAGCCATCTCCACCAATGTAAAGCCGCGCGATCGATCCTGATGAGCCTGCGATTTCTTCATGAATGCAATGTGGAAGTGACGGAACTCGTCAAAGTATTTGTGGAGGTTCCGCCATGAATACGATTCAGATACGTCACGTTGACGGTGATGTTTTTTGTCGCCGAATCAACTGTCGAAACTGAGTAAGAGACGGCGAAGTTTGTGGGAACCGAAATGACTGGAAGCCCAGCCACCAAATTGTCGAACGAATTGGTCCGCAGAACTTCCATCTGATCACGGGCGTAATGCAGCGCCGCCATTTGATTGCTCGAGGTGCCGACGACCTTCATCGCCATGCTAAAACTCAGCACGCAAGCTCCCAGGGCGACGCCCAAGATCATGACCGCCATCACAGATTCCACGAGCGTGAAACCGTCATTGGCTTTTGAGAAATTTCGAGTCATCCTCTTCTCTTTTCTCTGGGCGACACGTGCTCAATTCAGAAAAAGCATTTGATATACCCGTTGCTCTGGCAGCGAAAAACTGAATAAAGTTCGGGCTCCCGAGCGTTTTTTAGGGTCACCACAGGTGCTCTTCTTTGGAAAACTGAGAACTCTCGCACTGGTGCGAGGGGCGTCCGACTGGACGCCCCTCCCCACCCAGCAGGTTCCCGCCCTCACCCCTCGGGAACCAAGGCCTTGAAAAGAAGGCTTACGGACCGAAGTTCGTCGCCGGTGGCTTTGGCGGATTGGGCGAAACGGCGTCCAATAGACTGCGCACCCTCGGCTTCGCGTTATCCTTCGGCAGCCATTTGTCGTTTGTATAGACCTGTTCCTTTGGCAAGCCATTGACATATTGCTCGTAGCCCGTTGTCTGCGACTCACCCCGCACAATCGTCGGTGTGAGGAAAATCAACAGGTCGCGCTTCGTCTTGCTGAGGCTCTTGCTCCGGAACAATGGGCCGAGCACCGGCATATCCCCCATTAAGGGCACCTTCGTGTAATTGTCACTGACGTCTTGCCGCATCAAGCCGCCAATGGCCAGAGTATTGCCACTCTTAATTAGTACCGTCGTGGTTGCTGTCCGCGTGTTGATAATGGGAATCTGCACGGACGAGCCACCGCCGCTCTGCAATGTCGCATTCTCCGTTGAACTACTGGCTTCGGGTGTCACTTCCAGGTTCACGAAGTCATCCTTGTTGATGCGAGGCAGCACGTTGAGGATAATGCCGATATCTTTGTACTGAAATCCGTTGACCTGAAGGGAAGCGGTTTGCTCACTAAACGCGAAACTCGGAATTGGGTACTCAGTGGCAATCGAGATCCGGGCCTTTTCGTTATCCGTCGTCACCACCCGGGGATTGGCCAGCAACTCGGTATCTGAGTCCTGGCTTAAATACGAGAAAACCATGCTAGCCCGTCCCGCGTCCAGCAGAGCGACACCCGCCGACCACGGTGTAATGAATGAGCCGCCGGCCTGCTTCACCCACTGAAATCCGGAAACCGGCCTGTTCTGATCGTCGACGATGACTTGGGGCGGCTGCGTGGGATCCGACGAAATAGCACTGCCGCCAGCTGCAACCTGGTGGTCCAACAAAGTGCCGCTCCAATCGAAGCCCAGATCTTTCTTGGGGTTCTTTGTAGTCTCGACGAATTTGGCTTCGATCAAAACCTGTGGCGTTTGTGTGTCGAGCGACTGAATGAGCGGAACTAATTTGGCCAAATTGGAGGGAGTATCCGAGAGGACCAAGGTGTTGCTGCGGGTGTCGACCTGAATCTTGCCTTCTTTCGTCAGAATGGGATCAAGCGTTTTTTTCACATCCTCAGCTTTGGCATAATTCAGCGTGACAGTGCGCAATTCGACCGGCTCGGTATTAAGGGATTCTCGGGACTTGATTTTGACGACATCGTCGTCCTTGACATAGGCATACCCTTTGGATTCGGCAATCAACTGCATCGCTTCCGCGTAGGACACCCCTCTTAGGTTCACGGTCACTTTGCCCGTTACTTCTTCGCCAAGGATCAAATTGATGTCGGCTTTGGCAGCAAGCGTCCGCAGCACATTTTGAATGTCAGCTTCAATGTAACTGATTTCGATTGGTTCTTGGGCTGACGGCGCTGGAACAGCCGCGCTTACGGGAATGGGCGCCGACACCACAGCGGAGGCTGTTGTCGGTGTGTTCGTCGAGACCGACATCCGGGTCGAAGCGAGAGCTTCTGACGCAGTGGCACTTTGGGCCTGCGACTCCCAAGCCATCCAGAAGGGAACGGCACAAATGATCAGAAATCGGAGCGTCTTCATGTAATCTGTTTGTATCAGCATCCTTTGGGCCAGCGCGGTCTCTGAAATCACCGTTGTTTGTTGGGCTCATGACCGCTGAGCCACAACTCCAGTTTTTGACCACCGACCTCCAACAGGATGGATTCGCGTGCAATTTGCAGGGCTTTCACCTCTATTTCTCCCTGTGCCGTCGGTACCTTCACGGCTCTTTTCGGTCCAACTAATTGGCCATTTACGACCGCCGATGGATGGACGGGGTCGTACAATACACCGTCCAACTTCAACAATCCGGGCGCGATCACGGGGCTTGTCGTGGCAGCAGGATCTCCAGTTTGGGCGATGGCAACCGAGACAAATGGATTGCGTTCATTTTTCGGCGCGTAAGAAGATGTGACGATCCGGAGATCAACGTTTGATTTGGCAACAGTTCGTGCCCCTGCCCAAGCGCACATAAAGAGGAACAGCACAAGAAAGATGAGCGCCTGACAGAACGCCAGAATCCTGACGAATCGCAGGGGGGCCGTAACACTGCTCGGTCTTGCCGTCTGGCCTTTCCCGGAATCGGCGGAGAGATTTAGCTTCGGAGCCAATTCCACGCGGCGCAAAGCTTCATCCAGCGATAGGTTAGTCCATGTACCCGGCCAGACTACTGGATGGATTTGGGATTTCATGTCGCTTTCTTCCCTTCAACCGCCGCTACAGGCTGCTCCGGCCGAATGCGCAGCATAATATCCAACGTCGCCTCTTGGCGACGCCGGTCCTCATCATTAGCCGCAATAGACAAATTGCCAATCTCCCCGACAGGGAAGCTGTTTTCCAAGTCTGCAACGAACTTCCCGATTTCATCGTAACTACCCATAAGATCGATCCGTGCGGTGTATGGCTGGCACTTCTCATTTTCCGATAGTTCGAGTTTGTTGCCCGCATGTAAACCCTCGATGCGGATCGGATGCTTTTCCGCCAGAAGAGTGATCTCACGAACAATCCATGCAAACGGGTCGCCGTCAATCATCCTGGCTTCCTGCGCTTCGACGAAGGACTTCACTTGAGCCCGGTAAGCTCCTTCTTTCAGCGCTTGACGAGCGGCTTCTTCGGCCTGCTGGATCTGGTCGTTGACCGTCGTAATGCGGGTTCTTGTCTCCACCAGGTTTTTCCAATTGGGGAGAACGTAAAGCTCGGCGACGCCAACGCTAGCACCCAGCGTCAAAATGCCAACCAGGACAACCTTCTGCAGCTTGTCCTTCGGCAACTTGCTCAGGAAACCAAGTTTCATTTCTTATCTTTTTCTTTGTAGCGGCACTCGATAGCAAAGGCGGCGTCCGGCAATACCGGGGCTGACTTTTCAGCCGCGCTGTAGCCCCTCGAAATAGAGCGGAGTTGGATGTCCTCCACAAGCGCTCCGAAGCGCGCGTCGCCGCGCAATGTCCGCAGAAATTGATCCACTTCCAATTCGGGGCGACTGCTGGTGGCGATGCCTTCCAACCGAAGAACTAGGTGTTCGACCGTTTTCGGCCGCCCGCCATGCTTTGACCCAGCTTCTTCGCCGTGGCTTTCGGCAGCAGTTTCCACAGACAATCCGAGGGTAAGCCGGCTAAGTTGGATGGTTGGCGGAATCAGATCCTTGACCAGCGCCAACTCTGGCGCAATGAGAACGCGTGACTGATTCAAACCAACGATTTCTTCGGCCAGCGCACGGGTTTTCTGGAATTCAGCCTCTTTGTCGGAGACGCTGATCTTGCTCCAGTTCGCTTCCAGCGTCTGCAACTCGGCGGATTTTTGCGCTCGCAGCACCGACAATATACTCCCCGACGCCACGACCACCGTTAACAACCCCAAGCTCACCGCAATCACAATTTTGAGCGGATCATGCGCGCGCGCTGCCTGCGCCTGTTGTTCTTCTGCCAGAAGATTGAGAGTGATGGCTGTCATAACGGGGGGTAATCCTGCTCAAGAAAGGCGCGCCGCTGCAACACCGATCGCGGCCGCGAGGGTGGGACCGAGCGCGAACACCTGTTCCTTTTCTCCATTCAACCGGCTCACGTCCAGATTCTGCACTGGATTCCAACACTCGATTTGCGCGCCTACGCTCTCTCCCAATACCGTCAGCAAGGCCGGGGAACTGGCGGATCCACCGCAGGCGAAAATCTGGCGCACATGTCTCTCGTTTTGCCTCTCGAAGAAGTCGATGGAAGACCGGATCTCCCGCGCGAGGGGCGAAATGGCAGTCCTCACCAATTTCTGCACAGGCTCGGACATCTTACGCTTTTCTTCTTCCGCCTCATGTGGCTGGAGCAGAAGAATCTGACTGATGTAATCACTGAGTTGAGCACCGCCAAAATGCATGATCCGGGTGATGAGCGGCATCCCATCCATTAGGAAATTGATGCTGGTCATACGCGCCCCGATGTCCACCAGCACCACGACTTCGTCCTGCAGTCCCGGATTGCCAACTTGAAAAGCATTGATTACCGAGACTGCAGCCAGCTCAATCACCACGGGTTTGACTTTGGCCGCCACCAACGCGTCACGCAGGGCGTCCACCTCTTCCTTCTGGGCGCCTCCAACAAGCACCTTGGTCTTGGCCGCCTCCTTGCCTTTTGCCGCCTCGTTTCCTCTCTGCAATTCGAAAACGTCCAGATAGTAGGAAGAAAAATCGCGCCGCAGATACCCGGAACTGTTCAGTTTCAAGGCACTTTTGATTTCGGCTAGGGGCACCGGCGGAAACTCCGTTTGACAAACCATTGCGGAACCGCAACTTATCGTTACGAACGCGTGCCGCTCCGAGGTTTTTAATCCTTCCACAAGCTGCTGGATTTCGGCAGAAAACTCCGGCTCTTTGTGAGACCTTGCCAGCTCGTGCGGCAGGGTTCGCGTGGCGCATTCGACCAATTCCATTTTCTCCCGTTGCGGTCGAACCACCACAGCTTTGATTTGGCTGCTCCCCAGATCAATGCCCAGTGCCAATTCGCGTTTTGGTTGTTTGTTGCGTCGGAATAGCATCTTGATTCGCCCTGCCTTTTAGCACGTCATATGCCGCATGATAGTAAGCCTTTTGATTCCGGTGTTTAATAAGGTCCCCAGTCAACCGAAACGCCCGAAAGCGCATCTTTGGTGTCCGGTGAAATGAGTACCTGGTTTGTGCCCACCGGTCCGATCGTGTAGGAATTACCTAACAAATCCGTCGTGCTGATAAAGCCGGCCTTGGTGTATTGGGCAATGACTAACAAATCGGCCGCGCCAATCGGGTCATTGTCTTTTTTGCCCTTCTCAAACGCCCAGGCGTCAACGGCAGCATCGATGATCCGCGCGTCGTTCACAATGCGTTTGGCTTGCGACTGTTTGCGCGCCTTGATGAACGTGGGCACCGCAAGTGCCGCAAGCAAGCCGATCAAGGCAACAATAATCATGATTTCTACGAGGGTGAACGCCTGCCGTTGCTTACGCCAGATCCTTGGCACAGAATCCACCTCCTCTCGTCTTGCCGCTCATTGATTGGTCGTCTCCTCCTCTTGAGGCAGAGGCAGGAGGAACAACCTCCTGCCTCACGCCGCTTCACGGACAGCGCTTGCGCGCTGGTAAACGACAACAGTTTTTCTAATAGGCGCCCCAGTCAATCCCAACCCCACTTAGGGCGGTCTTTGTTGAGGCCGCGATTACTACCTGTTGCGTGCCGACGCCATGAGTGAAGTCATAGGTGGCACCGAGCAGATCGGTGTTCTGCCATGCTCCCTTCAGATACGTGGCGGCGCTGGTGGTGACGACCGCATCACCATCCTTCTTACCGTTCTCCAGTGCCCACTGGTCAATGGCGGCGTCCATCTGGCGCGCGTCATTGAGGATCCGGCGGCCCTGAGCCTGTTTGCGGGCTTTGACGAAGCCCGGGATCGCGAGGGCGGCGAGCAACCCAATGATGGCAACCACAATCATGATTTCAACCAGGGTAAACGCCGCGTTGCTGCTGCGAATCTTGCTAGACATTTTTTTCACCTGCCTTTCCTGGAATTCTCTATCTTTCACAGCGAATAGAACAGCAGACTAAATGCCAGCGCCTTTGAGACTGAAAAATGATTATTTCGCATGGATTTCAGAGCATCTTGGCGCTTGACTATGGAGAGACGTTGAGAAAATTTGCAGCTTCGCGAGGGCCGACGCTCAAAACCGGCAGTCGTCCGCACGGAATTGATGCTCTGACTAGGCTGAAGCGGGGACGGTCTCTAATTCATCCGCAGGTCCGAGTTTCCGATAAAGAGTGGCCATACTGATGCCGAGCATTTCAGAGGCCTTCTCCTTGTCACCACCGGCCTGTTGGATGACTTGTTCGATGTAACTCGCTTCCTGCCGTCGCAAAAACTCCTTGAGTTGCAGAGGAGGGACATCCTTATTCCACGGCGCAGCGACGGGCGATCTTTCGCGCAGGGCCGTGTCGGCAACGGGTGGCGTCGTGGATGCTGCTGACGTCGCGCCTGACGGCTGAGGCCCTACTCCCGCGACTGTTTCCAATGCGCGCTCGGGCAAATCGCGGAGCACAATGACGCCGTCGTCGCACAGAGCACACGCGCGCTCGATGGCATTCTGCAATTCCCGAACGTTGCCCGGCCAGCTATACACTTTCAGCACAGTCATTACTTCATCAGAAATGTGAGGCGCAGGAACACCCTGACGTTTGGAGATTTCGTGAATGAAATGAGCGACCAGGAGCGGTATGTCTTCAACCCGATCCCGCAGGGGTGGGAGCTGGATCGGAATCACGCTGAGCCGGTAATAAAGATCTTCGCGAAAAACCTTATCCAACATCCTTTGTTGCAACGGTTCGTTGGTGGCAGCCAAAACGCGTACGTCCACTTTGATCGTTTCGGTATCACCGACGCGTCGCAGTTCCTTGTCTTGCAGGAAGCGCAGCAGTTTGCTCTGAAGACTCGGCGCCATCGACCCAATTTCATCCAGAAGGATGGTTCCACCATCGGCATGCTGGAAAAGACCAACCTTGTCAAAAGCCGCACCCGTGAAAGCCCCCTTGCGATGTCCGAACAACTCGGACTCAAGCAAGTGCTCGGGCAGGGCGCTGCAGTTGACAGCTAAGAATGGCAGGGCGGCGCGACGGCTGTTGTAGTGCAAGGCACGCGCGACGAGTTCCTTCCCCGTACCGCTTTCGCCGAGAATCAACACAGTGGAATCGGTATTGGCCACGCGCTCAATCAGGCGGTACACCGCCTCCATCCGCGGGCTGACTCCGATCATGGATTCGAAACGGAATTTATCTTGAAGTTGCCGCTTGAGTTGGATGTTTTCTTCGATCGCATGAACTGCTTTCTCGTGCAACAATGCGTTGTCGATGCGCTTGACCAATTCATCAATCTGAAAGGGCTTTTCAATGAAATCGTGGGCGCCACCGCGCAACGCCTGGACGGCCCGTTCCTTCGTGCCCTGGCCTGTGATCATCATCACCGGAATGGAACGGTTAAATGCTTTGATCTGCTGCAATAGCTTCAAACCCTGAGGCTTACCTTCAGGCATTTCGATATCTGTCAGCACAAGATCGGGGCTTTGCTCCTTGACGATTTCGAAGGCACGCTCTGAATTGTTCGCCGGGACAATGTCATGACGATGCTCCCGTAGCACTTCCGAGAGCACCGACACCATGGTCGGATCATCATCCACAATCACAATTTTGGCCATGAAAACCCTCCGGTCCCTTTGCTGCCCGCCCGTCTAAAATTGTACGATCTGGTTCAGTTTAAAGATGGGCAGGAACATACAAATCACAATGCTGCCGACCACCACGCCGAGAAACAAGATCAGCAGCGGTTCGATCAACGAAG
The DNA here is from genome assembly GCA_035516795.1 of Verrucomicrobiia bacterium. Lineage (GTDB taxonomy): Bacteria > Verrucomicrobiota > Verrucomicrobiia > Palsa-1439 > Palsa-1439 > DATJBF01. The sequence goes on from DATIZX010000155.1 coordinate 32,924, forward strand.
TCAATCCCGCCAGCGTGGCTTCAATCTCTTCATCGTAAAAATCAGAAATCTTCTCCAACATCACGTCCACCTTGCCGGTCTGCTCGCCGGCAGATACCATGCGCACCAGCATGGGAGGAAAAATCGAATGCTGCCGCAGAGCCAGCGCGAGATTATCGCCGCGTTCGATACTGGCGGCCGTTTTCTCGACCGCATCTTCCACGACCGTATTTCCCGACGATTGACCCACGATGCGCAAGGTTTCCAGGATCGGCACGCCGCTTCTCAGCAGCGCGGCAAACGTCCTTGAAAATCGGGAGATGGCAATTTTATGAATCAGCTTTCCAAAAACCGGCAATCGCAACTTGATACGGTCCCAGACCGCGGCGCCCTTCTTGGTGTGTTTTAATTGAACAAACCCATAAATCGCGGCGGCCACCGTTGCCGCAGCCAGGAGGAAGTAATGCCGCAAGATGTCACTGATATGAATCAACACTTGCGTGGGGCCCGGCAGTTGCGCTCCGAAATCTTTGTAGATGCCGCCGAAGATTGGAATCACCTTAAGGATCAAGAACAGAGCAATGGAAATTGCAATGAAACACACGATTACCGGATACGTCATCGCTGATTTCACTTTCTTTTTCAGGCGTGACGTCGATTCCAGATAGCTGGCCAGCCGATCCAAAATCTCCGCAATCAATCCCCCGGTTTCTCCGGCCTCGACCATGCTCACATAGAGACGATTGAATACGCGCGGATGCTCCGTCAGCGCCTCCGAAAACGCCTGGCCCTTTTCCACTCCCTCGGTGACCTGGCGCAATATGGATTTGAATGCCTTGTTGTCGGTTTGTTCTTCCAACGCTGTCAGTGATTGCACCAACGGCAAGCCAGCATCCATCATGGTGGCCAATTGACGTGTGAACACAACCAGGTCCTGCGGCTTGACTTTGCCTTGCTGTCGTTTGCGGCCAATCTTCCGGGTCGCACCGCGGCGCATCGTGACCACCATCAGGCCGCGGTCCATTAACTGCGTCGCCGCAGTGTGTTCGTCGAGGGCCTCGACGTCACCGCTGATCGACCGTCCGGACGGGTCGCGGGCTTGATATATGAAACTCGCCATAGTTTTTCTTTAAATCCGCTCCTGCCACCACTAATTCTGTGTAAAAAACAGCAGCTAATATGCCATTGGTCATTTGGCGAAATCCGTGTCCAGACGGTGCGAAAAGTATCGTTGGATGTCCGTTTTTGTAACGCTTCGATGTACAAAGTCGTTACCGAATCCAGGAAGGGAATACCAGATTAGCGAGATCGACTGGCTTGCGAAACGGAGCGTGCGGATCGAGTTTCAGCTTTCCACCAATCTCCAACCGATGGCGCTACTGTGCCTCGGTTCCGAATGTAGTTGATAACCGCCTCGCGCACTTGAATGTTGTATTCCGCGAGCTTTGTTTCGGGCCGGTTCACCAGATCGCGCAGTCGTTTCCATCGCAATCCGCCACTGGCCAAATCGTAACTGTTGAAGGCGACAGCCAGTCGCTGCGTAGCGATCAGCGCGCTGCCGTCGTCATGAAGCAATGAAATTGTTCGGTCTCCCTTGTTCGCGTCAGGATTGAACGTCCATTTCAGCCCCCAGATTCCACGGAAAGAAGAGTTGTTGTAGGCATCCAGATCTTCTTCCAAAACATCGCGGAGCTCCGCAGGGGTCAATTGTACGACACCGAGGGTGTTCTCATAAGGAACTATTCTCCAAATGTCCCGGACCGTGAGCGGACCCCGTTTCAGTGTGGCGCGACGTTCGAACAGACCGTGCACAACCGCATCCACTTTCGTCCCTTGCTTGCTCAATGCTTCGACAATTGCGTTGAAAATGAGATCGTGAATCGGAGTTTCCTTGCGAGGCCCGGCGCGGGTGCCAAAGTCACCTGCGGCTTGGCCAATGACGGTGCTGAGTCTCTTCTCGGACCGGTCGATTTCTCTGCCTGCCAAATTCAAAATTTCGCGATCCAGCGGGATGTGTTCGTCCATCAGAAATGTATTCGACTGGCGCTTGACGATGAGCCCCTTCTCCGTGTCGAATACCAGGTCGATTCGGCCAAGATGAATTCCATAATGATCCGCCTGACAATACAGAGATTGGCCGACCTTGAACTCCGGATAGTTGCGGTGCGTATGTGCGCCGATGATCACATCCAGTTCAGGAAAGTTGCGGGCAATGGCATTGATTTGATTCGCCGGGTCGTCTCCAGCCTCACGGTATCCTTGGTGGCAAATCAGCACCAATACTTGCGCGCCAGCATGACGAACCTCCGGCACGATCTTGCGGAGCGTCTCCAGCGAATCCAAGAACTCCAGCCCGTCAATCAGACGCGGCCGGCTCCACGTCGGAATTCCGGGTGTGTTCAGGCCAATGATACCGATCTTGACACCGTCCATTTCGCGCAGAATGTAGGGTTTCAGCCGTGCGGCAATCTGCAGGGAGAGCGGGTTTCGGTCGTGCTCAGAGACTCGAACGTTCGCGTTTAAAACCGGCATCTCGGCCTGCTCTGCACAGGCCGCAAGCTTCTCAAGTCCCCAGTCGAACTCGTGATTGCCCCAAGCCCAGGCATCATAGTGAAGCTGGTTGAGACAGATCACCATCACCTGTCCGTCGCTCCAGTAACTCAGCGCTGTGCCTTGAAGGGTGTCGCCCACATCAAGCAAGAGCACATTCTTCTCATGCGACCGCACCTGGCGGATGACCGTGGCACAACGCGCAATGCCGCCCAAGTTGGTTTGTCCTTCATAATCCTCCGTCGGAAGAACATGGCCGTGAAGATCGCAGGTACAGAGAATCGTAAGCGCAACTTCTCGCGGGAAAGCGTCAACAACGGCAAAAAGGAAAACCAAGCTGATTGCAATCAGGCGCATCAATTCAATGAATAACTGACTCGGCCACTTCATACAACGAACAAAATAGCACTGCGAAAGTTCGACCGGCCGGGATAGGCTTGCTGATTAAGACTAGCGACGGCGACAAATCGTGAATGCCCCGAGTAATCCAAGCCCCGCCAGCACCCAGGACGATGGTTCGGGGGTTGTCGCCAAGCTGGAATTGCTCGCAGAAGCGCCGTTACGAGTAAGAAAAACGACCAATAAGAGAATCGGAATTGTCGCCCAAGTAACTCTGTTCGTGCCGTTCATGTCCCTGCTCCCTTGTTCCCGGGCCACAACTGGCACGCGCCCTCTCGCTTCTCCAAGAGGCGATAATAGGGAGATGACGGCGGATTACAAGCTTTTTTGGAAGTTTTCCTAAAAGTGTCTGCAATTTGACACTGCTGTCATTCGACGAACCAAGCCGGTGGAGCCTGCGTTACCTGCTGGCCTGCAGGTGGCGGAGTCACAGCACACCCCGACCGAGCACTGCACCGAAGGCGATGCCGAGATATTCGAGGATATCGGTCAGAATCTGGGTGAATTGAGAGCAAAAAGCGATGCGCGATCTTCCTACTCCTTTTTGTTTTGTGCAGCCCAGCCTTGAGCCATCAAGCCAATCAGCCGTTCCAGTGCCGCTTGGTGGGAGACCCCTTTCCGTTCGGCATCCATCCGGGCGCGCCTATCGAGTTGTGCCGCCATGGCAGCGCATCTGTTCTTGGGGCACCCAAGTCTTCCAAGAATTCCGGTCAATTCGGCAACCGTCATGCCTCGCGTCGGCTCGGGTTGTTATTTCTTAAGCGCCTCGTCGCGCGTGGCGAGGGACACTGTCATCTCGATTTTTTCTTTGGGATTATCGCGGCTGTCGCGAGGAACGGCGGCAATCTTGTCCGCTACATCCATTCCGGCAATGACGTCGCCAAAGACGGTGTAGCCTCCATTCAGGAAATTATTATCTTTCACATTGATAAAAAACTGGCTACCGCTCGATCTCTTCTCTGGATTGACCTGATCTCCCAATCTCGCGGTGGCGATGGTGCCACGCTTGTTCTCGCGTTTGATTTCTGCGGGGATAGTGTAACCGGGGCCGCCGGTTCCGTCGTTGCTCCGGTCATCGTCCTTGCTGTTCGGATCGCCGCCCTGGATCATAAAGCCCGGTATCACACGATGAAACGTGGTCCCGTTGTAAAATCCCTCGTTAGCGAGCTTCTTGAAATTGGCGACCGTCTTGGGTGCGTCCTTATCGTAAAACTCAACCACCATCTTGCCAAATTTCGTTTCGATCACCGCTACTTGTGGCTCCTCCATCTTCTTTTCCTTTCTTCCACATCCGATCAAAAGCGCGGTCAGAAAAGCAATCGTCGCCAAAGATCTTATGCGCCGCATACTCTCAGAACCTCCACTGTTCGTTGATTGAACTTCAGTTTCATTCCCATCCTGGCGAATTCGCGCCGAACATATCCCAAGGCCACGACTTTGCCAAGCTGCTCGGAGTACACCCCGCTGGTCACGTGACCAACCTCGCGCTCTTCCGAAAAAATCTTCTCTCCCGGTGCGGGAACCAGCGGCACAGATGTCCCGGCTTGGGTTTGTATGCCCAACAGCACCAGTTGCCGGTTCACGTGTCCGTACGTTCTAATGCGGGCGATCGTTTCCTGCCCGATATAACAACCCTTATTGTGGCTAATCGCTCGTTTCTCCAGTCCCGCCTCGTTCGGGATCGTATTCTCATCCATGTCCACGCCCCACTTCGGCACAGCGGCTTCGATGCGCAGCACTTCGAGCGACTCGCTGTTTACAGTTGGTATAAGCGCTTGCCGGCTCAGCACGCCTGTTCCCAGAGGATGGGCAAACGTAGTCGCGTCCGGCGCCAACGCCGTCTCCGCCCCTCCGATCACCAACCATTCACCCCAGATTCCGCTTACATCTTCAATCTCGACATCTTCGGTAATGATGAATTTTCGCAACGAGGGATCCAAACCAATATTCGCCTCCAACAGAAAAGCGTCAGCCAAGCAAACAACCGCTCCTTCGCCACGCATTTTGCCTTTCGCCGTGAGATACGCCGCATAACAACTTTGTCCCGTCCCAAGTCTCTTCACGTCGTTAGTACATTGTCCCTGCAGGAAGGCGACCCGGTCCGCTCCCGTCACGCGCAGGCGCGCGCGTGCGCGCGACAGATCGGCAATTCCGGTAATTCCAGACTTTTCCATGCGACGGCGATAAGGTTTACCGGAGCGCTTTTCAACAGGGACGACTTTCGGATTGGCAATTTCGCCTCTGCTGCGCGCCGCCAGCGTTTGGAAATCAGCTCCCCGGTTTGCTTCCGTTGTAGGTGAGACAGGCTCCTTTGATAATTTCGTCGGTGAAATCGAGGTTGAGTTTGCCGTCCTTTACCATCAACTTCACCAACTCCACGACGTTGCGCGCATACATTTGGCTGGCATGAACCGGCAGCGTGCTGGGTAGATTGGTCCGGCCAATAATCGTAACACCCTGCTTGATGATTTCCTTGTCGGCTTCGGTCAACTCACAATTCCCGCCCGTCTCCGCCGCGAGATCGACAATCACCGAACCCGGCTTCATACCGGCCACGGTTTCCTTGGTGATCAAACGGGGCGCCGGCTTGCCGGGGATCAATGCCGTGGTGATCACAACGTCGAATTCCTTCGTCCTTTCGGCGAGCATTTGCTGCTGTTTGCGCTTCGCTTCGTCAGAAAGCTCTTTGGCATAGCCACCTTTATCTTGCGCGTCTTGCACGCCAAGATCGAATTCGAGGAATTTGGCACCGAGACTTTCGACTTGCTCCTTAACCGCGGGACGGACATCGTAGCCCCAAACGACCGCGCCCAATCTCCGCGCCGTGGCGATCGCCTGCAATCCGGCCACACCCGCACCGAGCACCAGCACTTTGGCGGGCCGAATGGTGCCTGCGGCAGTTGTCATCATTGGCAGATACTTGCCGAGGGCCACTGCGGCAATCAGCACGGCCCGGTAGCCGGCAACGTTGGCCTGAGACGAAAGCGCGTCCATGCTCTGGGCGCGGCTGATGCGTGGAATCAGTTCCATCGCGAACGCCGTGATTTTTCGTTCATTGAGTCGCTTGACCAATTCAGCACTCGTCGCCGGTTGCAGAAAACCGATGAGTACCGTGCCTTCGCGCATAAGCCCCACCTCGTCCGGAGCAGGTTTTTGCACCTTCACAAGGATGTCGGATTCATGGCCCAGAGAGGCGGCATCGGGCAAAACGCGGGCGCCTGCCTTTTCGTAGTCGTTGTCGCCGAAGAGCGCCTCGGCACCCGCACCACTTTGGATCAGAACTTCGAGCTTCAGTTTTATCAAAGGCGCAATCGCGTCAGGCACCAACGCGACCCGGCGCTCTCCCGCTACGGTTTCTTTCAATATGCCAATTTTCATTCGTTCTCCGGATAATTGGGTTGGAACGGCACATTCAAGATTTGCCATCAACTCTCCTGCGCTTGCGCGCCGTGATAACAAACAGGTCCAAGCTTGTCACTTCTTTTTACTCGACTCCGCCTGCTGCGCGTTGAGCAATTCATCAATCTTCGCCTGTAGCGATTTCTCCTTCGCCCTGTTGCCTGCCGCTTGAGCAAGATCGTGGGCTCGCCGATACCAGTCAATGACGTTGCCGTTCGCCGGATAAGACTGAATCAGGCCTTCATAAACTGTCAGGGCCTGTGCCGGCTGCCGGTTGGATTCGTAAGCGCTCGCCATCTTGGTCGCGACCCGAATAAACTGATAGGGTGATTTCTCCGGCTCGCGCACAGCCTTTTGATAGGCCTCAACGGCCGCCGCGTCACGATGGGTAACGCGCAGCAAGTCGCCCAGTCTTTCATAAAGCACCTTGCTTCCCAGCGCCTCCGCCTTGTCGCGACACAGGCCTTCCGCTTCACCCGGCTCGCCGTTGGCCGCCAGCAGATTCGCCTGCCGGAGATAGGCCCATTCGACATCGGGATTGTGCGCCTTTTCCAAACGTTCTATTTGCTCGTCCAGCGGTACCGCGAATGGACGGTACAATGGATCCCCGACAAACGTCGTCTGCCAACTCAACGCCGGCTCGCTGTAATAAGCTGCTTCCAGGAAAGGCGCGCCGTTCAGCAGTCGCTGGAAGAACATGTCGATGTGCGGCGTCAAAGAAAGGTATGGTTCGTAGACGTTGCCCATCGTCGCGGCTGCGCCTTTCGCCAGCAGCGGGCCGACCCAGTGTGCGGTGCGCGTCCGCACGCTGGCGGCGCTGAACGAGTGAATATGATAGGCCAGCGCGCCGGTTTTGAACCGAAAATCCGCCCGGCGAAACGGGCCAGAGATTTCCCCCGTGTACCAGCCGGCATAAACCGCCACATCCGTCATCGGATAATCCTCGCTGAAGGTCTGCTCCCGGTCATCGAATTCGCATTCGTAACCGGCATTGCAGAACGCGCGATAGGAAAGGCGAATCCACTTGTCGCCTTCGACGTAGCCCTTGTCCGTAGTTCCGCGAGCGTCAAAGTAAGCGCGTCCGTGAAGTCCGAAACGTTCCGCAGTGACGGCGTCATCGATCATCCGCCGCACGGTTTGCGGATCGGGCCCGTCCAACCGCCCGACCAACAACATCTCCCGATTCAAAGGCGGTCCGAACGAACCCAGCCCGCTTCCGAAAAAAGGATTGCGCAGAAATCCTGAAACCCGGGCCCCTTCGGTGGGAACCAGGGCCAATTCACTTTCCACAGAAGCTTCGTTGCGCCGAAATTGACTCGGCACATTCGTCGGCATTCTCTCCGCCACCCCCGGGTCGGGCTCGATTCGCAGCGGCACTCCATACATCAATACAAGATCGGAAACTCTGGAATCAACCGTGGCCAGCCAGGGAATCTTGCCCAACACCGGGTCGATCACCGTTCGCGGCTCTTGGAGGAGCAATCCCTGGTCCGTCAAGAACCTCCACACCGGATCGCGAATCTTTTCATTGTAATCTTTGCGAGAAATCGTCTCGGCAACTGGCGCGTGAATTGCGCAAATCTGATTGGTCGGGATGCCGCGTTTCTGTGCGTAATAATCGGCCAGCGGCCGGCTCTCTGGATCTTCTGCGTTGTAGACAATCACCACGCGATTGGCCGGATTGTCTGCCACACCTGCCACGCTGGTCCAGCCACTGGCGAGCAGTGCGAGGAGAGCTGCCAATTCTTTACGCCAGATGCCGAATTTCATTTCCTGTGATCTCAATCTTCTCTTCATCGTAGGCCACCCGAATGTGGGGCGGCAGCTCGCGTTCGACGACTTCGTGTTCGGCTTCGTGGCAAAGATGCGTAAACAATGTCAGTTTTGCTTGGACCTGCTCCGCCAGCGATCGTGCCTGTTCGATAGTCAAATGCGTCGGATGCGGACGATACCGCAGCGCATCCAGCACCAGGACGGCTACCCCGCGGATTGCGGCGATCACTTCCTCCGGCACGGCGTTGCAATCCGTCACGTATGCAAAATCGTGACGAAATAGAAAACCGTATACCGTCATTCGCCCATGAGCCAGAGGCAAGGCACGAACTTTCAGTCCGCCCACTTCAAGGTTTTGACACGGCTGCAGCTCGTGCAACTCAAAACTCGGCAACCCCGGCCAGGCGGGTGTTTCCGTACAGGCGTATGGGAAGACCCGTCGAATCGTTTCGATCGAATGCGGCGAGCCATACACCGGCATCTTGCGACCCGTGCGCTCGCCAAAGGAGCGCAGATCGTCCAGCCCAAACATATGGTCCGCGTGCGTGTGGGTCATCAGCACGGCGTCGATCCGCCGAATATTCGCCCGCAGCGCCTGCGTCCTGAAATCTGGAGTCGCGTCCACCAGCAGAGCTTGGCCATCATTCTCGACGTAAACAGAAGGGCGCAACCGTTTGTCGCGTGGGTTATCCGAGCGACACACAGCACAATCACATCCAATCATCGGAATGCCGTGACTCGTGCCGGTCCCCAAAAACGTGACGCGCATGCCAGTCATCATCGGTGAGCATCGCGTCACCGTCAAGCGCGGCACCTAGTGAAGGGAAAACTCTTTCACGTGCCAGCGATTGCTCGGCTGCCAGCTTTCGAGTTGAATGTAAAACTGCTTGTAGGGAATTTGAACGCCCTGAAAATTATACCGCTTGCCATTAATCTCGCCGCGCAAGTGGCCGCCCACAATTTCCAGACGGAGGGCATAAGGTGTCGGAGCAGCCACGGGAAACGGCTCTTCTCCCCAGAGCGTTCTATCCCCTGACGAATCGTCCCGCCCGAACACCGCCAAAACGTCCTTGCCGCTATAGGCTCCGGGATTGCGGTAAATCATACGGAAGGAGCGAAACTTGGTAGGAGTCACATCCCGAGGACTACCGTTCGGAACGATTTCCAATCCGAAATATCCATCTGCGGCCTCACGTTTCTCCAATTCAACCACGCATTCGATTACCAGTGGCGCCGAATAAGTTTCGTGAGTGCGCACCATCTGCCCCTGCAAAACAAGGTCGCCAGCCTCGATTTTCGCCGGCGAGCCCGGCGGTCCGTTCCAGTTCGAATTTCGGGGAAAAGGCAAAGGATCCCATGCCAACCGATGCGGGCCTGTCGTCGCGCAGCCTGCACCGGAAATGAGTATCGCAAGAAGAAAGCCCGGCCATTGGAGCCTGATGCACATGGAGCGAATGTTACTTTACCGGTTGCAGTTCCGCAACATTCGGAAAAGTAAGTTGGTGCCCTATCTTGGGGCCACGCTCTGTCGTGGCCGCATTTCCCGAATGGACGCGACGGAGCGCGTCCCTCCAGTCGGCAATTTGGGACGCTACCAAAAGTAAAGGGGCGCGGGTTTTCCGCGCCCCTATGAAACGGTGAGACTCCTCAGGCTTTTTCGAGTTCCAATTCCATGGCCTGCATCTCGGGGGTCTCGTGCTTGGAGCGATTCACCGCCCAGACGATGGCTGCCAAGGCCAGAACCGCGATGATCAGCGCGATGGCAAAAGACGACTGACCGCTGCTTTCCAAGCCTGGGACTTTTTGGAATTTCAGCACAAGCGGCAGAATCAATAAGCTCACCATGTTCATCACTTTGATGAGGGGGTTGATGGCCGGGCCCGCAGTGTCTTTCAGTGGATCGCCCACCGTATCGCCGGTGACGCTCGCCTTGTGTCGCTCAGAGCCTTTGCCGAGGTTCTTCTCGGGATTCTTCGGTTCGTCTTCGATCAACTTCTTCGCATTGTCCCACGCGCCACCGGCATTGACCATAAACACCGCCAGCAGTTGGCCGCTGAGGATCATGCCGGCCAGGAAACCGGCCAGCGCCAATGGCCCGAGCAGGAATCCGACGGCGACCGGCGCGCAAATCGCCAGTAAACCAGGCCCGACCAATTCGCGCTGCGCTTCGCTCGTACAGATGCCCACGACGCGCCCGTAATCGGGTGTCTTGCGGCCTTCCCAAATGTCTTTGTCGCGGAACTGCACCCGGCATTCCTTGACGATCAGAAATGCGGCGCGCCCGACCGCCCGGATGGTCATCGAACTGAACAGGAACGGCACCGCCCCGCCGATGAGCAAACCAATGAACACGATCGGGCTGGCCACGGTCAGCATGCCCGCCACCCGGTTGTACATGTCGGGCGCCATTTGCGAGATCTTCTCCTCGCTGCCGACCGTCATCACCGCAATGAAGCTGGCGAACAACGACACCGCCGCGATCACTGCCGAACCAATGGCAATGCCTTTGGTTTCTGCCTTGGTCGTGTTCCCGACCGCGTCGAGGTCGGCGAGGATTTGCCTAGCGTTCTTGTATTTCTCCGCGCCCATTTCCTTCTCGTCGTACCCCATCTCACCGATACCGTTGGCATTGTCGGCCACCGGACCGAACACGTCCATCGAGATCGTGTTGCCGGTCAGCGTCAACATCCCGATACCGCACATGGCGACCCCGAACGCTACGAACACCGGCGAAGTATGCACGTAAATCGCCGCCGAACTGCCGATGGCCGCCGCGATGATGATGATCGCCCACACGGTGGATTCATAACCAACCGCAAAGCCCTGAATGATGTTCGTCGCATGACCGGTCTGACAGGCTTTCATCATCGACTTGACCGGGGCGTGCGACGTGTGTGTGAAGTAACTTGTGCACTTGTTTAGCGCCACGGCCAGAAACACGCCGATCAAGCAAGTCCAGGCCGGACGCAGATCCAACCCGGCCCTCCCGAAATTCGCCCAAACCGGCAAGGCCCCCACGCCTCCGGGGAAACCCGCCCGCGCCTGGTGGTACATATCCAGGTAACTGGCGCTGAAACGCAGATAGAACAAACCGATCAGAAAGAATCCGATCACGCTAATGATCGACCCGATGAGGAAACCACGGTGCACGGAAGCGAGGGCCGCGTCGCCGGAATCGCCCTCCTTGGATCGGACGCTATACGTGCTGATAATCGAGCCGATGACGCCGACGGCACGGACCAGCAATGGGAAAATCACGCCTTTGTGACCGAACGACGCGTAGCCGAGAATCATCGCGGCTACGATCGTCACTTCGTACGACTCGAAAATGTCCGCCGCCATGCCTGCACAATCGCCGACGTTGTCGCCGACGTTGTCCGCAATGGTGGCCGCGTTGCGGGGGTCGTCTTCGGGAATGCCGGCTTCAATCTTGCCGACGAGGTCCGCGCCTACGTCCGCGGCCTTCGTGTAAATGCCGCCTCCGACACGCATGAACAAGGCGATCAACGTGCCGCCAAAACCGAACCCGAGCAACACTTCATAGGCCTTGTCGCCAAACGCCATGAAAATCAACGTGCCGCCGAGCAACCCAAGGCCGTCTGTTAACATGCCCGTGATCGTGCCGGTCCGGTAGCCAATCTGCAGCGCGCCACCGAAGGAATTGCGCGCCGCCGACGCCACGCGCAGATTACCGAGCGTGGCGAACCGCATCCCGACAAATCCAACGCAGAAACTGAACAACGAACCCATCAGAAACGCTCCTGCTCGTCCGAAAGCGACCGGATACATGTCCGCCGTATGTGCGCCCGCCAGCCTCGTGAGGAACAGCACTACCGTCAGCACGGCGATTAAAATGATGATCTTGCTAAACTGCTGACCGAGATAGGCCTTGGCGCCTTGGCGCACCGCGTCAGCGACCTTTTTCATCTTTTCGGTGCCCTGATCGGCATTCGTGACCTGACCCACCAGCATCAGGGCGTACCCCAAGCCTGCGAACGCCACACCCAGCACAACCCACAGGGCCAATTTCTCGCCTTGGGAATAAGCGGGACTCCGCATGAACGAGAAAAACTCGAACGCCTTCTCCGTCTGCCCAGCCATGGCCGCCGCTGCTTCTCGCGCGGCCTCCTGAGCGCGAACCCAGTTCGCCGCCAATAACGCCAGTGCGCACAACGCCAGCGTGGCAAACACCTTGTAACGCGGATTCCCCTTCGTAATCCGTTGCATGGCCCGATTCATTGATGCAGTCATAAACGCTATGCTCTCCTCATTATGGTCTTAACTACGGGGTGGGTCGCGCCGAAGCTACAAAACCCCCGCCCCATTGAAAAGAGAAAAATGTGCTCCCCAAAAGTCACCGAGTTGCCTCAAATCAAATGACACCGAAGGAGCTGGTTGGGGGTGGGATGGAACAGGTCGTTGCCTCATAAAGAAATGACACCCATAACGGAGGCATGAAAATGACCCAGTTAAGTCGTGAAGAACAACTCTGGCGTT